>NZ_DAMAUN010000118.1:0-15020 GCF_032078915.1 Lacrimispora sp. | reverse complement strand
AACTATTTTCGCTCCACTTCCAAACAAATATGTCCACAAACTTAAGCGAAACAAAATAAAATATAATATAATTGCATCAATTCTAATCCTAGAAATTAAAGTTTTTATACTTACGCAAATCAACATAACCAAACAGAAAAATATACAGTATTTTACATATCTGTATCTCTGTGATGAATATCCAAACAAAATAGCAAATAAGGTTAGTAACCCTCTATGAGACATAAATAATATTATAAAAAAATATAGGAACTGCTCTCTAACATTTTTCCCCTGTAATTTTAACGTCATGCTATTAATACCTCGCTCTCTGCGAATAATCTCAGACACATAAATTTAGTCACAAAGGCGTATGTATAAATCATTTATAGCTTTTGCGTTGATATTTGCCGTCATGTTCACATACATATATTCTCGACCTTGATTAGCAATTTTTTGGGCCTGTGCTCTATTATCGAGTATCCAGTTCATCTTTTCTGCCAAATCTCTTGCATTTCCGCTTTCATATAAGATTCCGGTTTTCATATCACTAATTAGTTCTAAGGTTGCAGCCGTATTGGCGCCCACGACTAGTGATCCACCCAGCATCGCTTCCACTGTAACGCGACCAAAAGCCTCCGCTTTTGAGCATACAAATATTATATCGCCATTTTTGTAATATTCTTCAGTTTGGGATTGATAACCCCAAAACGTTATAAACTTAACCAACCCATAGTGATATACTAGTCGTTTCAGTTCATTAATATAAAGTTCCTGTCCAATTCCAACAATGTCTAAGTGAAAACAAGAACGTCCAAAATATTCCTTTAGTATCTTACACGCTTCCACTAACTCCTGTTGTCCTTTTTTTTCACTAACCGAACCAACAATAACTAATCTCACCTGTTCCGCCTGTAAAATCTGATGGTCACAATCATAAAATCTTGTTTCATCTATTCCATTATAAATTCTTACAAGATTCTTAGAAGAAATAAGCCGTGTATACTTGTTATAAATGCTGTCTGAAATTGCAACTAGTCTATTTGCTCTTGCCATCAAATCATACCCATATTCATTATTCCACATGGTTACATTCTGATCTTCTTCCAAGAACTCTCGAATATGCCATACGTAAGGTTTACAACTTTGAAGTGCCGCCTGTGCACCAATGTAAGTCCAAGTCGTATTAATATGTACTATATCAATCGCCAACATTTGAATCAACCTGCGACTCCTAAGAAGTGCAATTTTATTCAAAACGGTTTTTGCCTTTCGGGTTACCCAATATTTCAAATTATGCTTAACTCCAACTTTTTCTGTCCAATTAAAAGACCGCACAATGTAAAAGGGTATATCATTCGCACTCAGAAGTTCTTGCCCTTCCCCTTCTTTTGGTAGAACAACATACACATTATATCTATACTGCTTCTTCAGCAATGCACATAATCTCGTTAAGCTTATAAACGCTCCGGATGTTTTATTGTTATCTGACGCAAAAAATAAAATATTCATGCTCACTCTCCATTGTCATCTACCTTATACTTAAAATTATCTCCGCGGCACCGACGGAGTAACTACTCGAGGCATCCTTCGCTTGGTTGTAACTAAAAATGATTTTACTTTGCAATCCTGCAAATAATATACCGGCAACTCCTTTACTTTAAGTCGATTATGTATCACCCACACATTAAGCAACCGTTCTGCCAGAAACCCATATACCCTTTTCTGGTAATTCGTACGCTTTGATAAATCCACTCTGCTTTCAACAAAAGATAAAATTTCAAACAACCATTCGCAGTATTTATCATATTCAGCTTTTTTAATTGCCATTATGTTGAACATTGAACACTCATTATGATTAATGAATTGATCGTAGTTTTCTAAATACTCTGGAGAATTCTTTCCAATAGCCTCTCTTACTAATTCCAAATCACTTTCATAATGCCATCTCCGATAATATTCTAGCAAGGACATACCATATACAACACGTTTACTTAAAATAACATCATTATCTTTCAGCCATCGCATCAGCCCTTCTGGTGTTATAATTTTAGGATAAATACAATATGGTTTCATCAGGAAACGCCTATAATGCTCAATAGAAACAAATGCAGAAGTTTTATCGTTCTTCCAAATCCAGTATATTGCAGTCAGCTCGCAAAAATTTGCATTTTTTATTGCAATATTATCACCGGTGTTATCCATCAAATATCCGCCTTCATTATTTCCCCCGCCTACCATAATAGGGGTTCTTCCGTTCGGAATATTGTCCATCGGCTTATGCGTGACCATATACATTGTTATGTTCTTCATACTTTACCTCATAATAACTTTTTTCTATCCGGTTTATTTATTTCACTCTTTTAACCTATCATTAAACTTAAAATAATAGCGTATATCCAGCCATATGCATATCGGCCCACCCCAATTTATTGAAATAAAGTATTCTACTCCATCATATCCCTTGATACTAAAGATCTCCAATACATCATCCCATAGTGCTCCTTGGAGATGGTTTATTCATTTTGGCGATCTTCACAAAAGTTGATTACACCAATGAATTGTCAAATCCTTTTTTGTTACAATTTTTCTTTTATGATAATTTATACAGATTTTGAATCCAGCCAAGTCTTTTATCCATAAAGTGGAAGTATTTTATTTAACATAGCAAGGCATAGCACTGAAAAAGTGCTTGCGTTTGTAGCAGAAAACACCTCCTGATAACGATATTTCCAGCATAACTTTATCTATTGCCAGTGTGGCATCAACTAAATAAGAGGTTATATTTACCCTTAAACAGAATAATTTTTCCCTCATAAATAGACGCCCTTCATTTTTCTATTAAAGCCTTGTTGAGATAGTATAAAGAGGTTTTCCTTTTTTCTTGTAAAGAAACTTCCACTTTACTCCAATCTATCTGCTTTATGTTTTTTAAATCGAAAACTGATTGCTTCTCCGTAATCATCCGATTCCCCGTATGTAATAATTCTTGTAATCCTGTTAAACGGTTCATTTGTGCTACACCAACTTTTGGAAATACAAAAAATTGGGTATGGTATAAACAACTGAATACTATACAGTGAAAGGAGTCTGTAAACACATAATCTGCATTTCGTATTGCACTTATAAATCCATCTGGTGCGGCATCCCAATACTTTATATCACCAAAGCTAAAATCATAAAGATTGATATGTTCTGTTTCAAGGAATGGTATCGTAACTACTTTCAGATTTCTTTCTTTTGCGAATGCCGCAATCAATTTTCGTTGTTCTATATTCCCACGTAGTATATAGGCAAAGATATAAGGTTCCTTAAACTGACGAGGTAAGCATAAATCATCCCATACAGAACGTTCAACTATCAGTGTAGGATCAAGTACAGTCACACACCGTTCTACTCCCATAATCTGATTCAGAAGTTCGGTTCCGCTTTCTTCGCGACAAGTGATAACTTGAAATGTGGCAAGATTTTGCCGTATTTTTTCTGCTTCTTCCTCTGTCACACTGTCTACACCAATGCTAGGGGCATAAGAAAACTTCAATTTATTATTAGTTGCAAATCCCAGCCAATATATACTATCAACTGGTGTAAGAGTTGGGTTCCAGATTTGGTCACTGCCACATATAAAACCATCATAATCTTCATTAGCTTGGCTTATCAATTCTTCGCTATACTGTTTCTCTGAGACATTAAGCTTTTCATCAACAAACCTTTGAATATTATAATTTCTTTGTTTTAATCCGGGAAAGAAAAATTTCCAGAACGCTCGTTTCAGCGTATTTTTTAATCCTATTTTCTTTATCTTATTGACCAGATTATCAATAGACGTTATTTTCTTTCCGTACTGGCAAAGAATTTCGTAATCAACCTCTTCAAAACTGCTCAACGCCATCTGCATTGCATATGCTTGCAGTATGGAGCCATAATTATTTCTCCACCAGGTCAACCCACCAATTTTCATGTTTTTCTCACCTCCTTCTACTCCTTTGCGAAGAATAAGTTTCAATCAACACAAATCGTAGTTCTCCAAAGCGTTACAGAAATGCAAACACAACGAATACTGACTAAAATAATCAAGTTGATATAATGTTCCATAGAAAATGGCAACAACTATTTGCATAATTTATAATCATTTAACCCTTTGTTAAATATATTTTTTTTAATACTGCGGCAGAGTCCTTTATATCAAATCCTGCTTCCCTCACTTTAGGCATTGCTATAGCCGCATTTTTCGCTCGGTCACTTTGCTTTACCATATCAATTATTTTAGTTGCCCACTGGTCAGCGCTATCGTTTAATGACATAAACTCTACTGTATCAGTTAAGACACATTCATTAGTAACGGAATCAGCAAAAACGCACGGTAATCCATTAAGCTGCCACTCCACTGCAACCAACGGAAGCCCCTCAAAATGAGAGGGCAATAACATCCCATCCATTGCCTGCAAATAATCAGAAATTCTATCCGTTGTGCCTGTGAAAATAACACTATTTTTAATATCATTTGCCTTTGATTCAATTTCTTTCTTCAAAGGCCCATCACCAATCATAAACAATTTTGCTGTTGGTTTCAGTTCTAATATCGCCCTATAAATTTCCAAAAGAAATTTATGATTTTTCTGTTCAAAGAATCCCCCAACATGTCCTATGACTAATTCATCATTAATTCCATACTCATTCCTTACAGCTCTTCTGATCACAGAATTATATGTAAATACGTTCACGTTTCTTCCATTCGTAAGAATTGTGAATGGCTTTTTATCAAACAGCCACTTACCAGCAGCAGTACCACAGGAAAGTGCATCCGTATAAAATAAATTAAAAACCGGACGAAGCAATCTATCTGCTTTCACCTGATCACAACAAGTATTATGCGAATGCGAAATGCGTTTATTGCATCCACCCAACCATGCCGCAACCATCTCTATTGCTAATGTTCCACTATTTCCATGAGCATGAATTACTTGTATATGATTTTTACGAATAAACTTCTCCAGCTCCAACGCATAAAAAAAGGGATTAACTTTTCTGGAAGGCAAATCAACTATGTGGCATCCTAGAACTTCTATTCTCTCCCTGATATTCGGTTTTACCTCTATCGTACCAGCGACATAAACTTCCATGCCTGTCAAATCCATTTCCTCCAAATATGAAAGGATTACACTCGTAATTCCATCATAAATAAGTCCTACAGTACTGACAATTATAACTTTCATGTGTTTCTTCCTTTATGCAACTAATTTTTTTTCACCAATTCATCAACAATGACGCTAAATTTTTTATTGAATGTTTCATTATTACTTTTCAGACCTGCCGGCATTATATCTACTATCGTTTCATAATTTAAAATTATATTTTTAAGTTCATCTATTTTTTCTATCACGATAATATTACCCTGTCTTTCCGCAACTGCTTTCGAAAATTCCATCTGATGATTATTAACATGCTCATTAAACTGTTTTTGACGAGGTACAACAACCGGTATTTTTCCCACCTGTAACGACATTATAAAACTAGACGGACCACCGTGTGTAATTACAATTCTAGCTTCTGAAACCATTTTTACCATTTCAGAATATGGAAAAAGTTTACTCCATTTACAATAGTTAGGCTCATATGTACTATATCCGGTCTGAATAATAACTTCTTCGTCAATGTCGCCCTTTTCTTTCAGCTTATCTATATACTCAATCAACCGATTGAATGGTTGCTCATGCGTACCTACTGTAACAAATATCATATCTACTCCCCTTTGAACATGTATATCAAATTAAAATATGCTACCTAAATTAACAGCTTTTGGATAAACCTTTTTCATCTCTTCCCATTCAACCACGAATTTATCAACAATTGGACATACCATTTTTCCAGTTATCGTGGGCTTGTCAATTCGATCAAAAACTTCTATATAAATCAATTTTGCTCCAAAAAGTTTTCCCAAATAAAAAAATGGTACTGCAACAGCTGCTCCAGATGAAATAATTAAGTCCGGTTTTTCTTTTTTTAACACATTTAAAGCCAATTTTGTATTAATGATTAGTGCCTTTAAACTTCTATTCGTCGGATAATAGCACGGATACATTTTTTCGCCTTCAAGCAGACTACGCGCATCTTCTTTATCAAACGTAACCCAAAACCTTTCTTTATTCTCCCAAAACGGCTTTAACATATATAAATGTGTCAAATGACCACCACTTGAACCAACTAAACAGACCTTCATACTATTTCACCTTCAATCCCTTTGGAAAATATCTCTCGTATAAACTTTTTCTTTTACATCATCCAAGCAATCATCGTACCGATTGGCGATGATTGCGTTGCTCATCCCTTTAAATTTCTCAAGATCGTTAACCATGTGGCTACCAAAGAACGTATCCCCTTCATTAAACGTTGGCTCATAAATGACCACCGTCGCTCCTTTTGCTTTAATACGCTTCATAATACCTTGAATGGAACTTTGCCGGTAATTATCGCTATTGCTCTTCATTGTCAAACGATAAACACCAATAACAACTTTCCTCTCTCTCTTCTGATCATAGGAGTTGTCTTCAACATATCCATAATACCCAGCCATTTGAAGCACACGATCTGCAATAAAATCCTTCCTTGTGCGATTGCTTTCTACAACCGCAGACATCATATTTTGTGGAACATCTTGATAATTGGCTAACAATTGCTTAGTGTCCTTCGGGAGACAATAGCCTCCATATCCAAAGGAAGGATTGTTATAATGAGTGCCAATACGAGGATCAAGGCAAACACCTTGAATGATCTGCTGCGTATTTAAACTCTTCATTTCAGCATAAGTGTCAAGTTCATTAAAATAAGAGACGCGAAGTGCAAGATATGTATTAGCAAATAGCTTTACTGCCTCTGCTTCAGTAAAGCCCATAAATAAGGTATCAATATTTTTTTTAATAGCACCCTCTTGTAAAAGTCCCGCAAAAACATTGGCAGCTTCAACAAGGTGCTCATCAGCCATGTCAGTCCCAACAATGATTCTACTTGGAAAAAGATTGTCATAAAGAGCTTCGCTTTCACGAAGGAACTCCGGACTGAAAATAATATTTTTGCTTCCAGTCTTCTCTCTAATACTTGCCGTATACCCAACTGGTATCGTACTTTTTATAACCATAATAGCATCGGGAGCGTACTCCATAACCAATTTAATTACTGCTTCAACTGCAGAAGTATCAAAGAAATTCTTTTGGCTGTCATAATTTGTCGGAGTAGCAATCACAACATAATCAGCGCCACTATATGCTTTTTTTGCATCAAGTGTTGCCACCAAATTTAATTTCTTTTCTGCAAAGTATTTTTCTATATATTCATCCTGAATTGGGGACTTTCTCTGATTGATTAAATCTACCTTTTCTTTAATGAGATCTATAGTCTTCACTTCATTATGCTGAGATAGCAACGTTGCAATTGATAAACCTACATATCCGGTCCCCGCGACTGCTACTATAATATCCTTCTTATTCACAACCATTCCTCCTCAAATCCCTCGGATAGTACTCTTAAATCTATTTCTAAATATTTTTATTGTAACTACTATCCACGCATTTTACGTCCATTTTTCCGGGCAATAGGACCACCAGTGGACCCTTTCACATCTCATCTGATTATCCCCATCAATATGCATTTATTGGCATTAAAATCAAGTGATAACCACGTTATATCTTAGTCATCTGTTTTATTCCAAGTTATCGAGAAACGAGATTGCATTAGCAAATCCATTTCCAAGCGAATTTAAACCAAATCATTAACTACGCACCTACAAAAAACGGATACATTTCATTAAATAACCGTTAAAAACATACCTTTATTATACCGTCATAAAAGGTGTTGTCAATCTATTCTATTAAATCAAGAAAATAAAAATCTCGCTTTATCTTACAAATCTCATAATATAAAAAGTTTCACTTTAATCTTGTAACCGGTAACTTCTTTGTAACACTTTACTTCAAAAATCAACTGAAAACCCTCACTATTTCCCGCTCAAACATTGACATTCCCCCCATAAAGGGTATAATTAATACAGGTTATAAACGTACGTTTATAACCTGTTATTAACGCCAGATCTGAATCAAATATTAAATGGCAAACGGGGTGAGATGATGTATAAAAAAGCAAATGAAGGCTGGTTTAAATATATCGATTTCATAATTCTAGATGCATTATGTCTTCAGATATCATTTATTCTGGCTTATTTTATCCGGCAAGAAAATTTCAGGCCATACCGGACATTTCTTTATCGAAATATGGCTATTCTTCTTTTTATGATTCAAATAATCGTTACATTTTTCTTTGAGAGTTTTAAGGATGTCTTAAAAAGAGGATATTACAAAGAGCTAATTGAAACGCTGAAGCATACCAGTATGGTGATCCTTTTTACTATCTCATATTTTTTCCTAACACAAACTGGAGAACTATATTCCCGTATCATATTGCTTCTTACCGGAATGTTCTATGCATTTTCCTCATACCTAATCAGAATATTCTGGAAAGATCACCTGAAAAACTCTGGATTAGGCAATAACGGAAAACGTTCCCTGCTGATCATCACAAGCAAGGATATGGCTATAACGGTTTTGAATAATGTATGCAATCACAATTATGAGGGTTTTCAAATTAGTGGAATCGTTATTGCGGATGCCGATTTGACAGGTAATGAGATAGATGGAATTCCTGTAGTTTCCGATTTCAGGAATGCGGTAAATTATGTACGCCGTAAATGGGTGGATGAAGTGTTTATAAATCTACCAAGAGATTTTTCTCCATTAGAAAATACCGTCGATAGTTTTATCGAAATGGGTATAACAGTTCATCAGAATCTTATTGATATCACTGCTATAAGTGAACAAAAACAAAGAGTGGAGCGTATGGGGGATTATACGGTTCTGACCACCAGCATTAACATGGCAAGTTCAAAGCAACTTTTTGTGAAAAGAGTTATGGATATTGCAGGCGGCACCATTGGCTGTATCATCGCCGTTTTTCTATATCTGGTTCTCGCTCCTTGTATTTATATCCATTCTCCCGGACCCATCCTATTTTCACAAGTCCGTGTCGGTAAGAATGGAAAAAGATTTAAAATATATAAGTTCCGCAGCATGTACATGGACGCAGAAAAGCGCAAAAAGGAACTGATAGCGCAGAATCGCATAAAAGATGGCATGATGTTTAAAATGGACCATGATCCGCGTATTATAGGGGGCGAAAAGGGAATCGGAAGCTTTATGCGTAATTATTCCCTGGATGAATGGCCCCAGATGTGGAACGTATTAAAAGGCGATATGAGCCTAGTCGGAACCCGGCCTCCTACAATAGATGAGTGGAATAAATACGAACTGCATCATCGGGCAAGGCTGTCAATCAAACCCGGGCTGACCGGTTTATGGCAGGTCAGCGGCAGAAGCAGCATTACGGATTTTGAGGAAGTAGTCAAATTGGATAAGAAGTACATAATCGAATGGAATTTTAAGCTAGATATTAAAATCTTACTGAAGACAGTAGGTGTAGTTGCTTATAGGGAAGGCGCTTTATAGATTATAGAATTAGGTTAGACCAGTGGTTTAATAAACCGCTGGTCTAACCTATTTTTTTAACTTTTACTATTTGCATAATTTCAATAATATCTTTTTATATCTTCAATAGCTTTTATAACCACCAGCCTCCATTCTCTTTCACCGCAGACCATCTCAAATTCATACTTTTACTTCTTCAAAAATTTTCCAGTAATTTAAATATCCATTGGTGATATACTTTTAAAACAGGTGTTACCAATATCTTTATTCACTTAATATTCGATTAATAAAAAAGAAATTGGGGAAAGTTTAGAGGTCATAAATGAAGTACAACAAGATTGAAGTAGGTCAAAGAATACGTTATCGGCGAATTCTAATCGGTTGGACTCAAGAGGAACTAGCAGAAAAAATTGGTCGCGCTTATAAATATTGTCAGGATATCGAGCGCGGAACGTGCGGTATGTCTGTTGAGACTATGCTAAGCATCGCATCAAGTTTGAATGTTTCTTTAGATTATCTGATTTACGGAATAACCGAATCAGAAAAAGAAACCGACGAACTACTGGGCGAACAACAGGCCGTTATTAGCCTCCTTGGGCAATGCAGTGATCAGAAGCGGCGTTATGCGCTGGATATGTTAAAATTATTTATGAAAGCCAACGATAATAGATAAAGATAAAGATAAAAAGGAACATATTGCAGTCCTCCGCTTTTATAAGGGAAGTGCAATATGTTCCTTTTATATCTGATTGCATAATTTCTAAACGAGCAACTGATAATTCTCAATATCCAACATCTTTCCAAACTTTACTCCCACTTCCCTTATAGTCCCGCAATGTATAAATCCCAATCTCTCATGAAGCCGGATGCTCGCCTCGTTCCCTCCGGTTATTACTGAAATGACCGTATGAATATCATCCCGTTCCTTTGCAATTTCAAGGATTGCATAGGCCAGCTCCCCGGCTATTCCTCTGCGACGGTAGTCCATATCTATATATACGGACAGTTCCACTGTGGCTGCATAAGCCTCTTTGGGACGGTAAGAGGAAAGGCTGGCATACCCCACTGCTTTACCATCTTCTTCTGCCACGATCAATGGATGATTCCCCACATTATGTTCACGAAACCATACCAGCCGCTCCTCCATTGTTTTAGGATTTAAATCAAACGTAGCCAGTCCATGTTCCACTTCATAATTATAAATGTTTAAAAGCTCCGGCATATCCTTTTCTTCTGCGGTTCTGATCACCATATTCTTTCCTCCTGGGTATGATTGGACTTAACAAATGTATCATACATCAAACTACTGACCTCGTCCAATACAAATTGCAAGAAAATAAACCCTTTTTATTCCAGCCTTTTTCAGGGCTCGCGTACAGGCCTCTATGGTGCTTCCCGTGGTATAAATATCGTCCACTAAAATGACCCCCTCTACCCCTTCTATCATTTTTCCCGCTGAAAATGCCTCCTCCAGATTCTTAAGCCTTCCAGCAGGGTCAAGCCCCTTTTGGGGCATGGTTTTTTTATTTCTTACCAGCATTGAGGGACAAACAACGAGTCCAAGACGTTCTCCAATCCTGCGGGCCAAAATCTCCGCCTGATTAAATCCTCTCTCCTTCTTCCTGGAAGGATGGACCGGAACTGGAACAAGGACGTCTGCCTCCATGCGCCGGATCAGCTTCCCATACCGGACACAGATCGCTTCCCCATAAAAATCCAGGTATTCCCGCTTATTCTTATATTTGATTTTCGCCATGGAGCTTCCGGCGTTTTCATCATAATTCACAAGGGCCCTGCCATACTCAAAGGTGCGCTTATGCCTTACACAGTCAAAGCAATACTCCATGTCAGGACTTATGACCTCCTTCCCACACTTTTTACAGACTGGATTTTTGACAAATGATAGTTTTTTCACACATTCCGGGCAGATCAGCCTGCCTTTTGGCATAACGATTTCGTCACAGACTGGGCATCGTCTGGGAAATAGTAGATCAACGAAAAAAGAAGGGTACATATTATAAGATTCTCCTTAAAAAAGAATAGAATTAAAGATTATATTAAAGAAAGGAATTAAAAACAGTAAATAGAAATAGAAATAAAAACAGAAATTAGAAATAGAAATTTAAAACAGAAATTAGAAATAGAAATTTAAAACAGAAATTAGAACTAAAAATTTAAAACAGAAATTAGAACTAGAATTTAAAAACAGAAATTAGAACTAGAATTTAAAAACAGAAATTAGAACTAGAATTTAGAAATAGAAATTAAAATAGAAACTAGAACTAGTAATTAAGAATAGAATTAAAAATAGAAATAAAAGACCTATAAGATAGGCGCCTCACCCAAAGCCTGTCACCCCAAAGAATTTACGCAAGTGACGAGCCGAACAAACATGCATACATGTTCACCCGGCATCCACTGCAATAAAGAGAAAAACTCACATAGCATCTTTCTCTCATTTAATTTAACCTACTGATTTCGCAGATCCGGTCCTTTAATCCCGAATATCTCCGCTGCTCCATTTCATTTTTCACCATATCTCCGAAGGTTTCAGGCATTCCCACCAGGCAGACACAGGATTTTGCACGGGTCACCGCGGTGTAAATCAGGTTCCTGGTCATTAACATCCTGGGACCGGAAAAAACAGGGATGACCACTGCCGGATATTCACTTCCCTGAGACTTGTGAATGGTAATGGCATAGGCAAGTTCCAGCTCCTCCAGCTGCTTAAAGCTGTATTCCACCATGCGCCCTTCGTCGAATTCCACGGTTACCAGCTCTGCAAAGGCATTGATCTCCCGAATAATCCCCATATCCCCATTGTAGACACCGGTACCCTTGTCCATGGGAATCCCGTACTTATTGCGGACTTCCCACTCAATGTTATAATTATTCTTGATCTGCATAACCTTATCACCTACCCGGTAGGTGACTCCGGCCGTTTCCTTTTCAGCCTTTCCATCTCCAGGGGGATTTAAATATTCCTGTAGAATGGTATTTAACCGCTCCACACCGATGGCGCCTTTTCTCATCGGCGTCATGATCTGAATATCATAGGTCTTTGCATGAACATAACCAGGCAGTTTGTCCTGAACCAAGGTAATCATGGCATTGATGATCGCATTGGGGTCCTCTCTCTTTATGAAGAGAAAATCATTGCTCTTTTTCCCCAGAGGGACCTGCTCTCCTCTGTTGATCATATGGGCATTGACTACTATATCGCTTTGGGTTGCCTGACGGAAAATCTTAGTGAGCATAACTACATTAAAACTTCCTGAATCGATCATATCCCGAAGCACGTTACCAGGGCCAACGCTGGGGAGCTGATTCACATCCCCCACAAGGATAAGCCTTGTCCCCGGATTGATTGTCTTTAGCAGAGACTGCATCAAATGAATATCCACCATGGAAGTCTCATCAATGATCACTGCATCGGCATCCAGAGGATTTTCCTCATTTCTCTCAAAATGCATCCCCAAGGACCGGTCATCTCCCGGAACCCCAGTCAGTTCCAAAAGCCGGTGAATCGTCCTCGCCTCATATCCAGTAGCTTCCGTCATCCTCTTAGCTGCCCTGCCGGTAGGAGCCGCAAGGAGAATTTCCATCTCCTGGCTTTCAAAGAACCGTATGATGGTGTTGATGGTGGTCGTCTTACCGGTACCAGGACCTCCGGTGATGATAAGAAGCCCGCTGTTTACCGCTTCCACCACTGCCTGAACCTGTTTTTCATCCAACTCAATCTGCTCTTCCTTTTGAAGCTTAAGAAGCTGGGTCTGGATCTCCTCTTCTGGCATCCGCCCCCTGATATTTAAGTCATGAAGCATCTTTGCCACATTCAGCTCCATGTAATAATACTGGGAAGCGTAAACAATCCGTTTCCCTTCCAGCTCCCGGATGACAAGCCGTTTATCCAGCTGCATGTCCATCAGATGTTTTTCTATAAAAGAAGGCTCTATTTTAAGAAGCTCCGAGGCCTGGGACAAAAGCTCTTCCTCCGGAAGATAAGTATGACCGTTTGCCGTAGCCTGTAAAAGGATGTACAGCACGCCGCATTTGATACGGAAATCCGAATCTGTGAAAATGCCTGCTTTTCTGGCAATTTCATCTGCCATTTTAAATCCTACGCCGGGAATATCATCCGCCAGCTGGTAAGGGTTTTCCTTTAACACGCTGTAAAGCCTGGGTCCGTACTCCTGATAGATCTTTACCGCCAGATTCATGGTAATTCCATACTCCTGAAGGAACATCATGGCCTGGCGCATCTCTTTTTTCTCCTCTACCTGCTGAGAAATAGACATCGCCATCTTTTCGCTGACTCCCTTTACTTCAGAAAGCCGTTCCGGCTCCTCTTCCATGATACGGAATGTATCAGCTTTAAAGCGGCGGACGATCCTGGAGGCAAGAGCTGCTCCGATACCTTTGATGGCCCCTGAACCCAGGTACCGTTCCATGGCCGCGGTATCCTCCGGGGCCTTGATCTCATAGCTCTCTACGGTCATCTGCTCCCCATAAACCGGATGCTCGGTCATAGAACCTACGGCTTCAATCATTTCTCCCTCGCTTATGTAATGAAAACTTCCCACAAGGGTATACTCTTCGCCAGCATCCACGAGGCTCAGTACCGTGTAGCCATTGTCCTCGTTCCTGTATTTAATTTTCTCTACAAATCCGCAGACTGTTGCCATGGCTCCTCCCGTAAACGATAAGAAACGAAACGCGCTTTGCAGGTTTCTTATCGTTATCGCGCCAGTCGCTGAATGAAGACCACACATCTTCACCCGGCTCGTTGTACGCATAAATACAAGCGGACTGCCGCAAAACCAGCCCCGCCGGAATCTTGCGATGCCGCCGGGGTCGTTCTAAAGCAGTCCTGTCAACCATAGGCAGGACCGATATTTCTATCTGCCTGCCTTCTGGTTAAAATTCTGTTTTATTATCTCCGCCATGCATGAATTCAATAAATTTTCCTGTTCCAATGGCCACAGCAGTGAGCGGATCCTCTGCTATCATCGTTGTGATTCCGGTCTTCTCCTCAATTAAGGCATCCAGACCGCTTAAGAGAGAGCCGCCTCCGGTAAGCACGATTCCCCTGTCAAAAATATCGGCTGCCAGTTCCGGTGGAGTGCGCTCCAACACGTTGTGAACGGCGTCTACGATCTGCATAGCCGGTTCTTTTAGGGCATCCAGAGTCTCGTCCGAAGTTACCACAATGGTTTTTGGCAGACCGGTAACAAGGTTACGCCCGCGAACCTCCATGGTTAAAACCTCCGGCCTTCTGTATGCTGCACCGATGTTGATTTTGATTTCCTCAGCCGTTCTTTCACCGATCAAAAGGTTATGTTTCTTTCGCATGTAACGGACAAGGGCTTCATCAAAATCATCTCCTGCAACCTTTATGGAAGTGCTTACTACCGTACCTCCAAGAGAAATCACTGCAATATCAGAGGTTCCTCCGCCTATATCAACGATCATGTTGCCGCAGGCTTTTGCAATGTCGATTCCAGCACCGAT
>NZ_DAMAUN010000117.1:0-15386 GCF_032078915.1 Lacrimispora sp. | reverse complement strand
TGACACTGCCAGGAACCCCTGATCTGTAATCTTTTTTTACTGGGAGGCAAAGTCTTCCATTTCTTAAGGTCACATAAGAATCGGAAAAATATTTTTTATTTCCCCTTAAAATGGCCTCTGCTTTTGCACGAAGCTTTTCTTCCGATCTGGTCACATCCTGGCGGATGTTTTTTAGATGTTTACTTGCGCTGTCCTCAACTTTGCCGTTTCTGACGCTTTCATAAATCTCCCTTGCCAGATCCTCCAATGGGTTTAAGTCCTGCTCATAATAAGGCAGGCCTAGCTCCAGGTATTTGCACCGGTTTAAAAAGTCCTTAAACCGCTTTACTGCGGTGAGCATTCTCCCTGTCTGTTCCAGTTCTTCCGCGGACAGGCAGCCGCCCTGTCTTGCCGTATTCATGATCTCCTGCAGACCATTCATGCTGACTGCGGGCGGAAGCCCCATCCGGTCTATGATGGTCCTGGCCTCCGTCGTATCGCGTAGGCTTTTCTTCACCTCGCCTTCCTTCAGACATGGGGTCAAATTATTTATCTTCTCCTTCGCTGCTTCCGTGTGTGCAAATTCTTCAAGTTTTTCTAATATAAGATTAAATTCTAAAATCTGAAATGTGTGATCCATATGATTTTCCTCGTTCCTTCTGTCTTTCCATCTGGTTTCCTGAGGTTCATGGAGCATAGGACAGGCATCTGCCAAATGAATATGCCTGCATATTCATTCGGATCATTACCCGCGCAAAAAAAAGCCTGTAAGACCACAAATCGACGTCTTACAGGCTTTCAGCCTTATTCTGTCTGCTTTGTATCCCATGGGTAAAACAGGTACACGAAATAAAAGAAAGGCTTATGTCTTTCCTGATCCGATTCCTGTTTTTCATATTAAACTGCCTTATGCTCCATGATTAAATACAATTAACAAACACACACATCCTATCTTTTATACTTCCACCACTATACCACAGGAGAAAAATCCGGTCAATCTTTTTTTCTTTTCCCTATTGACATGGCGAAATGCATTGCTTATAATGTACTTGTTCAATAAGTACACTACACAACACTAAGGAGACCTACTGTGGAGATTATAATCAGCAGTAATACAAATAAGCCCATTTATGAACAGATCACTTCGCAAATAAAAGCGCTGATTATGAGCGGAGAGCTGCAGACCGGAGATCCCATTCCCTCCATGCGGGCATTGGCTAAATCCATTCATGTCAGCGTCATTACCGTACAAAAAGCCTATGAAGATTTACAACGGGACGGCTTCATTGAAACAACCGTTGGGCGCGGCAGTTTTGTATCGGCACAAAACAAAGATTTCTTTCAGGAAGAGCAACAGCGAAAAGCTGAGGAACATCTGCAGGAGGCTTCCGATATTGCCCGTTCCAGCGGCATATCACTTGGCAAACTGATAGAACTTATAACCATGTTTTACCAGGAGGAGGATTAAAAATGGAACCAATTTTGCAAGTTGAAAATCTGACGAAACAATATCCTGATTTTAAATTGGATCATGTATCATTTTCCATTCCCAAAGGTGCTATTATGGGATTGATCGGTGAGAACGGCGCTGGTAAAAGTACCACAATCAATGGGATCCTGGATCTTATCCAAAAGGACGAAGGAATCGTTAAGTTTTGGGGCCAGGAGCTTTCTTCGGATCCCAGAAACATCAAAGAAAACATAGGAGTCGTGTTTGACGGCATCAATTTCTATGAAACCCTTACACCGGCCAAAATAGGCAGACTTTCGGCTGCTGCCTATAAACAGTGGGATGAAACCGCCTACGATAACTATTTGAAAAAATTACAGCTTCCTCCCCGCAAAGAGATCAAAGCATTTTCAAGAGGTATGAAAATGAAGCTCAGCATTGCAATTGCGCTTTCCCATAAACCGAAGCTTCTGATTCTGGATGAAGCAACCGGCGGGCTTGACCCGGTCATGCGTGACGATATGCTGGATTTGTTTCTGGACTTCGTGCAGGATGAGAACCATTCGATCCTGATGTCGTCCCATATTTCTACGGATCTGGAAAAGGTGGCGGATTATATCACCTTTATTCATAAAGGGAAGGCCCTGTTCTGTAAAGAAAAGGATGAATTACGCTACCGATATGGTATTATCCGGTGTAAAACAGATCAGTTCGATGCTATCGATCAATCTGAGATCCTTGCTTACCGGAAACGTGACTATCAATGGGATGTGCTGGTGGCAGACAAGGAAAAGGCCCGCCGTAAGTACAAAACGGCAGTGGTGGATGATGCCACTATTGACGATATCCTTCTTCTCTATGTAAAGGGAGACCAGGTAAAATGAAAAGTGTGATTTTAAAAGATTTATATAACATTGGACACAATTTCAAATCCATGATTTTTATACTGCTGGTTTTAGCTTTCGCTCTTATCCCTTCTTCCGGAGTAGAGGGTTATATTATCATGAGCGGCATTCTATGCAGCATGATGATCATCACCACATTCAGCTTTGATGATCAATCCAAATGGCTGAAATACGCAATGGTCATGCCGGTTACTAAAAAAGACATCGTGATCAGCAAATTTATTGTTCTTCTGATCTTCTCAGCCATTGGCGCTGTTACCGGACTGGTAATTGGCGCAATCGGCGGCGCCATAGCGCATAAGGGTATTTTCAGCAGCATAAATAACCTGCTTTCTCTGCTGTTTACCGGTGTTGTGAGCCTGGTGATTTCAGAAATTGCAGGGAGCATGTCAATTCCTCTTCTGTTTAAATTCGGTGCAGAAAAGGCCCGCATATTAATGCTTGTTTCCTGTTTGATTCCTGCTGCCATCTGCTTTGGCATCTATAAGCTATTCACCTTGCTGGGTGTTTCATTTACAGATCAAATAATATTTATCCTTCTGTGCTGCTCACCGTTTCTTGCACTGGCCTGGAACTTTTTGATGTATAAGATCAGCTATGCGCTCTTTGCGAGGAAGGAACTTTTGTAATAGCCGCCGGTAATGCCAATGGTTTGCCATTTAACAAAGCGTCTGACAGATGATCCCCGGTATACACAAGCTTTAAGGAAAAGAAAGGTATATCCGTGAGTAACAGCTCAAAGAAAATACGGTCTCCTTCCCAAAGAGACAGCCCGCCTATTTCTTCCCTGGGGATCCATTTAAGCTCTCCTTCTGCACACTCGGTCAAGGTCCCTTCATATCCGTCAGCGGTGTATAAAAACATGTATTCATCCGGATACTTGTCTGATACAAAGGTGATAATGGCTCTAAGCCGGTAGGAAGTCAGGGATAATCCGGTCTCTTCCTTTACCTCTCGTAAAAGACATTCCTCCGGACTCTCCCCTTCCTCCAAATGGCCTCCTACTCCCAGCCACTTGTCCTGGTTCATATCGTCCTTCTTTTTAATCCGGTGCAGCATTAAATAGCTTTCTTCCTTCTGGATATAACAAAGTGTTGTTAAATTTTTATGCCCCATTCTTTTTCCCTCCATAATTAAGCTTTTTCCTAAAGCTGCCCTTCTTTTCCAGTCCCCTTTAGGCGCCGGGTCCCAGTTCTCCATATTCTTCTGTGAGATACTCCAGGAATTGCCTGCTGGCAACAGGGAGTATCTTCTTATCCTTAAAAACAACGCCAATGGTTCTGGCTAATGGCGGTTCCGTCTCTCTTACCAAATTATTATAATCCCCACGGCTTAATATGAGTTCTGATAAGATCCCGACTCCCAGTCCTTTTTCGATCATCGCCATGATCGTATAATCATCATGGACGATATACTGGATATTGGGCTTGATCCCACGCTCACGAAAGCTTTCCATGGGTTCACTCAAGCTTCCTTCTTCCAGGAGAATAAATGGTTCTGATGCCAGTTCCTCCAATAAGATCTTCTTATGTTCTGCCAGGGGATGGGAAAGGGGAAGGACGGCCAGCATGGGGTCCATCTTTAACGGGATGGTCTTAAGCTCCGGATCTCCCACTGCCTGGGGATTGATGAGGCCAAAATCCACGCTTCCCTCCTTAACCAACTGCTCAACGGCCGTATAATCCCCCTGGTAGAGTTCAAAGCTGACCAATGGGTATTTCTCCTTAAACGTCTTAATTAATCCCGGCAGCCAATGACAGGATACGCTGGCAAAGGTGCCGATCCGGATGGTGGCATTCTGGATCCCTTCCATTTCTTTTCGTTTCTCCGTCAGTTCCCTGTAAGCATGGTATATATTTTTTATGTAAGGTAAAAGTTCTGCTCCGTCGGGGGTCAATACCACGCCTTTTTTCGAACGGATAAACAGTACCGTACCCAGTTCCTCCTCTAAGGACTGCACCATCTGGCTGACGGCAGACTGAGTATATCCAAGCTCTTCGGAGGCCCTGGTAAATCCTCCTGTTTCCACAATCTTCATAACTGCCCGGTACCGTTTCACATTCTCCAGCTCCTTATCATCAGTTTTTCTAATGTTTTCATTATAAACATTTGTTTTACTGATGTAAAGGATCATGATATATTTTTATAGCATAATAAGGACGGTCACATACTAGGAGGAATATTATGAATACCAGAAGAGAACAGCTGAAATCCGGAGTAAAAGATGGAATCCCCATCTGCCTTGGTTACTTTGCCGTTTCCTTTACTTTCGGAATTATGGCTATAAATTATGGGCTGTCGCCTTGGCAGTCCATTGCAATCTCCCTTACCAGCCTGACATCAGCAGGTCAATTTGCCGGCCTGGGCATCATCACGGCAGGTGCTCCCTTTGCTGAAATGGCCATTGCCCAGCTGGTCATCAATCTGCGCTATAGTCTCATGTCCTGCTCCCTGTCCCAAAAGCTTGATAAAACAACCCCATTTTATCACCGTCTGCTGATCGGCTACGGGATAACGGATGAAATCTTCGGAGTTTCCGTATGCAGGCCGGGTCCGTTAAACCCCTGGTATTGCTACGGCCTGTTTCTGCTGGCCATTCCTGGCTGGACCCTGGGAACCGCAGCAGGAGCATTCTTAGGCCAGCTTCTCCCTGAAAGGGCTTTAAGTGCTTTGGGAGTAGCCCTATATGGAATGTTTCTGGCAATTATCATCCCCCCTGCAAAGAAAGACCGGATTCTGGCGGGGGTAACCGTCGTTTCCATGGTCTTTAGTCTTTTATTTTTCCTTATTCCGACACTTCACAGGGTTTCTTCCGGACTTAGACTGATCATTCTGACAGTTTTAATCGCGGGGGCTGCTGCTGTTTTGTTCCCGGTACCGGACACTATGGAGGTTTCCCATGAATAACCGAATCTATCTTTACATATTGGTTATGGCCGCAGTTACCTATTTTATCCGGGTCCTTCCCCTGACCCTGATCCGTCAGGAAATAAAGATGACCTTCATTCGGTCTTTCCTTTACTATGTCCCCTATGTGACATTGTCGGTAATGACCTTTCCTGCCATTCTTACGGCCACCAAAAGCATATGGTCCGGTATCGCCGCTCTTTTGGCAGCCGCCATTCTTGCTTATAAGGAAAAAAGCCTGTTCCAGGTTTCCTTAGCCGCCTGCATGGTTGTTTTTGTAATGGAATTCTTCCTGTGAGTAGTTTTCCATACAATCTTCTTTTAGCAATGCGTTATCATTGCGATATCATTGCCTTATTATTCATTTCACAAAATATTATGTACTTTGTATATAGCTTGAAAAACGCCCGTAACAGGGCGTCCTTACTTAACTAAATCTTACATTCAGGTTCAAATTAAACTTCATTTTACGATTCCTCATAGGAGATAATAGGGATTCCTTCTTCTATATGTTCAAAAATCGTTTTTGCTAAATATAATGGAGCATTTACACATCCATGCGTACCATTTCTTTTGTATATCTCACCTCCAAAGGAACGCCTCCAGCTCGCATCATGAACTCCTATATTCCCGTAAAAAGGCATCCAGTACTTCACATCCGCCGCATAACCCGGTCCTGTTAAGACTGTATCTCTTTGCTTATAGTTAAGCATATAGGCTCCAACCACAGTTGAATATCCTCTGTTAGGATTCCCTGTCACTACTGGGCCATGGATAATTAATTTCCCATCTTTATAAAACCAAATATGCTGCCTGGTTATGTTGATTTCCACATAGGTATTGCCTATCTCATTCTCATCTCGGGACAAAGCTTTTTGTGTATAAACAGGTTCCTTGGTAAGTATCAGTCCATGGCTTATATTTTTAAGCAATTCCTTGGTTTCTTCATCCTGATTAATTTTCCAGCCATAAAGTCCACCTTTTACTTCTACTACTTTTCCAACCGATGACTGGAAATTTCTTGTAATTCCGACAGTATCATATTTTTTGCTCAATCCATTCACAAACTTCGCAACAGAGGTCTTGCTTATTTCCACATCCAAATTATCATCTACATTTAACCAATTATGTATCGTGTTCCCATCTAGTATTTCCTTTTTGGTACCAAATGTAAAGGTAATACTGGTTGATACGTACTTATTTAAAATATCTCTGGTTTTATGAGTTTTAGCTGAGGTTAAGGTATATTTGGGATTTTCATAACAAAGTTTTTCATTTAAATCTAATTTAGTCTCTCCCATTAGAATTCCCGACTGGATCGCTTTCATTAAATTATCTTTCCTTATTTTATTACCATACACTTCTTCCACCAGTTCATATGAACCGTTAGAATATTTAAAACCTACATTTTGTGGTTCTATCAGATTGTTATTTAAACAATTTAATTCGCTTATTTTATTTTCCAGGGCTTTTTTATTGTAAGTAAATAAATCATTTGAATATAGTTTTTGATGTTTAAATAATGAAACGATCCATTTTAGAGAGTTCTGCTTATGGAGAAGATTTGTAATATTATCTTTTCCACTGTATTCTAATCCAACCTCCCGCCCGGTTATGTTTTCGACTTCCCCGTTTCTTTCTATTAGTTGCAGCTTATAGTCTTTTACGTGGTTCCTCATTATCCGATCCACATCATCATTCGCTTTTAACGAAACATCTACTCCATTAATTACAGTGGAAATATAGAAATGATTTGTAAAATACAAAGATACAAGTAAATATATCAGTATAATTGAAGCAATAGCAATGATTGTATTTCCTCTGATTCCTCTTTTGGATAGTACCTTTATCTTCTCATTCCACATATTATACCTCTCATCAAAAATACACATGCACTATACTTCAGCATAATATTCACTTTATAATATGTATGCATTTTCAATTTTATAGCTTAAATATTCGTATATGAATATCATATACCTCTTGACGGTCATTCGCAGCGTAAAAGGGTGCTGCAGAACAATGCATTCGCTCTGCAACACCCCTGTAAATTATATTATTTTATTATGGCTTGTACATTTCGGAAAGTACTGTAACATTCAACTAATATGGTCCTGCGAGCCCCACAACTCCAACAGGCCCTACAAGACCTGCTCCTGCAACACCTGTGATCTCTTTAAATCCTACAGCGGTTAGATTGTGGGAGTATAAAGACTTTATTATCCGATTAGATTATCGATTCATCTGATAAATTTTACCGATGGGAACTGTAAACATAAATCCTCCCCCATTATCCGATATGCCGTCAACTGCTTCATGAACTACTGCTACCGCTTTATCTACTATACTCTCGTTTTCAAGAACGGTAAAAATTGTTTTACTATAAGGATGGGAATCACTTAGAAGCATATGTAAGGCGCTGAATAACGGGGTGCTCCTATTCTCATTATTCACAATAGCACTTCCCATTCCCTGGCTGTCGAATATGGTTGCACCTCTAATCCCTTCCCTTACAAATCCGGATAAAATATCATCTAAACTGTCAACTGCGTTTAAAACAATAAACAAAACATACATAATTCCACCACCGATTTTAATATTTTATACTTATTTTAATCATATGACTGAGAAGCATGAACAACATTATTTTTCATCTGAATATGTTTTTTATCTTTCTGCTCCAATTGATCCATTTCACCGGCTTTTTGTATCGCCAGCTTAGCAAATATAGGACCTGTTACTTCATATATTAATACACTAAACATGATAATGGTACCAATAGCCACGGCATATTCCGGTAATTGCTGACGTACCAGCACAAGAAGACCGATCGAAATACCACCTTGAGGGAGTAATCCTAATCCAAGGTATTTCGTAATATTAGGATCAGCTTTCACAGCTTTCGAACCGATCCATGCACCCAGCATTTTTCCACCGGCTCTTGCAATTACATATGCGACCCCCACAATTCCTACGGTAACTAAAATACTTAAATCCAGGCTGGCACCTGCTAATGTAAAAAATAAGATATAGACTGGTGATGCAAAATCATTGACCGAGTCAAAAACTCTCTTTGACTTTTTTAATGTATTTACCACGGTGGTTCCCATCATGATACACGTTAATAAAGGTGATAATCCTAAACTAATAGATATTCCTGTTGCGATTCCAATTGCCATTAGCGATGCTGCCTGAAGCTCGTCACGACCACTTGATCTCTTCGCAAAAATAGTAAGAATAAATCCCAGAACCAAACCAAGTAAAATAGAGCCTCCTATCTCAATAACCAGTCCATGAAACATTTGTACTATGGAAAAATCCTGTTGACCTGATGATAGTGTTGCTAAAGACATGGCAATTCCAAAAGCTATTATTCCAAACACATCATCTAATGCAACTACAGGTAATATTGTTTTTGTTAATGGACCATGTGCGTTATACTGCCTTATTACTAATAAAGTAGCGGCCGGTGCCGTTGCTGCTGACATTGATGCTATTACAATACAAAAGGCAAAAGGCTGATTTAGTAAATAATACATAACAGCAAAAACTATAACAATGGCTCCAACAACCTCTGCCAAAGTAATTATTACGATGGATTTCCCTAGATTCAGCATATCTTTAATGACAAATTCATTTCCTATACTGAAGGCAATCACTGCTAAGGCCAATTCATTAATTACAGAAAATGATTCCATATCACTTGAACTAATAAACTGTAAAAAAGATGGCCCTAAAAATAATCCTGCTACCAGATAACCGGATACATTGGGAAGCTTAAAGACTCTGGCTGCTTTCCCGCCTATAATTCCAACAAATATTACAATACTGATTTTCAATAGAAAATTCAATGTTGTTCCTCCACATCATAATATTAAACCTTATGACATACGTTTAACGCTTTTTGCATATATCAATACCCTATTACTGCGAGGCCTCCTTGTTGGTATATTTTTGCACATCAAAAAAGCGGATAAACTAACTCATATTGAGCTTCGTCATTCGCTTGGTATACTCCTATGGGATTAGCTGACGGATTAGGGCTCCCAAGTAGCCCCTCTTAAAACTAAGATTCACCCCCTGAGATTGGTTCCCCCACTATCATAAAGATATTCGGAGCAGTTTCATTAACCTTAGCATGGATAAGTGAAATAGTCAAATTTGACTAAACTCTCATTTTCGTCCATAATTCTCCATTCTCCCGGTACTCCGCAAAATACTAAATAGATTAACCTATAATATAGACGTGAACTTTGGGGAAAGTTACCGTATACATTTCATCTATAATTGTGCTATAATGTAAATAATAAACATGTGGTTTGCTTTACAGGGACATAAGTCCAGTTTTAGTGAATCACATTTTTTTATTTTATTAGAAAGAGGTGAGATATTATGAACATAGGTGATGTCATCATATACGGAAATCATGGTATTTGTAAGGTTACCGGATTACAGGATATGTACATGGATGAAAACATCCGCCCATATTATGTACTTAAACCTGTTTACCATACTGCCTCGACAGTATACGTCTCAACTATAAACAACAGAAGAAAAACTGAAATCCGCCACATACTCTCTGCCGATGAAATTTTCTCTCTAGTTAAAAAAATGTCGGATAAGAATTACACTTGGATTAAGGATAATCGTAAACGCAAAGAATTATACGGCCAGATTCTTGCAGATGGTAACCGCTCTGAACTTATAGAAATGATAAAAACTTTGCGTTGCCACAAACAAGAGCTTAAAAAAACAAATAAAGACAAGAAACTACAGAATGCTGACGAAAGCTTTCTCAATGATGCAGAAAAAACGCTTTGTGAGGAGTTTGCATATGTATTGAGAATTAAGCGTGAAGAGGTTATTCCGTTTATCTATGAGCAGAGTTTATAATCCATTTTACATTTAACAAATGAATTTCATTATCATTCCTTATTAGCATTTCATGACCACTTCAACTCCCATAAAAATCAACCACTATTTTCTGTATTATTTTTCCCCACAGATAAGACTTATTTTAACGCAAAACGAACCTGAGTTTTGTGAAATTAAAAAATAGAAATATCACCAGTAAGGTGGATTTCCTAAGGCATCTGGTGGTTAGCGGAAACCTAACTAATCACTGGATTACCTTCTGGACATTGAATGGTTTAGAACGGAAATAGAGATGATTTATAGTATGTTACTACCAATGCAATTTTATAATGCTTTATTTTCTTACTTATTCATTTATGATCGACTATAGATGCATAATTCAGCTGCAATCGTTTATTACTTAATATATTCTTTTTTATTCTATTTCCATAATCATACTGGTAAATAAAAAAGCAATTTGTCTGATGGCATTTGTGTTTATACATGGTCCAACAATAGAAACACCTTTAATTGATTTGCCAAAGGTGCTGTTTTCAGTTGTGCCTTCTCCAAAGTTTAGTGCACATATGCCGCCTGTTATAATGGTAAATGTGTCAGTGACGTTAATAGTAGGTCCAGTTGGCCCTATCGGGCCATAACAACAATGCCACTTAAAATAAAAATTATAAAGAATTTTAATTCTCTATACACATAAAATATATCTAATTGTATAAGTCTGTTAATTTTAGGCCGACTCGTACATCATGCGAGATCTACTGATAAAAAATCAAAGAAACTCGTTATCCCAAGTCGATATCATGGATTGGTACATTAATAATAAGCAGGGTAAAAAAGTTGGTAAAAAATAGATTTCATAAAGAAATAAAGGAAAACAAATTCGTCTTCTCTTCCTATAAATTGCTATTCTATTTTCATCAAAGTTGTATCATATAAATTTAAGAAAAATGTAAAAAAGACGAAACAAAAACCTTGTTATAATATAAGAAAACTCAGGAAATAAACATTAATTACCGGAGGTGTGCATTTGAGTAAATATATTATAATACTGGGGACAGCTATTACAATCATTGGCTTAACCGCATGTGTCCAAAAGCAGAAGTTTCCTAATTCAGAAACGGTAAACATCGTGTCCGAAACCGCAACTGCTTCACAGACAGCTATAACTGAGTCAGAGGCAACAACAGAGATAACAATAACAGAAAAATCAAACAAAGAATTCTCACCTGAAAAAGCATTGCCTATGCTGTATATAAATGGTCAGCTCTATCGATTACTAAGTAAACAGGGTGAACCCATGGGGGATTCTGGCTGTGTAGATGGATATATTTTGTCCTCCGTAGACCCGGAAGAGGAACCAACAGAACACGAACAGTCCAATTTTGGTAGTGAAGGAAACCCATATTGTCTGGAAGAAAAATATGGAGAACTGGTTGCAATGGTAGACGATGAATGGCTGAGGTTTACGGCTGTAAACTTAATTGCGCAACCGGTAAATTCTGACCTCTTGACCTCTGACTTAGCACTCCTAGGAGCAGATGGGATTGAACTGAATTATGCTGACAGTGAAAGTCTTGTTTTTCATAGTTATGCAGGCTTGTTTCGATGTGAAAAAAGCAATGATAACTGGGTAATGAAACAAAGCCTTAACCTGAAACCGCTGGAAGCTAACGCAACTCAGGGGGACCATTATTCTTACATCAGTGCAGACAGGGATACTGCCTTAATCTCACCGAATTGCTATGCACCAGATAATGAGATGCCTGTTACTCTTCGTTATCTCTTCACTGAAGGCAAACTGGAACTGGTGGGTAGATTTCAGGATTATACAGATTCTAATCTGGTCTGGAGTTATTCAGAAAAAGCCATGTCCATCCGACAAAAGCTTTGTGATAAACCGGATCTGAGTGGATTGTGGATTTCCAATCTATATCCCATCGCAGAAATGAACTCGAATGTATATGGTTTTATTGTGGTCGGTTCTGATGGCCTGGAGTCTATCCAGTATGGTCTCTACTGGAGTGATTTGGATCAGTTAGAATTGGAGCCTGTCAAAGTGCAAAGGGCGTTTCATGAATAATAAAATTTATACAGCTATGCATCAGAGAAATGACAAATATTATAAATGATTTACTACTGAATGTAAAATCAAACTCTATATATTAAAACCTGTATTCGTAAAAGCATTTTGTGGAATCGTGCATCTATGAATACAGGTTCTTAAGTTTAAAGGAAAATGGTAAACCACTTGTCCTGTGGTAAAAAGCACCGCCCATTAGGGCAGCTGTCAAATCACTTTTTCAGTTTTTTGCAGCTTTCCGGCAATATTCATAAGATTTCAATCTGTTTTCCTTTGCTGTCTCTGCGATGCTGTAGAGCATGATACTTGCCTCGGCTCCTTGTTCGAAATCGATGATCTTCCGGTTTTTCTTGCCTACACAGAAAGTTCTTATGCTGCGTTCCGCATCGTTATTATCCAGTGGGAATAAGCGATTCATTCGTGCGCTATACGGTTTCAAATTGCCCGTTCAACAAATCAAGTGTGGTACGCAGATGCATGAACATTCTAAAATGATTCTCAGAACATTACAATAAAGGAGAATCGTCGTGGTTCACTATATTAGCAAGCAAGCTATAGAGATAAAGTCACAGTTTCAAGGGATTACGTTAACATCTGTAAATGAATGCTGTTACCAATTGGATTTTGGGGAAAAATATATGGGCTTCCAATGCCAACAAAAATTGATACTCTAGTAGAGATGAAAGAATATATACATAGACAAAGGCCGTTGCCAGGTAGATTACTCATTTACCAGGCAACGGCTTTGTGTCTATTCATTACGAATACATTACGGTTATTGCTTAATTCTTAATTTTTATTTAATTTTTAGCAAAAACCAGAATCTATATTGATTTGGTAAAAAATGTCTGATATATTAAGCGCGTAACCAAAAGTTTCAGTTTTATAAGGAGGGAATGCATGTGAAAAGCTACATCTATTAGTATCTAGTATTACAATGGTTTTAATGTTTTCAATTACTTAAAAATCGAATCAGAGGGGAATGCGAAATGAAAAAAAATTTTAAAAAAACAGCAACTATTATTTTATTAGGATTTTCTATGACACTAACAAATTATTCAACGATTGTAAGAGCAGATGAACCAAAAGCACAAGAGACACAGAAGATGGAAGCACCTACTGATAAAAAAGAAGTAACGGGTGCAGATGAGACAATAAAAATACCTACATTAGATGATATAGACAGTTTAATAGATTCGGCAGAAGAAGTTAAAAGTGAAGAAGAAATAAATAAAATGCCCTCATTAAAGTTTCCGGTAAAATTTCCAGAAGTTGACTTTAGGAGCATTGTAGGAGGAAATGACTATCCAATTGTTTTAGTACATGGCTTTATGGGCTTTGGAAGGGATGAATTATTAGGATATAAATATTGGGGTGGTGTAGTTGATCTTCAAGAAAAGTTAAATGCCTCAGGACATGAGACTTATACAGCAACAGTAGGTCCAGTATCCAGTAATTGGGATAGAGCTTGTGAACTATACGCTTATATCGCAGGTGGAACAGTAGATTATGGAGAAGCCCATGCTAAAAAGTTTAAACATAATAGATATGGAAGGACATTTCCAGGTTTATATACAAATATAAGCGATGAAAATAAAATACATTTAATAGGTCATAGTATGGGTGGGCAAACCATACGTACACTTACACAGTTGTTAAGTGAAGGAAAAGAAGAAGAAATAAATTGTGGACAAGAAAATATTTCACCACTATTTGAAGGGGGAAATCATTGGATTCATAGTGTTAGCACTATATCTACACCTAATGATGGTACAACTTTATCAGATCTAATGCCAGCAAAAGATTTAATAAGTTATACATTTGGTGCATTAGGAACAATAACTGGTAAAAACAATTTATTTAGCCCAATATATGATTTAAAATTAGATCAATGGGGATTAAAAAAGCAAAATGGGGAATCTCAACGAGATTATATTGAAAGGGTTTTAGAAAGCAATATTTGGAATAGTACAAAGGATATAGCAACTTATGATTTAACCACAGAAGGTGCACAAGAACTCAATATATGGGTTAAAGCTCAACCAGATGTATATTATTTTTCTTGGACAACGCAAGCCACTACAGAATCTATACTTACAGGTCATTCTATAGCACAAATTGGCCCTATGAATCCTATATTTTATCCAACCGCAAACTTAATTGGAAAATATTCACGTAATCAAAAAGGCCTTCCTATCATTGATAAGAAATGGTTTCCAAATGATGGGATTGTAAATTGTATTAGTCAGGATGGACCTAAGTTAGGTTCTAACGATGTTATTGAACGATACAATGGTGGAGTAAAAATAGGACAATGGAATGCAATGCCTAGAATCATAAATACAGATCATATGGACATAGTAGGCACATTTGGTAATGTTAAAGACTGGTATATGGACTATGCAAGCTTTTTAAGTTATTTGTCAAGATAAATAGATGAAATAATAAAATTAGTTTATCATATTCATGATAAGCTCAGTAAACCTCCAGACTTATGAACTGTGCCCCCAATGTTAGACCTGAAAATCTAACAATTGGGGGCACATCATTATGTAAGACAGTTTGGCGGTCTATTTTATGTCTTTTATTTTGCCGGCCGAATTCCACAAATTCCCTGATTTCTCCATATAGACTTTATTATGCATTTAATATCAGTTTTTGAATTTCATGGGACATTCTATAAAAGATCTTACTGATATAGTTATACTCACATGGACATTGAATGGTTTAGGACGGAAAAAGAGAAGATTTTATAGTGTTGTATCTTTCATAATTATTCACTTATATTAGGGCATAGTTGCATAAATCAGCAGTAATCACTTATAAAAAGCTAATACCATTCATTCACAGTTTTTTCACAAAACAGAGAAATGGCTTAAATACAGTGCGTTTCTCTGTTTTGTTGTATAGTGCGTTACTATTTACTTTAATTCAATTTATTTTAATTTCATTTATTTCATCTCATTTTCTTTATCATAATGTATATAAAATAGCAATTTACCTGATCATTAATAATAAAAAACCAACTAACACTAAGTAGACGGTTTTATTGTTAATTATTCTTAATAATTTTATTTCATGGCATTCAGTTGAATTTAAACTAGTAGAAGGAGCAAAGTTAATTAGTACTTTGCTCCTTTCAGACTGTAGACAAAATCCAGGGCATTCACCCTGGATTTGTCTTGTAACAGAG
>NZ_DAMAUN010000116.1:0-15773 GCF_032078915.1 Lacrimispora sp. | reverse complement strand
GTTATCATACCCGTAGACAATACCTGCGAGCCCTCCAGCTACTGCACCGGTGGTTTCCGTATCTTCACCTAAATTTACAGCCTTCAGTACGCACTCCTCATAGCTATTTGTTGTCAGAAGGCACCACGACGCCGCTTCCAATGTATGAATTACATATCCCGATGACGCTATTTCTTTCTCTTCCAGGTCACCAATCCTCGTCAATCGCTCAAATGGCCCTCTAAATTCCATAGTACCAAGGATATCTTTAATCATTTCGCCGTTCAGTAGTCTTTGTGCTATCTGAACATATATCTCGCAGGCTGTAACAGAAATATTATGAGCGTGTGTAAGCTTTGATACATTTTGAATTTCTTCTTTTGCACAATTACAAAATGCGAATGGGATAATTCTCATTAATGAACCATTACCATTTGCACTCACATGATCTAAACCACATTTTACCGATTCGCACCCTGGGCTATATCGCCTTATTGCACTTGCAGTCGTTCCGCCAATATCAAAGACTTCTCCGCTCGCCGTATAGCTGTTTTCATAATACCATTCAGAAAAACATCTCATAATATCATTTAGGTCGATTTTTTGTAGTTCTCTTATTGAATCACATGTCGCCAATGTCATACTAGTGTCATCCGACCATGTACCTGCTGGCTGGTTATGCGTCCCATACCCTTTCATGTCAGTGACATGAAAACTACCACGATCCATAAACTCTACTGGTACGCCTAAAGCATCTCCGACAGCTAAACCATAGATTGCAGATCGTAATTTGTCTAAATGTCTAAATTTTGCCTTATCCAAGCCTCACTCTTTCCTTCCTCTCTTGCCGTCTCGATTTCTACGGCTAAATTCTTTTCCTGCTTCTCTAAAGTGGTAGCATTTTCGTCTTTATCCATACGAATCCCTCCTTCCGATTGGATAGAATACTTCACACTATAGTATACCATATTCCTGTGCAATAATCAAATTTAGTAATCCTGCTTAATTAGCAGTAATTCCACTCTTTTTATTATCCCAGTTTCATCTGAATCTATCGCCATTATACGGAATGTAGAATTTCTCTGAACAATGATTTCAGCTTCAGAACCGATATGGCTAGCTATCTCCTTGCCGTCCCAGGTTCCGCTGCTGTTTGTTCCCCCATACCGTGAAAAAGGTTCTGCATAAATGGCTTTCGTTCCTTTGGGTAAACAAATATCCAAATTGATACCAGAAAAGCCTGCCTCTTTAGAAACGCCAGTAGACATGAATCCTTTTTCTGTACATTTTGTAGAAATAACACTGTTTTGAAAATCTTTACTCTTTAGCTTTTCAACATCGATTTCCAATAGTCCGCCAAGACCGTTCGCACTTACACCCCGGCGTACCCAAACATCATCTGGCATCTGGCATTTATCTATCGCCTCTGTCATATCTTTTATATAGTCCTGTATGGATTGTCTTTGATTTGCGACCGTTCCCTGTCTTAGAGAGGTATTCATTTCTCTGTATTCTGAACCAGTATACCTCCACAGGGCCTTTTTCTGACCGTCATTAAATTCTTCCCACATCTTTTCGGTAATTGGTCGATGATATCCATCAGCAGTCTGTCTATCATCAAATTTCTTTGCGTGCTTTAGTATATCTTCTTCATTTAACTTCAGCCTTTGCTTCTCTGTCTGAGCTTTATATTTCTTTTGATTTTCTTTATCAAGAGAGTTGACAGCTAGCCTTTCTAATTTTTCAACCTGCCTCTGGGTATATTGCTGATCCTGCTCCTGCTTATAAGATTTTTCAATTGACTTTAATTCTTCTCTGGTCCAGGTATCATCCGCAGTAGAGATACCAGGAAAATATGTACTGTGACTATCCTTGCACCTTGGATGATACAGGCCTCTTGCTATTGCCATACTCATTAAGGGATAAGGACCATCAGAAGCCTTCCCGCTACTCCATACATCGTCGATTAGGACTTTTCCTACAAAAGGAAGGCACTTGGGACAAGGATTCCCGCGCTTTGCTACGATAACCGTACTGATTCCCCACTCCTGGCGTTTCTCTCCTTCTCCCTGTAGGTATGCCCGTTTGCTGGCCGTCTGGATTGCCATGTCAACATAGTCAGGCAGAGTATGGCGGGCTCCGTTTTTGTACTCAATACAGTTAAGGCCCCGTGAAAGCATATCCTTAGTTGCCATGTCAATGGCTTTTTCATAAGTCCCGGCTCCGGAATTAGCGTATACCTGGGCATTAAAAATAGCCTTACGATACTGGTCATTTGCCATTCGCAAGACTGCTGTTTCTGCTTTCTTCATATCGTTACTGGTTGCCTTGATCAGAGCTTCCAGTTTCCGGGTATTCAGTTTGAAAAACTCTGCCTGCATGGCTGCCGAAGCAGGCTTATAGTTTTTAAAGCCTTTCTTGATAGCCCGGAGGATCTGTTCTTCCTGCTTTAGCCCTCCCTGTTGTTTGGCCTGCCAGATCAACTCTCCTATTTGAGCATTGATACTTTTAAACTGTTTGCTGTACTTCTTCTGGTTTTCCAGTTTATATTTTTCCAGGGCCTTAAGCTGCTCAGTCTGCCACATAGACCAATCGTATCCCTCTTTGATTTCCTCGGCCCGGTGACGATCCATATTACGGATCATGGAAGAGATTAGTTCCTGTTCTATGACCTCAAAGGCAGCCGTGATATCATACTCATTCATGCTGTCACCTGCCGTTTGCCAAAACTTTATACCCTTGAACCTTGAACTGCCGGGTGAGCTCTTTCAGCTGCGTAATACTTTTGCACTTATCACAACGGAGCTCCGCGTATTCCTTTTTCTCCACAGCGTAAATACCGAAAGGAACCTGCTCACTTGCTACCTTCAGGAGCCCCTGATACTCCGGCTGGCTCATTTTGTACAGGCGGTTCATTACCTTCACTTTCATCCATCTTCACTCCTTCCGTATTAAGCCCAGATTCTTCTGTTTCAAAGATCCCCTGCTCAAACTTGATCCGCTTGACCTCCTTAGACTTTTCATCTTCCGTCAAGGTATCTCCGTACATCTCGTCTATGGATTTTTCTATACTCATGACTCCGCTGGTCCGGGCCTTGCTGACAGTCTCCACTACTGAATCAAAGCCTGGAGCTGCGTACTCCCCAAACTTGACGGAAACCTCATATTCTCCAGGGGCTTTTTCCTGCATCTGGTCATAAGTCATCATGATTTTACTTACTAACTCCGGGAGGACCTTACAAAGCACCTTAACCAGCGTCCCCCTAGTGTACATGGTAATCTTCTCCTTTTCCCTCTGGCTATCGGCATTGTCTGTCTTTTTTAGATCAATACCAAGAGTAGCCGGGGAAATGATACCCTGTAGCACCAGATCCATAAAGGCCGAATAACTGTTTAAATACGCTTCATAGGATATCTGGGGTTGAACTACCTCAATTTTATCGCTATACCCTTCTTTCTTTACTGCTCCGATGGCTATGTAATCATTATCAAACTCATTTGGTTCAATGAGCTGCCCAGTGTTCGGATCTCTTGGCACCATATCTTCTGGGATATACCGGTTCACTCTTCCCTTTCTTACTGCATCAAGCCACTGGCTGATCACCTCGTCCAGGGCGTCCAGATCGTCCGTCTTTCCTTCAAACAGTGCTTTGCCTCTCCCCTTCCACTTGCTTGATGTGAAGAAGATAAGGGGCACACCCATGATGTAATCACCATCAAAAGCAGTATCCTCATAAATTGCTGTTTCCGGAAGAGTATTGAGTTTCACTTCCTCGCCTCCATCTTCGTAGAGCTTATAAGTTACATACCCTTTTCCGTAGGTTTCTTCCAGACGGTATTCCTTTGTTTCATTGTTGGGATAAGGATAAGCTGTGGAAAAGACAATTTCAAATAGTCTTCCTCGCTGGTATTTGTATTCAACCTGATCTGCCTCGTAAAATTCTATGACAGGATATTTACTGATATGGTCAAGACTTATTTTGAAAGCACCGTCTCCGGCTGACAGAGCGCCAGCCACCGCTTCACCCAGGAGCCCTTCAAAGTCATTATCCTTTGTAATCTCATCCCATAATTCCTTTAAAGGCTGATTGTCTCCTTTTTCTCCAAAACTGATATCATTATAATCTGCGGTTATGATATCCTTAAACCGATCCACCACTATCCCTACAATACCGGAATGAATTTTTCTTACTTTCCGGAACGGAACGGAAGCCCAGAACCTTGCCTTAAACACATCACAGTAAGCTGTCTGTTTAAAGAACTGTTCCAACTCTGACGGATCTCCACGGTACCAGATCTTATTTTTTAGTACATTTCCTTGAAAGGAAAGCGGTTCCTTTATAACCACCTGCCGTTCTTTTGCTCGTACAACCTTAAGCAACTTGAAATACATATCTTTAAACCAACCCATTTATGAACTCCTCCTTCCTGTTCCTATTTTGACTTCGTATGGCAACCATGCGTACTGTACGCTGTTTACCATGTGATCGTTTTTATCCTCTGGCGTATTGTCCTTACCTTCCAGCCAGCTGTATACTTCAAGCTCTCGGATGTAGTTGGCGCAAGTATCCACGATATAAAAACATGGCTTTGTTCCCGCATCAGCAAACCAGTTCAGCTGGTTGATAATACGGTCGATAATCTGCTCTTTCTTCCATGCATCATTGAAATTATAAACACAGCCATTCAAGCGCTTATATTTTAAGAACTCTGTTATGGTTGCCTGATCCGCAGAATCAATGAAGGTATCTCTGGCAAATCCCCATTCGTTCCGGTTGCGATCCAGGAAGTCAATATAGTTACGGACCGTATCCGTAGGGGCCAGAGGTATTCCCAGATCTGCATTGTTGTAAACCTTCTCGTCAAGCACATAGCAGTTTCCCCGATTGGTGATACCTATAAAGCTCATGGAAATGGTATCCGGGGACTTCTGGGAATATGATGTGTCTAGGCCGGCTGAAAAATGTACAAACCATTCTGTCTGTTGGCGGTTGTTTTGATTACGGATAAACTGTTTTGCGTGATCCTTGTTTACCACATGTTTCTTCCGGTCAAAGTTACTAAAGATCAGGCCGGTTGCCTTACCTCTTAGACCCTCAATTTTGTTTTTCCATATCTTAGTACCTTTCGGCGTATTCCGGATAATGTTTTCCAGCTTCTCCTTGGGTAGACCCAAATTATGGGTAAAAGAAAAGAACCAATGCACCCAACCGGGCTTTGGTTCTTCTTGTAATTCTTCCAGTATTTCTTTCGGCGTTTCGTCCTTCCACTCAGTAAGTGGCCGGGAACAGTTAATATACTCCTTGTAGACTGGCAGGTTCGGATCATCAGGGTTAAGCGTTCCCATTAGGTAATCACAACGCATAGCAGATTCCCGTACAAACTCTATATCGGCTGTGTTAATCTCGTCAATGTACAGACAGCCGTACTGGCCGCCCAGAGCCTTTTGCCATTTCTTCTTATCTCCGTAACCCATTACATAGATAATCTTATCGCCACCGGAAGTATGGAAGAGAATGTGGGGGATCTTATCATCTTTGGTTCCGTTGCCATTGTATTCAGTGAGAACACCGAAATCATCTATGATTCCCAGATCCTTATTGATGATATTCTTCTCTGCGGTTCCAGTATCCTTTGCGGCTATGATGTGCAGCTTCTTAGGGCTCTCTGCTACCTTAAGCATGAACTTAAACAGGCCGACCGTAGTCTTACCTGCGGCTGTTGTCCCCTCTAAAAACTCCACCGGAGCATTACACTTTAGAAAGGCTTTGTACTTCTTTGACAGAAGTAGGCGTTCGTCACTCATTACCCATCACCGCCGCACATCTGCTTAATAAGGTCATCAAGCTTCGTTTTCTCAGTCTCCAGAGTGCCGGATACTTCCAGCTTATCCTTAAACATACCCAGGTGCCTGCCGATCAGTTCTAGGGCCTTGCCCTTATCGTTCAGTTTGATTTCAATACCGTTTGCCCCTTCTTTGATTCCGGCAATGGCTCCCATCTTATCTCCAGGCATTTCATCAGTGGTTTTCACTTGAACCACTCTAAGGATTCCTTTGTCCTCAATCGTCACAAAGTCAGTGACATCCGCAAATCCGATCTTTGCCAACTCTTTTAAAACCATGTCCTGGGTGATCTCAGTACGCTTCTCCCGGTCTTTCATGCGCTTTTCAACATAAACGGCAACGTTAGCATTTGTTAGCATTCGGCTACTGTTTGCTCTAGCCGTTTCATCCTTCTTGACCCTGGGATACGCCACCTTGTAAGCCCTGGTGGCATTAAGATCAATCAGGTATTCATCCGCAAATATTTTCTGTTTGGCTGTCAATGCCATCAGGCTCACTCCTTTCGTCGTTTTAGATATCAAAACATTTTCATGCAATAGAAAAAGCACCCGGTTTCCCGAATGCTTCCCTGCACTACTTATTCTGTTCATCGATAAACTCTTTCATCATTTTGGTAATCTGTCCTGCCTGGCTAACTCCTGCCTTCTCACAGGCCTCTGCGAACTGTTCTGTCAATTCTCGTTTCAGTTTATAGGATTTACTGATCAGACCGGCTTTTGCGTTCCATTTGTCCTGTGACCTAATCTTCTTTTCTTCCACGGCTATCCCTCCACATACAATACAAGCCTATTGCAAGTCTCGCACATGCCAAGGCGATGAAGAAGATACCTAAAAATCTCAAATTATCCGACATATTGATTTTATACAGATGAGTGTGTTATAATAAGTTATAGAGAAGGGCTTTCGCCCCTCTCCGCTACTTGAGTAGCTTTGAAATGAATAGAAGGATTATTCCTACTATTAAGTCCGTTAGCACTCCGACCAGCCAAGTCTTGAGTTTGCTATCGGGCTTTTTCTTTCGGCTTCTGCCTCTCATCTGTATCTCACCTCCTTATGTATATTATACCATACGGTGCACCGTATGTCAACAACTATCCACAACAAAGTTTTTATTAGGCTGCCTTTTCACATTCGTTTGTTTTGGGTAAAGAAAAAGAGACGGGGTTGGCCGCCTCTGAGATGCTTGTTTATTATTCTTGTACTTCCTCTGATTGATACTCATTCATAAAAAATTCAAGAAACTTTCTTCCATAATCTGTTAATCTGTAGGAATCACTTCCCCATACTTTACTGTATTTTAGATTGGGATTCTTTTTCCCTTTTTGTACTTCCTGGAGATAGACGCCAATATTTTTTACATTTTCATCCATTTTTCTCTGATTTTCACTGCTAAATAATCCTAAGCGTTCTAATTTCTCATTAATTAAACGCTGTTGCCCTCGCATTAACTGTTCCAAGAACTCACGGTTTGCGGAGTCCCCGCGATAATTAATATGGTGAGATTTCAAAACTGCTATGTCAACCATTGTCAACTGATCTAGCGTATCATAATACATAATAACTGCGTCATCATTAAATTCCTGAAAATCACTCAAATTAATATAGCCGTTTACTATAAAATTAATTTTATCTTTTTGCCTTACAGCCAGAACATAATCAGTGACTATTCCAAAATAATGATTGGTTATCTTTTGAAGCCTGTCGGGGTCTAATCTATTTAGACGTTCGTTAAACTCATTTTGACGGGCTACAATTTGGGAGATAAACATTTCCAAATTTTTTTCCGTTCTTTGCTGTTTATATGACAAAATCAAATTACCCACTCCTGGCACTATAGCCCCGGCAACTCCGTCCAAAACAAGACCTGATAACATGTCCATGACTGGACCAACAGCCGGTTCCGTAATTTCTTTTAACTTGTTAGTTATGTCCATCTTTTTTATCCCCCTCATCTTTTCTTTATCATATCATTACGATGCAAAAAAGAAAACACCCATCGACCTAAAATCGACAGGCGTTTCAAAAAGGAGAAAATCAGGAATCAATCGGCCGCCAAGCTGTTACACCTGGCAGTCGTCAAAGTTAAGCGATTCCTGTAATGTCTTGCTTTGAACACTATTAGTAATGCTTTATTCGTATTTAATACAATAAAGAACTGCTGTATTGGTTGGGCGGGAAGTAAATGACCTTATTGGTTTTGCGGATGTAATTACTGTTCCATTTAATTGCATATACCCATAATCTCCCATTTCTAGAAAGTCTGTATTTTCCGCGCTTAAAACGGTATTATTTACTCTATCAATATCTGAATTATTTAATCCGATGGCTGCACCTGTTCCATATCCATTATTATACCAGCCGGGGACTATTGTTGCATTTTGATGTACACCAACAGCCGCACCAGTTCCAGTATTACTAGCGCCAGTTCCCGTACCTCTTAGAAATTCGCCTCTCAAATCAGGTACGGCAAAAGTAGTAGTACCGTCACCTCCGAAACAATTATAAGAACCAAATTGATATTTAATGAATTGTGAAAAATCTTTATAATCGTCAATATTATAAATAGTCCCATCGCATATTAAGTAATGCTTGGGAGCCGTTGTTCCCATATACGAAATAACGGTTCCAACTGGTGTACTATCATTGCCATTACCATTACCGCAACAACCACAGTTGATCGTAATACAACTCTTTTTATCTTCACACATATAATTTACCTCTCTTTTGTTTTTAATAATTTTAACCCATCATGTTTACACCTAGCAGCCGTAGGGGGTATTACTTCTTTGTGTATTCGATGACAACGTAGGCAGTACAGTCTGGGTAGAATCCATTGTCTTTAAAATGATAGTATATATTACAATCATCATTACGGTAATACAAATTTACTGCAGCATCCAATCCTGTTGTTGCATTATAGGATGTCTGTAACGTGATTTGAGCTCTATTATTCTTGTCAATCATGTTTCCGTAAAAATTAATTATCCGATCAACCATAAGTTCAGAAACATTTGCAAAGACAAGGGCATTGCCACTTTCGTTAGCAATTTTCCCGGAAATCACTTTCCGATAAATTGGCTTGCCGTCCACCCATGTGCCAATCTCAACCTCATCAAAGGAATAAACTTCTTTAGAATTTCCATCACATTCTGCAAGTTGAATGCAGTATTTTTTATCTGTCATAAATAAATCCTCGCTTTCAGTGTTTTCATTGTTTCACATACTAACCGGTATCGTATGTTTCGTTAACACGATCGTGATATAACCATAATAATACACCAAATGTAAAACGTCAAACTTTTTCGAACACACGTTCTAGCATTGTTTGCGGTCAGCTGTTAATTCAATACGGCCCCTGAGCTGTTGCGCTCAGAAGCCGATAAAGGGGGATTTCCGAATTAATCTAATTTTGGATACTATCATTATAAATCGTCCATGTGGACTTTACAAGGACACGGTTTTGACACGGTTTGTCAAGTCCTCTAATCCAGCATAATTGCATCTGCCCCAAATAAATATACACTTAGAATATCGGTCAATTCAGAAATCCATCGCCTTACGGTTCTGTCCGTAGTATCAAGCCTTTCCGCAATGTCTTCCTGAGTATCCCTGTCCAAATAGAAGCTTTTAAAAGCCTCGTATTTTTCAGGTAACTCCTTCCTGATCATCTCATCTTCCAGAAGCTTCAAGCATTTATCAATATGCGCAATCATGATAATACTCCGCAGCTTGCTTTTTATGATGCTGTTTATGTAAATATCCTCTGCCGATAGCTCCTCTAGTTCTTCCCCAGCGTCCACGTCAGATAGCTCCGACACGCCCTCCTGAACGCTCTGACATATCCGGTTATAATTCTCCATAAGCTTCTTTGCATTCTGAAATACCTTTACCCGCTTATTCTTTTTCTGAGACTTCTCAAATTCCTTCACAGCCTCAAGTGCTGCAGTTCTTACCAGCTGCTCTGCTAATTCCTTTTCCAATCAATCACCTCCCTGCAGTTAATACTTTCTTTTTAGTTCTATCTCTTTTCTGTTTCAAGAGCTCTGTATATGTCATGGTTACTATCCTCTTGGAGTCTTTCAAACTAGCCAACTCCACGATATGAGGATACTTTTTCACTACAATAACCTTTTCGGATGTAATTCGCGTTCCCCTGACAAAGTCTTTTCGGAAACTCTCATAGGCAAATCTAGCCCCGATCTTCAAAGACTGCTTAAACTTCTCCAGATCCTTTGCTGTAATTTCTGGATCCTCCTGGCTGGCTTCGACCTCCTTAGATACGCCTATTATCACCTTAAAAGTATACCGTCCTCCGTAGGTCCTTCCCTCGCGTGCATAATCCCTCGTGGTCTGCCGGGGTATGTAAAGTGCTGCTTCCCACTCCTTAGCAGTATGTTCCCCTAGTAGTTTTCCGCTATCATATACTGCATATAAATTTTCATACACTATCAGTTCATCCTCCTTCCTCAATTACTTTCCAAAGTTTCAAATTCATGCCCACATACTGGGCAGATCCAATGCACTGTGCATTCCCAGTCATAAAATCCGCCACGATAATCTGATATTACAGCATTTATCATTTCGACATCGCTAGTTGAATCCCAATAACATTCAGGACATTTCCACTCCTCTGTCTTTCGCCTGGGCTCTGGTGGCTCCCGTAGCCCCCGATGTGAACATAAACTTGTATATGTATAAGCCGGCATCGTTGCAGAGAAGGTCATGACAGGCGGCGCCTTTACTGCTATAGCAGCCTCTGCCGTGGTGATCCTCTGTGCTTGCACATACTGATCCCGGCGCTCTTTTGGTGATTTTCTCAATCTATCCCTCCTTTTGGGCAATAAAAAAACCAACTACCGAATATTGATAGTTGGCTTTTTTTAATATTATTAAATATGAAAAGTACTTAATGCTTCCGCTAATTCTGTATCTATTCCATCTTCACCTTTTTGAATTTTACTCAATAACTCATTCATCATTTTACGCAGTTCTTCAATATTTGTTGCAAGATAACCGTCCATCTTTGCCCCATTTAACTCGTAAATCCTCCCTCTCTCCAATTGACTTAGCTTATTACGGATATCATTCAATTCATGATCAAATTCTTCTGAAATTTTATAATCCAGTTTCTTTTTACTCATATACAGCCGACCTCCATCATTTGTAATACTAAAATTATATCATGCCAACCACCAATATTCAATTATCAAGGTTCACTTCTTTCTAATTCCCTAGCCTCATTTGCTCCGCCGGTTCAAAGTTCAGCCACAACGTTTCAACTCTCCGCAGGTTGTTCTGCGCTCTGGCCGGCATCTGCAGTTTATACCAGTCCTTCAGGTACCGCTCATATAACTCACAATCATATCCGGAAAGCATAACCTTAGCCTGACTGCTGATCACCGTCTCCAGCAGTTCCTCATGATCTTGATCTGACATTTCATACCGGTACTGCTTCCGGCCTCGTGTAGATAATACATAAGGCGGATCCAGGTAGATCAGGACATTCTCATGGTCAAAGGCTCTGATCAACTCCAGCGCTGGTCTGTTCTCGATCTGCACATCTTTAAGCCGGATTGCCATTTCTGCCAGTGCTTCCGGAAGCTGATTCCAATACCGGACCGCATAGGCTGCTTCCCTGCCATAAACATCTTTCTTCCAACCGCAATCGCCATTTAATCTGAATCCATGACTCTGCATGGATCTTACTGCAAAGTATCCGGCCCGCTCCACTGGGGACTTAGGCTCTTCCTGGAAGGTTTCCTCATAAATCTGCCTGGAATACGGCGTATATGTAAGCCACTCCTGAAGCTCCCGGCAGCTTTCCGGATTCTGTATCACCCGGAAGAAATTCACCACATCACCGTCAAGATCATTTACTGTTTCTATCCTGGAAGGGGGCTTTGCGAAAAGGACAGCCCCTCCCCCAAAGTACGGATCTAAATAACTGTGGTGCTCTGGCATATTTCCGATTATCCAGGAAGCGATCCGCCGCTTGCTACCGGGATAATGTAATAATGACTTCATTTTATTACCCCTTTTCCGCTCATAATCTTTTCAGCTAAACGTTGCCACCAGGCCCTCTTTCTCCATATAAAACATCTATGTGAGTGATAAAGCTGATACACTCCGGTACTACACGGGTACCGTAAGCTGCCTCGGTTTTTATATCTACAATTTCCACAATCTTCTTTCATTGCTCTCCTTTCAAACGTTTTCTCTTTTTCTCATTCTCTGGTCAATCTCTGCCATCATTTCCGCTACCAGCTGCTCCATGAAGGGATATTTCTTCATCAGGACTACCGCCCAGGTATGGCACCTTTCCCACTCGTCAGACTGTTTCGGAATAGGCTTATTGTGATAATTGAGCCAGAACTTGTTATACACCTCGTCAAAGGCTTTCTGCACTTCCTGATCCGTCATAGACTTTCCACCTTCACGTATATGCCAGGGAGATCCGCCCAGTACTTTTCAATTACTTCCGACGCCACCTGTGCATCATCTTTCCAGAAGTGCAACTCTGTCATAACGTCCTTAAGAAGCTTTACCAGATTATCTGTGTCAGGCTTGCTGGTTTTATACTCCCCGTTCTTATGTTTGCCAGTAACAGGGAAGCACCACCACGTTGTTAACCTCACAGGACCAGTGAACCTTTTTTCCGGTATGTGCTGCCCCAGGTGTGCCAATAGCTTCGCCCTGGCTGCCTTCAGTTCTTCCGGTTCATAAAAGACCGGCTTCCCATTTACCACATGCACCTGTTTTTCTTGGTGAGTCACGGTGGGGACCTTTTTCATCGGCATAAAGAAATCAATCGTCATCCACAATCACCTTTACCCCTTTATCTTCTGTTGTGACAGAAATTTCTGACAAGCTCTCTCCAGTCAATTGAACGGCACATGCTTCATAACTCCCGCTGTACCATGCACATGATTTTTCCATGCAATCAACTTTTAAAATCGGACAAAACATTTCACTTCACTCCTTTAACGCATTAATTTTTATTTTTTCACTTTCATTCGTGCGACTTGTACGGGGCAGGGGTGGGATGTGGAGCGGGCTGTGCTTTAGCCCACTCCCACACACCCCCGTACCACTGAGGCGCAAGCCGCATTTCTATGTATGTATATACATAGGTTTGCGTGCGTCTCCCGCAAACTCGATTTTTACCGACTTTGCGGCTATCACCCGCATTTTCGAAGATACTTCGATTTTGAGTATATAAAACGCAAGACGCATTTTTCCCTTTTGCGTGCAGCTCCCGCACTTGCGGCTTCGACTTTGCGGCTACTGCTTTTTTCCGACTTCTCCATCAGTAATCCAGAAACCGCCATGCTCTTTTATGTATCTCCTGATCGTATCTTCGGATTTCCCCATGGCTTCACACAGTTCTTTTACCGTCACTTTTTCACCATTATTGAAACTTAGGATAGATTCATAATTAGTTTCCAAGCTCTCCTTACGTTCCTTCTTGGCCTCTTCCGGATTCTTCCTTTTGCTGAAATTCTTCTTCCATGAAGGTGCGTCCGCTTCTGGCTGAATATCTCCCAGGACTCCGGACTTATCCACCACATGAATGGGATAATTAAACCAGAGATTCTGCGGATCGAACTTAGAAAACTCCCTGAGTGTCCCTTCAATGCGCCACGCTGTCATTCCCTTTACTCTGGCCTTGGCAGCTTCTATATTGCGCTCCAAGGCAGCCATTTGCCACTTGTCCAGCTTCTCCTTACAGTAATTGAGCATCTGGACGCTACTGCATAAATCGTCCTGAGAAAGGTCGTCCTCCCACTTGAAATGTGCATCAAGGTACTGCCTGCAGGCGTCACAGACTGCCCGGTTCTCCTGTTGCTTCATCAGCTCTTCGGTCGTTTCTAATTCAATAAGGTCAATAAGCGCATCCGGATCTCTGGCGAATACGCCGGATCCGCTGGCTCGGTCCATGGATTTCTTTCCTCCCTGGCTTCCCTTGCTGTGATGATGGCAGTAGATCACCGCCACACCAAGTTCCGTGCACACCTTGTCAAACTGGTTGCAGAAATTAGACATCTGATCCGCGCTGTTTTCATCACCAGTGATAACCTTGTAGATCGGGTCAATAACAATAGCTATGTAATTCTTTTTCGCTGCTCTACGGATCAGCATTGGGGCCAGCTTATCCATGGGCCGGGACTTGCCTCGCAAGTTCCAGATATCTATGTTTTTAAGGTTCTTAGGCTGCCACCCAAGCGCCTGATACACATCTTTAAAGCGGTGGAGGCAGCTGGCCCGGTCAAGTTCCAGGTTTACATACATGATCTTACCCTGCGTACAAGCCCAATTAAGCCACTGTTTTCCCTCAGCTATAGCAATACACATTTCAATCTGTAAAAACGATTTCCCGGCCTTTGAGGGGCCCGCAATCAACATCTTATGCCCTTGTCGTAACAGGCCGTCTATCAGGGTCGGCGCCAACTCCGGAAGGTTCTCCCACACATCGTCAAGGCTTTCCGGATCCGGAAGATCATCATTGATGGATTCGATCCATTCTTTCCACTCTGTCCAGCTCTCTTTCCCTATGTTGGTATCAACGATAAACTGTTTCTGGTCGCTCCGCATGACACCGGGCATTCTGGATAACCTGGAAGGATTCTTGTTTTGCTGGTCAATAGCGAGTCCGTTTTTCTTGCAGATATCATAGAGATAATCCACCCGCTTCCGATATTCTGCCTGATCGGCAGCATCAATCCTTACAATGGCATGAAGACTTTTCCCTCCACTATGGACCAGACAGGCAACCGGCAACTCTAACTCCCGGATAATGGCATGTTGCTTCTCAATGTCCATCAAATCCGATTCCACCAGGGCGTATTTAAAGTCAGAGACATTGTCATTCTTTACACCTTTCCCATCCAAAGGATTAAATCGGATCCACGCCCCACCTTCTGGATCATAGTCCCCCAGCACGCTGCCTATATCCCCATTGCACTGTGACAAAAGCTCAATCAACTTTCCTGCGGTCCGGCCATAGGCTCCCTTATCAGCAGGCACCCATTTTTCCTTGCCCTTTTCTTCTTTCTTCCAGCTCTTTACGACATAACCTACATTTTCCCCGGCTTCAAAAAGTGTTTCCAGGTATTTTATTAATTCCCCCGCTGGGTTCCAATGTTTTGGCTGAAGCACTTCCCTGGCCTCTACCCAGCTGCTGTCAACAATCACGCCTTCTGCTGACACAGTATCGTTCCAGTCAAGGGCTGTCCCAGGATCATAGGGAGGTGTCCACCCCTGTTCCCTGGCATACTGGACAATGGTTCCACCTGTCACCGGAGTACCGGCCCCGTGGAAGCCCCGCCATTTTTGCTCACACTCCCCTGCGTGATAACGCCGGTCATTCATGCTCCAGCGGTCCCATATATCAACGGAATACCCTTCATGCCGCAGAGCCATGCCAACATTAACCCAACCCTGGTAGTCAAGCTCTGATGGGTCTATATGATTTAGGACCTCCATGAGGTCATATGTACTATCCATGTTTCAAGTCTCCTTATTCCGGTATATATTCCTGCGGATTCACGCCGGAGGGCGCTCCTCTCCAACCTTCCGCTGCTATACGGTCAATCATGTTTTTAGCAGAATCAAAGTTCCACGTTCCCACATGCTGGAATCCGTACTTTTCCAGGCAGCGTATCTGCTTTGGTGTGCTCAAGTTTTCTTCCTGACGCTTGTGTAAACGATCCAGGATAAGACTGGCCTTTCCGGCATTGTCTATCTGATCAGGAAGGATCCCACGCTTTTCAAGCTCTCTTTTCTGACTGTCTGATGGAGGTGCCATTTCCCAGCCAAAGGCAGGGACATACCCAGATAAATCCTCCGCCTGAATACTCATTTCAAACTGCAACGGATCTACCAGCTTCTTTTTGCGGTTTCTCATTTCCTTAAGCTGTTTTGCAAGGGCTTCCTCTCTTTGAGCGACAAC
>NZ_DAMAUN010000115.1:0-15905 GCF_032078915.1 Lacrimispora sp. | reverse complement strand
ATAGTAGGCGCCTTTTTGTTCCATCAGTTCCTCATGGCTTCCGGCCTCCATGATATTTCCCTGGTCAATTACAAATATACGGTCAGCCTTGCGAATCGTAGAAAGGCGGTGGGCAATGACAAAGGAAGTCCTGCCCCGCAGAAGTGCATCGATTCCCTGCTGTACCAGAAGCTCGGTATGGGTATCAATGCTGGAGGTAGCCTCATCAAGGATCAAAATCCCAGGCATTGACACCATGGTTCTTGCAAACGCCAGAAGCTGCCTCTGTCCGATGGAAAGGCCCGCCCCTCTCTCGCTGATCACCGTATCATATCCGTTTTCCAGCTTCATGATAAATTCATGGGCATTGACTGCTTTTGCTGCCTCTGTCACCTCGGTATCAGACGCATCCAGACGTCCGTATTTGATATTGTCCCGTATGGTTCCGGAAAACAGGAAATTGTCCTGGGTCATGATTCCCATCTGACTTCTTAAGCTATTTAAGGTCACTTCTTTTATTTCGTGTCCGTCAATAAAAATCTTTCCGCCGGTTGTCTCGTAAAAACGGCTGATCAGATTTACAATGGTGGTCTTTCCTGCGCCTGTTGGTCCTACTAACGCAATGGTTTCTCCAGGCTTGACGGAAAAATTCACGTCATCAAGAATCAGCCGGTCCGGCTCATCTCCATATGCAAAGGATACGTGCTCAAAGACCACCTCACCCTTAATATCCGGTAAGACTTTAGCCCCTTCCTGATCTGTAATTTCCGCTTCTGTATCAATGATATCAAAAATACGTTCCGCAGCGGAAATGTTGGTAGTCAGTTTATTATAAAAGTTAGCCAGATTCCGGATCGGACTCCAGAACATAGCAATATAGGTTGAAAACGCAAGAAATGTACCAATTCCGATATTTTCCACTCCAACAATCCGAATTCCTATAAAATACAGCAGAAAACCTCCCAGTCCCCAGGTTACTTCTACCAGAGGGCCGAAGCCATCCGCTACAATCACCGCATCCATGAAGGACTTATAATGCTGGTTAACCAGGTCATGAAATACCTCTTTTGTCTCCGGTTCAGCCGCAAAGCTCTGTATGATCCGGATGCCGGATAAATCTTCATGTACATAAGCATTTAGGTTTGATGTTTTTTTGCGGTAGATCCGCCACCTTCTATGAACCGTGGTCTCAATCAGAAACATGCCTACAGCCAATATAGGGAGCGTCAGCAGCGCCGCCATTGCCAGGCGGTAATTCTTTATCAGCATAATGACCGCCACACAGACGACCGTAATCAGATCCGGTATCAGCTGAGTCACACTGTCTGACAACACATCCTTTAAAGCATTCACGTCTCCAATAATTCTTGCAAGTATCTTTCCCGTCGGCCGGCTGTCAAAAAAGCCAAAACCAAGGGTCTGAATATGTTGATAAAGCTCTTCCCTGATATTCAAAAGCACTCGGTTGGATACGTCCGCCATAAGGCGCATACGCATCTTGGTGCCTGCAAGGAATAAAAGGAACAGCGCGATTGCACCAGATCCCAGCCATAAAAGGCCTGCCATATCCTTATTAGCCACACAGGAATTGATAGCATATTCCATCATAAGGGGGGCTGACATGCTGATGGCGATGGTTCCGGCCATGATAAAAAGAACGATGATGATCTCCTTTTTAAAATCCAGGAGATATCGGTACAGGCGAAGCAGGGTGTCCTTTTTAAAAACTTCCTTCTGATCTTCATCTATTCTGCTTGAATTGACTGCCATTTCATCTCCTCCTCTCCATATTGTACCTGATAGGTTTTATAATATTGTCCACGCATTTCCATAAGCTCCTCATGGGTTCCCCGTTCCACGATCCGTCCTTCATCTAAGATCAGGATCTCATCGGCACGGCGCACTGCGGAAATACGGTGGGCGATAATGATTTTCGAACTATCCTTTAATTCTGTAAGATGGGCCTCGATCTCTTTCTCTGTCTCCATATCAAGAGCCGAAGTGGAATCATCAAGGATTAACAGAGGCGTTTCTTTTGCAATGGCTCTGGCTATGCTGATCCTCTGCTTCTGTCCTCCGGAAAGCCCGACTCCCCGCTCCCCGATTACCGTATCATACTGCTCGGAAAGCTTCTGAATGAAGCCGTGGGCTCCTGCCGAAATGGAAGCCTGCTGCACGCTTTCCCATTCCGTTGCATCCTTATTTCCAGTCTTAATATTTTCCGTAATACTATCCGAAAAGAGGAATACATCCTGCATGACCACCGATACCTGACCCCTTAGATATGCTAAAGGCAGATCCTTTACATTGATCCCATCTAAAAGGATTTCTCCCTTTGTCACATCATAGAAGCGCTCGATCAGATTGACAATGGAACTTTTTCCGGAACCGGTGACCCCCATGATGCCAAGGGTTTTTCCCTTTGTTAAAGTAAAATCAATATCGCTTAAAATACTCTTTCCATCCAGTTCAAAGTCTACATGCTGAAAAGCCAGTTCTCCCTGGATCGTCTCCGGCAGGACCGGGTTTTCCGGATTGCGGATGACCGGCTGCTCCTCCATGATCTTTTTGATCTTTTTGTTGGAGGCCACCGCTGCTGCAATATCATTACTGAGCCATCCCACCATTTCCATCGGCCAGATAATGTTATTGGCATACTCGGAAAATGCCCCCAGATCTCCAATGGTCATCTTATCATTAATGACCAAAATACCGCCTGCAACAATAACTGCCATTAAAAGAACCTTAGACAAAAAGGATATGTTAGGCTGGTAGCGGACGATCAGTTTGGCCTGCTTCATGTTTAAATCGTAATACCGCTTATTGTGTTTCTTAAATTTCTCGATCTCGTAACCTTCTCTGGCAAAGGCTTTAACGGTACGGACCCCGGCCAGATTCTCCTGCGCAACCGTATTTAATTCGGCGGTCTGCTCACTGATCTTATCGTAAACCTCTCCCAAACCATTTTCCATTTTGACCGCATACCAGGCGATCAGGGGGAGAATTACCAGCGGAATCAGAGTAAGGCTGGGACTTAGACGGTACATACAGACAATAACAATGACCGTGTGAATGGAACATTCTAACACCAGCATTCCCACAAATCCGAAAGCGTTCCAGATTCGTTCCGCGTCATCCTTGATTCTGGCCATCAATTCTCCTGTATTGTGGCTGTCAAAATACCCCATGGACAGGGTCTGGATGTGGTCAAATAAATCCTTCCTTAAGCTGCATCCGATCCCGGATGCGGCGTAGTCAAATATAAATTCCTTTGTGTACTGAAGCACCGCTCTTCCAAGTCCAATTCCCACAAGCCCTAAAAGCAGCCTCATGAGAATCTGCATCTCTCCCCCCACAATAACATCGTCAATAATATGCTTTGTGATCTGGGGAGCCGTTGCATCCAAAAGAATGCTGACGACCATAGCCACAATCGCCAAAACATACAGAAAGCTGTACTTCTTTCCATACTTCCATAGATTTTTCATACTTTTCCTCCTTTATTTACTGCAAGCATGAATGGGTTATCAGCCCATATATGTAAAAAAACCGAAAAAAACTGCATAGTGCGGTCTTTTTCGGTAAATTGCAAAAAAATAGCCGCAGTCAATTCAGACTGCGGTTAAAAACTCATTGAAGCAGCTCCTGATTAGAGCCGTCACTTATCCCTTGACATGGATCATCATGAGATTCTATCTTCACTGAGGCAGACTGAATTAATATAAAATAATTTTTCTATTCTATTCATTCCATTTGTATAATAGTTGCGTTTCATAGTATCTGCCTCCTTTTCTTAGAATTATTGGTATTAATTGTACAATTACTAGAATACTGCCAACTCTTTATTTTGTCAAGCAATTTATCACTTATCTTTATCTATTACTTTTTTCGATCCGGTCAATCCCTTTTCCCATGCAAAAAAGCGGCTTTGGAGCTGTATTCTCCAAAACCGCTTTCTGCCTGCTTTCTATTTATTTAACCGGATAAAAACCTGAAGGAGATTCACTTAGATTAATCATGATATTCTTTGTCTGGGTGTAGTGTTCCAGAATGACCTTATGTGTCTCACGGCCGATTCCCGAATTCTTGTATCCGCCGAAAGGAGCTCCCTCAGGAATGGAATTATAGGTATTTACCCACATACGACCGGTCTCTACCGCTCTGGCAACCCGTATTGCCCTATTGATGTCCCTGGTCCATACTGCTCCGCCCAGTCCGTACTGGCTGTCATTGGCCATGGCCACAACCTCTTCCTCTGTCTTAAACTTAATAATACATGCCACAGGTCCGAAGATCTCTTCTTGTGCCACCCTCATGTCGTTTGTCACATTGCCAAGGAGTGTAGGCCTTAAAAAAGCTCCGTTTTCCAGTCCGTCCTCCAGAATCTGCTCTCCGCCGCAAAGTACAGCGGCTCCTTCCGATTTTCCTATCTCTATGTAGCTCAGAATTTCCTTCATATGCCCTTTGCTGATCTGACTTCCCATCTGGGTATTTTCATCCCACGGAAGGCCGACCCTTACTTGGTTAAACCGTTTAACAGCTTCTTCCACAAACTTGTCGTAAATGCTTTCCTGCACAAAGACCCTGGAACCCGCACAGCACACCTGGCCCTGGTTAAAGAGAATACCCAGCTGTAAACCATCCATGGCCATCTCCCAATTGCAGTCCTCAAAGAAAATATTAGCTGATTTGCCGCCCAGCTCCAAAGTAGCCGGTATCAGCTTTTCCGCTGCTGCAAGGGCCACGTTCTTTCCTACTTCCGTTGAGCCGGTAAATGCCAGCTTCCGGAAACCTTCATGTTCCAAAATATACTGCCCGGACTTGGAACCTGCTCCGGTAATAACATTGAACACCCCGGCAGGTATTACATCCTGGATCAGCCTTGCCAGTTCCAGAATGCTGAGAGAAGTGGTGCTGGAGGTCTTAAAGACTGAACAGCAGCCGCTTGCCAGTACCGGCGCCAGCTTCCAGGCTGCCATCAGGAAGGGGAAATTCCAGGGAACGATTTGCCCAACCACGCCGATAGGCTCTTTGAGGATCAGACTTAGGGTATTTTCTCCCAGCATATTGGCACTGCCCTCTTCCGCAAGTATACAGCCTGCAAAATAGCGGAAATGCTGAGCTGCAAGAGGAATATCGACCGACATTGTTTCCCTTATGGGTTTCCCGTTATCCAGGGTTTCCACCATGGCAAGATGTTCCTTATTTGCATCTATGATATCCGCAATCTTATTCAGAATGGCAGATCTCTGGTTTACCGGTACATGCTTCCAGGTCTCAAAAGCCTTCCATGCTTCCCGGACCGCCTCATCAACGTCTTCCTTTGTTGCCTCGGCGCACTCAGTCAGCACCCTCCCATCGGCCGGGCAGATACTTGGAAATGTTTTTCCATCAGAAGCATCCTTCCACTGTCCGCCTATGAATAACTGATATTTCTTTTGAAGTTCTACGTTCTGCATAATTTTATCTCCTCTCTTTTTTTTTTCTTTAGTTCCGGTATCTTTATTTATGGTTCCATTATACCCTTGCAATTTAATCTGTCAATTTAAATATTTTTTTAACATTATTGATATTTAATTATCTTTCAATGTTTATTTTTTAACATTATGCAATATTTTTGCCCATTAAATAAATTCATTTGGAAACAAATATTTTAAACAGGATTCAATTTATCGATTCTGTTGAATTTCTTCTATCCCAATCCGAGTTAATTTTATTTATAATTTGATATCTTTTTCACATCTTAGTTTTTTTCAGCATAAGATTTTTTAAGGTATTTAAGCTATTTTCTGTAAATAAAAAACCGCAGTTCATCTAAACTGCGGTCAAAAACTTATAGAAGCAGCTCCTGATCAGAGCCGTCACGCATCCCATGATACCGCTTCTTCGTCCGGATAAATTCCTTCCACTTGCAGCAGTCATTTAGATGAAGCATGACATGGCGGGTAGGCGGCATCAGTAAAATCCCTGCAACGTCCTTTTTACCCCAAAAATCCAGAAGCCAGACAGAATCTTCCTGTTTTGTCACTCCGCCTTCTGAAAGGATTTTATCAAGCCCTGATGACGGAACTCTCGTTCTCATATCGGCTGATGATAAATTTTTAACTATATTCCTGGTTCTGATTCCGACCTCGTTCCGGTAATGAAGCAGCTCTGTAACATTGATTTTTCTGCTTAGATCCATGATCTCATCGTCTGACAGGGAATTGCCGGTATCTGTAATGGGAGAGTTCATTCTTTGTTTCCACCCACCATCAAAGAGCTGGTTTCCGCCTCCTACCAGGATCCCCATGGTCAGATCTTCGATCCTGGCAATATGCCATAAAGCCCATGCTATGGTTTCATCCTTTCCAGTTGGCATGACGGCGTACTCATCTGCTTTTAGATCTCCAAGAAGTCTGTCCACTTCATTTTCTTCCCCTTTCGATACTTCTGAAAGGTGAAGTTTCCTGTGCAGGTCTAAAAAGAGAACTTTTGCCTTCTCGATTTCATCTTCCTTACGGATTATTTTATTTAAAGCCTTATGCGCATCGCTTAAACCTTCTCCAAAGTATTTCATATGTTCCACCTGTAACCACACTTTGTTTGCCGGGGAGTCCTGAAGAAATATCAACTACCCAAGCAATTCACTTTGTTTCTTCTTCGTCAGCCCGGCTAATACCAGACGGTATGATTTTTCCAGTAAATCCTTCAGCAAATCATCAGAAACGTTTCCATCTGCTTTTATGGAATTCCAGTGAACCTTATTCATATAATAGCCGGGGATGATATCCTCATACTGCTGTCTTAAAAACTGCCCTTCTACCGGTTCCAGCTTTAATGTGATCAAAGAGTCCCTGCCCTGGTCATCCTTGCACACCGCCGCAAACATCTTATCGCCTAGAAGATACCTGGTCCAATTCCATTCTTCCTTGAAATCACTGGATACACCTTTCATTGATTTCAAATATTCATCAATCCACTGATACCTCATATATTTCCTCCGAATCATATTTATTACTTTTTATTGGGCCTTCTTTTTATCTTTAACAGCTGCATCATATCATCGAATAGCAATTGATCCTTTATCATAAACATGATCCATTTTCCATCGTGGTAGGTCGTTGATTCATCATATACCTTCTGGACCTCCGGGGAATAGTTCTGCCTTTCCCGTTCAAAGGTTTCCCGCTCCGCTTGTCCCAGAATTACCATGAATCCAAAGCAGTCCTCTTTGGCATACAACGCGCAAAGGGTTTTCCCGCCTCGGCGGTATTTGTACTCGTACTTCCACCTTTTGCCGCCGCTGTTCCACTGGCGTTCCATATCATACTTCTCTTCGATTCTTTCACAAAGGCTTTTCCATGCTTCAAACAAAGTCTCCCCTATCAGGGAAGCCATTTCTTCTTGTGATGGTATCTTTTCCAGCATAATATCCCCCTCTTTCAACAAGTTTACCGTGCATAAGTTACCGGTGCATCCATTCGCTTTTCCGTTTTCTCCGCTGTCAGCCCGCTGTCCAGAACCTCTTTATAAAATGCTTTTACATTGAAACCTCATACTTCTTCCTTTATTTAGAAATTATACCAAGTCACTCGCGCGGTGGCTAGCCCCTTAGGCAATTTTTTTTTAGGTACTTGACAGTTTCATTCATTTGCCGCCCCTCTCCACCCAGTATGATTTTTACTGATCCGGTTTCTATGGACAACCGTTTTCCGGTCAGAGCTGTGATTTTAGTAATATCCTGAAACAGGATCTGTCTCTTTCTCCCCAAAATGTCAAATGCGTTGATGCCGGCTTGAGTGAACACATAGCATTTGACCAGAGAATATAACATGAGAAATGAACCCAGCAAAAGGCTTACAAAAAGGAAAATCACTGTATTAACAACGGCATTTCTGCTGGTAAATAACCGGCTGCCATCTGCAAAGCACCAATAAAGAAGAACCGCGGCTTCGCCCCATAGCGCAGCTCCCAATACAGCGGTAAAAAGAGTCTCACGCAGAACATACACGTCTTTCTCCATTTTTCTGTACCGTCTTTTTCCAACAACCACAAAGGTGGCTGATACAATAGCAAAAGCAAAAAAAGCAATGATATATAATAAAGCATCCATAATAATCTCCCTATGAAAAATTTCCATTATGCACAAGCAACAAATCCAGAATGCAGGGATGCACATTTAAAGCCAATAAATCCCGTGCGAAAGCCATGGCAGCTATTTCAGACAGAGCAGACGCCCTGACGTGAAACTTCAGCTTCCCAAAGGCTGTAATTCTTATGCGGCTTATGCCGTCAGTAAGCTTTCCTTCATAATCAAGAAAATGAAAAAACTCATGTGCCAAAATTATCTCTTCCGCCAAAGAACTGTTGAACACTCCCAAACGTTCCTTTTCCAGAAACTGCTGTACTTTTGACACACGTTCTTCATAAACAGTAATCAAATCAGGCTCTTCAAATTCGGCAAACAGATAAGGACGAAGCAGCTTTAAGGGATCGTCCAGAACCTTATCTATCCGGCATCCAGCTGCTTCAATCAGGTTTTTTATTGAAACAGCCGAATGTCCTGCAATGATTCTTCTGGATGCGGATATCCCAATCCAAGCGGCAGCCTGTGCAGACTGTTCTCTTAATTCAGGTTCGATTCTGTGACAAAACCGGTCATGGCTCCATAAATATTCATGCCAGGCCCAATCGGGTATATCTGCCAAATAGCGATCCAGGTAACCTTCCATATTACATTTCGCTTCTGGCACCAATCAAAATCACGGATTCCCCAGGAGCCAGACCGGCAAATTCCGTCCCCATAATGATTTTCAATTGCTCCAGACTTATGGTATTGGCAAAATCCAGGACTTTGCCTTCTATGCACAGGTAAAGATCCGGCGTCCTTTCCATCTCGTTTTTATAAGAAAGCATGGATTTCCACATTTTTTCTACTTCTTCTTCCCAGACGTCTCCTGTAAATGTCACCGCTTTCGCATCGCCTCTTTGTACCTTGATAAAACCTTTCTTATCAAGAAGGCGGAGCTGCGTCTTTTGATTTTTTACGGCGGTAAATACATAGAACAGATCATTCGATATGGGGCATTCCAAATCAGATTCCGGCAAATTCATGGAAGCCGCCGCCAGCGTTCTGGCTTCTTTTTCATCACAGGCTTTTAAAAGGTCCGTTGTCTGTACTTCTGTGGAACCTAAGGCAATGGCCGTAATCTTATTGGTCTGGGGATCAATCTCTATCTGCACTTCTATAGAATCTGGCACGGCTCCACTCTTTATGGCAAGGGTCTTGGCTTCTTTTTTAATATCTACGATATCCGCACCGGTTGGATTGGGCACGACCCGTTCTACCACATCCCGAACCATAGCCAGGGCTACGCCTATGGATGATATGACTTCCGCATATTCGGGTATGGAATAATTAAGCTTCATCGTCTCAGCGGTAAACGGCAGCAAGGCAGACGCACCGCCGCCACAGCCAACCAAAGAGATCTGATCTGCCTCTATTTTATATTTTTCGGCAAATCCGGTAATGACCGGAGCGACCTTTTCGCAGGATTTTGCCAGAATCTGGCGCGCGCATTCTTCTATGGAGACACCTAAATAGTCCGCCAAAGGCTTCATACAAATGCGTGCAGATTCCACATTTCCCCGGCTGTAATCTCCATCCTTTACATAGCCTAAAATGTTAGCAGCGCATGAATTGGTTATGGTCACCCGTTCTCCGCTCGCCAGCCTGATTCGCACATAATCCCCGGGATCTCCTGCTTTCGGTGCAAAAAACTCCAGTTCGGGTTCATCAATATCCTTAAACGGAGTATAAACAGCATATTTTGCACCTGCTATGTGGGCGCTTCGCGGCCCCACATCCACCAGCTTCCCGTTTGCAGCTCTTACCATCGATCCCCCTGCTACTCCGAGAACAGTTACATCCAATGAATTGACATAGGTTCGGTGTCCTCCAACCACGGCATACTCCACAGCCGGACGTCCATTTTTGATAACACCTATGTTTGTAGAAGTGCCTCCCACTTCAAAGTAAATACCATTGGATGCCCTCAGATACATTAAGGCTCCGATAACGCTGGCTGCCGGACCGGAAAGCATGGTCAAAACCGGTCTTTTTTTCATTTCGCCAATATCCATAACACCTCCGTCGCCGCGCATAATCATCAGGGGTACGTTGATTCCTGAGCTGCGTACGGCGCTTTCAGTGGAATTGGCTGTATTCATCATTTTTGGCAGGATGGAAGCATTGATGGCGGCGGTACGGGTTCTGCTGGTCAGGCCGTAAAGCTTTGATATATCAGAGGCGATTGATACCATCATGCCATTTTTCTCCGCATATACCCGTACCCTCTCCTCATCATCGTTAGAATCAACACCAAACGCCTGTGATGCCACCAGAACCTGTGCCCCTCCATCCCGCAATTGTTCCACCGCACCTTCTATTCCTTTATCATCCGCTTTTTTTACCGGAAGATATGTATGGTTTATTTCTATTTTCCGCCCTGTACCCAGATCAATATCCGGCACGGCGGACTGCTTCTTTGATAAAATGCCGCCAAGGCCTCCGGGCCCCATTCCCAGTATTCCGACCTTTGCCACATCGCCCTCCAGCAGCGCATTGGTCGCCTGGGTTGTGGAATGTGCGATGAATACTACATCATCCGGCTTGATGCCATTTGCAGTCAGACAATTCTTAAAACATTCGATTACACCAGCTGCCACCCCCAGTTCATGGTCATGGCTGGTCATGACAATGCTTTGTCCAACGATTTCATGGGTGGCATTATCGATGGCTACAGCCTTCGTATGGGTGCCGCCCACATCGATACCAACTCTTATTTCTCTGCTCATATGAAACAATCCTCCAATCAATCATGAGGCAGGCATTTTCCCTTTCTCTGGTAATTTCCTGCTTTACATATGCTGTGCCTTCCACTATTGGAGGCAGTTTTATTCATTCGGCTACACAAACATAAAATAAGCAACCATCTCCAAAACCAGTGCTGCAACCAGTGCGAAAGGCAGGCAGGTCTTAAAATACTGTTTCAAATCTGTCTTGGTATAGCCGATTGCCCACAGACACCAGGACTGGGTAGGGCAAATAGAACCGTTAATGGTCGTGGCCGGTACCATGAACAGCGGAAACAATATCATCGGTGTAAACACACCGCCGATTGCCTGGAACATTGCCAGCGTAGCGGCTCCTGCTCCCCATACAGTCAAAGGCCCGCGGAACAGTGCCATCACCGAAAATACGCCGAATATAACAAAAAGAATCAGGAGATTAGAAGGCAGCACAGGCTGCATAATCGGTGCCAGCAAAGGCGCGCAAACTTTTGCAGAACGCAGGAACATCTGCAAGAAGAATAGGAATGCAAACACCAGCGCTACATCGGTCACACCGTCATGGAATGTTTTTTGTACCATATCCCCTATGTCTTTCATGTTCTTTAGATTGCCTGTAAAGACCAGTGCCCAAAGCACTGCGACCAATATGGCGGTAATTGGCTTAAAGTTTAAGAACACAGAGAGACAAACAGGAATCACCGGGGTCAGAAGCGCCAGGGCTCCTACCTTTTTCTCACCCTGATCAGATTTCGCTGCCCATGGGTGTTTTTTTGCGGTTCCTCTGCTGCTAATTAAGATCATCAGGACAACAGCCAGCATCTGAATGCCAAAAGCAATAAACCCATAGGTTTTCCAAGTAGGAATCGTTATATCAAATTCTGGAATCAAAGCGCCTACCTGCTTTAACCAACCATTATTTAAATACAGTCCGGCTCCCACGCTCATCAAAAAGGATGCCGAAGCCAGATGAGTGGAGATTCCAAGAGATAGTAAAATGGGAAAAATGATTACGCCAATAGCAACCACTGAACCGGCGCCATAGGCTGATGTAAAAATCAAGCTTGTTACTATAGAAAGAAGGATACAGGTAAGAGCCGGCTTGTCGCCGCCCCATTCCACTGCTGTCCGAATCAGGGTTCTGGCTATTCCCGTATCCACCAGAATTCGCCCAAACCAGGAACCGAAAATAATAATGGCAGCCGTAGACCCCCATAGTTCAGGTCCCTGCTCAAAAATACCATTATTAATATCAATCACGCCCTCCGCGGTACTGGACCAGGCGGTCACTCCAGCGATGGCACCTAATCCTGCCCATAATACTGCCATCACGAAGAAGCCTATCATGAGGTTTCCACCCTTTGCGGCATATATGGCAAATGCCACATATGTAATCAGTAACAAAATACCTACTACCGTGTTCATCATTCTCTTTCCTCCTAAAATAAGTTTAGATACCGGTTAACAAGCACCTTATCATAACGAGCTGTCTTTCTATCCATTGGGCCATTTGACTATTTTCATATCAAAAAAGCGAAAACATTCAACAAATACCACAATATCACAGAGATATTTACTCATTATATTTATTTATACTGAATATCATTTTTAATTACAAGGGAATTTATGTAAAAAAATATATTTTGTGAAAAGAGCTTTAGAAACCGGTTTCTAAATTATGCAATTTTTACAACTCATACTAGCTATTTTAATAGATATTGTTTCCGAAACTTGACTTTAAAAGAAAATATACTATAATAAAATTAAAGAAAACGGTTTCTTAAACTTATTCTATCTCGTATATTACAGAAGGAGGAGCAAGCATTGTCCGAACGATCACTGACCATTCAGGATATAGCAAACTTAGCTGGGGTATCGAAAGCAACTGTCTCCCGATATTTAAACGGCAAATATGAATATATGTCCCTTCAGACAAAAGAGAGAATTGAACATATTATTGATGCCACAGGATATCAGCCGAATCATCTGGCGCGCACATTGAAAAGCAAACGCAGCATGATGGCTGGCATCGTGGTTGCAGATATCGGCAGCCCTTTTACTTCGGCGGCTGTCAGAAGCATTGGTATTTCCTTACGTGAAAAAGGTTATGGAATCATCACTGCAAGCAGTGATAACAGTTATGAACTGGAAAAAGAATATCTGCGCTCTCTTATGGCACAGCAGGTAGACGGTCTTATTGTAAATACCACGATGCGCCATAATCCTTATCTGATCAGACTGGCAAACGACGGGGTTCCCGTGGTGCTGTTGGATCGCAGCATTGATAACTATATGTTTGACATGACATATATTTCAAATCAGATTCCTTTAATCCATGCCATTGAGCATTTAAAAGAGGAGGGATATGGACGCATTGCTCTATTTACACAACCCTTTGATCATGTTTTCCCCCGTGCCGCAAGGCAGGAGGCTTTCCTGGAAAAAATGAGAGACTTGGGCGAAAAGGATCCTTTTAAGTCCATATATGTATCTGATATATCAAATTTAGATTCCGTCGCGAATCAGGTGTATGCATTTTATCAGGCAGGAGAACGGGATGTGACTCCTTCGGCCATCATAGCGGCCGACGGCATGATGTTAATGACATGCGCACAGGCAATCCTTTCTCTGGGAATTCCCATGCCTCACGGTATAGGTCTTATGGGCTATGACGACTTGGGAAAGCTCAGTGAGCTTGGCTGGGCATCCATGGCAGGGGGAGGACTTACAACTATGACGCCCTCTGTCGATAAGCTGGGTGAAATGGCAGCGGAGTTTCTCTTGGAACGCATGGTGGAGGCAAATTCTTCCAAGCGTACTTATCAGGTGGAGGCTCCCTTAATCCGGCGTGGCAGCACCGCCCATGGACGCATTGACCGTGACTTAAGCATCGGCTCGCCCAAGCCTCCCTATTGGGCAATCAATAACACACAGGGCAAGTGGTGGGTGTAGACAGAAGCTTTAGATACAGGAACAGTTGGGTGCTGTTCAGATTATAAAATCACTTGTGAAATACGGCAGGGCTGACTCATCGTCAGCCCTCAGACTGTAGACAAAGACGGTGTCAGGACGCAAGTCCCAGCACCGTCTTTATCTACAGTCTGATACCCGCTTACTTAATAATAAGCAAGCGGGTATTTTGTTATCCAGGGTATAATGTAAGCCAGATCAACCATTTTTGCCACAAGTCACTTTTGCAGATCCAGAATATGATTTTCCACTGCTATTGTTTTTAACAGTAAGCGATGCACCCACATATGCATCCGAAAGTGTACTTGAGCCTCCCTTGTTTGTACTCCAAGAGGTTTCAGTATAGCCAGACTTAACAGACCTGGAGTGACTAGCGCTTGTAACTGTGGCTTTACTTCCATCATAGGAGAATGATCCTTTTACTGTGATTGTAGCAGCAACAGCGGAACCATTTTTTATCTCCACTGTCGAACTTTGAGTCAGTGTTCCCGATGATGATCTTAGTAGGCCGGCCCCATTACGTTCAGTTGTTATTGTTTCCGTCGAAGTAAACTCATCGCCCAAATCATATACCGTAACCTCGACATGCTTGTACGGAGTAACCCATGTTTCGCTATGGGAGATGATATTCCCATTTGTATTGTCGGGTGTCTCGCTTGCAAAAGCCGCAGTTGGCATGACGAAAGTTAAAATCATTACTAACAGAGTCGCCAATAAGGCTTTGCTCGATAGCTTCGTGTCCTTTAAATTTTGCATAATTTAAATCTCCTTTCAATATTTTGTACTGTGCTTAACGTGGACAGAAATTCCTTTGGTAGGTTTACTATGCTCACTTGGTTGAATGATAAAGCTACTTGAGAATAATGAAATCCTAATCTTCCCAAACAATACTGCCGTTGGCTATTCCGCTAAGAATCTCATCCCATTGTTCTGCCGAAAACATACCTTCATCTGCATGCCCCACACTGGTAATTTTTTTAACTGTCGTTGTCGTTACTGTGGAGGTAAATCCATCACCTAAATCGTAAATTGTAGTTGTAATAGACTCAAACGGCGTGAGCCACTTCTCATCATGAGAAATAATGCGATCAACGACAATATCACTCTTATAAATCGATATACCTATGCCAAAGAGAAAAATCGTCACCAACAAAATCTTAATTGGTGCATTCATGTTATTGAGACGTAGCATAAAACTTCCCTCCATGTTATACTAATGGTCTGTTATTGCAAGTTGACTTTGTTATATTTTGATATGATCTAAGTTGAATTAAAATCCATACTCAACCATTTTTACCGCAGGTCACCATTCCGTTGCCAACGTAAGTTTTTCCGCTACTGTTGTTTTTAACAGTAAGCATTGCGTTCACCATCGCATCACCATACGAAGTACTTGAGTCTCGCTGATTTGTACTCCAAGAATCTTCAGTATAGCCAGATTTAACAGACCTGGAGTGACTAGCGCTTGTAACTGTGGCTTTACTTCCATCATAGGAGAATGATCCTTTTACTGTGATTGTAGCAGCAACAGCGGAACCATTTTTTATCTCCACCGTTGAACTCTTAGTTTTTGTTCCAAATGCCCTGAGGAGGCCGGACTCATATTCTTCAGTTATTGTTTCCGTGGATGTAAACCCATCACCCAAATCATATACCGTAACCTCAGCGTGTTTGTAGGGAGTGACCCATGTTTCGCTATGGGAGATTATATTCCCATTTGTATTGTCGGGTGTCTCGCTTGCAAAAGCCGCAGTTGGCATGACGAAAGTTAACATCATTATTAACAGAGTCGCCAATATGGCTTTGATCGCTAGCCTCGTGTCCTTGAAATTTTGCATAATTTTAATCTCCATTCAATATTTTGTACTGTTCTCAACGTGGGCAGAGAGACTGTTTATTTGGTTTTTTTAATCATAGACTTTTACAACCTTTCTTCTAAATTTGAATTAATATCCATCAATTGATATTTTAGATGCTACAATAATATATAAATATTATCAAGAGTGTTGCCGTATATAGCAAGCCGGTGTCGTGAATAGCATAATAATGGCTGTTATGAGAAAATAGGAGGTCAATTGCAATCCGAGCTTCCCGTTTTGTAATCGAATTTCACAGTTTGAAAT
>NZ_DAMAUN010000114.1:0-15972 GCF_032078915.1 Lacrimispora sp. | reverse complement strand
AGATATCCTTAATAGCCATGCGGAACGCCGTTTTGTTCTGGCGGATGGGCAGACGTACCGGGGGCAGCCTATCCTGATGACAGAGTATGGCGGCATTGCTTTTTCTGCAGAAGAGAAAGGCTGGGGATATTACAATAAGGTGGGAAGCGAAGGGGAATTTTTAAAACGTCTGGAACCAATTACGGATTTCCTGATTAAAAGCAGAAAATTTTCTGGTTTCTGTTATACGCAGCTTACGGATGTCATGCAGGAGACAAACGGTCTGCTGAGGGAAGACAGAACGCCTAAGCTTCCACTGGAAAGACTGGAAAAGATCTTTGGAAAGAAAATTTACGAATAGAAATCTTCTGCCGCCCGGACAATCTCTGATAAGGAGGATATGATTGAACCCGGGTGGTAATGAAGTTTTTTAAAATCAGTTAAAAAAAGCTTGACTAATGAAGAAAAATCTTGTATAATTCCTCTTGTTGTATTGATGGGCTATCGCCAAATGGTAAGGCAACGGACTCTGACTCCGTCATTTTCAAGGTTCGAATCCTTGTAGCCCAGTCTGAAAAACGGAACCCTATAAGGTTCCGTTTTTTGTATTACCAGTTGTTAAGTTATTGTTAAAGCTTTCCTTTTTGATAGAAATTCTCGGGAAACCGGGGCAGGGTTCTTTCTGGTTTATCTGGACAAGAGCATGAAAATGCTTTATAATGTTATATAATTTTGATGAGAGGTGTGTCATGTATACATTTGGCAGCAGGGTCCGCTACAGTGAGACAGATGAATGCGGAAGACTGACGTTAACAGGCATAATGAATTATCTCCAGGATTGTTCTACGTTTCAGTCTGAGGATATTGGTCTAGGGATTTCTTACTTAACAGACCGTCATAAGGCCTGGTGGCTTTCCTCCTGGCAGATCGTGGTGGACCGTTATCCCGTGCTGGGAGAGGAGATTGTGGTAGGTACCTGGCCTTATGATTTTAAGGGATTTTACGGATATCGGAATTTCACCATATGTGATCAGGCCGGAGAGTACCTTGTAAGGGCTAATTCCGTATGGTTTTTGTTTGATACGGAAAAGGGGCGTCCAGTTAAAATTGAACCGGAAGACCTCCGGGGATATGGAAACGGCAATGAAGAGCGGCTTTCTATGGATTATGCTTCCCGTAAGATCCAATTGCCGGAGAAATATGAAGACACAGAGCCGGTTACCATTGGGAAGCATCATATTGACACGAACCATCATGTCAATAACGCTCAATATGTGGAGATTGCCAGAGAGGTGCTTCCGGATGGAATGGAGGTTACCGAACTGAGAGTGGAATATAAAAAAGCGGCAGTCTTTGGAGATGTAGTTTATCCCCGCATAAGCCGGACAGAGGAAGGATATACGGTTTCCCTGTGTGATGAACGGGGAGCAGCTTACGCAGTCATCTGGCTGCGGGGAACAACAGAGAGGATGTAACATGATTGAATTAGGAAAGATGCAGACCCTGGTCGTACAGAGGGTCAAGGAGTTCGGCGTTTATGTGGGTGAAGAAGCAGGAAGTGAGGTTTCCGTTCTTCTGCCTAAAAAACAGGTGCCGGAGGGAGCCGGGCCTGGAGACAGGATCACTGTATTTATCTATAAGGATTCGGAAGACCGGCTGATAGCCACTACAGCAGCACCGAAGCTTCAGGAAGGTGAAACGGCTGTGCTTCAGGTGAAGGAAGTTGGGAAAATCGGTGCATTTCTTGACATGGGGCTTGAAAAGGATCTGCTTCTTCCTTTTAAAGAGCAGACCCATAAGGTAAAGCAGGGAGAGAAGGTACTGGTGGCCCTTTACATTGATAAAAGCAAACGTCTGGCGGCTACTATGAGGGTATATACCTATATGAGCAATCAGTCCCCTTATAAGAAGGATGATCAGGTGACCGGAATTATTTATGAAATCAACGAAAACCTGGGAGCCTTTGTAGCGGTAGATCATAAGTATTACGGTCTGATCCCCCGGAAGGAAGTTTTTGAAAATTATCGGGAAGGTGATGAAGTAACGGCTCGGGTAACGAAGGTAAGAGAAGACGGAAAGCTGGATCTAAGTCCAAGACAGAAGGCTTATATCCAGATGGATACGGATTCCGGCAAGGTTCTTGAGATCATAGAGACACAGTTTGACGGAAGTCTGCCGTTTACTGATAAGGCGGACCCGGAGATCATCAAGCGGGAATTTTCTATGAGTAAGAATGCATTTAAGCGGGCAATCGGACATCTCCTGAAAGAAGGAAAGATCAGGATAACAGAAAATAAAATTGAGAGAATCAGATAACGGGTAAAAGGATAACAGGAGGATTATTTTGGACTCGATAGACTATTATAATAAGTATGCGGCAAAGGAATTTGAAGAAACAGTGAACCAGGATATGTCAGGAATTATGAAGGAATTTCTGGATCTTCTGAAAGAAGGTGATACGATTCTGGACTTAGGCTGCGGATCAGGCAGGGACAGCCTGTCTTTCTATGAACTGGGATACGATGTGACACCGCTTGATGCATCGGAAGAGATGTGTAAGCTGGCGGAAATCCATACCGGTCTGGAAGTGCTTCAGATGACATTTGAACAAATAGATTTTGATAATGTATTTGATGGAATCTGGGCCTGCGCATCCTTACTTCACACTCCAAAGAAGGAACTTTCTGACATTCTTACAAAGATAGCAAGGGCCTTAAATGATAAGGGAATCCTTTATATGTCTTTTAAACTGGGAGACTTTGAGGGATTCAGAGGAAAACGGTATTTCTGCGACCTTACGGCAGATTCCATGACTGAACTCTTAAGAGATAATGGACGGTTTGAGATCGTAAAGCTTTGGGAAACAGAGGATGTACGTTCTGGTCATTCTGACGTAAAATGGCTGAACGTTCTTGTGAGAAAGCAATAAAACAACTTATAAGGTTTATAAGACGGTGCCAAAATTATTGGCACCGTCTTGTGATTTCTGACTAAAACAGGACGAAAATACACTCTGGCTATCGAATATAAACAGAAATATTAGAGCGTTTCTCTTGATATTTTGACGTTTCAATCATTTTTAAAACCCGTTATACAAATTAGCCAAAAGCCAGAAATGTATTTTGGTAAATAACAATATGGTAAAAGAAAAATAATTCATGTATGATTGTTTCAGAACAAGGGCCGCAGCAATGAGAGCTGTTGGTTCAAATCAGAGTATTATCACTTTATTTTAGGAGGATTAGTAAGATGGCTAGTTTATCACTGAAAAACATCGTCAAGAGATATCCTAACGGATTTGAAGCAGTTAAGGACTTTAATCTGGATATTGCTGATAAGGAGTTCGTAATTTTCGTAGGACCTTCCGGATGCGGTAAATCCACAACTCTTCGTATGATTGCAGGCCTGGAAGACATATCTTCTGGAGAACTTTACATTGATGGAAAGTTAATGAATGATGTAGAGCCAAAGGACAGAGATATCGCAATGGTATTCCAGAACTACGCTCTGTATCCTCATATGACAGTATTCGATAATATGGCATTTGGCCTGAAACTGAGAAAAACTCCGAAGGATGAAATTGATAAGCTGGTTCATGAAGCTGCAAGAATCCTTGATCTTGAGCATTTATTAGACCGTAAACCAAAGGCTTTATCTGGTGGACAAAGACAGCGTGTTGCCATGGGACGTGCTATCGTACGTAATCCAAAGGTATTCTTAATGGATGAGCCGTTATCCAACCTTGATGCGAAACTGAGAGGCCAGATGCGTATTGAGATTTCCAAGCTGCATCAGAGACTTCAGGCAACCATTATTTACGTAACTCATGACCAGACAGAGGCTATGACACTTGGTACCAGAATCGTAGTAATGAAGGATGGCGTTATCCAGCAGGTTGACTCTCCTCAGAACTTATACGATAAGCCAGGTAACAAATTCGTTGCCGGATTTATCGGAGCTCCTCAGATGAACTTAATCGAAGCTACTGTAGCTAAGAGAGGAAGCGACGTTACTTTAACATTTGGCGGAAATACAATCGCTCTTCCAGAAGGAAAAGCGAAAAAATTAGAGGATGCCGGTTATATCGGAAAGACTGTAGCCTTAGGCATTCGTCCGGAAGATTTACATGATGAGGAAGTTTTCCTTACCTCTTCTCCGGAAAGTGTCATTGACGCTACCATCAGAGTTTATGAATTGTTAGGTGCTGAAGTTTACTTATACTTTGATGTGGAAGATGTGAACTTTACTGCAAGAGTAAATCCTCGTACAACTGCAAGACCAGGGGATACAATTAAGCTTGCTCTTGACTTAACAAAGATCCATGTATTCGATAAAGACACAGAAATCGTAGTTTTAAACTAAAATTTATGAAAATTTAAGCAAGCGGTTATTCTACCCGCTTGCTTTTTTTTTCTTTTTGCTTTAATATATAATAAGGTAAATTTACGAAAAAGGAGAATATGCCATGATTTCGAATCAAATACTTCAAACAACCATTGAAGGATTAAAAGGGATTACGAGAATTGATCTGTGTATTTGTGATACAGAAGGAAAGGTACTGGCAACCACATTTCCTGATGCGGAAGATTATGAAAGTTCAATCCTGGCGTTCGTGGATTCTCCGGCCGACAGCCAGGTAATCCAGGGATATCAGTTTTTTAAAGTGCTAGATGAGCACCAGTTAGAATACATTCTTCTCGCAAAGGGTGGAAGTGACGATGTTTATATGGTCGGCAAGCTGGCCGCTTTCCAGATTCAGAGCCTGCTTGTTGCGTATAAAGAAAGATTTGACAAGGATAATTTTATTAAGAACTTATTGCTTGACAATCTGCTGTTGGTGGATATCTACAACAGGGCAAAGAAGCTTCATATTGAAACAAACATCAAGAGAGTTGTATTCATTATTGAAACACAGCATGAAAAAGATGTGAACGCACTGGAGACAGTTCGCAACTTATTTGCTGCAAAGACCAAAGATTTTGTTACTGCCGTTGATGAGAAGAATATCATTCTTGTTAAGGAAGTAAAAGAAGGCGAAACTTACGAGGATCTGGAAAAGACAGCCAATACTGTTTTGGACATGCTCAATACCGAGGCAATGACTCAGGTCCATATTGCATTTGGTACGATCGTAAGCGAGATCAAAGAGGTTTCCAGATCTTATAAGGAAGCCAAGATGGCCATGGATGTTGGCAAGATTTTCTACAGCAATAAAAATGTGGTTGCCTATAGTAAACTGGGAATCGGACGTCTGATTTATCAGCTTCCGCTGCCTTTATGCCGCATGTTTATCAAAGAAATTTTCGACGGAAAGTCACCGGATGATTTTGATGATGAGACACTGACAACAATTAATAAGTTTTTTGAGAACAGCCTTAATGTGTCCGAGACATCCAGACAGCTTTATATTCACAGAAATACCCTTGTTTACCGTTTAGACAAGCTTCAAAAGAGTACCGGCCTGGATCTGCGTGTATTTGAAGATGCCATCACATTTAAGATTGCCCTGATGGTAGTAAAATACATGAAATATATGGAGAATCAGGACTATTAACGCTGGCTATGAGCAGTGCGAAAAGAGGCAGCTATGCAGCTGCGTTGTGCTTGCACAAAAGCAGTTGTATGGCTGCCTCTTTTTATAGGGCGAAGCCCGAAAACCGAGATGGAGCGAAACGCAATCGAGGTTTCACTACGGGAACGAGGGCGCAATATCAAGTCCTTTTCCCTATTCCCCAAAAGCAAAAGTAATCAAAGCACAAAAATTAGAGGACTGAAATGATTGAACTATGGAATGTAAGCAAAACATATGAGGCCGGAAATAAGGCGCTGCGTAATGTCAGCATGACCATTGAGGACGGGGAATTCGTTTTTATCATTGGCCGCAGCGGTTCAGGCAAATCCACACTTTTAAAAATGCTGTTAAAAGAAGTGGAACCTACCTCCGGTAAAATAGTTGTGAATGATATGAATCTAAGCAAGATGCCAAGAGGCTTCATTCCCAAATACCGGCGGAAGCTTGGCATGGTTTTCCAGGATTTCCGTCTGTTAAAGGATCGGAATGTCTACGAAAATGTAGCCTTTGCGCAGCGGGTGATCGGTGCATCCACAAGAAGCATAAGAGAGTCGGTTCCCGCCATGTTAAAGATGGTGGGACTTTCTTCAAAATACAAGTTTTTTCCTCAGCAGTTATCCGGAGGTGAGCAGCAGCGCGTCGCCATTGCCAGGGCGTTAATTAACCGTCCTGAAATCCTGTTGGCAGACGAGCCTACGGGAAATCTGGATGGACACAACTCCATGGAGATCATGAAGCTATTAAATGAGGTTAATAAGCTGGGAACAACGGTAATCGTTGTCACCCATAGCCAGGAAATTGTAGACCGAATGAAAAAACGGGTGATTGTGATGGACCGTGGAACCATCATAAGCGACGAGAAAAAAGGCGGTTATACATATGAGAATTAGTACATTTTGGTATTGCCTGAAACAAGGTGTAAATAATATATGCAGGAACATTTTGTTTTCCCTGGCATCCATTGCAACGGTTTCCGCCTGCATTTTTTTGTTTTGCCTGTTTTTTTCCATTGTTATTAACGTACAATATGTGATTAAGAATACGGAAAGCACGGTGGGAATCACGGTGTTTTTTGAAGATGGGCTGGATTCGAATAAGATCAAGGAAATCGGCAATAAGATCAAAGCCAGAGAAGAAGTGAAGGAAGTGACATTCACATCGGCGGAGGATGCATGGGCGGAAGCGAAGCAGGAATACTTCGGCGATATGCAGGATCTTGCGGAAGGATTTGAGGAGGACAACCCGCTGGCTAATTCAGCTTCTTATACCATATTTTTAAAAGACCTGGTGGATCAGGATCAGATTGTTGACTGGTTAAAGAGCATTGAAGGTGTCAGGAAGGTTAATTATTCCAAGACCGCAGCAGAAGGAATGAATAGCTTAAACAAGGTGATCGGAGTTCTTTCCATGCTGATCATCGGTGTTTTGCTGGCAGTAGCTATATTCCTGATCAGCAATACCATATCAGTGGCAGCGGCCTTCCGGAAGAATGAAAACCAGATCATGAAATTAATTGGTGCCACCAATTATATGATACGGGCGCCCTTTGTGGTAGAAGGAATTATCATCGGACTGGTTGGTGCCTGCATTCCTCTGATATCGATTTATTTCCTTTACCGGTCCACGGTTGAATACGTGGTCACAAAGTTCAGCATCTTATCAGGGCTGTTTCAGTTCCTTCCGGTGGAAGCCATATTCCCTTATATGGCGGCAACGGCGTTGGCACTTGGCGTTGGAATCGGTTTTTTTGTAAGCTTCTTTACCATCCGGAAGCATTTAAAAGTATAAGGGCAGAACGCCAGCTTTTGAACTTGGAATATATTGGCAGCATTGCTGCATATGATAGAAAAATGCCGGAGAATGATATCCGGTCAAAGAAAAAATTCTCAGCTTTCCAGTTACGGAAAACAGATTGGGGCCCATCAGAGAGCGTTTCTAAGCCGAAAAGGCCATTGCTGCAGTGAAGCAGGCCGGAGAAACGTATAATACGGTTGGTATGGGGAATATTAAATTTATATGGCCCTGCCCGCGTTAAGCCGGAACATTTCGGATATTAACGCCGGAAGCGGCCACATCTACATACAGTTATTCTGCCGGCATATATCACAATCTCTTTTGGCGGAGAAGTTTATGCCGTTTATATCACCGTTCACGGTTTTTGGTTAAGCGGGAAGTATGGCAGGGGCAGGTAATTGCAAATGTGGGTTATACTGGATATTCCACAGGACCTTATCTCCATTTTGAGATCAGGCAGACAGCTTCTATGTAAATCCGGTGAAATGCGCAAGCCCATAAAGAGCTAGATAGGAGAATAACAGTGGAAAGTAAGAATAAATTTTGGAAAGGCGCCCTAGTAGGAGCGCTCCTGACCACATTGGCAGGTCTTGTTATTGTGGGGATGTCTTTGGGAATCTTTCTGATCGGCAGGGCTGCAATTGACGGAAAGGGTCAGACAGCCGAATCCGCTCAGGCAGAAAACCAGGAAGGCAACCTGGATATGAACCGGATCGTAGCCAAGATTCAGACGATTCAGAGCGTGATCGATAAGTATTATCTCTTTGATGAAGATACGAAAAATGTGGAAGACTGGATATACAAGGGAATGCTGTATGGACTTGAGGATCCTTATACAGTCTACTATACCGCAGACGAGTATGAGAAGCTAGTAGAGGATACGGCTGGAGAATATTGCGGAATCGGAGTCATGGTCAGCCAGAGTGCTGCAACTGGAATCATTACGGTGACCAAGGTCTTTGAAGGAACACCTGGAGCTGAGGCAGGAATGCTGCCCGGCGACTTGATCTACAAGGTGGGCGATGAGGAAATGACCGGTATGGATCTGGAGCTGGTGGTAAAGGATCATATCAAAGGGGCGGAAGGAACGTCGGTAATCGTCACCGTTCTTCGTCCGGATACGGGGGCCTACATTGATATGACAATGGAGCGCCGTCAGATCACAGTTCCTACCGTAGAGCATGAAATGCTGGCAGACAATATCGGATATATATCGGTGAGTCAGTTTGATACGGTTACAGCAGGTCAGTTTAAGAGCGCCATTGATGATCTGGAAAAACAGGGTATGGAAAAGATGATCGTGGATTTGAGAAACAATCCTGGAGGAGTTGTGGATGCGGTGGTTTCCATGCTGGATTACATTCTTCCGGACGATCTGGCAATAGAAAATCCTGACCTTGTAAAAACCAAGAAGAATAAAACGCTTCTGGTCTATATGGCAGATAAGAATGGAGAAGGAGAGCAGTATTACGCCTCTGACGGCCATAAGGTAGATATCCCCATGGCAGTTTTAGTCAACGGTCAGTCCGCCAGTGCCTCCGAAGTATTTTCCGGAGCGCTTAAGGCTTACGGAAGGGCGGAACTGGTGGGAACAAAAACCTTTGGAAAAGGAATCGTCCAGACATTGTTTCCTCTTGACCATGGGACGGCTATTAAGATGACTGTGGCCCATTACTATACGCCAAGCGGCTTTGACCTCCATGGAAAAGGTTTGGAGCCGGATGTAACGGTTGATTTAAAAGAAGATTTGAAAACAAAGATCAAAATAGAGCATAGCGAAGACAACCAGCTTGCGGAAGCTATAAAAGTATTGAAAGAAAAATATTAGATTTTAATTAGTTCGTAAAAGAAAAAGCCTTCTATGGCCGGCAGATTTAACTGCTGGCTATATAGGGCTTTTTCTTTTATATATTTATTTCGTGGGCTTTAAGTTTCTTTCATCAGCATGTTTCCAGAAGACTGACAAACCGGCGGCATGCTTCTTCGCTGGTCGCCCAGGAGGTAACCAGCCGGATGGAGGTATGGCTGTCATCAATCCGCTCCTGAACAGAAAAGAGGAAGTCTTTTTCCAGCTTTGCGATCACCTTATCAGGAAAGATGGGGAATAGCTGGTTTGTCATGGAATCGGAGTAAAAGGAATATCCGCATGCTTCAATTCCTTTTCTCAGGATGGCTGCCATCTCATTTGAGTGAGAGGCCAAATCGTAGAAGAGGTTGTCCGAAAACAGCTCTTCAAACTGGATCCCTAAGAGCCAGCCCTTTGCCAGCATGGCTCCCCGCTGCTTTACCATAAACCGGAAGTCCGGCATTAAATCCTGATGGCAGATCACCAGGGCTTCTCCAAACAACGCGCCTCCTTTTGTTCCGCCAATATAAAATACATCGGTAAGCCTTGCAATATCCTGCAATGTTAAATCGTTCACAGAACTTGTAAGCGCCGCCCCAAGGCGTGCTCCGTCTAAAAACAGGTACAGTCCCTTCTGGCGGCAGATATGGTGAAGAGCTTCCAGCTCTGCTTTGCTGTATTGGGTACCGATCTCCGTTGAGTTGGAGATATAGACCATTTTCGGCTGTACCATGTGTTCGTCGGTGTGAAGGTCCAGAGCTTTCTGGATATGGGCAGGAGTCAGCTTTCCGTCGTTGCTTGGCATGGCTATGACCTTATGCCCGGTGGCCTCGATGGCTCCAGTTTCATGAACGTTTATATGACCTTTATCCGTGGAGATGACTGCCTGCCAGGGGCGCAGGGCTGTACCGATGGTGATCAGATTGGTTTGGGTGCCGCCTACAATAAAATGGACATCTGCATCTTCTCTGCCAATTTCCTGTCTGATGAGGGCGCGGGCACTGCTGCAGTTGTCATCCAGTCCATATCCGGTTTTTTGGATTAAGTTGGCATTGATCATAGCTTCTAAAATTTTTGGATGGGCACCTTCGCTATAGTCATTATTAAAACTGTACATAAATAGTCCTCCTGCTGTTTCATAGTATAGGATGTATGATATACTAAAAGAAAGAGAATTACAATACCAAAAGAACAGATGTTCCCTGTTTTGCTATACTTTTTTACGACCATATGTTATAATTGGCAGTGATAGACATTGTTGGAGGTGAAATAATCATGGATTTTATGTTACATTCAGAATATGCTCCTACCGGTGACCAGCCTGAGGCCATTGACCAGCTTGTGAAGGGATTTAAAGAGGGCAATCAATTCCAGACTTTATTGGGAGTTACCGGCTCTGGAAAGACGTTTACCATGGCAAATGTAATCCAGGAGCTGCAAAGGCCCACTCTCATCATTGCTCATAATAAGACGCTTGCAGCCCAGCTTTACGGCGAGTTCAAGGAATTTTTTCCTGATAATGCGGTAGAGTATTTTGTTTCCTACTACGATTATTACCAGCCGGAGGCTTACGTGCCTTCTACGGATACCTATATTGAGAAGGATTCGGCGATTAATGATGAGATCGATAAGCTGCGGCATTCGGCCACGGCTGCTCTTTCGGAGCGTAAAGATGTGATCATCGTAGCCTCGGTTTCTTGCATTTACGGCTTGGGAAGCCCCATTGATTATAAGGAAATGGTTATTTCCTTAAGGCCTGGTATGATAAAGGACCGGGATGAAGTGGTCCATAAGCTGATCGATATCCAGTATGACCGGAATGATATGGATTTCCGGCGTGGGACCTTCCGGGTAAGAGGAGATGTGGTGGAGATATTCCCTGCATATTCCGGCAGTGAGGCATACCGGATCGAGTTTTTTGGAGATGAAGTGGAACGCATTACAGAGATAGATACCCTGACAGGAGAGATCCGGGCGGATCTGGGGCATGTAGCCATATTTCCGGCTTCCCATTACGTTGTGTCCAGGGACAAAATGGAACATGCCGCTCAGACCATCCTGGACGAACTAAAGGAGCAGGTGGCTTATTTTAAGAGTGAGGACAAGCTGATAGAGGCACAGAGGATCTCGGAACGGACGAATTTTGATGTGGAGATGATGAAGGAAACGGGTTTTTGTTCCGGAATCGAAAACTATTCCAGGCATTTGGTCGGCAGCAATCCGGGAGAGCCGCCCTTTACTCTGATCGATTATTTTCCGGAGGATTTTCTGATCATGGTAGATGAATCCCACATCACCCTGCCTCAGGTACGGGGCATGTTTGCAGGAGACCGTTCCAGAAAGTCAACACTTGTGAATTTCGGCTTCCGCCTTCCGTCAGCCCTTGATAACAGGCCCTTGAATTTTGAGGAATTTGAATCCAAGATCAATCAGATGATGTTCGTTTCCGCCACACCTTCCGTTTATGAGGCAGAGCATGAGCTTTTAAGAGTGGAGCAGATCATCCGGCCGACTGGACTTCTCGACCCTGAAATCGATGTCAGGCCGGTAGAAGGGCAGATTGATGACCTGGTTTCCGAGGTAAATAAGGAAGTAGCAAAGAAGAACAAAGTGCTGATCACCACCCTGACCAAGCGTATGGCCGAGGATCTGACCGATTATATGCGAGATGTGGGAATCCGGATAAAATATCTACACTCCGACATCGATACCCTGGAGCGTTCCGAAATTATCCGGGATATGCGTCTGGATGTGTTTGATGTGCTGGTGGGAATCAACCTGCTGCGTGAGGGCCTTGATATTCCGGAGATCACCCTGGTGGCTATTCTGGATGCGGATAAGGAAGGGTTTCTCCGCTCGGAAACATCCCTGATCCAGACGGTTGGAAGGGCAGCCAGAAACTCCGATGGCCATGTAATCATGTACGCAGATAAGGTGACGGATTCCATGCGTGTGGCGATTGAGGAGACCAATCGAAGGAGAGCCATTCAGCAGCGCTATAATGAAGAGCATGGAATTACTCCAACTACCATCAAAAAGTCGGTTCGCGACCTCATTGCCATCTCAAAGGCAGCCATTGAGGCTGAGAAGGACTTTAAGAAGGATCCGGAATCCATGGATGTCAAGGAACTGGAAAAGCTTGCCAAGGAGCTTACAAAGAAGATGCACCAGGCGGCAGCAGAGCTTAACTTTGAGGAGGCGGCAAAGCTGCGTGACCGGATGGTCCAGGTAAAAAAGATGCTTCAGGAGATGGAAGAATAAAGAATAAAAATGTTGCTGGAACAGGTGATTGGTATTGACAATGATTCTCAATAAGAGTAAAATCTCAATGGATGCATCTAAGACAGGAGTCTTAGAACGCCATCGGCCTAAAGTGGCTGCATCCAGAGGAGATCATTATGAAGCTGCATGAAGGAGAAATCGGAAAAACCTACATCGTTTACAGCGTGATGGTAAAGGATGCCATCACCAGGCGGTTGGAGGCTCTTGGAGTTAATGAGCTGACGCCTGTTACCCTGATGAATAAAAAGGGAAGCGGTACTGTGATTATCAAGGTCAGGGGTACCCGCCTTGCTCTTGGAAAAAGGATATCGGAAGGAATTGAAATCAGGGAGGCTGCGAACAATGAATAAGGAAAACAGAACGATTCGAGTCGGGTTTGTGGGAAATCCTAACTGTGGGAAAACAACCTTATTCAATGCATTTACCGGAGCAAAGCTCAAGGTGGCCAACTGGCCAGGTGTTACTGTGGAGAGAGTGGAAGGGGAGACGAACTACAAGGGACGCCCTATCCGGGTCATTGACACGCCTGGGATCTACAGTCTCACCTGCTATACCCTGGAAGAAATAGTGACAAGGAAATGTCTGGAAAGCGGAGAGGTAGACGTGATCATCAACGTGGTTGACGCCTCATCTCTGGAACGAAATCTGTATTTGACCCTTCAGCTTCTGGAACTTAAAAAGCCGGTTATTTTAGCCCTTAACATGATGGACATTGTTGAGGACAGGGGAATGGAAATTGATTTGCATCGTCTTCCTGAGATGCTGGGATCCATTCCAGTGGTACCGGTATCTGCAAGAAAACGGACCGGGCTTGATGTCTTGCTTCATGCGGTGGTTCATCATTATGAAGAAGGTCCTCAAGGTGTGGTCGTAAATTATACCCCTATCATTGAGAATAAAATTTCCAAAATAGAAACTGTGTTAAGTGCCCATTATGGGAAGATGGATAACCTAAGATGGCATGCCATTAAGTTCCTGGAATACGATGAGGAAGTCTGGAATGATCATCCCCTGGATTTAAGCAATATCATTGACCATAATTATGAGAAGGAAATCATCAACCAGAAATACGATTATATAGAAAGCATCATCCACGAATGCCTGGTGAACAAGGAGCAAAAAGCCGCGTTTACGGATAAAATCGACGAATATTTGACCCATCCCATTTTGGGGCTGCCGATTTTCCTGGGTATTATGGCACTGGTGTTCTTTTTGACTTTTACTGTGGGAGATTTTTTAAAGGGGTATTTTGAAATCGCATTAAGCCTGCTTTCCACCTATATGCAGCAGTTTATGGTAAGCATTTATGCCTCTGCCTGGATCACTTCTCTGGTAGTAGATGGAATTATAGCCGGAGTAGGAGGAATTCTGACGTTTCTGCCCAATATCTTTATTTTGTTCCTTGCGCTGGCTTTTCTGGAAGACAGCGGATATATGGCCAGGGTTGCCTATGTCATGAATGAGATCATGGGGCGGGTAGGACTTTCCGGAAAGGCCTTTCTTCCCATGCTTTTGGGGTTTGGCTGTACCGTTCCGGCAGTTATGGCAGCCAGGTCACTTCCCAGTGAAAAGGACAGGAAGAGGACTATTTTAATTACGCCCTTTATGTCCTGCTCTGCCAGGCTCCCTATTTACGTACTGTTTTCCCAGATGTTTTTCCCGAAACATGCCTTGATGGCAGCGTATTCCCTGTATCTTATCGGACTCATGGTTGCTATTGCGATCGCTTATGTGACACACCGGATGACTAAGGCTGAGGAAGAGGATACCCTGCTTATTGAGCTTCCCGAGTATAAGACACCAAACGGCAGAACGGTAGCGATTTATGTATGGGACAAAGTCAGGGATTATTTAGGCAAGGCGGGAACTACCATTTTCCTTGCGACCATTGTGCTATGGTTTGTATTAAACAGCGGCCCGTCAGGATTTGTGACAGAAGTTTCAAAGAGCTTTGCAGCCGCCATCGGACGAGTGTTAGTTCCTGTTCTCCGCCCTGCAGGCCTTGGAGACTGGAGGATAGCAGTAGCCCTTATTTCCGGACTTTCTGCAAAGGAAGTGGTGGTTTCAAGCTTTTCGGTCCTTTTTGGGATCAACAATATAAATTCCGCTGCGGGAATGGGAGAACTGTCTGGAATTCTTGGAGGTTTTGGTTTTGGCGGCGTGAATGCTTATGCCTTGATGATTTTCTGCCTCTTGTATTCTCCTTGTATTGCAGCTGTGGCAACGATCAAAAAGGAAACGGGTTCTATGAGATGGACCCTTGGCATGGTGTTTTTCCAGTTGGCGGTGGCTTGGGCCGCTTCTGTACTGGTATTTCAGATTGGAAGTCTTATTTTTTAAACTTAATAACAGAGGAATAAGCCTATGAATGATAAGCTGCTTGTGGAAACTGCGGTTCTGGCAGGTGAGATTATGCTGGTAAGCGGTGCGGAAATTTACCGGGTGGAGAATACCATTGACCACATTTTACGAAAGGCCGGCAGGAATACTGCAGAAGCCATTGTTTTTTCAACAGGGATTTTTGCGTCCCTTAATGACCCCGCTATTGAAGCAATAACGATAGCAAGAAGGGTTACGGTAAGATCCACCAACTTAAACAGAGTTTACCAGGTCAATGATGTCTCCAGAATGCTGTGTGAGGACCGTATGACGGTGGAGGAAGCTTATGGCAGACTGAAGGAGATACGGGATTCGGTTCAGTACGGCAGGAGGCTAAAGGATATTGGAGCCATAGGCGTGGCAGTATTTTTTACTCTGCTTTTAGGCGGAGGGGCAAGAGACTGCCTTGCGGCGGCTGTGACCGGAATATCCTTAGCAGTAGCCATGGAGGTTTCCGCAAGGATCAGGCTCAATGATTTCTGTGCCAATGGGTTTTGCGCATTCTTAATTGCAATCACCACCCTTTTTATGGGACAGTGGCTTATGCCCGGAATCAAAAGTGACATCATCATTATCGGAGCAATCATGCCTCTGGTTCCCGGTGTTATATTCACTACGGCGATCCGGGATACCTTAAATGGCGACTATGCTTCGGGAACGGCAAGGATCATGGAGGCGGTAGTGATCGCTCTTGCAGTAGCTGCAGGGGTGGGAGCAGGCATGGGCTTATTTCAGTGGATGACAGGAGGGTTATCATGGTAGTACAGACGATAGGGGCCTTCCTGGCAGTGATCAGCTTTTCATTAATATTGGAGCTTCCCAAAAAGCATGTGGTTCTGGCGGGAGGAATTGGCGCAGCCAGCTGGCTTGTCTATCTTTTGGTGCAAGCCTCATCCGGTTCTGTCATAGCTGCGGCTTTTTTATCCAGTCTGCTGGTGGCTTTATCCAGCCACATTTTTGCGCGGATTTTTAAAGCTCCGGTCACGGTGTTCCTGGTGGCAGGCATCCTGCCGTCGGTTCCGGGAGCGTCCATATACCGGAGCGTATACTATGTGATCGCAAACAACCCGGAGCTTTCCAGTCATTATCTGGTGGAAACGCTGCAGGTTTCGGACGCCAT
>NZ_DAMAUN010000113.1:0-16658 GCF_032078915.1 Lacrimispora sp. | reverse complement strand
TTTTGCTGACGTTATTCCAACCGGGGGCAGCTTATGACGGAATCGCTTCCGAAGCCACCTGTTAAAGGGAAAGTGATCTGACGTTTCATATCCATATTTCAATTCGAATTCATAAAAAAATCACAATTTATCTGATGAAATTTAAGGTTTGTTTCAGCTTTGCATGGTAAAAAAGAAGCAGATAAAAAATTAGATTTAACATAGAATGAGGAGGAATTTATATGTATATGTTAAAAAGGTCTGCTGCATTTATCACAGCTGCCATTTTGTCAGTGGCTCCAATTACGGCGTTGGCGGCAACGGGAACCCAGATCAGCAGTGTTTCGCTTTACATATCATCGGAGATTGAGGCCGGAGAAAGCGGCAGTGATGTAACGGTCACTTCCAGTTCCAGCAAATTCAGCATCGACGATGTTGAGGTTACAAACCAACCGGATGAAGAATGGAAGGATGGAAATAAGCCCAAATTAAAGGTTACTTTAGAAGCAGAAGACGATTATTATTTTGCCTCTGGTTTTTCCAAAAGCAGCGTAAGCCTTAGCGGTTCCGATGGGACGGTCAGTTCTGTCAGCCGGAGCAGCAGTGAACTGATTGTCTATATAACGCTTAATGCTTTGGAGGATGATGAAAGTGACCATGAGCTGGCAGTGAGTAACTTAGAGTGGGATGAAGAAAACGGCACAGGCTCCTGGGATGAATGTGAGGATGCCAATAAATATGAGGTACGCCTTTACAGGGGAAGCAATGCAGTAACTTCCGTGCTTACGACCACCTATACCAGCTATGATTTTTCAAGCTATATGACGAATAGCGGAAATTATTCCTTCAAAGTGCGGGGAGTATACAACTCATCCAATAAAGGCAGTTGGGAAGAATCGGACAGCTGGTATGTATCAGCCGATGTGGCTGAGGAGATCAGTTCTAAAAGCTCAAGCGGCGTTTCAGGGCCGGGAAGCGGCACGGGAACAGGCGCATGGCTGAAGGACAGCACAGGCTGGTGGTATTGTAATGCGGACAAAAGCTATACCATCAGCAACTGGCAGTATATTGATGATTGCTGGTATTATTTTAACGGGTCCGGATATATGGTTACAGGCTGGATCAATTGGAATTCCCTATGGTATTATTGCGGAGAAAGCGGGGCTATGCTTATAAACACTATAACGCCGGACGGGTATGAGGTAGGAAGCGACGGGGCGTGGATCCAGTCATAAAACAGATAGAATACTGCAAAGAGAAAGAAGGACAGGAGTGTTATATTCCTGTCCTTTTGCATGCTATTTCCTAATGTGTCAGTGTATCCGCACCATTTCGTTGGTCCACACTGCCGCCAGATTTACCGCTCCCCGGAAACCGGCAAGGGGAGGCTCATAGGCATGGCGCCAGATGTGGTCAGGTACTGCGATTTGCAGGCTCTGGTCTCTTTTCGCCATGTGAAGCAGTTCACCGCTGCCCATAAGAAACCCCTTTGAACCGCTTGCAACCTTCTCTTTGACGGAATCATCCAGATAGGCCATATCTCCACCTGCCATTTCGGGACAATCACAATAACATTCGGTTCGTGAGAATCCGAAACATTCTTTTCCGTATTCCGCAATTCCAGGCACTACATCGGCATGTCCGGCTAGAACCAGCTTATTATCTTCTCTGTGGACACGGAGGAAGCGGGCCAGTACCGTCTGCATTGGCGCTATTTGCTCCAGTGCATTTTCTTTTTCCCGGCGGATAAACGACTTGTCCGCCTGCCTGCCGCATATGGCTGCCCCATCCTCCAGCCAGTCAAGGGTTCCCTGGATTCCATAGGGGCGTGCCGTCAGGTAAGGCGTGCCAAAGCGTTCCTGGAGATATTCCGCGGCGGCTTCTCCCTCCCTTCGGATGACAAAGTTCAAATGAGCCGCGCCCAATGTTTCCAATTGGGAGATGTTTGTTCCGGAGGTCATGGTGCACAAATGCTCCATTCCCAAGGCACCTGACGCCAGCCGGGCGATCTCGGCGGCATCCGCATGAAAACGAAACATGTCCGCACAGGAGCCGATGATGTTAAAGGAGGGCCGTTCCGTTTGCTGCACTTCCTTTGGTAAGGTTTTGCAGAGCTCCAAAAGGGTAAATTCCACCCCCTTGTGCCCGCAGACATCAAATCCACCTGCAGTTACCGGGATCAGGCGTGTATCGGGAAATTGAGGCGACAGCTCCTGAGCCAGTGCTTTTAAGTCTATTCCAATTACCTCAGGCACGGAGGAGGGCAGCAGGAAGATCGTTTTTATGCCCTGATTTTCTGATACCCACTCCACCGCACGTGTCAGCCGGCTGGTATCCCCCATGGCAATATCGGTTTCTCCTATATGGGTGGAATAGAGCTTTCCGCCATAGGAACCCATCCGGTGAAGGAAGGTCCTTCCATAGGCCATATGTCCCATGCAGCCAAATTCTATCACGGCCGACTGGGCGATGCCGGATAAACACCAAAGTGCCCCCATCCGCCCTGACAGGGGCGGTGCTGTTTTATACAGTCCCATTGGTCCGTTCCTCCTTTCCGATCCTAAACGCCCTGGTCATGCGACTGAGCAGGTCAATGGTCCTTTCATACCCAATGCGGCCGTATAGGTCCAGTACGGGCACACTGGGCGGATTGTTCCGGCCCCTGCCGCCCCAATCACCCATCACCAGGTCCGGGCGCAATTCTTCAATGATCTGCCTGTCGGCCTGCTCGTTGAGCATCAGGCAGATGATAGGATTTATATCCTGCCCGGTCAGCACTTTTTTCCAGCCTGTGTCCGAGGGATAAAACTCTGCCATGTGTATCATGATGGGGGACATTCCTAAGTCCGATAAATAAGCAGATAAGGGCAGCGGCTGAACCGTGCCTAAGTTTGCGCTGATATACTGCAGGGCTTTCAACTGGGCAGCTGCCGCTTTCTGCGCTCTTTTCCCTTCTTTTTTCTGTTCTGCAAACTCATGTGCCATCTCTAAGTCCAAATGCTGCCCGATCTGTGAATAAGTGCTTTCTATCTCCCGGACATTGTATACATCGTGGAGGCTGACAAAGGGGATGTCATGCTCTTTCGCCATCCACTTAGCGAGGGGATCCATAAACGGGGAGAGGACGAGATTCAGTCTTGCGTCTCCGGAGGATATAAAGTCATCCAGCGAGGAATCCGGTGCCAAAAACCGCAGGGGCACGCCCTGATGTTCCAGAAATGAAATCAGATGAGGCATGGGAACATGCTCCTCTAAGGCACTGCGGCCAAGGACATTGACGGTCGTTCCCTTACTGACGGATTTTTCAATGGTCGTTCCCAATGCCAGAAGGGTTTTCCAATATCCTGGCTCGTAGCCGCCGCATTTAAAATTCCCAAAAGGTAGGTGGATGAGCATTGCTTTTACCTCTGGCTGCATCTCAAGGCAGATGCTTTCCATGTCAAGGCCAATGAGCTCCGGCACACAGGTGGAAAGGAGCAATATAAGCCTTGCACCGGCTTGATCCATTTCCCGGATGGCCTCCATCAGCCCTTTTCGGAATCCAAATACCACCTCTTTGCTGTCCAGGACGTAATTCCAATGCAAAGCCTCCTCCCCGTAAGGGGATGAAAGGGGGACATTGCGGCTGTAGTACCCGCATTCGGCAGTGCCGATCAGGAGTGTAGACACGCCTCTTATGTTAGCGGCCAGAGCCAGTGCCGTGTGCATAGGGCAGTGGACGCCGGGAAAGGCAGCAGGTGTCAGCTGGCGGACGGCAGTCATGCTCCTGACAGCTGACAGGCATTTTAAATGTTTGATATCGTTCATGCCAGCCCTCCTTCCAGAAGCAGACGGGCCAGGTCCTGATACCTCTTTGCCATATGGCTGTCAGGAAATGCCTCCACTACAGTTTTTCCCTGTTCTTCCGAACGCTGCACATGGGGATCCCGGGGAATATGAAAAAGGATGGAAGCGTCTATTTCATCGGCGGCTTTTTGTACAAGGCCTTCTTCTCCCTCAAAGTTTTTTGCGTTGAAAATCAGACCCCTAAGGCCGGCATAGCCTCTGGGCGCAAAGCTCTTGACCGCCTGCGCGATGTTGGCGGCGGCGTAAAGACTCATCATTTCCCCGGAAGTGACAATGCACACTTCGTCTGCGTAGCCGCCTCGGATGGGCATGGCAAATCCTCCGCAAACCACGTCGCCTAATACGTCATACAGCACGACATCAGGAGAAAACACAGCGTAGGCATCTAACTCTTCCAGGGTTTCAAATGCAGTGATGATGCCCCGGCCGGCACAGCCCACTCCCGGAACCGGCCCGCCGGATTCTACACATAAAACACCGGTCTTGCTTTTGAACACGATATCGTCCAGTTCTACATCTCCCTTATCCCGCAAAGTGTCCAATACGGTGGGGATGTTTTTCCCGCCTGTTAAGTTACGGGTGGAATCTGCTTTGGGGTCGCAGCCGATTTGCAGTACAGTGAGCCCCAGTTTTGCCATGGCAGCAGATAGGTTGGAAACCGTAGTTGACTTCCCAATGCCGCCTTTTCCATAAATAGCAATTCGTTTCATAATATTAAACTCCCTTAGTCAATCAAATGGTATGAGATGCAGGCAGGCCTGCCGGTTCGGGGGTCGGCGGCTATTTCTGCATCGATATGAAAGGTTTCCCGCAAAACCCCGGGCGTCATGATTTCCTCCGGCGTACCCTGCGCTACAATGCTTCCGCCCCGGATGGCCACGAGAAAATCTGAAAAGCGGGAGGCAAGGTTTAAGTCATGGAGCACCATGGCAATGGTACAATTCCGTTCCCTGTTAAGCGTTTCCAACAGTTCCAGAACCTCAAGCTGATAGGCCATGTCTAAGTAGGTGGTGGGCTCGTCAAGCAAAATCAAGTCGGTCTCCTGGGCAAGAGCCATGGCAATCCAAACCCTCTGCCGCTGCCCGCCTGAAAGGGCATCAACCGCTGCTGTTTCTAAACCGGTGAGCCGGGTCACCTCCATCGCCCATGTGATCTTGTCCTCATCCTCTTTCTTTTCCTTGCCTAAGCCATGACGGCGGGGAAAGCGCCCATAGGATACAAGCTCCCTTACGGTCAGACCTGCAGGTGCAGTGGGTGTTTGAGGCAATATGGACATCCGCTTTGCCACCTCTCTTGTGGGAAGGGCCTGGATATCACTGCCGTTAAGAAGCACCCAGCCTTTTTGCGGCTTAAGGATGCGGCCGGCCGCCTTTAATATGGTGGATTTTCCGCAGCCATTGGGCCCTATGAGGGAAGTGACTTTTCCATGGGGAATCATTAAATCCAGACAGTCCACCACCCGGCGCCCGTCATAGGCCAGCCTTAATTCTCTTGTTGCTATTGCGTTCATTTTATCGCCTCATTTCTTTTTCCCGCCGGGAAAGCAGGTATATAAAGTACGGTGCACCGATTATGGATACCACCACACCAGTGGGCAGTGACGACGGCTGGATGACAACCCGGGCAATGGTATCAGCTGCCGATACCAGCAGTGCTCCCAGCAGAGCACATACGGGCAGGGCAATGCCATGCCCCGGCCCTACGATACGGCGGGTGATGTGGGGAGCCATAAGCCCAACAAAGCTGATGCTGCCGCTAACCGAGACACAGGCGCCGGCTAAGGCTGCCGCCATGAGCAGAAGCTTTCTCCGTTCCTTGTTCACGGAAACGCCAAGGCCGGCAGCGGTTTCATCCCCAAGACCCATAACATCTAAGATCCCGGCTTTGTATAAGGAGGCAGGAAGCAGGACACACAGCCAGGGCAGAAGGGCCAGTACAAATGTCCAGTTAGCTCCCCAGATGCTTCCTGTCTGCCATGAGGAAACAAAAGCGTATTGGGTGTCGTCAAGCTTAACCACCAGCAGGGTGGTCAGGGCGGATAACCCTGCCTGGATCGCGATTCCGGTCATCACCATGGATACAGGCGTTGTGCCTGCTCCTTTTTTGCAGGAAAGGAAATAGACGAAAACTGCCGCAGCACCTGCCCCAAAAAGTGCCAGAACAGGAAGCGTGAAAACGGCAAGCGGGGACCGGGGGCCAACGAAAAGTACATAAAGCACCACCATAAGCCCTGCGCCTGAATGGATGCCTAAAAGCCCAGGATCTGCCAGGGGATTTTTTGTGACCCCCTGTAAGAGACAGCCGGATACCGCCAGTCCGGCTCCCACCAGCATGGAAAGGACTATGCGGGGAAGGCGGAAGGAGAACAGGATCAGCTTCTCTTTTTCCCTGCCGCCGCCCATAATGGCGTGGAGGATGTCTGGAGGGGATAGCTTGCTGTAGCCGGTGTTCAGGCTGATAAGCCCGGACAGGATAAGAAGCACAATACATGTTCCTATTACCATCGTATTCCGCATTGCGGTCTTTCTTTTTAAAAGGTTTGTTTCTTTCTGCGTCATTTAAGCATCCCTCCTTGTTTTGTGCGACAGATATAGAAAGAAGGGAACGCCGATGAGGGATGTGATTACACCCAGGGGAACCTCAAATGGCGGGTTTACCGTCCTTGCGCCTAAATCTGCCAGAACCAGCAGCAAGGCTCCCAGAACAGCTGCGGAGGGTATTATTTTTTTATAGTCCACACCCACGAGAAACCGGGCTCCATGGGGGATGATGAGCCCCACAAAGGAAACGGATCCTACCACCGATACAGAAATACCTGCCAATGCAAGCACTACAAGTGTGCAGAGACAATGGACAAGGGCCGTGTTAAGTCCAAGCCCTGTGGCAACATCCTCGCCCATATTCAGTATGGATACATAGGGGGAAAGCAAAAACGCGCACAGCAGGGCAGCCGAAACCACAGGCGCTAGAATATAAAACTGCTGCCACGTTACGCTGGCCACTCCACCCACAGTCCAAAACAGCACATCCCTGCCTGCCTCAAAGCCCAGGGCGATCCCCTGACTCAGTGCCGTTAAAAGTGTACTGATTGCAGCGCCGGCCAGCACCAGGTCCATAGGACTCCTTCCGCCTTTATGGGATGCGGCAATGCAGTTAATCAGAAGAGCGCCAAGGGCCGCACCCAGGAAAGAAAAAACGATCAGCATGCCATAGCTTATCCCCGGCATAAATGCAAAGCACAATGCAATGGCAAAACCTGCTCCTGCATTGATCCCCATAAGTCCTGAGTCGGCCATGGGATTGCGGGTGGTTCCCTGCATAATTGCACCAGCCACGGCAAGAGCCGCGCCAATCAGCCCGCTGATGAGCACTCTGGGCAGCCGTAAGTCTATGACCATAAGGTGCTGGGGATTCCTGCTGTCAAAATGTGTGAAAGCGTTAACAACAGTATCCATAGAAATGTTTGCAGTGCCCCGCGTAATGGAAATACACAGAAGAAGCATTAATACAATCATGCCGGCAGTAATGAGAGGACGCAGCGGGATAACACGCCTGGGGCAGCCGCTTTTAATGGGGTTGTGTTTATGGATCATCATTTGATTGCCCGAACCAGCTTTTTGGCAGTTAACTCCATGGCTAAAGGACCAAAGGTGTTAAGGGAGTCATCAAAATAAAGTACATTGCCATTTTTTACGGCGCTCATATTCATCCAGACCGATGAAGCTTCCTGGGATTTTACAAAACCTTTTGCAGTATCAATATAGTCCATGAAGATGATGTAATCCGGGTCCATTTCCGCCACCGCTTCCAGGGAGAAGGTTTCATAACCGAAGGTATATCCTTTGGGCGGAGTGATGCCGAAGGCATCGTAATAGCTGCGGCTGCCCCGGGCAACAAATGCCTTGCCGCCGCTGGTGCGGAAAATAGCAACGGTTTTATCCTGCTGGCTCAACACTTCACGGGCTGATGCTATGGCTTCCTCGGTTTCCCTGATGAGTTTCCCGGCGGCATCTTCCTTGCCCACGAGTTCTCCGCAGGCACGGGTCTGGTTCTGCCATGTGTCACTATAATCCAACAGTACCACAGGGGCGATCTGATTTAACTGGTCATATATTTCGTCCAGACCTGTGTGCCCGGCAAAGGTTACGATCATATCTGGTTTCGCTTCCAGAACCGCTTCCAGATTGATTTCCCGTGCACTTCCAAGATCCATGATTTCTGCGGTTCCGTCATAGGGAATCAGTGTTTCATAGGTTTCCAAAGCCTTCTGTGCCGTTCCTGCCGAAGCCCCTGCCGAGGCGGTAACCGGAGTGCCCAGTGCAAAAAAGTATTCCAGATAGTTGGAATGGAGAATGGCAATGCGCTTTGGCTGGCTGGCCAGGGTTATATTATGACCGCCGGCATCCGTTATGGTGCGCGGCCACGAAGAATCTTTAGAAGTGTCCGGCAGCTGCGGTTTTCCGGATTCTTGTGTACCAGTGCTTTCTGTTGGTACCGGGTTTGCCGGCTGCTGTTCCTTTGAACAAGCGGATAACAGTCCGGCAGTTAAAGCCAGTGTAAATAAAATAGAGATTTGTTTTTTCAATGTAATACCTCCTAATTATTGGTTAGATGGAACTAACTCCTGGTTAATATATCAAACCACGATGCTTATGTGAATGGCTTTATCCGCAATTTATATGGACATATCCTGAATTGTAGCTGGCAGCACAAAAAAACGCCCATGGAAAAACATGGGCGTTTCCTTGTGCCGGCGGCTTATTCTTCCCTGAATTTGCTTGGAGGCACTCCAAAATGTCTCTTAAATATGCGGCTGAAATACAGCGCATCCGGGTAGCCTGTCTGCTCTCCTATGGTTCCTATGGGAATGGAGGTTGTAACAAGCAGCTCCCGGGCGCGGTTTAAACGGTACGTCCGTAAGTAATCTGCCGGCCCCATGCCTGCATACTTTTGAAAAACATAAAACAAACGGTTTTCATTAACTTCGTTTTGCCTGGCCAGTGAATTTACGGTTAAACCATCCATGTAGTGGGAATGGATGTACTCCGATACCGATTCAAAAAGCTCCTGTGCGCCGTACCTCGTTTGGTTCCTGACACACAAGAACGTTTCCTCCAGCACCCGGCGGAACAAGGTTTCCGTTTGAAAGACTGCAAGACCGCCGGGCCGGTTTGAAGCTGCGTACAAATGATGGAGCATATCGTATAGCTGGGGGCTTTGTCCGACGGTTAAGCTGAAATGGGTATTCTTTAGTCTCATGTGAGGTGATTCGCCGTAAGTTTCATAAAGAACAGAAACGAATTCCCAGTCTTCGTCTCCAATGACACGCTTTCGCATGGCGGTGTTGGCCGAACCATGGATAACAACTCCTGGTTTGATAAAATATGGCGTATCGTTAAACTGGTATTCAGCGCAGCCGGAAAGCGGGAATATAAACCCCGGATAAGACGCGGTTCTTTGAATGCCCTTACTACCGGCTGGTATTTTATAACGGTATACCCCTTGTACTTGAAAAAGTGTGGATGCAAAATGTTCCACAATCGTATTTAGTTCCATTGCCATGGCTCCACATCACATTCCTTAGATAATAAAAGTATTGATAGTATCACATAGAAAGGTCCTCTGTCAGAAAACCTTACCGTATCATCATACCACAGGTTCTCTGCCATAAAAAAGGAATTCACAGAAATATCACGGATTTAACCGTATTTTTTAAGGTTCCTTTCAGTTGAAGATGATAGGATATAGCACATAGAAAAGAAAAGGAGGCAGTGGCAATGGTACAGGAAATCTTTAAAAGATATGAAAAAAAATACCTCTTGGCTCCTGACCAATATCAGGGATTGATGAGGGAACTGGTCAAGCGGATGTCCGCGGATAGTTACGGAAAACATACAATATCTAATATTTATTTTGATACCAGAGATTTTGAGCTTATCCGTCATTCGGCTGAAAAGCCGGATTACAAGGAAAAGGTCCGGCTTCGGGCATATGGGAAACCAGAGGAAGAAAGTACGGTTTACGCAGAATTAAAAAAGAAGTATGATGGGGTCGTTTATAAGCGAAGAATACCGCTGATCATGGAAGAGGCCAGAAAATATCTTTATTATGGCATATATCCCAAGGAGGACAGCCAGGTTCTTAAGGAGATCGATTATGTCATGAGGCTGTATGATTTAAAACCCATGGCCTTTGTTGCTTATGACAGGACCGCCTTTTTTGGAAATGAAAACAGGGAACTGAGAGTTACATTTGACCGGAACATACGGTGCAGGAACAGGGAACTTGATCTGGTAAAAGGGGACTATGGAACCTGTATTTTAACTGAGAACCAGATTCTGATGGAGGTTAAAATTCCCGGGGCAATGCCCGTATGGATGAGCCGCATGTTTTCCCAGCTTGAGATCTATCCGGTATCCTTTTCAAAATATGGCATGTACTATAAAGGGATATTATATAAAAACCAGGTTTCAGAAGGGAGGATTTCTTGTGCTTGATAATATTTTAACAGAAACAACCAGTTCCAGCCTGACAATCGGACATCTGCTGGTCTGCATGCTCGTATCCCTGGGACTCGGTGTATTTCTGGCAATCCTTCATACATTCAGAAATACATACAGTAAAAATTTCATTGTAACATTGGCGCTGCTTCCTGCCATTGTACAGGTGGTCATTACCATTGTAAATGGCAATCTGGGAACAGGGGTAGCGGTAATGGGTGCCTTCAGCCTGGTCCGGTTCCGTTCTGTGCCGGGAAATTCCAGGGAAATCGGCAGTATATTTTTGGCTATGGCGGTGGGGCTTGCAGCAGGAATGGGATATTTAGGGGCGGCCGTAATGATGTCTGTAGTAATAGGAGGAGCCATGATGCTTCTGGTATCTCTGCCCCTTGGAAAGAAAGGCTGTACAAAGCGGGAGCTTAAGATCACAATACCGGAAAATCTTGATTATACCGGAATTTTTGACGACATATTTTCAAAGTATGCCGGAAGGGTACAGCTGAACAGGGTCAAGACCGTAAATATGGGAAGCCTTTATGAGCTTTGTTTTCAGGTGGATTTAAAAGCGGAGCAGGAAGAGAAAAAAATGCTGGACGAGATCCGGTGCAGAAACGGCAATCTGCCCATCACATGCGGAAGGGTTCCGGAGAGCCGAGAGGAATTATAGAAAATTCAGGAGGAAATAAATGAATAAAAAAATAAGATGCGGACACCCGGTGAAGCGGGGCGCGCTGTTAGCAGCAGGATTTATTGGATTGGCATTCCTCACAGGCTGTCAGAAAGACAGCGGGGATACACTTAACCAAAATGAAAGTAATGGCGGCGGGACAGAAACCGTCATTACCGGGTCAAAACAGGGATTTACCGTGGCAGGCGGCGGGGCAAAGGCTTCTGAAAACGTGGTCACCATTTCTAACCCGGGAACCTACCGGTTTAACGGCACTGTGGAAGACGGAAGGGTGGTGATCGATGCAGGAACCGAGGATGAGGTCACGGTGATCCTGGACGGTTTTTCCATTACAAGTTCGGATTTCTCCCCCGTATATGGAAAGCAGTGCGGCCTTTTAACGGTTGTCCTGGAAGATGGAACAGAAAACACCTTATCAGACGGTTCCGCCTACTCCTATTCAACCGCCGGGGAAAATGAACCGGATGCGGCCATATTCAGTAAGGCTGACCTTGTTTTTGAAGGCGGGGGAACCTTGACTGTCAACGGAAATTATCAGGAAGGAATCAGGGGAAAAGACGATTTGACCATTCAGTCCGGCAACTATGTGATTTATTCGGTGAATGATGGGATTAAGGGAAAGGATTCCGTGGAAATAGCAGATGGGACCTTTGCCATAACCTCAGGAGGCGATGGAATTCAGGCCAGCAATGATACGGATGAGGGAAAAGGATATGTAAAAATCGGAGGTGGCAATTTTACCATCAATGCAGGAGAAAAGGGTATTAAGGCAGAGTCTCTGGTGGAAATAGCAGGAGGGGACATAACCGTGGATTCAGTGGATGATGCGGTCCACAGCAACAAAGATGTGAAAATATCATCAGGAACACTGGCTTTATCAACAGGAGACGATGCCATTCATGGAGATAACCAGGTGGAGATATCAGGCGGAACCATTGATATCACCAAAAGCTATGAAGGCCTGGAAGGTTTATGTATTGACATAACGGGAGGGGAAATTAAGGTGGTTTCCGATGATGACGGGCTGAATGCGGCAGGCGGCAATGACTCTTCGGGGAATGCCGGAAAGATGGGAGACAGCGCGCCCCGCTTTACCGGGAGTGATTTTTTTGCATCGGCAGAGGGCGCTTACATCCGGATCACCGGCGGCAGCTTGAGCGTAAAGGCCATGGGAGACGGTATTGATTCAAACGGAGATCTTTTTGTAGAAGGCGGCTCCATTTACGTGGAAGGGCCGGAAAGCAGCGGAAATGGAATTCTGGATTTTAACGGCACAGGAACGATCACAGGCGGAACATTTACGGGAGTTGGCAATGCCGGGATGTTCCAGGTATTTTCAGAAACGTCCAGCCAGCCGGTTATCGTAAAATATTACGAAGAAAAACAGGCAGCAGGAACAGCTGTGGAGGTTTTAGACGGTTCCGGAACACAGCTGGCCAAGGTTACTCCTGATAAGGCATTTTCCGTGTTGATTTTCAGCTCTCCTGATCTGGAAACGGGGAAAACCTATCAGATCCGTACAGGAGAAGATACGGCGGAAATTCAGGTGACCGGAATTGTGAATCAGTCAGGAGAAGCTTTGGAACAGGACAGAGGCGGAATCAGAGGGGGAAATGGAGCCGGTGAAAGACAGGGGAGGCCCGGAGAACTGCCGGAAGGCGATTTCAAGCCGGAAGATGGCGGCGGGGAAGCAAGGCCAAGCAGACCGGCGGGAGGTCCTTCTGAGAATAAGACGGATAGTAAAACGCAAAATCAATAATGCATAATGGATATAAGGAGCTTTTGCCAGGCAGCATTCCCTGCTCACATGGCATAGACTCCTTCTCTATCTGCTTTAAGGAAGCGGAAATATCCGGCATGATCTTTCTTGCCAGGGGCTGGATTTATTCTTCTCCAACCCTGCGGCAATTTGGCCTGCCTGATTCCGCTTCTTTATGATCAACAAAAACTGTAAAGTGCAGCGAAAGTGGAATCCATAAAAAACTATTGAGAAAAAGACTCATTCATTCGCCCATATCATCATTGACAACGGATAACCTCCCCGATATACTGAGATGGCAATGGTTAGTTTTAACTAACTAAAAACAGGAGGATGCAATGGTTAAGAAAAAGTTGATTCAAAAAGCAGTGGTACCAATATTGACGGCCGCTTGTGTACTTTCCCAGTTCGGCATAGCCTGGGCTGGCGTAACAGGCAGTTCCCAGGTAAACACAGAGGGGGGCATATATACACAGGGCGACTGGAAATATGAAAATGAAAGCTGGAAACATTATGATGTCTCAGGAACCTTAAGCGCCGGATGGATTAAAAAGGCATCGGGCTGGTATTATATTCACCCGGAAAACGGTTCCATGATGACAGGATGGTTTCAGGATGAAAAGGGAATGAAATATTATCTGAACACTTCCAATGATGGTACAGAGGGCCAGATGCGCTCCGGCTGGTACCAGGATGGCGGCGGAATATGGTACTTTTTTAATACGGCCAAGGATGGAACCCTTGGAGCCATGAAGACCGGGTGGCAGTGGATTGACGGTTATTGTTATTATTTTAATACTGCTGACGGAACAGACATGGGAAGGATGTTTACAGGCCAGACAACCCCGGATGGATATTTTGTGAATGGAGACGGCCGCTGGGCGGAGTCAGACGGAACTGTTCATTACGAGGTCGGCAGAGGCTTAGCCTCAGTGCCTGCAGCAGAAAGCACTAAGAAAACAGCATCTTCCGGCGGAGGAAGCAGTTCTTCTGGAAGAAGCAGTTCCTCAGGCGGAGGCAATTCCTCAGGCAATGAGAATCCTGGAGGCAGCCCCGGCGGGAATGAGGGCAATCATAACGAAGAAAACAACAGCCAGGAAGGTAAGGATGTTTTTGTTGATGCAGAAAAGACAAAGCTGGTAGACTTAGGCTGGATCCAATATGCAGTTATTGCTTTCCAGGAAGGAAGTATAGACGATTATACCATTGATGTGGATGGGACAGATGTTACGGACGTATGCACAAACGTAGATGATGACGGAACTGTGGTTAAGTGGCAGACGACCTTATGGAAGCCGAATACCATCACTGTTACCAGGATTTCTGACGGCAAAGAGCAGGGCGTGAAGGTTGGAAAGGGCTTTATGGCAGAATCGCCGGAGAGAGGCAGCCTTGATTCAGCCCCCAGTGCGGTCCTGACCAACGGACCTATATCTGTCTTTGACTATTGGCTGGATAATTACGATAAAGACGGCAATGTGCGTGTAAGGCCTGAGAAGACCACCTTTCATTTAAGCGGAAAGAGTCAGCAGGCTTCCCCTGAGGTGCCTGCCGATTATTACCTGCCGGATACCATGATTGATAAAGACGGAAAGGGCAGGATCCAGCTTAAGCTGTCCTTAAAGACTCTGGCACAGGAAAATTGGTTTGACCAGCTGAAAACCATTAAGGCTATGGATGCTGAGAACACTATTTTAAACAAGAACCTTGTATTTACAACTGTTACCGAAACAGAATATGGAAAAACAGGAGTCATTACGATCCAGCTGCCCCAGTCCAACCTTTTTACCAGGGGACGTTATCAGCTGAACCTGTCTTCCGGATACAGCAAGGCAACCATGAACGTGCCCCTTCATCTTGTGGATAACAGGCTTTTTGTAATGAATTTAAATATTCTGAATCCGAGTCCAAAGGAGGGAGAAGACTTTGCCTTTGATATTGTTGGACCGGATGGAGAAAGCTTTGGAACAGAGATTCTGTCTCCGATTTACAGGGTGGATTTAACGATGCCGTCAGGAAAAGTAAAGTCTCTTACAAAAATAAACCAATGGTATGAGATTGGCGCCATGCTTCATATCTGCGGTACAGATACGGATGACAATGTGATCACCGATGAAAGCGGCATATATACGGTTACGGCATATGCAAATGGCTACCAGACAATGTCTAAGAAAGTGGAAGTGGGCAGCAATTCCCAGACCAGGGCAGGTGACCTTAAAATCTATGCAATGTCAAAATCTTACGGCATTGACGCCATGTCCAGCGCTACGATTTCCATACCGGATGGCGGCAGTTCCGGAGGCTCCGGTTCTTCCGGAGGTTCAAAAATTAACGGATTCCTGATATTTGACCATGATCTGCTGGCGAACGCATTGATATTACATGAGATCAACAATGTAAATGAAGACAGCGAGGCAATCGTGCAGTGGTGGTATGACCAGAAAGCACAAGCTGTTATGGATGAAAACGCTGAAGTTTTTTATGATTTTACCCACTATTTAAATGCAGTTAAAGATGGGAAGCTGGGGACAGGAGAATATCTTTCCTTTGATAAATATAAGGAGACCCAGACCGGAGGAGAGACTGGAAACCGCCCATACCAGATCAAGCGGGTCCTGGAAGACGGAAAATTAGGAACAGTTGAAAGCCTTATCTCCGTAGTAGGAAAAACGGCGCCTGCCCTTAAGGGTACAGAAGGAAAGCTGGGCGAGGATCTGGTGCTGACTTCTGATAAGGATGGGGATTATATTTCCAAAATAACAGCACTTTATCTGGACAATTCTGCAATCGCTCTTAGAAGTGACGATTATATTGCTGCTTATAAGATCAGCGAGGCAAAGGAAAGCGTTACCCTCCTGTCAAAAACAGAAGGAGCAGGAGGCGGTACGCTGCAGCTTACGGAAGGAGAGCACAAGCTGCGCATTGTTGCAGAGGGGTATAAGGAGCAGACGGTTGTTTTACATGTGGTTAAGGAATTGGAGAAATTGAACCTTTCTCTTGCTGATAATCCAGACAAGGCAGAAGCTGAGGAAACGTCAGTTTACCGCGTGGGACAGAAGGTTTACATCAATGCTGCAGCCGATGAAGACGATGAAAGCCAGAAGAAGCTTCGCGGTGACTTTGTGAAGAATTTAACGGGGATGACCCTGACCGATCCGGACGATAATACAAGGAAAGTGCTTTCCAAAGAACAGGGCGGACTATTCAGCCAGGATAATTATGAAAAAGGAGATTATTCTTTCTCCTTACAGAAAAACCTGTTTCAGAAGGCCGGGAATTATACGGTTTTAGTGACTGCTGAAGGATACACTGCCAAGACCCTGACTTTTGAAATTCTGGAAGCTGCAGGGAAACCGGTTGAGAATGAAAAATCAGCTCCTGGTGTGGAAACGACAAAATATGTAAAAGGAACTATCTGGGATCCGGCATATTACCGTGTAACCTTCGATACAACAGATGAGAAGGCAACAAAGGAATATTTAAATGCAGATAAAACAGTTTATGTTAACGGAATTCCGTATAAAAAGGCCATATCGTTATCTACTTCCAGGCAAAATGATTTTAAAGTATCGAATGATATTTCCTATGGAGTTGTAAAGTATCTTGACTTTACGACAGATGGCTTTACAGAAGAAGAAAACGAAGTAGTTATTGAGGTGAATGGCTATGAGACATTGACGTTCATGGTCGAATTCTTTGATCCGGAAGAAGGTATGGAAGGAAAGAGTGCTTCCGAATCCCTTAAGGCAGAGGAAGAGGCTGCGGAAATAAAGGAAGACAAGACAGAAGTAACGAAGGAAGAACCGGGCAAAGCCGAGGAAGACAAGACAGAAGAAGCTGAACAACGGGTTCAAACCACCTATGACAAAGCCCAGGCGAAATTAAA
>NZ_DAMAUN010000112.1:0-16658 GCF_032078915.1 Lacrimispora sp. | reverse complement strand
ACTTAGGCTTCAGCCTTGGACTGCAGATCGAATCCGGCGCAACTATTTACGAAGTTTTAAAAGGGACCGCTTCTCTGCAGGAGGCCATTCAGTCTACCAAGCGCTGCGATGTAATCGCCTCCAATATCCTGTTAAGCGGAGCTGAACTGGAGTTTACTGGTAAGCAACGGGAATGTATCCTGAAAAATATTCTCTCTACTGTGGCCGGATATTACGATTACATAATTATCGATACTCCCCCTGCATTAAATATTCTCACTATTAATGCTTATGCGGCCGCTGACTATCTGATCATCCCCATGGTTCCGGAAATTCTAAGCCTTTTGGGTGTCTCCCAGATAAAAGATACCATCAACACCGTCCGTTCCTCCGTCAATCCTGATCTGGTTGTCCTTGGAATATTGCTTAACAAATATAATCCCAGAACCCTCCTTTCCAAAGAGGTAAAGGAAATGGCTCAGAAAATCGCACTGCAGATCAACTCCACGGTATTTAATACCCATATTCGATCCAGTGTCTGCGTGGCGGAAGCCCCTGCCCAGGGAGAAAATCTTCTGGATTATGCTCCCAGATCCAATCCGGCCCAGGACTACAAGGAGTTAATTTCCGAGGTTCTGGAATTGATTAAACAACGTAAAAATTGATTACCCGAAGGGAGTTTTAATTATGGCCAGAAAAAGCAGTAAAACAGCTCATGTAATGAATCTGTTAGCAGGAGAAGAAGCTGAATCCTCTAAAGAAGAGGCTGCCAGAGAAAATCTTGCAGCCCGGCAAACCTCCGATTCTACGGAAATAATCAGGGAACTTACGGATTCAAATCAGCCGCCTTCTCCTCCAACTCCTATTTCCATTATAGACATGTCTTCTTCAGCCCCCGACCCGGTGGCAGAATTGATCAGGGAACAGTTAGAGGAGGCAGAAGGGGTGGAAGATGCTCCCGAACCGGAGACTCCTTCCCTTGACCAGGAAACAGAACCTGATACTCCGGAAATATCGATTCCATCATTTCAATATCTGAATGTTATGGAACACATCGTAAAGAATGCGGTATCAGAATACATGGATAAGTTCGATGTTTGCAACTGTGATCGGTGCACCGCAGATGTCACAGCCCTGGCACTGTCCCATATGCCTCCCAAATACATAGTCGCAGAGAATTCCACCGCTTCTCCTCTTTTAAACTTTTATTCCACCCGATATTCTCAGCAAATAGTTGTGGAATTGACCAAAGCATGTTCTGCTGTAAAAGAAAACCCACACCATTAGGTGTGGGCTTCTTTCATTATGTTCTCTGTTTCCCTGTCTACGTTGCTTACAACCCCTTCCCATATCTCATTTACCGTTTCTACACAATCCATGTAGGTTTGTGCCAGAAGAGAAGAAGGGATACCTAATTCATTTGATAGAGATTTTACAGCTTTCCAGTCTGCATTTTCATAGCTAAGAATGAGTTTATAGAGCGATCCGCATATTCCTTCCTGCTTAAGCAGCGCATCCTTGATCTCCTGGGCTACAGGTACTTCTTCCAGAATTTCATCCAATGGCGCATCAATCATATACTGCAAGGTAGAGAACATTCCCATCATATAAACCTCTGATCGGATAATGGGCAGGTCCTTGATATGGTCAGAAAGGACCATAGCGTAATTAGCCCGAAGAAAGGACAGCTTCAACATGGCCTCACGGGACTCATCAATTTCAAAATCATTGTTAAAGCTTAAAAGGTATACCCATTGCTTTAACTGACTGATCCCCATGGTAACCAGAGCCTGGCGGATGGAGGAGACTCGTCTGCGCAAAGCAAAATAAGCAGAATTTACAATTTTAAGAAGAGCATAACTTAATGCTGCATCATGGCTTATAACCTTTTCGATCTGTTCAATATCCGGTTCGTCTTTCGATACTTCCACAACAAGCTGGAAGAAGTTCCCTTCCAGGAATTCCATCCGTTTTACTTTCCTGGCCATAGCTTCCGCGACATAACTGCCTTCCGCATAGTCAGCGCCGACTTCCATGGCAAGCTCATAGTCCTCTTTGGTATTAACACCGGTTGCGATGCATTTCTTATCAAAGCCCTTCATGGTGTTGATAAGATTATTTAAGGAAACCCGTTCTCTTCCATCGTGCTTATTGCTGATATCCACTTTTATGTAGGTAACATAATCCAGCATGGTAAAATACTTGGGAGAAAACTGGAAATCATTGATTGCAAATATATAACCTTCCGTGCGGTATCTTTTTATGATAGCGGGCGATAAGGGATGGATCATCACATGATCTTCAATTTGAATGATTAATTTATCCTTATCAAAAATTTTCGGCATATTCCGGAACAATAAAGAAGGAGTAAATGTTACAAATGTAAGTTTATCCTGGAAAATCCTTTCCGTGTTCTGCATAAGAAAACCTGCTATGGTATCTGCCGCCGCCACATCGGTACTATTATAGAGGGCGTCATAATCCTTTTGAAACAGCACCTCGTAGCCAATGATCCTGTCCTCCTTAAGTGCCTTAATAGGCTGCCGGGTGACATATCTATCCATTGTTTTACCTCCTTTGAAGCAAATGGTCAATCACTTCCACCAGATGTCCGATTTCCGGTTTGGACAACTGCTCATCTGCGCCCAGCTGCTTTCCTTTGATCATTAATTCCTGATTGATCATTGAAGAAAAAATAACAATCGGAATGTGCTGTAACGCTTTATCAGCCTTCACCAGCTTTGTCAGGTGGTGGCCATCCATTTCCGGCATTTCAATATCTGTAATAATCAGGCTTATTTTATTAGCAAAGTCCGAATCATTCCGAATCTGATTTAAATAGTCCCATGCTTCCTGCCCGTTATTCTTAAAAGTCAAGTTATGGTAGCCTGCCTTCCTAAGTGAGGCTTCTATCATCCTGGTTAACAATATGGAATCTTCTGCAATCAGAATTGGGCTTCCATTTTTTTCCCTGTCTTCAAATTTATTAATCTCATTCAACTGAATCCCTGTTTCCGGGGCAATTTCCGCTACGATTTTTTCGAAATCCAGGATTGTCACCAAATCCTCCCCACACTGGGCAATGCCTGTTGCCACGCCTTCCTCCCCCCGGCTGATGGTATTGTCCGGCTTCTGTATATCCTTCCATGAAATGCGGCTTATTCCCACCACGCTGTGAACACGGAACGCAATATGCAGCTTATTAAAGTTCGTAATAATGAATAAATCTTTCGGCTGCTGCTCTGTTTTGCTTCCTGTCAAATAGTGAGGAAGGTCAATTACAGTAAGAAGGATATCTCTGGGCTTGAATATTCCCTCCACAGAAGGGTGAGCATGAGGAATGGGCTTTACTTTATCTGACATCATGATTTCACGTACTTTTGCCACGTTAATGCCATACAATTCACCGTAAATGGTAAATTCCATTATTTCGATCTCATTGGTACCTGACTCTAACAAAATCTCTGTTTCTGCCATACTTCTTCTCCTTTATCTCAATATAATCCGGCAAAAACATCTGCCTAATAAAATATCGGCATAATTCCTCCGGTTCATAATGTTTACAAATCAATTTCCGCTCTACCGTAAGTCCTTATTCTGACTCCTCCCGTACTGACATCAAAGGTCATGGTCCGTGCGTAGTTTTCTCCCACATCCTCGGCCGCAAGGCGGATCCCCTCTGAGCGAAGAATCTGTTTCACGCTGATAATATTGCGGGCGCCGATATTACCAAGAGTACTGTTTCCCTGTAATTCAAACATCTTGGCTCCTCCGGCAATCTTAGCAATCAATCTGGGCTTTCTCGCTCCCATGATCTCTATCTTGCGCAGCGTTTCAGCCAGTCCGGTATCTGCGTACTTAAATATATTCCCATCACCTGAACCGAATACCTCCGGAAGCATAATATGTACCAAAGCTCCCAGCTTAATCATTGGGTCATACAAACTAATCCCAATGCAGGAACCAAGGGCATAAGTGATCAAAATTCCCTCCTGCCTGGCAAACTTCATGTCTGCGATTCCAACCGTCAGATTTTTATCCATTGATTATCCCCAGCTTTTCCATTAAAAAGTTCAATGATTGAATCTCCGGCATCATTAGAAGATCACTATGGAGCACCTTGCCCCCTATGATAAACTGACCGCTGATCATCATCATTTTATCCGTCTGATAGCCAAACTCCACCATGGGCACGCTTAATATTCCGCCCAGCATATTGATCGCTGTATCAGGAACAGACAAACTAATGGAGACGTCACTGAGGGAGGAGATGGCATTGACGTAAGAAGATATGATAATATTTCCTACCTCTTCAAGTGCAGAGGTTTCCAAAACATTTAACTGGTAATAGTCTTCAATTTCCTCCTGCATAAGACTGGATAAGACCTGGTTGATAAAATCCAGCTTCAGGACAAACAGCATTAGTCCGTTGATCTCTCCAGACATCTTTACCAATATAGCCGCCACAATTTCTTCCGGGTCTCCCAAGAAACTAATGGCATCGTTATAATCGAGAATCTGTACATCCGGAAGAGTCATGCGCACGGTCTTTCCTAACATGGAGGAAAGCGCTGTGGCTGAATTTCCTGTGCCTATGCTGCCTATCTCCCGGATTAGGTCCAGCCCTAATCCACTCATTTCATCGTAACGTGTTATCTTCACGATATCACCCTCCTTCCTTACCGGTTATTCTCAGCTTTGCCGAAGTGTATTTATAGTTGTTTCAACCTCATCGGAGGTCTGTACCATTTTTAGAGAGTAAGAATAAGCTCTCTGGGCCTCCATCATTCTGGTCATCTCTTTGGCAAAGTCTGTGCCCGACACTTCCTCTGCGCCTTTGACTACCTTTGCATTTTCAAGCAGAATGGGAGCTCCGTTTTTATCCGTTACAGCGTATTCATTATTTCCTATGTCGGAAATTCCGTCTCTTCTTGCAAAGGTATATACACCTATGGCTTTCGGATCATGCTCATCTTCTTCCAGCTCTTCTTCCTCTTCCTCAATTTCCTCTTCTGAACCGGGATAAACAGCCGGTTTGACAGGATAGGTAATTTCTTGCTGGTCCATGTTTAAGACTCTCTTTCCTGAAGAATTCACCAGATAATAATTGTCTCCCATCATGGAAAGCTGAAAGTGTCCGTCCCTGGAATAGGTAATGGCCCCTGTAACCGGGTCCTTTAACATGAAAAAGCCTTCTCCCTCTATGGCGTGGTCATTCTCAATTCCCGTTTCTTTATAAGGCATTTCGGTCATATCGGACTTTAAAAGATCTACCCTGGTTCCGCTGCCTGTCTGCGCCGCACTGCCGCCCTGAGCACTCCTCGTATGGGCATAAATAAGATCTGAAAACACACTGTATTGAGGTTTAAAGCCTGTTGTATTTACATTAGCAATATTATTGGATACCACATTAAGCTTTGTCTGCTGATTTAAAGCTCCCAAAGCTCCAATATAAAAAGACTGGTTCATCTATTCTTCCCCCTTACACTCTGCCTATCTCACTGGCTACCTTGCCCATGAGCTGGTCATATATCCGAAGTACCTGGGCAGCACTTTGAGTTGCCCTTTGGCTGGTGATCATCTGAGTCATCTCATCTATAGGGTCAATATTGGACCGTTCCAGTGACTTCCACTGGATTCCTCCATCCACAACATTCCCGGCTGCTGTCGTGGTAAAGACGCCATTATCTCCTTTTACAAGCTGGGAGTAATCATCAAAGTCCACAACACGGATTTTTCCTAAGAGGACTGGTTCCTGTTCCTCTGTATTCCCGTCGTCCTCTCCGTTTTTCAATCCTTTTATGGGCATTTCATAAATATTGCCTAACTGATCCACTGTAATATGGTCTGAAGGAAGCTCAATGGGGGCTCCATCTTCCCCAAGCACCCTGCCCCTGGAAGGTGAAGTAAGGTATCCTTCATCATCAATCGTAAAAGATCCGTTTCTGGTATAAACCTGATTTCCTGCAGTATCCTGAATGGCAAAGAATCCTGGTTTTGTCAAAGCAAAATCCAGGTTTCCTCCAGTTTCCTCCACCGCCCCCTGATTATGGCTGGTCACTGTACTTCTGGAAGCACGTATCATTGATACGGACCCAATCTGAACAGGATTGCTTTTGTCACGATTTCCGCTACGGTAAAGCATTTCATCCCGAAACGTTGTGCTGACCATGCGGTCAGGCTTAAACCCCGGTGTTGCACTATTGACCATATTATTTCCGATTACATTTAAGTTCCTGGTCTGATACAGCATTCCTGATGCCAGATTGTAGAATCCTTGAAACATTTCTTTTCTCCCTTCGTACTACTCATTTATGAAATTAGTCAGATTCAATCTGAGCTTTTGAAGCGCATTGGAATGAATCTGGGAGATCCTTGGCTCACTGACCTTCATGATCTGTGCAATCTCCCTCATATTTAATTCGTCCATATAGTACAATGAAATAACCTTTTGTTCATTTTCTTTTAAATCATTTATGGCAGAAACCAAAATTTCCTTAAATTCCTTCTGGAGATAATGATTCTCAGGCTGGTCATGTTCGTTCATTGACGGAAGCTGCATTGACTTTTTCTCTTCACTTCCCGCCTCCAGGACCATGTCCAGGGAAATGATGCTGTAAACATTCGTCTTGCCTAGAGTTTCCTGGTATTTTTCCATGGTGATGTCCATGTAATCCGCCGTTTCCTTTGAAGTAGGAAAACGCCCCAGACGGTTACACAATTCTACGACCGCATTGTCCATGACCTTAGCATTTTTTCTTACGCTTCTGGGAATCCAGTCCTGTTTTCGCGCCATATCAATAACCATTCCACGAATCCGCTTGGAAATATAAGTTTCAAACTTTACATTTAATTCCGGTTCAAACTTTTCGATTCCGTTCATAATCGTTAATACGCCTTCATTGACAATATCCTCCACCTGTGCAAAGCTTAAATATACATCTCGCATTTGGAGTGATATGTTCCTGACCATATTTATATACCGCATCACAAGTTCATGCTTGACCCTGATGTCTTTTGTTCGCTTGTATTTAATTAATAAATCTTCATTGGTATATTGGCTTAAATCCTGTTCCATTCCGACTAACACTGCCTTTCTGTAACAAAATCCGGTCAAAGGGTAATATTCCCGATTGCCTGAATCTGAATATTATTTGCAATCTCATTAAAGGAAAGGACATATGCATTAGGATAAAACTGCTCAATCAATCGGTAGAAATAGAGCCTTACAACCTGGCTTGTAAGAATCACAGGCTTCTGCTCCAAATCCGCAAATTTCTTCATCTGTTCTCCCACCTGTCCAATCACAGACTGCATCACATCCGGGCTTAAAGCCAGATAGATGCCTTGTTCTCCTTTTGCCATACTGCCTATAATGTTTTTCTCCAGCTCAGCATCCAGGGTGAGTACCTTCATCTGTCCTCCTTCGCAGAACATTCTGGTTATGGTCCTCTTTAAAGCAATTCTGATGTTTTCTGTAATCACATCCATATCCCTGGTAGTTGGAAGAGAATCTGCTATAGTTGCCAGAATCGTTTCCATGTCTTTGACTGGTACCCCTTCCTTCAAAAGGTTAATGAGAATTTTCTGAATGCTGCCATATGTAAACTGGTTCGGAAATAGTTCGTCCACCAGCTCCGGAGAGTGCTTTTTAACGTTTTCCAATAACTGCATAACTTCCTGCCGTCCTAACAGCTCATAAGCGTGCTGCCTGATGGTTTCAGACAAATGAGTCAGCATAACAGAAAGTGGATCAATTACCGTATAGCCGTAAATTTCCGCCATTTCCTTATTTTCAGGCCTGATCCATTTACTGGGAATGCCATAAGCTGGCTCCACAGTTTCAATTCCATCAACTTCACCAGAAAGAGCGGGTGGTTCCAGTGCCAGATAATAATCTACCAGAATTTCTCCCCTGGACACCTCTTCCCCTCTGATCTTTATGACATACTGATTGGTATTTAAACTGGAACTGTCTCTAAGCCTGACAGAAGGAATGACAAGTCCCATGTCCTGTGCATATTGTCTTCTGAAAATAACGATCCGGTTAATCATCTTTCCACCGCTGCTCTCGTCGATCAGCGGAATCAGACTATAGCCAAATTCCATCTCAATAGGTTCTACGTTAATAAGAGCGTAAACATTGTTCACATCCCGGTAGTAGGACTCTTCGTCGGAAGCTCCCTGTGCTGCTTCTTCGGGCGCAGCCATGGCTAACGCCGTTTCCTGAAGTCCGGAGGCTGACAGACGAACCTTATTCCCTAACCGATAACCGGCTATAATAAGCACCGCTGCCATAACCGCCAACTGAATCTTGGGCATTCCAGGTACCAGCATTAATACGATCATAACAAAACCAGTTAGCATAATAGCCCTGGGCTGTGCCATAAACTGACCGGATATGTCGTCATTTAATGTGCCTTCCGATACGGCTCTGGTTACCACCATACCGGTGGCCGTAGCGATCAGAAGAGCCGGAACCTGGGAAACAAGCCCATCACCCACCGTGGCTATAGAATAAATGGACATCACCTGTCCAAACTCCAGATTTGATTGCACCATGCCGATAATGGCACCGCCAATAAAGTTAATGGCAGTGGTGATCAGGGACATGATAGCATCTCCCTTTACAAACTTCGTGGCACCATCCATGGCTCCATAGAAATCTGCTTCCTTCTGAACCTTATACCGTCTCATCTTTGCTTCCTGCTCATTGATCAGACCGGAGCTTAAATCCGCGTCAATGGCCATCTGTTTACCTGGCATGGCATCTAAGGTAAACCTGGCTGCAACTTCTGATACACGTTCCGTTCCTTTTGTAATAACCAGGAAGTTTACCAGAACGATAATAAGGAATATGATAAAACCGACAACAACATTTCCCTGTAATACGAAATCACCGAAGGCTTTGATCACTTGACCTGAAGACCCCTGATTGGACAAAATATTTCTCGTTGAAGACACATTCAGCCCAAGACGCAGTAAGGTGGTCACCAAAAGCAGGGCCGGGAAAATAGAAAATTCCAAAGGTTCTTTTATGTTCATGGTTATCAGTAAGATAATCATGGAAAGGGAAATATTTATAATAATCATTACATCCACTAAAAACGGAGGTAATGGAATAATCAATAGAAGTACGATCATAATGACAAATACTACTACAGAATTTTTCAGTAAAGTCTTCATTCTTTTACACCATTTCTTTCAGTTTCTCTGCTGTTTTTCTTTATTCTATGATCTTGTTATTCATGCGGTATACATACACCAGAATTTCAGCGACCATACCGTAGTATTCCGAAGGAATCTCGGCCCCCACCTGGGTAGCGGCATAGATACCTCTTGCCAAAGGCTTATTCTCAATTACATATACCCCATGTTCCTCACCCTTTGCCACAATCCTCAAGGCAAGTTCATCCTGGCCCTTAGCCAACAGAACGGGAGCATTATCCTTCTCTATGTCATATCGAAGAGCCACCGCAAAATGGGTAGGGTTACGTATGATTACGTCCGCTTCAGGTACCGACTGCATCATTCTCGAACGGGCCCTTTCTCTTTGAAGACTGCGGATACGCCCCTTAATCTCGGGATTTCCTTCTGTCTGCTTGAATTCCTCTTTTAATTCCTGTTTTGACATTCTGATCTGGCGTTCATATTCCCAACGCTGATAAAAAAAGTCAAAACCAGCAACAGCCAGGAACACAAGAGAAACCCTAAAGACCATATCCATGATGGCATTCAACACGTACACAGAAGAATCCTTTAAGTCCATATCAATGGTTCTTGCTATAGGCGTTAAATCCCCTTTTATGATTTGATACAGGATGATTCCAAGTATGGTAATCTTCAGAATGTTTTTTAAAAGTTCTATCAGGCTTTTTAGAGACAGTATATTTTTAATTCCCTGAATGGGATTGAGTCTGCTGAACTTAGGGGCTAAATTGCTTTTAGAAAACAAAAATTTTGTTTGTACCCCAGTGCCTAGTACAGACAGCGCGATTCCTGCCAAGAGAATGGGGAGAGCTGCTTTTAAAATCGTCCACGCTGTATCTCCAGAAATTCTGGTGGAATAATCAGACAGATTCTCTACCCCGGGAGCCAGGCTCAAATATTTTATCATATAATCCCGAATGGTCCGGTACATGAAAGGAAATAAAACTTTCAGCAGCGCGAAGGTCCCAAGAAGGGAAGCTATCATAACCACATCCTTACTTATGGCAACATGACCCTTTTTTCGTTCATCCCGCCGTTTTTTCGGTGTGGCCTTTTCGGTTTTTGAAGGATCCTGCATTGCCGTTCATCACATCCTTTGCATTTATAAAAGTCTGATTATATCCTGAACCGTTAAAAGCATCTGGCTTATCACACCGCCTACATAATCCGTCATAGGAGAAAACAGAAAAATCAGCATTATGAAACCAATTGCGATCTTAGCCTGTATGTTTACAACAAACACATTGATTTGGGGAATTATTTTCATTAAAACCCCGACTGCAATCTCTGTTAAAAATTCAATGGCAATTAAAGGAAATGCAAACTTTACAGCCATAGTAATACACTGAATAAAAATCTCCAGCATTGCCCACGCCGCGCGGCTTCCCAACACGACCTGTCCGTAAGGAACTATTTCTGCTGACTTTATAAGAAGCCGAAACAATGCCAGATGGCCATCCACCGCAAAGAACAACAGTATAAAATACGCCTGATAAAGCGTTCCCGTAAGAGCAATCTGAGCGTTAGTCTGAGGGTCATAGATCATTGCCATGGACAATCCCATCTGAAAATCCATAATTGTCCCCGCAAAGGTAATGACCATAAGAAATAATTCCATAACAAAGCCAATGGCGAACCCTACAGCAAATTCTTTTAAAAGAAGCACTGCAAATTCAATGGAATTCACAGGCTCGGGCACCTGGGCCGAGGAAAAAGAATAAATAAGCAGCGTAAATACCATGATCATGCCGCCCTTGACCTGTGCCGGAACATTTCTTCTGCCCCAAATAGGGTTCAAAAGAATAAATCCTGACATTCTCATAAAAATAAGGGAAAACAGCATCATCTGTCCTATTTCCGGCATCTAAATCTTCCTTTCATCATTACTGTCCAAGCTTTTTGGACATAAAGGTATACCCGTAGGGTGTTTCCTCTTCTTTGTCCATGTCTTTTGGGCATCATGGAACACCTGTAAGGCGCATCCTGCCCCTCTCATCTGAGCATGGTATTAAAAATATTGATAGTAAAATCACTGAGTGTGGTCATCATATGATCACCCATCATCAAAAGCATCAGGCCAATAACAATCAGCTTCGGAACAAAGGTAATGGTTTGTTCATGGATCTGGGTTGCTGCCTGTATTATGGAAATTATGATACCGATGATCATGCTGACGATCAGCACGGGACCAGCCATTTTAACCACCAAACCGAATAACTCATACATTAGGCCGTTCACTGCTACATCCGTCATATTTTGCCTCCTGATGAATCAAGCGGATATGCCTGCATATCCAATTGATGCCCGATAAAGCGGGGCACGCTGTTGACTAATTCTAGGTTGAAAGTCCTGTCAGTAATGGAAGCTGTTAACTAAATTAGAAAACAGCAGCTCCCAGCCATTAACAGTTACAAACAACAGTAATTTAAATGGAAGGGAAATCATAGCCGGCGGCAGCATGACCATACCCATGGACATCAAAGTGCTGGACACAATGATATCAACCAGTAAAAACGGCAGATAAATCATAAATCCCGCCGTAAAGGCCCGCTCCAGCTCTGATGTCATAAAAGATGGAATTATTACTGTCATAGGAAGTTCCTCAATGTTCTCCGGCTTATCGGTTTTGGACAAATCTATAAACACATTCAAAGTGTCCGTCTTCGTCTGCTTGAGCATAAACCGTTTCATGGGAACCGTCGCCCGGTTAAGTGCCTCCTGCTGGTTTATCTCCTCCCTGACATAAGGTTGGTAAGCATTGGTGTTCACATCCTTTAACACTGGATCCATAATGAACAGTGTTAGAAATAATGCAATTCCAACCAGCACCATATTGGGAGGACTCTGCTGAACTCCCAAGGCATTTCTGGTAAAAGATAAGACAATGATAATCCTTGTAAAGGAAGTCATCATCACCAGGATCGATGGCAGCAGGGAAATGATGGTCAAAATGAGGAAAAGCTCCAGAGTCGGCACCCGGCCGCCATTAATATTAATCAAGGCATCTGTATTCATGGTTCCTCCTTACACATCATCCCTGTGTCTGTCTGTATATTTTTTTAATAATTTTTTAAAGCTTTCATACCCTTCAGCACCTGTAAATTGGGTCTGGGAAGCCCCTCCCTCCGGAATGTCTTCCTCCGAAAGTTCAGAAAGAAGGGTTATCTGAGAAGAAGCAATGCCGATAAGATAATAGTGATTCCCTACACGTACGATCGCTACTGCTTTATCCTGCCCCAGGGGAAGCCTGTCCAACATCTGCATACAGGTTCCTCCCCGCTTTAGCCCGACTCCTTTTCCAAGGCTTCTGGTAAATACATAACTCAAATACAGAATTACAACGGTAAGGAGCAGCGCTGAAAACAGACTAATCACGCTATTCAAATGCAGCCACTTCCTCTCTATTCTCCATTCTTTTTAGTAATCTCTGTAATACGGATGCCAAAATTATCATCTACGACCACAACATCGCCTTTCGCAATGCAGCGGCCATTTACATATAAATCAACCTGCTCCCCTGCCAGCTTGTCAAGGATAACAAGGGACCCTTTGGTAAATTCAAGAATCTCCTTTACCAGCTTTCTGGTTCTGCCAATTTCAACAGACACCTCAAGGGGCACTCCCATAATCAGTTCCCGGTTTTCCTCTTGCTCTTCAAACCGAATATCTCCGTCTTTTAAGCTATTTTGAGGGATAGGTTTCACATTTATGGTCTTAGGTTCCGGAGACCCTGTTTTTCTCATATTTTGCTGTTCGCTTTGCAGTTGTGATATCATCTGCTGCATTTGACTCATCATCTGCTGCTGCGTCTGTATTTGATCCATCATCTGCTGTACTGCCATCTGGTTATCTCCTGTCATCTGCGGTATTTCCTGACTTCCCCCGGCCGTCTCTCTGTCGGCAGGCGGTTCAGCATTTATTGGCTCCTCGCCTACAAAGCTGCCTGACAACAACTTTTCAATCTCTTCCTGAGATAAGATTCCGCCTGAAGCCGGTTCTCTTAATTCCGTTTTCGTCTCTATGACTGGTTTCGGAATTTGCACCGGTTCCGGAATTGGTTCAGGCTCCGAAATTGGTCCCAGCATTTCCAGGGGTAAAAATCCTCTAACCAGTTCTTTTGCAAGATCAGGAGACATTACGTTAATAAATTCACTTTCCAACTGGTCCGCAATTTTTAAAGTAAATCCGACAACAACCATGTATTCATCCTTGTCATAATACTTTTCCTTGAAATCATCCACATCACTGATCTCAAAAGAACTGGGTGTCGAAATATTAACTACCCTGCCTAAAAACTCGGAAAGTGCCGTTGCAGAAGACCCCATCATCTGATTCATAACTTCACAGATTGCGCTGATGTTCAGTTCATTTAATTCAAATTCTTCCTCTGGCGTTTCCATGCCCATGAGCATATCTACAATCACTTTTACGTCATGCCTCTTTAAAAGCATAATGTTGCTTCCGCTAAGTCCTGCAATATATGTAATCTCCACCCCTACTGCCGGTTCCAGGTTGGAAATTTCAAATTCTTCCTTTGACAAAACCTTTACCACCGGTGTGGTTATGTCAACTCTGGCATTGAGCATGGTAGATACTGCAGTGGCCGAGGCACCAAGGCTTATATTCAGTATTTCACCTATGGCATCAATTTCAAATGCGCTAAAATTCTTTGAATCCATACAACTTTTCTCCCTTTATACTCATTAGCCCTCTATGCCAAGTCACGCTTTACTTTCCAATTTCCAATGCCTTGGAGGCCATCATCTTTATGGCATTAAATGCTGTTATGTTGGCCTCATAGGACCGGTATGCAGACATACTGTCTACTGTTTCTTTTAGCAAATCCACATTAGGCATCTGCACATAGCCGTTTTCATCCGCATCCGGATGTTCCGGATTGTAAACGGACTTATAGGGACTGGTGTCTTGCACTATCTGTGAGACCTTGACGCCGCCTGTGCTCTGCTGCCTGCTTATGCCGGCTGCATTCATCATAATTCTTCGGAAGTTATTTTCATTCCTGGATTCAAGTACTACCATTTTTCTCTGGTATGGTCCGCCTGCTTCTGTCCTCGTCGTATCAATATTAGCAATGTTCTCCGATGCAATATCCAGTCGAAGTCGCTGGGCGGTCATTGCCGACGCACTAATGTTCATGGAACTTAAAAATGACATTTGACCCCTCCTCTACGGTAAAACTAACCGATAATGCCAGTGACAGTTTTAAGAATCCTGTCCGGTTTAAAGGGCTTTACAATAAAATCTTTGGCTCCTGATTTGATCGCTTCGATTACCATGCTCTCCTGTCCCATGGCAGAGCACATAACAACCGCTGCATCCGGGGATTTCGCTTTTATTAATTTTAACGCTTCCAGACCATCCATGTTAGGCATTGTAATGTCCATGATCACAAGATCCGGGGAGATTTCAGAAAACATCTGCACAGCCTGAGCTCCGTCAGACGCCTCGTATAAATCGGTGTATCCGTTTTTAGACAACGTATCCTTAATCATCATTCTCATAAACGCCGCATCATCTACTAATAATATTTTCGCCATTCTTTTGCATCTCCTTTATTATCCTTAATTCTTTATATAATCCCTGACTCAGTTTTCACCAGCCTGGTAATTTCCTTCTTCTACAAGACCTTCAATCCGGACTGCAGTATTCCTTTTGTGAACACCTAGCTGTCCCTTAAACCATGGCTGGTCTTCCACATACAGCTTGATGTCGGATTCCTTAGGTGTTCCTAAGTTGATGACATCTCCCACATGAAGATTATAAACATCATCCAGAGTAATGACAGATTCTCCTACCTTAGCACGAACCATTAAGTCAGAGGCCCTGATGTTGTTTAGGATTTCAAGTTTTGTATCCTGACTATTTTCTTCATCTCCCATAGCACTGGCTCTTCGCCTGTCTATAATACTGAATGTGTTTATCAGGAGGTTTCCTGGGATACAGAGACTTAGTCTCCCGGAGCAGCCTTCCATTTCCACATCAATGACGATGATTACTATGGTTTCATCCACACCGATTTCCTGAAACATGCTGGGGTTTTCTTCCAACCTCTCCAGCTCAAAGTTAAGATTAATGTAACTTGACCAGGAATCCTTTAATGGCGCTATCACATATTGGATCACTCTGCGGTATAGAGCCATCTCTATTTCCGTATAGGAATAAGACAGGCCAACACTGGTTTCTTTCCCCAAGCCCCCCAGCATGCGGTCGATTAAACTAAGCATTAATGGCATGCTTGCATTGATTAATAGAGGCGGATTCTTGGAATGATCCGGCAAAGACACATTGACAAGGGTAAGGACATCATTATCACTGAGGGCGTTACTGAATTCATAATACCGCTGTTCCTCTACCGTAACGACTGACAGTTCACTGGAAGTCCTAAACAGACTATTTATCTGGGAACCTGCGATCCTGGAATAATTGTCGAATATACTGCCTAAAACTTTAAGCCTGTCCTTTGTAAATTTTTTCGGACTGTAAAAATCATATTTCCTATATTTTAATTCATCTTCAATTCTTTCAATCTCCTGGCCCAGCTCATTTGTTCCCTGCAGGGAATTGAGCAGCGCATCAATTTGATTTTGGGATAATACTTCAGCCATTTGTTTCACTCCCGCTTCATTTTTTAATTGCCCGGCACGTTCTGATAATCCTGATATATCTGGTTGTAATACTCTTCCAGGGATTTTTCTACCGTATCATTCTTGGTTATCAATATTTCCACGCGGCGGTTCTGCGCCCTCCCATCTTCCGTATCAAAAGGCGCAACGGGACGGAACTGACCATAGCTGGCGCCCACCAGTTTTTCCGGTGAAACAGCATGTCTGCTTTGGAGAAAAATAACAACCTCTGCGGAACGCTGTGCAGAAAGCATCCTGTCATTGCGGATATTGTTTGGCCTGTTTGGATCTCCCTGGGAGGTGTGACCCAATACCTGCACTTCTTTTATGGAAGAATCCACCTGTAGCATAGCAGAGGCAAACTGTTCAAGGACGTCCTTTCCCTCCTGACGAAGTACAGAACTGTCCCCATCAAAAAACACTTTGTCGCGGAATGAAATAAACGTAAAACCGTCTCCGCGGGTAATTTCTACGGAATCCTGCATTCCTCTCTCTTGAACCACATGTTTCAGAGCCGTATACAATGCGTCAAAATCCGTGACCTCTTCTTTTGCCGGGTCTCCACGGAATTCCCCCTCGTCTTCATTGACAATGGACTCTATGCTTTCCAGAGCACTAGGATTAAAGCTCTGTACTAATTTCTTCCATTTGCTCTGATCCATGGACGACATGGAATACAGAAGAACGAAAAAACACAGCAGCAAAGTAACCATGTCCCCATATGTATCCATCCAGCTTCCAGATTCCTCCGGCTGCTTATTTCTCTTAATCATACAACCACCTGTTTTTCACTTTCCTACCCATGTTCTTTTGGTATTAAGGCAT
>NZ_DAMAUN010000111.1:1458-16884 GCF_032078915.1 Lacrimispora sp. | reverse complement strand
AATTCCAACTATAACCGCACCAAGCATAGCGATCAGTGTGCTGAAATAAGAACCGTTTGCATCGTAGAGAAGTCCTGCAATATCCGGCGGATTCCGTTAAATACGGAAATAAAACCGACTGGGCGCAATGAGCCAATTAACAGCACCGCCATCTCTCAAAAAACTGATATCCCTAAAGGTACAGTATCAAAAAATATCAGTAAACTGCTTTCTTATCATCTCATCACGAAAAACAATATACCGGACAATAAAAAAGAAAGCGTGTTTCAATTGACACCTGCCGGCATGGAATTGTATGTACTCCATGGAAAAATGCATCAGCGAATGGAGCAGAAAATAATCGGATATTTTAAACGCTACAGCATTCACGATTTGGAGTTTCTGGTGCAATTTCTGCATGACTATGTAAATGGCGCCTGGGAGGAGTAACCTCATATTATTGCTTATTTCCGTGAGCCTATGTCAACTTGCTTTTATGGCAGAGGGGGAATCACTTTAGGAAAATATATTTTGGGGAATTCATGTCCACTCATATGTTTCCCTACGGATCCCTTGATCAAACCAGCGACGGCCTGCATAGATTCACATTGCATATAATTGGAAAATATGACTCGATAATAACTGTTTATTTAAGGGCTCAGTTGACTAAAGATTCCTAACACATTTACTTGACCATAGCCCCATATTGGATTTGGATATGTAAGATAATTGCTTCGGTAGGCCCCCATAATCAACAGATTATTAATGTTTTTTCCCGTAATCGTAGTATAATTGCCACGGAGAATCGCCCATTCCATGATCATGGCCAGTATTCCGGCAACGTGTGCGGCGGCGGCTCCGGTGCCGGTAGCGCTTCCATAACCTTTGGAGGGTAATGGGCATGTAAGCTTATATCCGGGAGCGGCAAGATCGGGAAGGAAACCCCCAGATGCAGAAAAGCCTCTGCTTGATTCAATGAGGATGCTGTCATCAAATTGATTATACGCAGCTACAGTAACCGGATTACTGGTGTTTCCCGGGCCTGTAATGGTAATATCCGGTGTTGACTCGAGAAAGTATGTATTAGTTGTTATAATTGGACCGGAAGGCAGCCATACGTTAAAGGATGAAGCGCGCTTATCCAGGTTTGTGACTTTGATTTGCCATAAGCCATTTACGGCCTGTTTAAAACGGACTAATATAAGCTGTATGCCGCTCTTTTCCTCCAGAATAATATTATTGATGTATAAAATGGTGGATCCATAAATAAATTTAAACTCTCGGCATTCAAAAAATTTAGGTTGGATGATGTGAGTACTCTCACCCATAGGCGTTGTAATGGAGATAGCTAACCGGTATGGTGAATGATTCCACAATTCAAAAAAGAAATCCGGATCTGATGGATCAACACGCAGTTCAAAATTTTTACTATAATCCAGAGTATCAAACACTCCATAATAATGTCTGCGGTTACCGCCCTCATTTCCGGCAGCAATACTTATAGATATGCCATGAAAGGAGGCCAGATTATTTAAATAGGTAGAAAGAATCCCCTGTCCACTGTGGTCTCCCTGGCTGGTCCCCATTCCAATGCACATAACCAGAGGACGGTCCAGCTTTAATGCCACGGAATGAAGATATTTAATACCAAGCATGATATCGGTTTCGAGATAGCATTCGATATCATTTCCCACGCAAAAAATCTGGCGGTTGTATGATTTGGCCTGCTTTAGTTTAACGATCACCAGTTCAGCTTTCGAAGCTACTCCACTGAAATCTTCTCCTAAATCAGAGGATCCGGCAGCAATACCGGCAAGCATAGTGCCATGTCCATTTTCATCACGGGTCGGAACAATGGAAAATGGATCATAATCAAGCAATGCGCTGTTAATGGAATCTTTTTTGTATTCGCTTCCAAATGTGAAATTTTCCGGTGGTGTACCGTCTGATATAGTCTGATCCCATATGGACTGAATCCGTGTGGAACCATCATTGTTAAGAAACGCCGGATGCTGATAGTCAATTCCAGTGTCAACAAATCCAATCAGAACACCCTGAGCAAACAAAGAAAAATTAGGATTATACTGAAATGGTTTTACACTGGATTTTTCCAGACTATAGGTAGAGTTAAGAGTGTAGATATGAGGAAATATGGTATAAGGCTGGTTTCCCAGGAGGCACATACGAAATTCGCTGACAGGCACATGAAGGACAGAGTATCTGTAGTTTATATAAGTCATATCATATGTTTGCCCCAGGATATTTGCATATTCATTGTTTATTAAGAGATCAAAATAATTTTCATCTAATATTTTAATCATAAACCTCCATATTCAAAGGTTTCTATTTTAACTATTATATGATTCCCTAAAAAAGAAAATTCCAATAGCAATAACCAGGTTTAAAGAAATACCCAATAATTATGGATTGGAAAAGTAAAAAACACCCGGAGGATTCTCATCTTTCGGGTGTTAACAGGCTATATCAGTCTTGAAGCAGTGCACTGACTTTTTCTTTGTTTTCTTCAGAATTAAGTATTCTATATACATTCCGTTGGGAACCTGACAGATTGTATACATCCATACCCGAAGGCTGCACTAAACGGATCACAGCATTTACTCCTGTTTTTGCTCCATTTACAGTATTCAGGCTCCAGTATATGGATTGAAGCTCGGCAAAGTCATCCGTGCCCGTTATTTGGATCTCATAGGGATAATTCCCGGTCTGTCCATGTCTTATGGCATAGATGGCAAGTGCTTCGCAAAAATTATCATCTCCTTCTATGAGAGTATAGTCTTCTGACATGCCCAACAGATCAGCGATATAATCGATGTGCTCATCCAGGCTGCTATGTGCAGCCCGCATTGCTTCCGCAACATCCGGATTGCCCTCGTTTTCCTGCCGGACTGGAAGCTCTTCCTGAATCAGGCTCCCACCGCTTCCGCCAGCCCCTGCCTTCGGCAGATTGTCTCCTTCAGAGTCAGATCCATCTGGTATAGCCTGGGAAGGGGTTCCCTCCGATTCTTCGGTAGTTTCCATGGATTCACTCTGTTCCGGTTGGTCCATAACCGCTTCCTGATCTTCTTCCTCATGATCACTTTCTTCAGGATACTCCCCATCTCCCGGAATTGGCTCCGTGTTCTCCTGGGACTCAGACTCTGCATCCTGCAGCTCTGACTCTGCATCCTGCGGTTCCGACTCTGCATTCTGCGGTTCCGACTCTGCATTCTGCGGCTCATCAATCTGGATTTCTTCTTGTGCAGATACCGGAAGGATGGCTCGTGTGACCAAGCCGGTAAACAAAACCGCACACAAGACAATTGTACTCCATTTTTTCATTTAACCTTCCTCCTTATTTACACTCTATCCCCTCGGGCAAATTGCCGGGACAGTCTGTTTCATTATTTTTCACTTCATATTGCGGAGGCATCTCCATATATTCCGGATCGCCAAGCAGTTTTCCAATTTCATTACGAATCCGGTTGAGCGTAAGAATCTTATACTGTTCAAGTGAGGTTATTTCTTCTTGCAACAGGGTTTTCTGATGCTGCAGTACTGCCTGTTCATGAGCACATTCCTTTTTCGTTTGTTCGATCAAATCTGCTGCAACCTTTTGCGCGGACAGAAGCGTTTCTGAAATCTGATTCTTTATTTGGATGCACTCTTCCTGAACACTGCGCAGCTGCTCAACTTCCCTGCACTGCTCATCGGCTGCCGCTGCAATCTCATCAAGCAGAATATCCACTTCCCGGGCATCATAGCATTTTCCAAATTTTCTTGTCAGCTTAACTGCATCGATCGCTTCTTTCGTTAAAACCATCTTTCCTTACTTCCTTTCGCTCCCTTTTTATGCTCCATATTCCGGTCTTAAAACGCCGATTACGATATACCGGGCATCGTCAAACTCATAGCTGCACGTGGAAAGAACAATAAACTTATCACGATCCGTATATTCCGTACTGCTTTCAAAGGTTGTTTTTGATGATGCGTATGACAATAACGCTTCCAGATTTGTTTCAAATATAAATGCCTGTTCACGCCATTGGGCCGCATCGATGACACAACCATATTTTAAGTCGATCCGATAGTTTCCCTGTTCTGTATAAAGGTACAGGAAGGGGTGCTGTTCAAAATATTTCTGTTCCTTATATCTGACCAGTGAGCCAAACATCTTGCCCGATTTCATATGGTGCCCGTAAATGATGCTCAGCCTGCCGCTAAAATCCATGGGACAGTTGTAGTCCAGAAATAATGTTCCATTGACATGATAGGTACCGTCCGGCAGATGATGGAGATACCAGTTGTAATCGTCAGCACGCATAACAGGATAATCGATTGGGGTATCCGGACAGTAAAGCCACGCAGCTGCGTCCGTATTAACCTTTTGAAGCACTTTAAAATCTATGGAGGCTGGGGGAATATTCACCAACGGTACTGTCCCTGAATCAAAAGCAACGGTACTATCCGGATGCCGGATCTGCTTTTGCAGTTGTTCATAGTTTTGATCTCCTTCCGCATAAATCTGTAAACTTTCCCTCAGCTTATAACCGGAAAACACCATAATACAGACTGAAGCCATCAGAAGGAACCTTACTGCTGTTTTAATTGGTTTTTGCCGTTTTTTCATGTGCCACCATCATCCTCTTTCATCTGTCAAGGGATCTTGCCGTTTCTTCTTTTTTTCTTCTGCCGCCACAAGTCAGGTATATGATACAACAGGCCGCTGCGACAGCACTGCCCCAAAACATTATTGTATAGAACTCATATCTGATATGATCGCCGGTTTTGGGTACTCCGGCTTTGGGCCCACTGGTTTGGGACGCGTCAGTTTGGGGTGCACCAGTTCCGGGTACTCCGGTTTGGGGTATTCCGGTTTGGGGTATTCCGGTTTGGGGTATTCCGGTTTGGGGCAGGCCGATACCAGGGCCATTGACGCTGCCTTTGCCACTTCCGCTGTTTCCGCTGCCTCCGTTACTTCCACCACTGTACTTGTTTATAAAAATACAGGATTCCACTTGCTTATTCGATCCGTTTGTCACTGTCCGCAGGACCTCAAGTCGGCCGTCAACATCCTTTACAATATCCGTGATGGTGTAAACAGTGGTGTCATAGGTGTATCTCGACTGGCCGGTGTCCGCTTCAGAGATGGTATAATAATACGTTCCTTCCCTGGTATATTTCCATGTGCCAAAATCCTTCTTACCCGAGCCTGTAATGGTCATCGTTTTCACACCATTGACACTGCCTTCCGGCATGGGATTTGCCTTATTCTTTGCGGTCAGTAAAAAGGTGAATGTGCTGGTTCTGGGTGGATTTCCGGATACGGTTTTTTTCACCGGCGGATCGACCATGGCCTCAGGCTTGCTTTCAAGAGGTGTATAGGTGTTTTTAAACTCAATACGGCTCACCTTCCTGCCATCACTTTTTTGGACGGTGACTTCCGTTACAAGATGATCAGCCGGCTGTCTCACATAGACAGTTAAAGAATAAACCTCATCGTCGTAACTATATCCGGCTGCAGAGGAAAATGTATTTCCTTTGATTTCATAACGATAGATACCGGTATTGTTAAAGGAAATCGGATCAATATTTTTGCTGCCGGTTCCGTCGACTGTGAAGGAATAAACACCGCTGATACTTCCCGCCGGCATTGGATTTCCTGCATCCATTGAGGTTAATGTATAAGAAAACACACTATTTACGCCCAAAGCAGAACTATTCTTTGTAAAGACCTGGTCTATACGCAATGTGACCGGCACCGAAGTGATCGCTGCATAAGCGGCCCTGGGAAGTATCATAGCCAAAATGAATAGAAAGAACAGACAAATCACAGTTGTTATCCTTTTATCCTGTACTTTTTGTAAAAAAGGCATCTCCCATTACTCCTTTACGCGCTTTCTTTTTATTATATAAAAAATGGTAATTACAAACAGGATGAACATCACTATTAATAGTGTGATCCGCAGCCACATCGGGGCGCTCTTCCAGATACCGGCTTGCCTGTCTACCAGCACCTGCCCGTTTGCTTCCCTTATATTTTCCGTATTAAAGGTATCGCTGTAACACTCGTTGGTAATTCTTGCTGCAAGAATGTCCCTTCCATTGGTCGAATCAGAAGAACATGTGGTCAAAAGCAGGATATGGTCTTCTGCAGTGACTCCAATATTCCGGGTGTACAGGGCCTTATCCATGAGATTTTGCAGATATGCCTGCTGGGCCTCTTTGCCCTGGATGCAGGGCGTAAATACGCCTCCGTCATATGCGTCCGTCTTAATAAAAGCAAAAAATTCCAATCCATGATCTTTGCCGCTGAAATACAGATTTCCATAAATGCGGCTGTCAAAAAAATTCTTATCACTAAAGGAGCCAAGATCTCCGAACATCGCCTGTTTTTCCATGTGATGTCCATACAATATGCTGTTGAAGTCATGGAAGTCCTTGTTGTTTAAGTAATCCAAAAAGATTGCTCCTGAAAGGGAGTAAGTCCCAAAGACGCTGGTATTTACATATTTCGCATTGTCGGGCCCCTGCGCTATGGGATAGTCTATATTGGTACCATAGACAGTCAGCCAGCCAAACACCTCCGGGTTCATAGCCTGAAGCTCTGCAAAGGATATGCTGTCTTCTTCTGCACTGGGCTTATAAACCGCGAACCTGGAGGCATCTGCTGCCTGATATACCTGGTCAGAGTCCCACATGGCATAGGCAGAAACCGCTATCATCAGCAGAATGATCGTCAGTATCATGAAATCAACCACATTGCTTGCGATCTTTACTGCGATTCTGCCAATCTTTTTTGCTGCTATGTTCATATGGACCCCTTCCCGGTATTATTTTATATCAAACTTACTGATTAACCTTTAATGTCTGGAACTGTAAACATGTTTTTTATGTGATTTAGCAGCAACGAAAGCAGCAAACGCACCTGCCGCTATGATCAGAATCATGATAAAAGGGAGGTTATTGATTACAATGCCCGTAGGAGTTATGGTTTGAAAAGTGTTAGTAAAATCAGCACTGTTCTTATTCTCACCAATAAGCCATGATCCGGTACTAAGATTTTGTCCCTCAGCAGCAGTTAAATCCGGAGTTATAACGGAGCCGTTGGCAGTAATCCGGGCTTTCGGGGTATAACCCACGGTCCCTTGTAAATCCGCAACATATTTTGCTCCAACCTCTAAATCATTGAAGACCAGTATCTGGTTATGTTTGAGGTTGATCACCTTCGTTGTACCTGTTGTTATTTCGATATACTTTTTGCCGTTACTATCGGTTTTAATGCTGCCTGTGTCACCAGAAGTTACGTTGGCATCCCCTGTTACCACACCGGTAGAATCAACTATATATGCCTTGTAAACCACCTCAGCAGTCAGCACAGCAGGCTTGGTTATTGAAACATCATAGCTGAAGTATTTTGTCTCGTCAGCAAAATCACCTGCTACAACCTTACTGATGGCAAGAACCTGATTAGCGGGAATTGTTGGGTCCACGCCGCCGTTATTCTTTGTATAGGCATTGTTAAAGACAAGCCCGCTGTAACTGCCGCTGCCAGTGGGGCCTCCGGGATTCGGATTAATCTTTTCGCCGGAACCTGCAGTACCATCGTCATTAATCAGAACCTTTGTAACAATGGTTTCTACAAAGAAACCTGAGTGGCCGCTCTTTTCTTTCACATAATAACTGATTTCATACTTTGCATGAGAATAGGCCATGGTTTCCTTTTCAGGATCATCAATGGTATAGGTATCCGCATTCTCTGTAATGTCATATGTATATATACCCGTACTTGTAAAGGTAGGAATCACCTCCACTTCTTTCGGTACGCTTTTGATTCCGGTCTGGCTGTCCGTGCTGCCTGTATCGGTGTCTAAGAAAGTAACAGTTACAGGTGAAATAGCCGGCATCTGGTTCAAAGCGGTATCCGCTGTTTCGCCCATATAACTTTTCTTTGTGAAAGAAAAAGTAAAACTTGCTTCAGGTGTCGTTGTTCCTTCAGGCATGTTCAGCATTTTTGTAATAGATGCTTTGGCGGGTGTTGTTTCACTTCCAGTGAGTGGACCGTTGTCTGCAAATGCAGATGCGGTAACTTCCAGGCACATTACCGCGGCAAGTGCCGTCGTTAAGAGCATACGCGGAAACCGCTTTTTTTGTTTTTGGATCATCTTTGCACTCCTTATTCTATATTTAGATATTTTTATATATAAACACATAGGTTTTATATATCTCTTCGTCTGAGGATTGTTATCACTTTCCCCAGTGTGTCCTTGATATCCACAGCCCCATATATGCGGCTGTCTGTGGCATTTTCCCGGCTGTCGCCAAGGACAAACACCTTCCCTTCCCTGACAGTAAGCGGAAACTCCACACCGCCTTCGTATCGCTGAGTCGGGATGTATATCCTTGTTTCCTGCTGCAGTGCACCGTTGATGAACAGCCCTTCCTCCGTGATATCCACGATATCACCCGCCGTAGCAACCACCCTGCGCACCTGTTTTTTTCCCTCAAATTCCAGTACAAGGGTATCGTAGGCCACATAATTTTTGTCCAGCCGGTAGAAAATCACTAAGTCGCCGTCTTTAACTGCTGGAGTCATAGAGGCATCTCCATTGCGGTAAAGACCTAACATAAAGGTGAAACCCAGCAGCAAGACAAACAGCACCGCCGCAATCTTGATCAGCAGAAACAAGATTTCCATTACCAGCGAAGGCTCGGATAACGCTGCCGGTTCTCCAGGCGGCTCCCGGCTCCTTAGAATTTTTTTGTTTTTTGCATGTTTATATACTTCTCTCATGTTACAAGCTCCTTCTGCGTCTGCGAAAGATTTTACCTGCACTCAAACCAATCCACAGCAGAACAGGTAACACCAGAAAAACCAGAGGAATACTGCTTCCCGTCAATATACCGGTCGGAACGACGGCCGCTCTGCTATTTGTAAAAGCAAAGGTTTTAGCTGTACCAGCCAAAGTGCGTACCCCTGTATCTGCTCCCGTGTTTGTTTCATTGCCGTCCCGAAAAGTTGTGGTATAACCTGCAGCGGCGGTCTCAATGATTTGCACCTTGCCGTTCACCGGGACACCGGCAATGGTAATTTGCTGTCCGTGTTTCAGTGTGAACGTCGCTTCGCCGTTACTGTCCAGCATCAACGTGCCGCCTGCCGGAGCTGACACTCCTGATCCTGATATAATACTGCCTATATATGTAAACTGTGTCCCCCCCGAAAGCTTACTTCCGCTTTCATTCATAAAGCAGACGGCAAAGGTAAATTCCTTTGCTTTGTCGGCATAATCACCGGTTACCGCCTTGGAAACAGTAACGCTGCTGCCTGTCACCCACTTTGCATACAGCGTCATGTCACCTGTTACCGTATCTGTGGCAAAATTCCATGGATTTGTGCCGGCCGTATTCCTGTACCATCCGGCGAAAGAATAGTTGTCACGGGTGGGGTCGGGCGATGGGGCCGTAATGGTGCTGCCGGGTACGGCTATTTTCGGATAAACCGTGCTTCCGCCCCGGGAATCAAAGTTCACCGTGTAAAAAACACCGGCCGCGGTCTTCTTGTATCCAACGTCAAAATTATTGTAAGCAAAGTCAAAAGGCGCAGTGAAATGTGTCGTTTGAATCTTTTGCGCATGCAAGATCATATCAACTTCACTTTTATCATTTGCCTTGCCGGCTTTGTTATCGCTGAATACCACCGAGTCCGAGGTAACGGTAAGGTTTGCAAGAGGCACAATATAAATGCCTCCACCATTGAGGGCTATATTACCGTCGATGCTGCCGGCCTCAACTTTAATGGTTCCGTTGTCTTCGCTGTAAATGCCGCCTCCGCTTTGCTTTGCCATATTGCCGGAAATTTCACCATCTTCAATGACAACCTGGCTCTGATATAAAAAAACTCCTCCCCCCTGGCCTGAATTGGCGCCAGCTGATTCTGCAACATTGTTGATGAGTTTACCGCCGTCCTTGATTGTAACAATGCTGCTGAATCTTCCGTGAATACCACCGCCCTGGCCGCCTCCAAAGTACCCGGCGGAAGCAAGTGCCGCATTACCGGAGATCTCACCGCCGCTGATTGTAAAATTTGAGCCATTGGTAGTAAATATACCTCCGCCATATCCGGCTGTATTGCCGGAGATCTTAGAATTTATAACTGTAATAATTCCTCTGCTAGTCGCCATTGCACCGCCATAAGACGACGAACTATTTCTGGAGATCATGCAGTCCTTGATTGTAATGCTGCTTTTGCATGTCACATTGCTCTCTTCGGAAATACCGCCACCGAGCATTTCCGATTCATTGCCGGATATTTCACCGCCAGTGATGATCAGCGTTGTAGCATCACTGATACTATTCAGGTAAATAGCTCCACCGAGCCCACGCACCTTATTATTGGTGATTTTTGAATCATTAATCGTCAGCGTGCCTCCATTAATCTGAAAGCCACCGCCATGGTCAGCCGTATTTCCAGAGATTTCACTGTTCTCTACGCTGATTTCAGATTGTCTTCCATATAGCCCGCCGCCCTTAAGATTATCTTGATTGGGAGTGTATAAAGCTACATTATTACGGATTTTGCTATCCTGGATGAAGACGATGCTGTTGTTAGCACCAATACCGGCTCCATCTTTTAGCGCAACATTGTCGGATATTTCAGCACTTTGAACCGTAAGATTACCTGAATCAACGTAAATACCGGCTCCATTTTGCGACGCAGTATTTCCGGATATTTTAGTACCCCGAACGGTAAGATTTCCTGAATTAACGTAAATTCCACCGCCATTTTGTGGTGCGGTATTTGAGGTTATTTCAGTATCCTGAACCGTAAGATTTCCTGAATTAACGTAAATTCCGCCCCCATACCTTTTCCCTATATTTCCGGATATTTTGCCGCCATGAAGAGTGAGCGAGGATCCCGTATTAAGCAGGAAACCGCCGCCGTCCTGTGCGTTACAATACTGTATTACGGAGTTGGTGAGGTTCAGCTCAAGAGTCTTTCCAGCCTTAATCTCGAATCCCCCACCGGTTTTTTTTCCGTCAATCACGATATTTTCAAAGGTAAGTTCAATCGTTTTGCCGTTAGAGCTTGAATCTATAATGAAGTGCCGCCTGGCATTCGATTGGGTAAAGCTAATCTGATTACCGGAACTGGAACGAAGGGTAAGGCTCTTATTAATGGTAATACTTTCGTTTGCTGGAAACCCAATGTCTCCTGAAATTGCGATGATATCATGCTCCCCTGCCTGGTTTATGTATGTTTTCAGCTGACTATAATTACTCACATTCCATATCCATGCAATCCCAATCCTTTTACCTGGTAAGCGAATGCCGGCGTTCACAGGCTCCGCCGCCGTATCTGTGTTCTCAGAAATTACAATGGTTTCACTGTAAGCCATGATCGTTTCTTCGTCCATTTCAACGATCTCAAATTTATTGTCGCCCGATATTCCAATCACCGGCAGCAGGTATTCTGTTTCTCCTATCATTTCTGAGGCGATGCCCACCATATAGCTTCCTGGTTCTATGTTTTCAAAGTAATAAGTACCATCGGTTCCGGTTATGGCAGTCTGTACCGCAGCATGTGGATTATCAGCCATATAGAGGCTTACAGGATAATCTTCCACACCTGACTCATCTTCATCCATCACGCCGTCCGCATTTTCATCCAGCCAAAGCCTGCCGCCGATGCTGCCTGATAATGCATCAGAAGGTTCTGTTACCGTTACGACCGCGACAGGGCGTGCCTGATCATAGAGATATGTGCCAATATCAGCAGTAAACGTATACGTTCCAGCCATGTCTTCGTTATATAATCCACCTTCATCCCATGTTACCGGGATGTCCGCCGTCGTACCGTCTTCCAGCGTTGCCGCCAAGGTTTCAGGAAGCGGAATATCCTCTCTTTTCGTGCCGGCCGGAACAATTGCTTCTGTCACAGGCATATCAAAAAACGTGATTACTACTGCTGCACTGTCGTTTTGAGCCACCCCTGTGACAGGCAGTATTCCGATAACCAGCAATATTAAAAACAGCAGAGAGATGCTGCCATACAAATTACATTGTTTTTTCATACTTTATCTTTCCATTACTGTTATTCATGTTCTCATAGCCCTCCTCGGAATAGGATGAGTGCCATTCCATTAATTTGCTTCACGGTCACAGCACCATAGTTGCGTGAGTCAAACGAATCTCCCCGGTGATCTCCCATGACAAAGTACTCATCTGCACCAAGCACGAGTGGATAACTGATTTCCGTCTTACCATAAGTCCCTTCATAGATGTATGGTTCATTGGGTACTTCTCCATTCATAAGAAAAAGTTCTGAATTGCCTCCACACTCCAGCATATCACCGGGAACAGCGTATATGCGCTTTACATAGTCTGTACTCCCGTTTCTTTTGATCAGAACAATCTGGCCTCTCTTGTATGAATTTGAAAGTTTCCAAAATACAATAACGTCACCTTCCAAAAGAGTCGGTTCCATGGATGTTCCGGACACGACTGCAATCCCAAACATTATGTTGAATACCACAGCGGCTGTTGCAGCAATCAGCACGCTTCGTAAAAGAGAAGGCCAAAACAGCAGCTCAGGCTTACGGGGTGCAGCGGCATGCCTTGGCTGATACGTCCGCTTTGCAGCATTTGTACCTTCATGTTTCTTTCTTTTATCTTCCAGCATTAAAACTTTCCTTTTCATAACCGCAAGGGATCAGACATCTGCTTAATTTTCATTCAGGTGCACATATAGAACACCGGATGGACGTGGGGATATTTTTAAGCTCATGCAAATCCCTGCTCGTTTCTGAAATGTCAGCCAGGCGTATGCGGCGCAGATTATCAACCAATTCCTTTTGTGCTGATTCCAATACCGCATGGACAAGGCATGTTTCGATTCCACCCTTGTTGCAAAAACCATCCATACCCAAACAAGAGTTGATCTGAATATCGCCTTCCATTACCTGTATGATGTCATAAAGCGTGACATCCTGGGAGCCCTCAGCAATCTGATAGCCTCCAAAACGTCCATGCAGAACCTCTACCATACCGGCCTGCCTAAGGCTGCCAAGTACCTTATTCAGATATCCGTACGAGATGCAAAGCTGCTCTGAAAGCTCATTTGCAGTGATCAATGCAGCCTTACTATAGAGGCAACACATAACCCGGATGCCATAGTCTGTTGTCATATGTAATTTCATGTATTCAACCTCTTTAATGCATACTTGACTTCTGAAATATGAATTAACTTAAAACATATTTCATTTGCTGATTATAAAATATCAAAGGCCAATTTGTACGATTTTCCGCTTAATGAGCAGTAATTTCCGCTCGATTGCATGAGCTGGATGCATTGGGAAAGGGCAAAGCAAGAGTACCGCTTTGCTGCCGAATGTTAATTAAGCGGAAATACTGCTTTATTGGACGGAATTTATTCCAAATACTCGTGTTTTTACTTATACTTATAGTTTGACACGCTTAAGCACATGGTATAAAAATCATGTGAATTTGTGAATAAACGGATGCATCGTGTTTCATCCTAAGTAATAGGAAAGGGTGTATAAAATGATAACCATATTCTTGTGCGATGACAACAGTGAAACAGTAGAAAGATATAGTAATTTAATTAAAGAAACAGCGAAAAAAAACAGATTGATATTTCCCTTTCTGCATTTTACAACGGCAGATCCTTGCTGTTTCATATGTCCGACACTCCTGATTTACCGGACATTATTTACCTTGATATATTAATGGACGATCTTAACGGCGTAAATACGGCAAAAAAACTAAGGGAACTGGGATGTAATGCAGAAATTATTTTTTTGACTTCCAGCGACGATTACGTGTTTGACTCCTTCGATGTCTCACCCGTATATTATCTGTTAAAAGCTGAAACATCTGAGACTAAATTTGAACAGGTATTTTTGCGTGCCGTCCATTTGTCTAGTAGTAAGGTAACCCAGAAATTTATCTGTAAATCAGGTGCATTACGCAAAATCATTCCAATTAAAGAGATCTCGCATTTTGTTATCTGGAAAGGGATTGTAACCATACATTATGGAAAAAATGAAAAGTTTGAGTATTGGATCACGATGGAAGAACTGGAAGAGCAATTGCGTGAAAAGAACTTTGTCCGCACACACCGCTCCTATATCGTCAACCTTCAGTATATTGCAGAATTTCAGCGCCGCACGATTATTCTCAAAACAGGAGAAATGATACCCGTGGGTGTGACTTATGAAGAAAAGGTGAAAGGCACCTTTTTAGATTACATGATACGGCACAATACAATTTTCTAATGAGAAAGGAGAAGTCCAATGACGTTTACATTGCGATTTCTGGCAGAATGTCTGTTTACCTTTTACAGCGTGTCTTTCCTCTTTTATCACAGGAATACCTTTCTTGTCAGGCAGGGTTACTGGATTTATTTTGCAATTGCTGTTTTCATAAACTGGAGCTTCGGAGCTGCTTGGGGATTAAGCCTTTCATCCCATTACGGAGCTCTTATACTCTTAGGCATCACCATATTGGAATTAAAGCTCATGTACAAAATGAATCTGGTGCAGCTCCTTTTTGAAAGCAGTTATTTTGCTGCTGTTCTTTACTGGGGAAGAGGGATTATACTCCCGGCTTTCGCTTTGTGTTTGGAAAAAAGCGTTCAATGGGTGAGGCATGACAAATTCTACTACTCCATCGCATGGTTCCTCTCCATGTGTATTATACTCTTTTATAACAGGATTTTTCGGCATATTATCGCGCCCCGGTCCAAAATGGAAAAGTTCTACCGCAACAAAGAGCAAATACGGTTTGTAGCAATCTTTCAAACAACTCTATTGGCTTATCTTCTATTTGTCAATTTAGGGCGATATTACGGTGTGGATCTGCCCTGGTATAAAATAACCTATATTGTATCATGTGTGATATGCTTCGCTGCCCAAAGTCTTTTAGTGAATCGCGGGATAAGAATGAGCACTCTTTTGGAATTTGAACTGCATAACCGTTTTCTTCAGGAGCAGCTTCGCAGGCAGCTACAGCACTACAAAACCTATCAGAAATATACTGAAAGTTACAGGGCATTTAGGCACGATTATAAAAATATGATGATTTCTGTGAAGTCCCTGTTATCCGCTGGAGAATACCAGAAGGCAGAACAGATGCTCGATACCATTCACGATACCATGCAGCAACAGGTTCTTGTCCATAAGACATATTCAAACCATATCATACTTGACGCCATTTTTCATGACATTGCAAACGTGTGTGCAGAGCAGGAAACACGCTTCTCAGCAATGGTGTATATCCCCGAGGGACTCAAAATATCGGATATTGATAGTGTCCGTATTTTTTCAAATCTTACAAATAATGCAGTTGAAGCCTGTACAAAAGTTACATCTAAACCCCAGCGTTTTCTTACAATCACAAGCAATCTAAATGAGAGCAATGATTGGCTGTGTG
>NZ_DAMAUN010000111.1:0-1448 GCF_032078915.1 Lacrimispora sp. | reverse complement strand
ATCCAACTCTTTTAATGGGGAGTTCAGCATGCACAGCGGTATTTTTGAATCCACAAAAGCTGATAAAAACTTTCACGGATTGGGTTTGGCAATTGTCGCCGAAATCATTGAGCACTTAGGCGGAGTGATCAGAATTGATGCCGATCAGGAAAATAAGCTCTTTACAGTGACTCTTTTATTTCCGCTCAACAAGTAATATCTATGCCTAAAGTAAATGTCGGTTCTCTTCTAAAAAGGGCTTTACACTTTCATCTTTAGCTCTTTATCTTACTTTCGCAGTCCATAATGCTATCGGATTTCACGAGATGCTAATACCGTCCTTTAAAAGAAAGGGATGTAATCCATGAATTCAATTTAATATAAGAAGAAATGCCTTTCACTCCACTGTGATTGTTCTTTACGACTTTAGAGGATGGAATAACCTCCAGGCATGTACCATCAACCATTGTGCGGTACTCTTGTAATGCAAACATCCGCAGTTTCTTGTATGATCGTTCATTAAATTAGAAATGCTGCGATGCAAATATTACCACATTCATTTAAGGGTATAAAATATCAAATTGAGTACATATGGTTCCAGGTCATTCTAGTCTTATGCTATATTTATCAAGTTAAACACTTTAGATTTAGGAGATTTATATGAATACAATGGGAATGAATTATAAATTCTACTGCTGTATTAACCCTCCTTGATATCGATGAAAGAAATTAAAAGGAAAGAAATTAAGGCGTAATCAAAAAAAGGAGGATAATACATGCAAAAAAGCGCTCACCGTAAAATTGGTAGATTTATCAGCTTACTGCTAACAGTAGTATTAGTCTGTAGTATGATACCAATGAATGCATACGCAAATGATGAAACGGTTTCTTTATTTAATGAAGAACTGGATATGGAATTGAATAATATTGAAGAGGATGAAATAAAAAGTATTCTTCCATCAGATGATGACTTGGCTTTATCGGAAGAGGAAGTACAAGCAGAGACTGACGAGAAAGAGAATATTTCTTCTACAGAACTAACAGATGAAAGTGCCATGCCGGAAGAAACACCTCTTATCCCGCAAGAGGAAGTTACAGAAACAGCTACGGAATCAAATGCAAAGGCTTTTGCTTCCCCGCAGCCAGAGACAGTGATGGTCGTCTTTGATCTTGATGATGGTACACAATACGAAGATCTTTATAAGACAACAGTGCTTGCAGGAGGAAAAATCACCCATAAGCCTGCAGACCCTACAAAAGACGGCTACCTGTTCAAAGGTTGGTACGGCTATGTAGATGGTAACAATGAGCCGGTAATGTGGGATTTTGAACATGATACTGTTCCAGGAAATATGGTCCTGTTGGCAGCCTGGGAAAAGACATATCTTGTAATGTATGATCTTAATGACGGCTCATATGCTCAATTTTATGATGTAACCGTGCCTGTGGGAGGTAAAGTCACTGACAGG
>NZ_DAMAUN010000110.1:0-16885 GCF_032078915.1 Lacrimispora sp. | reverse complement strand
GGATTACCGGAAAATGAAGCATGAGGCGCAGAAAGCTCTTGATGCGCTGGGACTGGATCTGGATGCTGGAATGCTGATTCGGGGGCTATCCGTGGCACAGCAGCAGATGATAGAAATTGCAAGAGCGGTGAATGAGGGGGCAAAAATCCTGATTCTGGACGAACCCACAGCATCTTTGTCAAAAAGCGAGACAGACAATCTGTTTGCACAGATCGACCGTTTAAAAAAAGCCGGAGTTGCGATGATCTACATCTCGCATCGTATGGAAGAGACCTTTAAGGTCTGCGATTCGGTAACGGTACTCCGTGACGGTAAGTTTATAGGAACCAGAGATACAAAAGAAACAACAGAAAATGAATTGATCAGTATGATGGTAGGCCGTGAATTTAACAACATGTATGGAAACAAACGTGTCATCGGCGGGGACGTCATCATGGAAGTGAAACATTTAACAACCAATAAGGTATTTGATATCAGTTTTACATTGAGAAAAGGGGAAATACTTGGATTCTCAGGATTGGTAGGGGCGGGGCGTACCGAGCTGGCACTGGCGTTATTCGGCATTGACAGCATTCAGTCAGGAGAGATCTGGCTGGAAGGGAAAAAGCTTACCATCAGTAAACCGAGGGATGCAATGAATGCAGGCATCGCACTGGTGCCGGAAGAGCGTAAGGAGCAGGGGCTTTTCCTTAGCCATAGCATTGCAACCAATCTGACATTCCAGGTGCTTTCTGAATTTATACATCAGTTACGAGTGGACAAGAAAAAGGAATCGAATATTGTAGATGAGTTCAAGCAGAAGCTTTCTATTAAGATGGCATCCGTGGAACAGACGGCAGGAGAGCTTTCCGGCGGCAACCAGCAGAAGATCGTCATATCCAAATGGCTGGCAGCAAAGCCGAAGGTACTCATTCTGGACGAACCGACCCGAGGGATCGATGTAGGAGCAAAGGCAGAGATATATAAGCTGATGCACAGCCTGGCAAGTGAAGGAGTTTCCATTATCATGATCTCTTCAGAACTTCCTGAGATCATCAATAACTCCAGCCGGGTTGCCATTATGAGGGAAGGACATCTGGCCGGAATCTTAGACCAGCAGGAGACGGAAGCTACACAGGAAACGATCATGTCATTTGCAGTGGGAGGAGAACATACAACATGTTAAGCAAGAAGAATCAATCAGAGACATCTGAGATACAAGCACCAAGCCTCTGGAACACCAATCCCTTTATGATCTGGCTGAAACGCAATATGGCGGCCATGATCGCGTTGGTATTCCTGTGTATTATATTATCGATTACAACCGATACCTTTCTTGTTAAAAATAACCTGTTCAGCGTACTGCGCCAGGTCTGTGTCAATGGTTTTATTGCATTCGGTATTACATGCGTACTGATCTGCGGCGGCATTGACTTATCCGTAGGCTCCGTTGTAGCGGCTGCCGGCGTTATTGCCGTACGCTGCGGGAATGCGGGACTGCCGGTTATCCTTTGCTTTCTGGTCCCCCTGTTATTTGGTGCGGTCATTGGCCTTTTCAATGGATATGTTATTTCGCATACAACTCTGCCGCCATTTATCGTAACCTTATCCATGCAGATCATCGTACGAGGTGTCAGCTACATATTAACAGGCGGTCAGCCCGCACAGTCCAATAACGAAACATTCAACAACATGGGAGTAGGAAGCTTCCTTGGAATTCCAATTCCGGTTGTATTTGTAATCGTTGCATTTGTAATTCTTTATTTCATCATGAACCGTACCTCCTTTGGACGTCATGTCTATGCCACCGGAGGAAACAAGGAAGCAGCCAAATACGCAGGTGTTGATACCAAATGGATCCAGGTAAGGGTATTCATCATCAGCGGTGTGATGGCAGCCTTAGCCGGTGTGGTTCTGGCAGCAAGGCTGTATTCCGGCCAGCCATCCGTAGGAGAAGGCTTTGAGCGGGACGCAATTGCAGCTTCCGTACTTGGCGGTACAAGCTTTAACGGCGGTATCGGTACAATGGGCGGAACCGTGATCGGCGTGTTGATCATCGGTGTTCTTAATAACGGCATGAACTTACTTAAGATCAGCAGCTACTGGCAGTTTGTAGTAAAAGGATGCGTAATCCTTGGAGCGGTATACGTGGATTACTTAAAAAAGAGAGGTTCCCTCAAAAAGTAATATTACATAATTTAGACGGAGGCATAAAAACATGATGGACATTGTGGAATTAAAAGGGAAATGCAAGGATATCCGCAAGGATATTATTAATATGACAGCTGATGCAGCCAGCGGCCATCCAGGCGGTTCTTTATCAGCGGTAGAGCTGATGGCAGCACTGTTTTATACTCAGATGCGGGTAGATCCAAAGGATCCGGACAATGAGGACCGGGACCGCTTTGTGCTGAGCAAGGGACATGCAGCTCCCTGCTATTATGCGGTATTAGGTGAGATGGGCTTTTTTGACAAAGCAGAATTCAAGAATTTCCGTCAGCTCCACAGCATTCTTCAGGGACATCCGGATGCGAAAAAGGTTCCCGGAATCGATGCTTCCACCGGCTCTCTGGGACAGGGAATCTCCATTGCGGTAGGAATGGCACTTGGAGCAAAGGCTCAGAATAAGGATACAAAAGTATATACCCTGCTTGGAGATGGAGAGCTTCAGGAAGGACAGGTCTGGGAGGCATGCATGGCAGCAGCCAACTACCATCTGGACAATCTTACGATCATCATTGATAACAACGGTCTTCAGATCGACGGAAGCAATGAGCAGGTTATGTCCCTCGGTGATTTATCTTCCAAATTCAAAGCATTTGGATTTAATGTACTGGAGCTTCCGGACGGCAACAATCTGGAAGAAGTTCTGGCAGCATACTCCATCAGCACCATGGAAGGTAAGCCAAAATGCATCCTGGCACACACGGTAAAAGGAAAAGGCGTTTCCTTTATGGAAAACCAGGTAGGCTGGCACGGCAAGGCACCAAGTGAAGCAGAAAGACAGCAGGCATTAAAGGAACTGGAGGGTTAATGACATGAGTGAAATGAAAGCAATAAGAGTGGCATACGGTGAGGCGCTTGCTGAACTTGGCGATGCAAATGAGAAAGTTGTTGTAATGGATGCGGATCTGGCACATGCCACCATGACTGCGACCTTTGCAGAAAAGTTCCCGGAACGGTTTTTTAATGCAGGCATTGCAGAAGCAAACATGGTTGATATGAGTGCGGGCCTTTCTACCATGGGATACATACCTTTCTGCAGCACCTTTGCCATATTTGGTGCCGGACGGGCGTATGAGCAGGTAAGAAATGGTGTCGCTTACCCTAATTTCAATGTAAAGCTGGGTATGACCCATTCCGGAATCACACTTGGCGAAGACGGCGGAAGCCACCAGGCCATTGAAGATATGGCTCTTATGCGGGTAATCCCCGGCATGACTGTGGTTGTTCCCTGTGATGCCAGCGAAACCCACCGTGCCGTAAAGGCAGTTGCAGAAATGCAGGGTCCGGCTTATCTTCGTCTGGCAAGACTTCCAAGTCCGGTGTTTGAAGAGGATATGCCCTTTGTAATAGGAAAAGCAAACGTATTAAAAGAAGGTACGGATGCAGTGGTATTTGCCTGCGGCATCATGGTATCCACCGTACTGGAATGTGCAAAGAAGCTTGAGGCAGAAGGAAAATCCGTAACTGTTGTCAATATGCATACCATTAAGCCTATTGACAGGGAGTGCATTTTGAAATATGCTGAGAAGTGTAAGAATGTTATAACTGTGGAAGAACACAGCGTCATCGGCGGTCTTGGAGATGCAGTTGGCGATGTTCTTCTGGGAAACAAGTGTAACGTAACATTTAAAAAGATCGGTGTACAGGACCGATTCGGCCAGTCCGGAAAGCCGGAAGAGCTTCTGGAGGAATACGGACTGAGTGAGAAACAAGTATATAATCAGATAAAAGGAGTGTTGGAAGCATGAGAATCGCATTAATTAATGAGAACAGCCAGGCGGCTAAAAACGAAATGATTTACAACAGCTTAAAGAAGGTTGCAGATACAAAGGGCTATACCGTGGATAACTATGGCATGTATTCCGCAGAGGACAGCAATTCCCTGACTTATGTACAGAACGGAATCCTGGCAGCCATCCTATTAAATTCCGGCGCAGCAGATTATGTGATCACCGGATGCGGAACCGGCGAAGGTGCCATGCTGGCTTTAAACAGCTTCCCTGGCGTGATCTGCGGTCATGTGTGTGACCCAAGCGACGGCTACATGTTTGCACAGATCAACGACGGCAATGCGATCGCCATGCCGTTTGCAAAAGGCTTTGGCTGGGGTGCAGAACTGAATCTGGAGTATACATTTGAAAAATTATTTTCTGAAGAAAGCGGACAGGGCTATCCAAGAGAGAGAGCCATTCCGGAGCAGAGAAATAAGAAAATCTTAGATGTGGTAAGAGAAAATAACTTAAAGGATATCCTGACCTGCTTACAGGGACTTGACCAGGAACTGGTAAAGGGAGCCGTTGGCGGCGAGAAATTCGGAGAGCTGTTCTTCGCAAACTACAAGGATGAATCCATTGCAGAATATGTAAAGAGCCTGCTGGCATAGGAGGCTCCTAATGCTGAAAAACAAACCATCGGGAGTTGCCCATGTGGCAATTCCCACGGATGAACCGGAAGCAACCGTAGCCTTCTACGAGAATCTGGGATTTACCAGACTGGTGGATGGAGGGATTCGGGGAATGCTGCAATGCGGGACTTGTGTCATTGAATACTATCCCAGACGCCAGGAGATAAAGCCCATCGGAAACATCGATCACATTGCCCTAACCTGCGAAAACCTGGATGAAGCTTATGAGGAGATCGTAGCACAGGGACATAAACTTATATCCGACGGAATAGAATCCAACCAGATGTTTGCACCTCTCACCAATCGTTTCTTTCTTTTTCAGGGACCGAATGGAGAGAAGATTGAATTTTGCAAAGTTGGCTAGTTATGAATAAATATAACATGTAAGGAGAATTGCCATGAGATTTTTTATCGATACAGCAAATACGGAAGACGTAAAGAAAGCAAACGATATGGGCATCATCTGCGGTGTTACCACGAATCCTTCCCTGATCGCCAAAGAAGGCCGGGATTTCGTTGAAGTCATCAAAGAAATCACTTCTATAGTGGACGGACCCATCAGCGGAGAAGTGAAAGCGACAACTGAGGATGCAGAAGGTATGATTGCAGAGGGCCGTGAAATCGCAGCGATCCATCCAAATATGGTTGTAAAGATCCCTATGACCGTGGAAGGACTGAAAGCCGTTAAGGTATTGACCGCAGAAGGAATCAAGACCAATGTGACACTGGTGTTTTCTGCCGCTCAGGCACTTTTGGCTGCCCGCGCAGGCGCAACCTACGTTTCACCGTTTTTAGGCCGTCTGGATGACATCTCCATGCCAGGTATTGATTTGATTTGTGATATCATGGATATTTTTAAGGAACACGGAATTGAGACAGAAATCATTGCAGCCAGCGTCCGTAACCCGATCCATGTCATTGACTGTGCAAAGGCAGGAGCCGACATTGCTACCGTACCTTACAGTGTACTGGTTCAGATGGTAAAGCACCCGCTGACCGATCAGGGAATTGAGAAATTCAAGGCGGATTATAAAGCAGTATTTGGTGAATAACCAGTAGAGAAGTTTTGGGCGAAGCCTCTTTCAGGCTTCGCCCTTTCTTTATTTTTTTCCTGATTCAGACTTCCGGATCCATCAGCATCAGCACCCTGCGGATGTCTGCAATCACATGATCCTCAGCTCATAATCCCCGACACATGATCCCCAGAACATAATCCTTAGGTTCTGCGAATTGGTTTTATCCATGATTTATAGAATTGGGATACAGAGTTCACATAGGTGCTGCTCTATAAGTTCTGCCTTATAACGTTCTAAAATCGGCCGTGAAGAATCAGGAATATAGTTTTCTTTAAATAGCTGCTGGAAAACTTCTTCCCATGCCTGCTTAACTGCCTCGGCTGTATGGTCTATGGTAAAGACCCCATACTTGCCTCCGGTGATGCTGCCAAGGTGAACCTCTTTTTCAGTGTCAGAGCTGCCACCAGAGTTTCTGCCAGAATTTCCGCCAGAACCACTGCCAGAGTATCCGTCAGGCAGGAGGATACAGGCATCATACCGGCACGTTTCGGGCGGTATGATTTGTGGATTATCCTGGGCGATACCCAGAATGACGGAATGGCCGTTCATTAAATCCCTGGACTTTGCCCAGTGTTTTAAATGTTCCATGGTCTCTATATTGCCCGGACCATAAGGGCCGGTATGCCTGATATAAGCCATGGAGCAGGGAGCAATATATTCTGTTTTTAAAATCATTGTATTTCCTTCTTTCCTTGTATTAGGACCGGTCCTTTTTTACAGTACAATGATATAAAATGAAATGCAACTGATCTTTTAAAAGTTGTACATTTTCACCAAGGGGTTCCCCCACAGAACCTTGGAGATCTTACTCTTGCATAATTAAAAAAGTAGTAATAAAATAGTTAGAGGAATTGTAATGGCAACGGTTCGGATCAAGGCCATTACTGGAGAATTAAGAAGAATGGTAAGCATTGCAATATTTGGCTGTGAAATTTAAAATGCACAAATGGAGGAACCGGAATGAAATATGAGATACTTGCAAAAGAACACTGCCCGTACTGCAAAAGACATTGTTCTTTAAAAGATCCCCACTGCGGAAAGGGAAAAGCATTGGCGGAGAAGAGAATAAAGGAACAGAAGAAGGAAAAAGAAGAGAAAAAGGAAAAAGAAGAGAAAAAGGAACCAGCCATGGATCCTGAAACTGATGAATGGAAAGATATCCAGTCTGAGATCAGGCTGATGCGCCTTTGTAAGAACAGCTTCCATCTGCTGCCTGAGCGGAATGCCGGGAAGCTGGGCGGGAAAGGGGTCAGGCTATATATCATGGCAGCATTGGCAGAAAAAGGCAGCCTGACACAAAAGGAGCTTAAGGAAAAATCCGGGCTGCATGATAAGGGGCTGGAGGAGGCTTTGCAAAAGCTGGAGAAAAAGGGGTGTGTCTGCCGTAAGCAGGATGAAGGAAAAGACATAAAGATCTCGCTGACCGGTAAGGGATATGAGTCGGCCAAAGAACTTATGAGGGATTGGAAGAGAGAGAATGACAGTATTTTTTCCCCGCTTACGGAGGAAGAAAAAGGTTTGCTGGAACAAATTCTGAAAAAAGTTCTGCACTGAACAAGCTACGCCGGGAATATGGCATTTTCCATAAGACCAGGGTTGTGTTTCGTTAAAAATTGTAGTACAATGCAACAGGATATCATCCGATTATTATGTTTTATGATGCGGCTGCCGCAGGAGGAGTATCATTGAAATACCAGGTAAAGAAAGCCAGGTCTGTCAGCCGGATCCTGGCACTGTTATGTTGTATTGCCTTACTTTTTGGAGAACTGAATGCGCTGGGCATGGACTGGATTCCTGGACAGGCTCTTTTGATTATAACGCAGGCCCTGCCTAAGGGATATACTCATCCGAAAAAGAATGACGCGGTCGCTGAATTTCCGGGGGCCTTAGAGGAAGAAGCTGCGGGTGAAACTCTGGTTGATGCCTGGAGCAGGTATTTAGTCGGAATCTTACCATTAAAGTATCTGGTGGTCAAAGAATTGTTCCTGTTTGTCCCGCTTATTTTATGGTCGGAACGAACCATGTTGATGAAGGAGGGGTACGCCGGCAGAGAGTATCTGATCAGGTACATCCATGATTCGGATGGTGAGAAAGGAGTAAGGGTTGGAATTTAAAAAAGTATTTAAAATATTAATAAGAAAAGAGGATAACCAATGAAGCCAGGAAAGAAAATGCTTGCTGCAATTTTAATAGTAATTGCGGCTCTCATTTGTGTCGCGGCATTTGGGGCCGGAAGCGGTATTAAGGGCGTACGTGAAATGCGTTACGGCATCGACATCCGCGGAGGAGTGGAGGCAGTATTTGAACCCCAGGGACTTGACCGCAGCCCATCAGAAAAGGAACTTGATACAGCCAGGCAGGTCATAGAGACCCGTATGGATAACCAGAATATCGTTGACCGCGAGGTGACCGTGGATAAAAACGGAGGATACATCATCGTCCGGTTCCCATGGAAATCCGGGGAGACCAATTTTAACCCGGAAGAGGCCATTGCGGAGTTAGGCGAGATGGCTGAGCTTACATTCCGGGATCCTGATGGTAATGTGCTGATCCAGGGAAAAGATGTACAGAATGCAGCTCCTGAGACCGCTAATAACAACGGGATCAAGAGCTATCAGGTAGCTCTTAGCTTTAATGCAGAAGGCTCCAAGCTGTTTGAAGATGCGACAGGAAAGCTGATCGGAAAACGGATGAGCATTTACATGGATCAGGATCTGATTTCCAGCCCGACGGTACAGACTAAGATATCAGGCGGACAGGCAGTTATTACAGGAATGCAGGATTATGATGATGCAAAGAATCTGGCTGAGAAGATCAATGCAGGCTCTCTTCCATTTTCCCTTAAGACCACCAATTTCTCCACCATAAGCCCATCTCTTGGAAACAATGCTTTATCGATTATGATATATGCAGGATTGGCAGCGTTTTTAGTGATCTGTTTGTTTATGCTGGTGTTTTACAAGCTGCCAGGCGCTGTTGCCTGTGTCACTCTGGTACTGCAGACGGTTATGCAGATGCTTGCCGTCTCTATTCCGCAGTATACCCTGACACTTCCGGGTATTGCAGGTATCATCCTGACCATAGGTATGGCGGTGGATACGAATATTATTATTTCAGAGCGTATCTCGGATGAACTGAAAAAAGGCATTTCCGTGAAAGGCGCAATATTGGCCGGATATAAAAATGCGTTCTCATCCGTTTTAGACGGAAATGTGACCACAGCCATTGTTGCAATAATTCTGATGTTTTTAGGTTCAGGCACCATGCTGAGCTTTGGTTATACTTTACTGATCGGTATGATCGTGAACCTCTTGGTAGGTGTTTCTGTTTCCAAGCAGCTATTATTATCCCTGATCCAGAATGCTTCATGGAATGATGAAAAATGGTTCCGGATCAGAAAAGATAAAAAAATCATTCCGTTCTATCAGAAGAAATATATCTTTGGAATCATCTCCGGGGCGGTTATCCTTTCCGGAATTGTAGGCTGCTTCATCTTTGGAGTAAAGCTGGATACCCAGTTTACCGGAGGTGCAGTATTAAGCTATTCCGTATCAGATGAAGCGGATACAGGTACGATCCAGGCAGCCATCGAGCGGGAGACAAACCGGCCGGTTACCGTTCAGATCAAAGAAGATAACATGACCGGGCTTAAGAGACTTTCCGTTACACTTGCAGGAACTTCGGGTATGTCTCCGGAAGATCAGAAAAAGGTAACGGATGCCATCAACAGTACAAGCGACAATGCAGATGCAAAACTGTCGGAGACCTATGTGGTTGAGCCTTATATCGGAGCAAAGGCAATGAAGAATGCAGCGGTTGCTATTGTACTTTCTCTGCTCTTCATTGTTGTATATGTTTGGATCCGGTTTTCAACAATATCCGGTCTTCCTGCAGGAGTAACTGCAATGATCGCTCTGCTTCATGATGTAATTGTGGTGTTCTTTGTATTCGTGCTGTTCCGGATTCCGTTAAACGATGCCTTTGTGGCGGTCGTCCTAACGATTATCGGTTATTCCATCAACGATACCATCGTTATCTATGACCGGATCCGTGAAAACAGAAAGAAGGATCCTAAAATGCCGGTCGATGAGCTGGTTAATATCAGTACCACCCAAACCCTTGGAAGATCTATCAATACGTCCTGTACCACGGGAATCTGCGTGCTTATCATTCTGGCAGCTTCCGTTTACTTCCAGATCGGGTCTATTTTGGAGTTTTCACTTCCAATGTTCTTTGGTATCCTGACCGGATGCTACTCCTCCATTTGCGTGGCAGGTACGCTTTGGGCTATGTGGGAGAAGAAAAAAGTAAAAGTTAAAAAATAACAAGCGATTATTAAGCCTGTAAGGGCCGCTGCTTTGCCAATGAGGAATCGGGGACAAAGCAGCGGCCTTTTTGTGTGAAGATGTTTGCAAATAATGCCAGATCGGGCTATTATCAGACGCTATTTAAAATAAATAATTTTTATTACACCATTGAATAATTTGGTAATAAATGTTAGAATATAATATATCATTTTGAATGTCAATTCAATCGGATATAAAACAATCAATAAAAAAACAGATAAAAAGGAGGCGTAGATTTTGTTAAATAAAGAAATTGTTGCAAAAATTAACAAACAGATCAATTTTGAACTGTATTCGGCATACATCTATCTGGATATAGCCAACTATTATACGGACAGTAATTTAAATGGTTTTGCTAACTGGTTTAAGATCCAGACCCAGGAAGAGCGGGATCATGCCATGCTCTTCATGAATTATTTACTTAACAACGGCGAAAAGGTTGTACTGGAAGATATTAAGGCTCCTGATTTTGTTTACACGGATTTCCGCCAGCCGGCCATGGCTGCCTATGAACATGAGTTGAAGGTAACGGCCTCCATTCATGATATTTACGGAGCCGCTTATGAATTAAAAGATTTCCGTACCATGCAGTTCCTTGACTGGTTCGTAAAAGAACAGAATGAAGAGGAAAAAAATACGGACGAGATTATAAAGAGATATGACTTATTTGGAAATGATCCCAAGGGATTGTATTTGCTGGATTCGGAGTTGACGGCAAGGGTTTATGCGCCGCCCTCTCTTGTAATTTAACATCATCAAGCAAGGTCGCGGAGGGTCTGACCCCTTGGTCATAGCAAATATCCGATTGGCTTTACACGGTATCATAACCATAATTCAAAAGAAGAGCAGTCTCTGCCATGATAGGAGAAGAATTTCATGGCAGGGGATGCTTTTTCTGTTTTTACCGCAAATATCTGCGGCTGTTTTAGAAACGATCCGGACAAAGGGGGAAAGATGTTTGTGGCAAAACAAAGGGAGAAGGTGGAATTGCGTTACTATGTGATTCCGGAGACAGAAGTGGTTCTGGCTCTATTGGGGGAGGATTGGATCCGGGAATATGGGAAAGATATCAAATACCTTCATTTTCACGATCTCATGGAAATCGGATATTGCCACTGGGGGGACGGAGAGGTGGTCTTGGGGCAGGAACGCCTTCCTTTTTCCGGCCATTCCTTGATGATCGTACCGCCAAGGCTTCCTCATACCACGAACACTGTGGATGGGACAAAGGGGTATTGGGAGTGGATGTACATTGATCTGGAAAAAACAGTATCCGAAGTGTACGGCTATGACCCGGTGCTCCAAAGCGCCATATTAAAGAGGCTCCAGCGTACCGGATACCTTCTGCCAGGTGCGGACAATCCCGCCCTGTCCAGACTGATTCTGGGCATCATGGAAGAAGCACGTCATAAAAAGCCTTATTACAAAGACAGCATACGGGGCTATCTTCATGCTTTTGTGGTGGAACTTCTGCGGCTTTCCGATGATGAGGAGCGGATGGTAGGAGGCAGGGGCAGTGATGCCGTTTTAGCAGGCGCCCTGGATTATGTTGCTGCGCATTATCACCAGGAAATCAAGGTCAGCAGTCTGGCAGAGGCCTGCAACATGAGCGAAAGCCATTTCCGCCGTGTTTTTGAAGAGGGAATGAATATGAAGCCTTTGGACTATATCAACTTGATCCGGGTCCAGAGTGCCTGTGAACTGCTGAAAAAAACAGAGAAATCCATGGAAGAGGTTGGGGAGGAGTCGGGATTTGCTTCAATTTCTGCATTTAACCGGAATTTCAGAAAAATATTAAATATTTCCCCATATCAATGGAAAAAATCAAAAGAAAATTATGAGGGAAAGCTCCTCCACTACAAAATCAGCGCTCAAAAAGGCTGGGATTAAGGGAATAATGATCGAATATGCGCGTTTTTTAATTGAATCTAAAGACTTTAAATCAAAAGATGTTGGTATAATGAATTTATCATACAAGCCAATTTTTTATGAAAGAGGAGGAGTTTTGCTATGAAGAGAAGAATTGCATCCATATTACTGGCCGGAGCCATGATGGCTTCCCTGACAGCCTGCGGGAGTTCTGGCGGTGCAGGACAGAATGCAGGAGGAAAGACAGGAGATGGGGCTAAGGCCGCAAACGAACTGACTGTCTGGTGCTGGGATCCTGCATTTAACATTTATGCCATGGAAGAAGCGGCAAAGGTGTACCAGAAGGATCATCCGGATTTCAAACTGAATGTAGTGGAGACGCCCTGGGATGACGTGCAGACCAAGCTGACGACGGCGGCTACTTCTAAAAACCTGGATACTCTTCCTGATATCCTGTTAATGCAGGACAATGCATTTCAGAAGAATGTAATCAGCTATCCTGACGCCTTTAAGGATTTAACCGGAAGCGGAGTTGATTTTTCAAAGTTTCCAAATGCTAAAACTGCTTACTCTGTTGTAGATGGGAAAAAGTATGGGGTTCCCTTTGATAACGGTGCTGCAATTGCCGCCTATCGTACCGATGTATTAAAAGAAGCCGGATATACGGATGCAGATTTTACAGATATTACCTGGAGCAAGTATCAGTCCATGGGCGAGGAAATTTTAGCTAAGACAGGAAAACCACTGTTATCCTGTACAGCAGGAGAGTCCGATCTGATCATGATCATGCTCCAGTCCGCAGGGGGAAGCCTCTTTGATAAAGACGGGAACCCAAGCATGGTTGGAAATGACAAGCTGAAAAAGGTTATCGAAACCTATGTTTCCCTTGTTAAGAGCGGCGTGCTTGTGGAAGTCAATGACTGGGATCAGTATGTCGGAACCATGACAAACAGCACAGTGGCAGGAACCATCAACGGCTGCTGGATCATGGCAAGCATCCAGACCGCAGAAGACCAGACCGGCAATTGGGCGATTACCAATATCCCGAAGCTTGAGGGAGTAAGCGATGCAACCAATTATTCCAACAATGGAGGTTCCAGCTGGGCAGTAACTGCCGGAAGCAAGAATCCGGAACTGGCTGCAGATTTCCTGTCAAAGACCTTTGCAGGAAGCGTTCCTTTTTATGAAACCATTCTTCCAAAATCCGGAGCACTGGCAACTTATCTTCCGGCAGCAGACAGTAAGGTTTATGGAGAACCACAGGCATTCTTTGGAGGAAAGCCGGTATATGCACAGATCACAGAGTTTGCATCAAAGGTTCCTTCCAATAATACAGGCGTTTATTATTATGAGGCCCGTGATGCGGTTGCAACTGCCATTACGCATGTAGTCTCAGGAGCTGACATAGATTCAGAGATTAAAACAGCAGAAGATACAGTTAAGTTTGCAATGGGTAAATAAAAATAAGAGGGAGGAGGCATTTCAGTGGGAAATTCAAAGAAAAAGCTGTCCCTAGGCCAGAAACAGAGCCTTGCGGGCTGGACATTTTTAACGCCTGCGGTCATCCTGATTGCAATTATGAGTTTTCTGCCCATGATCCAGGCACTGTTCCTTTCCTTTCAGACGGGAATCGGCGCGGCAATGAAGTGGACAGGCGGGACCAATTATGTAAGAATGTTCAAGGATCCTGTTTTTATGCAGGCTCTGAAAAACAATTTTATTTATTTGATCATACAGGTTCCTATCATGCTTGTATCGGCCCTGGTCCTGGCTTCCCTGCTGAACAATAAAGACCTGCGGTTCAAGGGGCTATTCCGTACTGCGATTTTTTTGCCCTGTGCAACCTCCCTGGTATCCTATGCAGTAATTTTCCGTTCCCTGTTTGCAGTGGATGGGCTGGTCAATATCGTTCTCATAAAGCTTGGGATATTGACCACAGGATACAACTTCCTGGGCCATCCAAATTCTGCCAGGATCGTAATTATCCTGGCCCTGGTCTGGAGGTGGACAGGCTATAACATGGTGTTTTATCTATCCGGTTTACAGAACATTGAGTATTCCGTGTATGAAGCGGCAAAAATTGACGGAGCCTCTCCGTTTCAGTCCTTCTTCCGGATTACGGTTCCGCTTTTAAAGCCCACCATTCTGCTGACGGCCATCATGTCCACCAACGGTACCCTGCAGCTGTTTGATGAGTCCGTGAACTTGACAAACGGCGGACCGGCCAATTCCACCATTACCATGTCCCACTATATTTATAATGTATCATTCAAGTATGTGCCAAACTTTGGGTATGCAGCTTCCATGTCTTACTTAATCCTGATTCTGGTGGCAGTTCTTGCATTTATACAGCTGAAGGTAGGTGATAAGCGTGACTAAAGGAAAAAAGTTTATTGCATATGCATTCCTGACCATTGTCTCTGTCATCTCAGTGTTCCCTTTGTACTGGATGATGGTTGCGGCTACCAATAAAAGCGTGGATGTGACCAGAGGGACCCTGATATTCGGAACAGCACTTTTTGACAATGTGAAGAAGCTGTTCGCTTCCCAGAATGTTGCCACAGCCCTTGGGAATTCCTTTAAGTATTCTATTATCATGACGTTGATCTCCCTGCTGGTCTGTTCCATCGCAGGGTATGGGTTTGAAGTCTTTCATGACAAGGCAAAGGACCGGGTCATGAGCGTGATCCTGCTGGCAATGATGGTTCCCTTTGCAGCCACCATGATTCCCCTTTACCGGATGTTTTCAAGTGCAAGGCTGTTAAACAGTACCCTGGGATTTATTCTTCCCACCATATCCACCCCGTTTCTGATTATGATGTTCCGCCAGAGCGCAAGATCCTTTCCAGCGGATATCATGGAGGCGGCAAGGCTTGACGGGTTAAGTGAGTTCCAGATTTTCTACCGGATGTTTCTGCCTACCATGCGTTCCACCTATGCAGCAGCTATGACCATTACCTTTATGAGTGCCTGGAACAGTTACCTTTGGCCTAAGGTGATCATGTCTGATGCGAACAGCATTACCATGCCAATGCTTGTGGCTAACTTAACGCAAGGATACGTGACCGATTATGGAATCCTCATGCTGGCTGTATTAGTCTGCACCATTCCAACGGTAATCGTTTTCTTCCTGCTGCAAAGAAGCTTTGCAGAAGGTATCACAGGAGCAGTAAAATAAAAAGAAATCAAATCAGATGCTGCGGCCGGCTTCCGGATATGGAATCGGCTGCGGTATTTTTATGGAGAAAAGGAGTTATGAAATATGAAAAATCTTGGCATATGGCACGGAGGGGATTACAGCCCGGAACAATGGCTTCAAGAGCCTGAGATCCTAGAAGAGGATTTGGAATATATGAAAAGGGCCGGGATCAATACGGTTACCATGGGGATGTTTGCCTGGTCCTTTCTGGAGCCGGAGGAAGGAAAATTTGAGTTTTCCTGGCTAAAGGAACGGGTGGATCAGCTCTATGAAAACGGAATATACACCATCATGGGTACCCCATCCGGTGCCCGTCCCAAATGGCTGGCAGACAAATATCCGGAGGTCCTTCGGGTAGATGATACAGGGCGGCGCCAGCGTTTTGGGGGACGTCACAATCATTGTTACACCTCTCCTGTATATAGGGAAAAGGTAAAGCAGATCAATGAAAGGCTGGGAAAAGAGTTTGGCTCTCATCCAGGAGTTCTTCTTTGGCATCTCTCCAATGAATACGGGGGTGAGTGTCATTGTCCATTGTGCCAGGATGGGTTCCGAAATTGGCTGGAACAGAGGTATGGTTCCATCGAACGTTTAAACAGGAGCTGGTGCACGGCATTCTGGAGCCACGGCTATCAGTCCTTTGACCAGGTGGAAAGCCCCTCCCCCATAGGAGAGCGCATGGTACATGGATTAAACCTGGACTGGAAGCGGTTTGTGACGGATCAAACCATGGATTTTGTCCGGTGGGAGGCCGCCTCTTTGCGGGAAGCGGGAGCGGGGCAGCCTGTTACCACCAACTTTATGTATGACTACCAGGGACTTAATTACCGGAAGCTTTCTCAGGCAGTGGATGTGGTTTCCTGGGACACCTATCCTTTGTGGCACAAGGAAAAGGAGATTCTTACGGCCAGGGATAACGGCATGCAGCATGATTTCATGAGAAGCTTAAAGAAGAAACCGTTTCTGCTCATGGAATCCTGTCCAAGCAGCACAAACTGGCAGGGAGTCAGTAAGCTAAAAAAGCCCGGTCTTTTAAGGCTGGCTTCCTGGCAGGCAGTTGCCCACGGGTCGGACAGCGTCTTATATTTCCAGATCCGCCAAAGCCCGGGAAGCTCTGAAAAATTCCACGGGGCAGTCATTGACCATTATGGAAAGACAGACACCAGAGTATTTGAGGAGGTCAGCTCTATAGGAAAAGAGCTTGCCCTTTTAGGAGAATTGTCCGGGACAGGAGTGGGGCCCAAAGCAGCCCTGATCTATGATGTGGAAAACCGCTGGGCAATGGAAGATGCACAAGGTCCCAGAAACAAAGGGCTTTATTATCATGAGACCTGCGTAAAGGTCTACAGCGCGATAAAAAAGCTGGGATTTAATGTGGATGTAATTACCATGGATGACGGCCTGGAGGATTACCAGCTTTTGGCTGCCCCCATGCTTTACTTATACCGCAGCGGTATTGAGGAGAAAATAGAAGCATTTGTCCGTAATGGCGGACAGCTGGTAACCACCTATTGGTCCGGAATCGTGGATGAATCAGACAGGTGCTTTCCTGGAGGCGTTCCCCATGGGCTCCTGGAAGTGGTCGGGCTTCGCAGCACGGAAATCGACGGTCTTTATGACTGGGAGAGCAATTATATGGTTCCTGCATCCGGGGAAGAAGGAGACCGGTATGAGTGCCGGAATCTCTGCGATCTGGTGAGACTGGAAGGGGCAGAAGCCCTTATGATATATGAAAATGATTTTTATAAGGGATACCCGGCCCTTACAAAAAACCACTATGGGAGTG
>NZ_DAMAUN010000109.1:13052-16905 GCF_032078915.1 Lacrimispora sp. | reverse complement strand
AAATAAAAGTAGAAGTGCCTACTCTGTTTGCATTCGTAGTAAAAGGAGCTGTAACCACTGATGCCACTCCTGTGGGCAGCGGCGCGGATGGAAACATTTATCTTCCAAACGTAAAGGTAGATGTAACCACTCCATCATCAGGTGGGCAAGGTGCAGTTTTTGAACTGCAGACAGAAGGAAATCTTGTCGAGGCAGGAAAGTTACCGTTTACGAACTATTCTACCTACGATGATGGTGGAACCAGAAAAGGCTTGGAGGTAAAAATTAACGGAAATATCAAGAATGAAGGGACCCCTGAATCCAGAAAATACTGGACCCATACAACCAGCGCCAACACCGGTGCTGCTGCTACAAATTTTAAGAACTACAATGTAAGCATTGATAGCAATGAGTTTAATACAGCGGCAAATGGCGGACTTCAGATGGCAGCCGGTATTACACTGGATGCCCCTGACGCAGATCTGGGTGGTGCATCCGGTTCAGCAGCTAACGTAGGCAGTGATGATTATGCGGTCGTAGGAGAGACTCACTATGCAGCGTTTGATGTAAGCGTAGGCGGACAAAAAGATCAATATAGCCAGGTAGAAGAGTCTGCAAAGATTGGTACTATTGTATGGACAATCAGCGCAACGATCGAGGATGATGTTGATACCGCACCTAATGAGGATTACCTTCAGCCATAATTAATTCTCAAGAAAGTACATAACCCCAATAGTGATTAGTAAAAATCCCAGAAGAATCTCCGAAAGGAGATTCTTCGGAGATTTGTTGCAAATAAACCGCAGAGGGAAGGGCAGTTTACTTGCAAGAGATTTCCGAAACCAGCCATCATGGAATCATGGAAAATGGAAAAGAGGAAGATAAATGAGCCCTATGAGACGATGGAAAAAATATAAAGTCAGACTTGCGGCAGTTTTACTTATATGTATGGGAAGCCTGCGCTTTTCTGCGTTGGCAAGCGAAGGCCCAGCGTCTAATGTATGGTTGAGTGTAACTCAGATACCATCAGAAGCAAGGGTATCGGTAACCGTACCTTTGGCATATGGATTTGTCGTGCGTGGAAGTGTTGACAGCAATGATACAAATCCGGTGTCAGTAGAAGATGGAAACTTAATTGTGCCGAATGTAAAAGTACATGTCAGTGTACCTTCCGATTCCGGTCTGGGAACAAAGGCAGAGTTTGAATTGCAGACCATAACGGAACATGCAATCCCGATTTGGAATTACTCAACTGATGTAAGAGAAGAGCATATGGAAGAAGAGAATCCGCCGAGAGAGGGATTGCCGGTTGAGTTAAAGCCTTTTATTGCAGGCTATGACAGTGATGAAGGGAAAACGCATTACTGGAAGGTTGTAGAAGATGATCCGACATGGGATAGAATATCGTCACCGACCCGTTTTAAAGAGTATCAGATGCTGATTGACAATGTTGCTTTTTCTGATCCAGGAGAAGTGACAATAAGTTATGAAGATGGGAATACGGCGCTTAAGAGTGTACTTTGGTATGACAGTACAATTGCCTTAAACGCACCGGAAGATGTACAGACTCATGGATATACTGCAGCGGGAACAGCTCTAATACCTTCGGAAAAATATGTCACAGTGGATGTCAAAGTAGGCGGAAGGCAGGACGAATATTCGCAGGTCGAAGAGTCGTTAAAAGTAGGAGCAGTTTTTTGGCAGGTAATACCGGGAGAACTTTCGGAAGTAACACCGTAAGTAACCGGAAAAAGAAAGAAAGCAAAGGACAGAAAAGATGGCAGTACAAAACGAAAAGAAAAAAAGTAAGTTACTATGGATCATTATATTTCTTCTGTTGCTTCTGATTGGAGTTGGATCAGGAATCTACTATCAGATGACCAAAGACAATAATTTAGGCCGCTTAACAAGAGATGAGCTGGCTTTAGGCGGTATGCTTCCGGGAAAAACAGATCAGGAAATCGCTGATATATTAAATGCCAAGGTAGCAGAGGGTATGGTAGATATCGGAATCGCGGCCGGACCGGTATTTGAATATGGCGGAAAGAAGGGGCGGATTGCGATTGAGAATATTGCGGCAAACCGTTATTCCTTTCAGGCAGATATCATACTGGATGACACTGGAGAAGTAGTTTATCAGTCGGGAGTGATTGACCCTGGATATTATATTGAGTATATCAAGTTAAATAAAACGCTTCAGGCGGGAGATTATCAGGCGACAGCACACTTCACCACATATTCTTTGGATGAAACTGAGGATAAGATTTCTGAGATAAGTGTAAAAATCGTACTTCATGTAATGGATGGTCTTTTTTATCGATGAAGTTAAATAACAACAAGTTTCACGATTGTTTAATGTTCATAACGGTTATCTGCTGGGTGGCCGGTTCATTTTTGGTAGGCATGGGTTTACAAAAAATGTTCAGTAATCAAAAGACCCGTAAAGAATATATCAAATCAGAACTCGAATGGAAACAGGAACTGGCCGAAGGCAAAGATGATGCAATTGTAAGAGATTTGAGAAATCAGGAGCTGATCAATAACATGGATTATGTATCTCTGGAGCAACAGATTATTTTGAATATGCGGATGCACCCGGAGAAGCCAGGATTGCAAATGGAATAAGTAATAATTTTAGCTGCACGGTAAGGATTGTACGGGATGCAACCGGAGAAGTGATTTATGAATCCGGTTTGCTTGAGCCTGGACATTATATAGAAGAAATTCATTTGACCGGCGGTCTCAAACAAGGGTTTTATCCGTGTACCGCAGTTTGGAGCTTTTACACAAAAGGGGAAGAATATGCAGGCGAGACAGCATGGAAAGTGGTTGTGATTATCAAATCTGCGGATAAAAGGACAAAAGATAACTCTTAGTTTATCTGCAGATAACATCATAGCGGCAAAGAAGGTGGGTATTATGGTCAGAAAGAAAAAACTTATATCATGGCTGATATGCAGCCTGATGTTTTTGTTTGTCTGTTTCCCGGTTTGGGCAGATGACAATAATCTGGGCGAAGGATCAGTGCCGATAAGGAATGGGCAGACCGATATTATGGCAGGTGTGGCCGTGGATTATATGGGGAAATTGCGCTTTCTTGTCCTGGACAGAGACCTAGGTAAACCGATTGCAGGTGCGTCAGTGGAAATCTTTATCCCAAGTCTGAACCGTTATGTTTTATTTGGTTTAACAGACAGCAACGGTATTTATGAGTTGGATGTGGCATATAACATGAACTTTTCTGTAGCGGACAGTGACCAGTTTGTTAAGAATGATGGAGAGGATTATGCATTTCAAGGTACGCTCGTGTATCTAAACGATAACAACATTCAGTACCGGGTTTATAAAGCCGGATGGCTTCCCTACCCTCATGAAGGAAGCTACCTGGTGAAGGGGGATAAGGTTCCGGAGACGATTACCATAAAATTATATCAGAAAGAAACAAAGCCCAATCAACCTGGTCCGGGAGGAAGCTCTTCAGGAGGAAGTTCATCGGGAGGAAAATCTCCCGGAGGCACTCCTATGAATACGCCCCCTGCAGATAAGCCGCCTTTATTGAATAACGCGGAAGGAACCGGAACCAGTGGAATCCCTAAAACCGGTGTGGAAGGAACTTTTCCGTATTGGGCATTTGGCTTTGTGTTCTTCCTCCTGGCAGGAGGCACAATCCGGAAATTGTCAAAGCTGGATAATGAGAGTAAAGAGACGAAAAGGAGAGATTCCGATGACGCAATTTAAAAGACTTATAGCGTTCCTTTTGTGCTTACTTATGATCTTTCCCACTCAGGAACTTACGATCCTGGCAGAGACCAAGTCAATGGAACATGAACAGATAGAGGAAATGATTTCAGCAGAACCAGTAGAAGATGGAACA
>NZ_DAMAUN010000109.1:0-13042 GCF_032078915.1 Lacrimispora sp. | reverse complement strand
GGAACAGACCGAATGGAAGAAGCTCTGCAGCAGGAACCAACGGAAGCTGGAGAAGACCGTATAAAGGAAACTCTGCCATTAGAGCCAATGGAAGAGGAAACAGAGAGTGTAAAGGAAACTCTGCCATTAGAACCAATGGAAGAGGAAACAGAGCGTGTAAAGGAAACTCTGCCATTAGAACCAATGGAAGAGGAATCAGAGCGTATAAAAGAAACTCTGCCATTAGAACCAGTTGAGGGGGGAAAGGGCGGAGCAGACCGTATTAATAAAACTTTGTTATTAGAAACTTTGGAGGAGGATGGCTATGTAATTTATTGGAATCCGGGCGGTCAGCTGCCTGTAGAACTGGCAACCCCATCGGATGCCGCAGCAACCTCATCCGATGCAGCCTCAACCAAGGCAAGAGCGGGGAGGGATACTGCCAGTGGTCTGAGTCCGGCAAGACCTGTAAAAACTCTTGCTAAGGCAATCGAGCGTGCAGAAAAGCTGATGGAGAAAGAAGGACTGGACTCTTCGGATGTTACGATTTATGCCATGAATCCGATGGAGGTGGCAGACGGGGAATTGTATGCGTTAAATGCAGGAAATATCCGCATTGCATCCTGGCCGGGACGTCCTTATGAGAGTGATGCACTGTTTTATGTGAATGGCGGACAGTTAACACTAATGAATGTTTTACTTGAAGCAGAAGAACCGGCTTATGAACCAAATGAGACAGAGTTGGTTTATGTTCGGGGCGGCGTCCTTCAGATGGGGCAGGGGGTCAATATTAATGGCTGCGTTATCATGGATTACAGCAGCAAGCTGGAAGATATGGAGTGGAAAAATGATATTGCAACTCCAGCCAATGCGGTCGAAGCAGTCAGCGAGGCGGAAGCAGATGATACGGGGAGCGAAGGAAATAAAGGAAATGAGAAAGTATTAGAAAAAGTACTAGAGAAATTACAACCGTTAAAATCGCTGTCTTCCGCTGCCCAAAAAGCAAAAACAGCAGGAGAAGCGTCTTTTAATATTGATAATTATGCGATAGATGCCAACGAAGAGAAAATCGAACTGGTGAAAGATAAGATGTCCGTCAGCACCTGGAGAGCGCCGGTTATTCAGTTTATAGTAGGTTTTGACGGCAGCAGCAGTGAATACCTTCTGGATATAAAAGATGATGGCAGGGCAGGATCACGGGAGATGGTGACAACCCTTTATGCGGATGGTGCAAGTGCAGAAGACTTTTTAAGTTATTTTACTCTGGCAGAATCCGATAACTGGAGTCTGCAGGTAGAAATAAAGGAGGATGCCCAGTTAAGGGATACAGAATCAGAAGATGAGATCCAGCCCCTGTCCTCTCCCTTAGAGGAAGAGCTGCTGACCCATAAGACCCTGATTGCCAGCCGTTCTTTAGACGGAGCAACTGCTTTTTACTGGAATCCGGGCGGGGATATGACGATCAGCGGGATTACTTACCGGGCCGGCAATGATGGTGGTTCGTATGACGGATTAACCCCGCTCTATCCATTTAAAACCTGGAGTAGGGCAGCTGAGGAAGCTAAGAAGGCAGGCGGAGGAGTAGTTGTAGCCATGCGGTCCCTGAATTTGGGAGATGCAGACGCCGGTGATTATCTGGGGCTTTTGGGTGGAAATTTTTATTTGGCATCAGAAGATCCATCACTGATCACAACGCTTTGCACATGGAATGTTAATCCGCAGCCGGCAATCATCGTACCGAAAAACAAGGCATTGGTCTTAGAAAACCTTTCCCTTGGCGGTGGGTATAGTGAAGGAGGGAATGAGGCCGATGCTCCGGCGGTTCTGGTAAATGAAGGGGATCTTATCGTTGAAAAGAATGTCGGAACAGAAGAAAATGGATACATTCAGGTAAATGCGTTTCCGGATTTGGCGAATCATCCGGTTAAAGTAAATAGTGTGGATGCTGTACATGACGGGAATTTAAGAGTATTTTTCGGCGGTATTAATACGAACATAGGATACCGTTTTATAGATGTTGTGATACCTGGCGGAGCTTTGTCGGAGTCAATTAGTGCGATTGCTGATGAGACAGACCGGGGGATACAGGCAGATATCGCAGGTCAGGCGCTGCTAGGCAGGATAAAGCTGCATGATTCCAATAAGTCAGTGTCAAATGGCGGAGTGTCAAATGTTGACTGGATTCTGCGTCAGGATACAGACGAGGACGACAGTGTTGCAAGGCCTCAGAATGTAGAGCTTTATGCGGAGTATTACTATGACAGTATTTATATCGATGGTGTAAACGGAAGTGATAACAATTACGGATCATCGTGTGAATATCCGGTGAAAACCTGGAGAAGAGCAAAAGAGATTTGGGAGAAGGAGATGCTTAAGAGTCTGGCAGCCAGACAAGAAGCAGTGGGAGACGGAACAGCATTAGATAAAATAGAAACGGACTATCCGATGCCGGAAAAGATTTATATTTGTGATACTGTGACCGTAGACTCTGCCAGCGAGCCGGAATGGAAGCTGGAACCCCGTTATGACTACGCGAGAGGTACTGATGTTAAGACCGAAGTCGTATCTCATATTGACAAAATAGCAAGTCAGGGAGAGGGAAACACTGTACCGCGTCACGCAGCTCCAAAGACTTTAATCAAAGTAACAGGAAGCGGTGTTTTAAGCATACGTGACGTATTTATCCGTAATATGGTGGATGATACTGACAGTGTTACGATTAAGGTAGAGGCAGGCGGAACTCTGAACTTAAGGGGAGAAACTACTCTGAACGGAACACGTCTGAAGAGTACCGGTTTTGTTCAGAAAGATCTCACCCTGGGTAACCACGTAACGGTTACCGGAGGCGGCCACTTTGTAATGGAATCTGGCTGGACTGGTTCGATTGAGAACCGGGAGCAGGGTGTGGTTGCGGCCGGAAGCGGCACAACAGTTGAGATGAACGATGGTTTTATTCAGAAGAACAACTCTTACCGTATCGATTATTATGATGCCGGAATAACCACTCATAAAGCAGGAGGCGGTGTGGCTTTAAGTGATGGCGCCGGGTTTACGATGAACGGAGGAACCATTACAGGAAACCAGACCTATCAGTATGGAGCGGGTGTATATCTGGGGACAGGGACCTCATTTATTATGAAGAAGGGGGAGATCTCTGGGAATAATATACCGGTATACTATGTTTCAGGCAAAAGCAGCACATTCCTGCATACACAAGGCGCCGGTATATTTGCAGGTACCGGTACCATCGTAGAGATTGGTGATGGGAGCGGTGTACAGGAAGATACAAAAATCAGTGACAACCAGGCATATCTGGCTTATGGTGCCGGTATCTATGCGGATGGCAAATTAGACATTAATCGTGCGGCCATTATTGATAATAAGTGTGATATAATCAGCCAAAGTAGTAGATCGAATGACTCTATTAGCTTAGGAGCTGGAATATATGTAGGGGCACACGGTACGCTTACAATGACAGAAGGATTAGTCAAAGGGAATGGTATTCCGACTGAGGGTGTCCATCAGTTAAACGGTGCCGGTATCTATATTGCTGGCGGTACTGGCACAATATTAAAGAGTACGATAACTGAGAACAACACGAGATTTCAGGTGTATACCACTAGTACACTGGACTGTGGCCGTGGCGGCGGTATCTATCTTGCCGGGGGGAGTACCCTTACAATAACAGATACAACGATTTCTAAGAATGAAGCTGGAGTGGCTGGAGGAATCTATGCAGTCGGATCATCCGGTAATAATGTTTATTTAATCTTGGACAAAACCATCATAGACGGAAATAAAGCGATAGGAGACATTTATAGCAGTACCACCCTCAGCGGTGATGTCGGAGGTGTTTATTTCGAAGGATATGGAGATCTGACTCTGAAAGATGGAACTAGGATAATTAATAATTCTGCAATAAGAAATGTTGGCGGACTTTACCTTAGAGGCAATTCTAGTAGCCATGTTTATATGAGGGCAACCGTACAGGGAGCAATTGAAATCAGCGGAAATAAAGCTATGAGTGGTTATGCTGGCGGGGTCTATCATTACGGATCCTACTGGTCTGCTGGGAATGTACTGATCAAAGATAATACAGCGACTACGTATGGTGGTGGGATCTATAGCTCAAACGCTGGTTCGGCCTTGTTCAGAGATATGGATATCTCTGGGAATAAGGCGCTACTTGGAGGAGGGCTGGCACTTAATACCGGTAATTACTATATACAGGATTCTTCCATTGAAAACAATACTGCATCTGATAGAGGCGGTGGCATTTATCTGATTGCCAATCCTAGCTTGTATCTGTCAGAAACGCACCCCGGTAAATTTAAAATAACGGGTAATCATGCCGGATATGGCGGCGGGATTGCTGTGGGGGCGGTCAGCCAATTTGCGATGAATATCGCCGGTCCAATCCAGAACAGTGCGGATAAACAGGGCAGCAACTTTTATTTAAATGGATCTGGCCAATTGGGATTTTTAAATGGAAAATTTAAGCAGCCGGAATTATCTGAACAGGTGGAGGGTGTATACAGTATTTATATTAACGATACATCAACCGCTACCAATAATAAATATTTTGATTTCAGTAAGGTAACTGCTGAGAAAAAAACAGAAGCTAATCATCCTGATGTTATCTTTTTAGATTCAGGAAACTCTTTTCTGACAGTGATTGGTACACCGCCGACAGGTGCTGTTTATGGCGACTTTCCGATAGATTTAAATACAAAGGTGTTTAAATCTGGAAGTGTAGTACTGAAAGCAGCGGGAAGTGTTTCAATAGCAGTGCCGTACCCTGATACTAATCTAAGCAATATTGTAACAAATAACATCATGTACAGTAATATTGAGGATGCGTCGGATAAGCTGGATTATTATCGTGGTGGTAAGCTGCCAAGAAGAAATGAACTGGGCAAATTTAAAGATAGTAATGATAGTAGCAGAACGAATGTCATTCTTTTTGGTCAGGGGGTGTATTTAGATGGAACCGGCGGAAGTGACCTCAATGGCGGTACTTCACCGGCGGATGCAGTTGCAACTTTTGATAAAGCAAAAGCGACTTTAGAAGCGAATGTTACAAACACTGCTAATGATGAGGCTGGTCTCCCGGAGGATGAGAAGGAAGGATTTGCTCCGTTTATCTATATTTGCGGCCAGGTTAATATTAACACCAATGATACGTGGGTACTTGATTATAAAGTTCCGCTGTATAAAGAGGTTAACAAGTATTATGGGATTGCGGAAGAACGGAATGGGGACCCGGTAATGGAAGCCCAGGTACGCCGGTTTGCATCCTTTGTAAAGCAGCCGATGATTAAAGTCGGCAATGACAGCAACAGTGTAGCATTTACTACCGGAAGACTGATTATTGACGGTATGGCAGATGCAGTTGTTCTTGTTGATCAGGAATTACTCAGTCCGGTCATTTACGGTTCTATAAGTACTAAGGTAACCCTGACCGGAGATTCAATGATCACGAATAATTACTCCAGTGCATTAGATATTTACGGTGAACTGACACTTAACAGTGAGAATGGTACCGAGAACAAGCAGATATATAATAACCAGTCAACGTCAGCGGTTCGGTTGTATGGATCAGCCCGAATGTGGATGTTGGGCGAGGCTAAGATTATAACGGATAATACAGTTGAACGGGTTGCTAACGCTACCAGCAATGGTATAGTTGTTATGGGAACGAATGTCTTAATATCTATGCAAGATGACAGTGCTATTATACAGGGGCCAGGATCTTCTGGGCTGTTGAAGGGGTCTCTGATTACATCCGATAAACAAAATACCACTATTGAAATGGGGGGTAAAGCCAGATTAGAAGTTGGTAATATTACGGGCAGTGCAGTGAGTATTACTGGTAATGGATCAAAGATTGATATGACGGACGATGCCAGTATTGCAACTCTGGAGAATGCATATTGGACAAATGGTATTAATATGGGGGCCAATAATTCTCTAGAGATGTCAAAACGAGCTAATATTACTTATGGTGGGGCATTCGCAACAATGGCCTACGGTGTACATCTGTCCGGCTCTACTGCGGCATCGGTAAAGATGCAGGATGATGCGGCGATTAATATTGCTGATACAGCTACGTCTGGACCAAATGTGTTTTATGCAATATATGTCAGTGGAGTCTCACCAACGGTTGAATTGTTAAACAATGCGAAGATTACTGGAAGTCGGAATATTGAGAATTATACCAATGGTATTTATGTAGCCAGTTCCCAAAATGCAAATATTTTGCTGAATATGGAAGGCGGATTGGAGAAGGGCTCAGCCTCAATTACAGATATGACTTATGGTATTTACCTGTCTTCGTCAACAAACACATCTGTTTTAATGGGAAAAGAGGCTTTGATTAGTGGAAAGAAGGGAAGCAGCAGCAACGAGATATATGGAATATATATGACGGGCCTCAACAGTCTGAGCACAGAAACTAATATTGTAATGAAAGATAATAGTAAGATTTGCAATACAGACTATGGTATTTATGTATTTACTAATAACAATGGACCAATTAACATCATGATGGAAGGCCATGCAGCGATTGAGCAGAATACTAGGGGAATCTCCGATCAGAATGGAACTGGATCTAATGGCGGCGGCGGGCCGTGGCGGCTGAATATAAAGATGTCCGATAACACCAGGATATCCGGTAATTCTAGTTCTGGAATTCAATTGACTTCTTCGGTTCCCGGTTGGTCAGAAGAGGGCAAATATCAAAAAATCACTTTAAATGACCATGCAATGATTGGAGGCGATAATTATTACAGCAGCACAGACCCTGTTTCCGGAAATCTGGGAGCTGGAATATATGCCAGTGGTCCAATTGAGGTGATAATGAATGGCAATTCAAAAATATCCGGAAATGGTACTAATGTGAGTAATGGCAGTGGTGTAAGTTCGGGAATCTTTTTGACCAGAGCAACAAGCACTAATTATTATAGGTCAGGAACAGCAAAAGTTACCCTGAATGATTCTGCGTCTATTCGTGACAACAGAGGCGGTGGCGTTTATGCGGCAACGGTTTCCAACTCTGGAGTAATCTATAAAAATGAAGTCATCATTGAATTAAATGGAATAAAAGATGATGGAAGCTTTTCTGTACCGTCTATTGAGGGGAATACAGATGCGGTCTACTTAGGGATTGACGCAACCTTAAAGCTTAAGGGGGAGGCACTGGTCAAAATCAGTGACAGTCCTTATGAATCAGGCACTTATAAGGCCAGAGTAATTAATAATTACGGATATATTGAGTTGGATGGAAGAAGTACGGTTGACGGACTGATCTATATGAATGACGGTACCAGGCCGATTACAATGACTCATGCTGTAACCAATCCTGCAAGAAGGTATGATTTGCATCTGGGGGAAGGCTTTGCCGGTCGGGCAGTGGTAAAACCAGATGGCAAACCAGGGGGTATTACGGATCTCACAAGCTCAGGCAGTGAAGGCAGTCAATTGGCATATTTCAACAAGGTCAGCGCCGATGGAATGGCAGCCAGCAAGGTGATCGTCGAGATAGCACCAAATCTTGTGCTGCAGGGAGAAAATGATGTTTATCTGTCAGGCAGCGGGAATGATAGTAATATAGGCAACAGTCCGTCTACACCGGTCAGAACCTTTAAACGTGCCAAAGAACTGCTGCAGGGAGACGGTTACTATACCACAGGGGCGAATATCATTATCTGTGGATCAACAGTCACCGTATTGGCTGGGGATGAGGACTGGTCATTTGATCCTGGCGGATTCGTAACTAATTCACTGAGCGGAGAAAAGTGGCAGCCGCTGGTAGCCCGTTATAAAGAGTATGACGGTGGTCTTATTACATTATCTTCTGGCACCAGCACCCTTTACGCCTTTACTGTTACGTTTGAAAATATCACAATTGACGGCGGTTCAGAGGATGGTATTATTTTGACATCGTACCAGATGGATCAGTTGCTGACAGTCTACGGAGGAAAAACCGCAATTCTTGGTGAAGGTGCTGTATTACAGAACAATAAGGCAAATTCAACCGGTTATAACGTTAACTGCGCATTGGGTGTAACTGTTTATGGCGGTACCCTTGAGATAGATGGCGGGATTATTCGTAATATAGTAAGAGAAACAGGTTATAGTTCTCCAATTTCCAGATTTACCTCTGCAGTATATGTTGTGGGGAATGGTGATTATGAGGCTAAGCTGATTATGAAATCGGGACAGATCATAAATAATGAACTAAATGCCCCGAGGGCAAATTCTATCAATTCCCATATCGGAACGGTTTATGTAGCCCTCGGTGGCAGCATGGAGATGAGCGGCGGCCTGATTGAAAATAACAAGACTCTATCAACGTCTACAAATCCGGCGGGGGCAGGTGCACTTGTAAACTATGATGGCAGCATAACAATCAGTGGCGGAATTATCCGTGGAAATGAAGGGGGCTCTGGCAGTGCCATTTTCTATCGGGGTACTAGCGATTCTTCCCAAATGATTTTCTCCGGCGGGCAGATCATCGGAAATAAGCCAATCTCAAGCATAGGAAAGGAGCCGATTAATGCATATTCGCCGATTTATGTTATGGAGAAGGGCTTTGAACTGCGCGGTGGCGGTGCGGATATCAGGGACAGCATTTATTTATCCAAACCTCTAAGCGCTGTTAAAGTTAGTGATCATATATACCAGACCGGACGTTCTTACCGCATTTACTTAAATCCGGTAAATAACATCTTTATAAAAGGCAGCGTAATCGTAGAGCCGGATGGCAATAAAGTAACAACCGTTTCTTCCTACCTTCCATTTTTCGATGTGCGGTCAAACCCGTATGTACTGGATCAGGGAAGAACCGGTAACCTTGCCGGTAATGTGGTGGGTGTAAAGGAAAACCAGTGCTTAATTCTGATGAAGGCAGTTTATCTTGATTCGGTAAACGGGAAAGATGCGAACACCGGATTAAAGCCGAGTCAGGCCGTGAAAAGCTTTACCCGAGCCAATGCTGTGGGGAAAACGGGAGTTGGCGGAACTTCTGATCATTATGTGATTTATGTCTGCGGCAAGGCGACTAATACAAGCAGTGAAAGTGTCTGGACATTACCGGAAACTGCCTATATGTGCCGTTATACCGGATTTCCTGTCTATGAAAGCACCGGTATTGAAACACAGGAGCTCAACCGGGCATATTACGGTTATCTGATTGAGCCGGACAGTCCTCTGACATTTAGAGATATCTCTATTCAGGGACGAAGAAGCATAGACGGTACGGGAAGCAATGGTGACAGCCTGGTGTATATATCTGGTGGGCACAGAGCAACCGTAGAGAGCGGCGCAGTCTTTTCGAACAACTACAACAATGGCAACTATATTGCTGAAGATGGATATAGGGATAACTTAAGTTCAAAAGGTGGTGCGTTCCAGGTAGGTGCAAACGGAGACCTGGTGATTCGTGGAGGTGAAATTAAAGGCAACAGTGCAGCTTATGGAAATGCAGTCTATCTCGATGCAAGTGAAACAGATCCATTATCTATTGGAATACTGAATCTGACTGGAACACCGGCGATATCCGGTAACGTGTATCTAGATGGTACCTCCAATATAACTGCGGCCTATATACATTCGCTGGCCGATTATGTACCTTCATCACCTTTACAGGTTTCTGTCCATAATGACTACAATGGCCGGCCATTGATTCAATACGATGATATAATTCCGGGTGAGACAGAACTGAAACATTATTCATTTGATGATGCGATCAATGCATTGTATGATATTGTGAATAGAAGTTCCGATCCGCATATGTTGGAATTGAATCAGAGAAAGGTAATATATCTGGATGGACAGGAGGGTGATGACGGTGATGACGGAACAACTCCAGAGAAGGCATTTAAGACATTAAAAAAGACCTTTGAGGCGATAGGAGAGCAGGCAGATACGAAGGGTGTCCTTGTCTATGTTGTAGGTACTTTGGATATCGCTGCAGGAACCAGTGAACCATCTGATATTCAGTTGATGAATATTAAGGTTTCTGCTGGCGGCACCTATCACTATGAAGGATACTATGAGGATCTGGAGGGTAAGGTGAATATCCGGGGACAGGTATATTTCAAACGGTATTCGAAGCCCAAAGATTATGATGCAGGAAATCCTGTTTATGATGGATACGGCAAGGAAACATTACGTGACAGTCTGTTTGATGTCGGTGATGGCGGCCAGTTGATTTTGAGCGGTATTTATCTGGACGGTCATTCTGTCAGCAATGACAGCATTCAGCCAACATTAGCGGCACCGGGCGTAGAAGCTTTGTCCCCGTTAATTACTGTAAAAAATACCGGTATCCTGAAATGCTCTCAGGCAGAGGGAGGGGATGTGCCTGGTGGGATTTCAACCAAAACGATGTTTGTCAATAATATCAATAGAAACGATAAGAGCAAAGTACTTGACCAACTGAATGGTTCACCTATTCGGGAAGGCAGCGGTGCTGGTATCGAGCTGTTAGATGGAGGAATCTGTTATCTTGAGTATACGGAATTTGTCAATCTTGCATTAGGCGATCTTGTGCCTTCCGGCGGTACGGCTGTATATAGCAATGGATTCTTATCTTTCCGCTATATGGTGAACTTTGGAGGAAGTGTGTTCCTGGAGGGCTTTGGAACCAAAGAAGACGCTGCAAGTCATGATACCAGCCGCTATTTGACCGTAACATCAGCCGGTATTCCGTTAATGGATAAATTCCAATTAATGATGAGAGATCCGTATATGGGCAGAGATGTAGTTCATTATCCGGATTCAATTGAGCCAATTGACGCAGATGCCGCTTATTTCCTGTTAGAAGAGCGGGTGAAAGATTTCTTCCGCCTGGCAAACCGCAGCACAGCGAAGAATATTCTGGAGCTGCAGGTGCCGACCGCCGTCTATGTGAGCGGAACAACCGGTATTGACGCCCAGGAGGACCGGGTTGCCGGTTCGACTCCGAAGCATCCGGTAAAGACGCTTAAACGAGCGTTTGAGTTATTAAAGACCAGGGGCGGAAATACGATTTATGTAGTCGGCACCATTCAGGCAGACCGTAATATCCAGGTGACGGGGCAGTCCTATATTGGAACAGACGGAACTGTTATGCTGGGAAGCACCGACAAGGTTAAAATTGTCCGTTATATACAGCCGGATTTTGTCCTTAGTGATCCGACGGCCGGAGCAGCGGCGGAATATGATGTACCCGACTTTACCGGCGTACTGCTGAATGTAAAGGAGAATACAGCCGCCCAGTTCAGTACGAATGTATCCTTTGACGGGCACAGTGAACCGAAGAAAAGTGTTGATCTTCCGGTTGAGGTAATTGTAGCCGATGGATATAATGAAGCAAAGGCGCCGCTGATCAACGTTGAAAAAGGCGGAGCTTTGAATCTTCTGTCGAATGTGTCCCTTTATGATAATTACAATACCTATGATCCGGCTGCGGATTCTGATGGACAGCATGGCGGCGCCATCTATAACAGCGGAACAACAACCGTTGACGGCACTCTGTTTGAGAATAACAAGGCTGCAAAGGGGGCTGTGGTATACCAGGACGGGACCTTTACGATTCTTAGTGCGCCGGAGAACTTAAAAGATCATCTGAATACGTTCTACTTGACCTCAGAAAATACCGGAACGGAAACATCTCCGGTCTGGGGAGCAGACCATGTGATCCAGACAGCGGCTGCAATCCCGGAGGGTCTGACCTTTGATATTGATATGGATCCGAGGCGCGCGGTAAAAGGCAGAGATGTGGTACGGTTTACCAACAGTTCGGCTTATGATCCAAATGCAGATGCGGAGCATGACCATTTCCGCTTGGGAAGTACGGTACCGGAGAACTTATTCCTGGTAGAAGCTGAGAATGACCCGGAAGTTCTCGAATTGCAGAATTGGGAAGTATTAAAAGTTGAAGTACCGACTGATATTTACCTGGTCGTGAGCCGGAGAGGTTCTTATGACAGTACGAACAAGTTAGTGAGTGTAAATGCATCTTCTGCGGAAACGGAGCTATTTACTGCACCGGAATATGTGATTAAGAACAAGGGCAGCTATGATGCAAAGGTTTCGATTAGTGGTTTTAAAAATCAGACGATGGAGGCAGGCATTACATCTGACCCGGCTGATTTGATGAATCTGACCGCTAATGTGGCCGTAACAACCGCTGAGAATGATTTATACCTGGCCGTAAAAGGCTGGGATGATGCCATCGGCGGTACGGGATTTAATAATAGCACAGAGATCTCGCTGCAGCTCTATGCAGAATCAACGGTTACTGAAGCACCGATTGTGCTTGGAACATTGAACCCGGGGACGTCCGGTAACTTTACCTTTGTCGGAGCCGTAGGTACTGGATTTGTGGATAAATATATGGATGCCTCCTTCCCAATTGAAGGATCTGCCAAGTCTGAAGTGCAGGAATACATGGACGGAACTTCAAACTCCGGTGTAATTAATGCCAAAGCAAAATATCTGCTAAAATACAAGGTAGAGATCGATCCGTCCAGAAGGATCCCTTAACACAGTCGAAAGAGAGGATTTAAGCGTTGGAAGAATTTAACGAAACAGAAAAAAATCAAGAGAAAATCGCGGAAAAAGCCTCGGCGGCTGGTATTGTAAAAATTAATAAGAGGAGGAAGAAGGGCAAGAAGAAGGCCCTTCTTCTGCTCCTGTTATTGCTGGTCGTTGCCGGCGCCGGCGGTGGATATTGGTGGTATACACACAATCAGGTGATGGATGCGACAACCAAATACTGGTTTGACAAATTGGCTAAGGATGGTTCTCTGCAGGGAAAAACGCCCGCAGAAGTTCAAGGGCTTCTTAACTCCGTTGTGGAAGAAGGTATGTTTAATGTATCCATGAATGCCAAAGCTGTTTTCAATGATGGAAAGAGCGAAGGCTCCATCGGATTGGAGAATATTCCGCAGAACCGTTATTTCTGCCGTTTAGTGATTCGCAGAGATGATACAAATGAAGTGCTGTATGAGAGTAAGGGTTTAAAGCCGGGACAGTATATTGATAAGATAAAGCTAAAGAAAAATCTTCCGGCTGG
>NZ_DAMAUN010000108.1:0-17187 GCF_032078915.1 Lacrimispora sp. | reverse complement strand
TTATAGAGGGGCTGCAGGGAGATGACGAAAATTATATGAAGACCGCAGCCTGCGCCAAACATTTTGCGGTCCACTCAGGCCCGGAGGATGAGCGCCATTCCTTTAATGCTGTGGTGACAAAGCAAGATATGTTTGAAACCTATTTGCCTGCGTTTGAGGCCTGTGTAAAGGAAGGAAAGGTAGAGGCGGTTATGGGAGCCTATAACCGGACCAATGGGGAACCCTGCTGCGGAAGCAAGACCCTGCTTAAGGATATTTTGAGGACGGACTGGGGATTTGAAGGACATGTGACATCCGATTGCTGGGCAGTAAAGGATTTTCATGAACATCACGGAGTTACAGGTTCCGCTCTGGAATCTGTTGCCATGGCAATGGAAAATGGCTGTGATTTAAATTGCGGAAGCCTGTTTTTGTATCTGACGGAGGCAGTGAACCGGGGGCTAGTGTCTGAGGACCGGTTAAATGAAGCAGTTGAAAATCTGATGATGACCAGGCTGAAGCTTGGACTGTTTGAGGAGCCGGAAGCTGTGGAATACGATAAAATTACTTATGAGGACAATGATACCAGAGAGCATAAGGAGCTGAATTTTAAAGCTTCCAGAAAATCCTTCGTGCTGCTTAAAAATGAGGGGAATATGCTTCCTCTTGATAAGAGCAGTCTGAAAACCATTGGCATCATCGGACCCAACAGCGACAACCGAAAGGCACTTATAGGAAATTATGAGGGTACCGCTTCCAGATATTATACGATTTCCGAAGGAATCCAGGATTACGTTGGAGAAGACGTCCGTGTTATGGTCTCAGAAGGATGCCATTTATGTAAACCAAGGGTAAGCGGCCTGGGCCAGGAGAACGACCGGTTGTCAGAGGTTCGCGGAGTGTGTGAAGCAAGTGATGTAATCATTGCCTGCATGGGCCTGGATTCCAGTCTGGAAGGAGAAGAGGGGGACGAGGGAAATGAATATGCCAGCGGTGATAAGCCCAATTTGTCCCTTCCAGGATTGCAGGAACAAGTACTGGAGGAAATCTATAAGAGCGGAAAGCCTGTGGTTTTAGTGCTTTTATCCGGAAGCGCCCTTGATGTGTCCTGGGCAGATGCCCATATTCCTGCCATCATGGAAGGCTGGTACCCGGGAGCTCAGGGAGGCCGTGCTCTGGCTGCCGTGCTGTTTGGTGATTATTCGCCGGAAGGAAAGCTTCCCATTACCTTTTACAGGAGTACTGAGGAGCTTCCGGCCTTTACGGATTATTCCATGAAGGGCAGAACCTACCGATATATGGAGCAGGAGGCTCTCTATCCCTTTGGTTATGGGCTTTCCTACACAGATTTTTCTGTAAGGGATGTGTCCTTAAGCCAGGACCGCATAGGGGCAGGCGATACCTTAACCATAAAAGCGGTGTTAAAGAATGAGGGGCATAAGAAGGGGGCAGAAACCCTGCAGGTATATGTAAAATCCTGTGCGCCTCAGACACCCAATGCTCAGCTTAAGGCGCTTTTAAAGGCAGAGCTGGAACCAGGGGAGGAAAGAGAATTGCAGGCGACGCTTTCCGACAAAGCCTTTGCCTTAAGGGATGAACAAGGAGATCTGGTAATGGAAGCAGGAACATACAACGTGTACGTGGGAACGCAGCAGCCTGATAAACGGAGCCAGGAGCTTACAGGGAACGCACCGGTATGCATGACGGTATCCATAGACCAGCGTACCGTCCTGGAAAAATGCTGCATATAAAATAGCAGAAGATCCAAATCTGAGGTGCCTATGGCTGTTACAAAATGACGGAATTTAAAAGATTTGCATAAAATGTTGTATGGCGCTGTCTGCAGGCTTTAAAAGTCTGAGACAGCGTTTTTTGGTTACAAACCACAGAAATAGTAGGAAAAAAGTAAGTAAACTAAATTTTTCAGAAACAAAATGAAGAATTTCAGGTTAAACCATAAGATTTTTGTAAGAATTTTATGATAATCTACTTGTTTTTAATATCAAACTTTATTATAATATTACAGTATGTTAAAAACTGGGAAATATAGCATTATTATATAAGAATTGATACAAAGGAGGCCGTATGATCAAAAAACAAGAGAGCAATTTCAAAAAAGCTGTCAATGAATTGCTGGGTTATTCCTCGGAAGCAGAGGATGAGATCGATATTCCGGATGAAAAAGAGGAGCCACAGGTTGTGACGGAAGAAGGACCGGATGGGGAAGCGGCTTGGAGCCAGGCACAAAGCCCTGTTCAAAACTCATTTTATAACCCTGTCTATAATCAAAATCCAACTGCCAGCCAGAATCCTATGCGCATGACAGCCGAGACCAGTAAGGTATCTTCCTATACGGTAGAGACAAAGTCGTTATCGGTGGAAGCAATGAACCAGGTGTCTTCCAAAGTTGCGGTAATTACGGAGGATATGATTGTAAACGGTGACATTACCACACAGTCAGATTTGAATATTTTCGGTCAGGTGACCGGCAGCATCGCCTGCAGAGGTGATGTTCTAGTCATGGGACGGGTGACTGGGGATCTCTCCGGTATGAATGTACGGGTGGAAGGCGAGGTCAACGGAAACTTAACCGTGGATAAGCGGGTAGACGTAGGACCCGGCGGAAGGATCCAGGGAGATATAACGGCTTCCAGTGTTTTCAGCGAGGGCATCAGTGAGGGGGATATCAAAGCAGAAGACACCATTCATCTGGGCGGAAGTTCCGTTGTGTCCGGTAAGGTTTATGCCAAAGCATTTGCTATCATACAGGGAGCCAGAATCAAGGGTATGATGACTACCTACGATTGATAAGCGGCTGCCATGCCAGGGAGAATATCATGAACAAAAGAAAAAACAGCAGGCGCAAACCCTACTTTGGCAGCATCCGGTTTTTCCGGCATTTAATACTTACAACGATTGCATTACTTATTTTGATTCCTATGAGTCTGGCTGTATATTTTAAGGTACAGAACAAAAAACTGGAGAAGGAAAGCTACGGGCTTTACACTGAGAACTTAGCCCTTCAAAGCCGGGCAGATATGGCTGAGAACAGCGAGACCGTTAAGGAGAAGGAGCCGGTTCCGCTCACTTTAAGGAAATACGGAGAGATACTGGTGGATACAAGTTCCTGGGAACTGCTGCTCGTCAATGATACTCATCCAATTAACCCGGAATTTAAAGTGAAACTGGTTGAAGTACAGCCCGGCCAGAGTGTGGATGCACGGATCGCAAAAGATTTGCAGGACATGATGGCGGCGGCTGAAAACGCAGGATATCAGCTTCATATTTATTCTTCCTTCCGTGATTTAAAAAGGCAGCAGTCGCTTTTTAATGATTGTCTTAAGCGCCTTCAAGAGGAAGGCCTGGACTACCAGCAGTCATTTTATGAAAGCAAGGCAAGGCTCGCTTTGCCGGGAACCAGCGAGCATCAGACAGGACTTGCGGTAGATATTGCACCCAAGGCTTACTTTTATCTTGACGAGGAGCGGGGAGGGCAGAAAGAGGCCCAGTGGCTGGCTGAGAACTGCAGCCGGTTTGGTTTTGTGCTTCGCTATCCCAAGGATAAGGAGAATATTACAGGCATCCGTTATGAACCGGAGCATTTCCGCTACGTAGGGAAAACCATGGCAAAATTCCTTACAGAAAATGATTTGGTGCTGGAAGAATTTTATGAAATTCTGCAAAGCGGCACGCCTGAAAAAACGGATTAAAGGTCTTAAAAAATTTCATCTGTAATCAGAGGGGATAACCATTCATACTTGTTACTCCTCCTGCATAAGTATGTAAAAACGTCCTAGCAGGGGGATTTTCTTGAAGGAATATATTGAAGAACGCGCGGTTGCGATCGCCAACTACATCATAGACTATCATGCGACCGTGAGGCAGACAGCGAAGAAATTTGGGATTTCCAAATCTACGGTACATAAAGATGTTACGGACCGTTTGGAACACATTAATCCGTCCCTGGCAGCCCGGGCCAGGGTAATCCTTGATATTAACAAATCCGAGCGTCATATAAGAGGCGGCCTTGCCACCAAAGAGAAATACCAGCATCGCCTTCAGATGTGCAGCAAAAAGAATTGATAGGACAAAAAAGTGAAAAACAGCCGCTGATGGGAATAATAAAGATTCCCATCAGCGGCTGTTTTCAAGAAAATGTTAAATTTTTTATTGACATGTAGCAGTAAAATATGTTATTCTTTACCCCGATATGAAGAGACATTATCGTTTTCATACAAATATTGACCACTTCGTAAGAAGTTAAGCCCAGACGGACAGGCGGGTCAGCTGCCGAGCGTGGGAAACCACATTATTGATTGAGTTAAAAGCTCAAATTTTATAAGTTGATTACTTTATAATCCGTGCGAATGCACATCACTTGTGAAACGATCAATAATAGCAGGGACAACATATTTGCTATGTAGACTCGAAAACGATAATTGTCATGAATAAAAGACGGGCAAAATGCCCTTACTTGAACTATCATTCATGAAATTGCAGGCAGGTGATGAATTATCACCTGCCTTTTTGCTATGAAAAAATCTGCGCCAATTAGGCGACACTTACGTTTCAGCGACAAAAGAGGGAGCAATATTCCCGTGACAAGGAGAGGTAAGAGCCATATGAACAAAGAAGATCAGATGAGGGCGCCTATTTACGAAGCTCTTGAAACATTTCAAAAAAAGAGGGTAGTGCCCTTTGATGTGCCGGGCCATAAACGGGGGAGGGGAAATCCGGAACTTGCCCGCCTTTTGGGGGAACGGTGCGTCGGACTTGATGTAAATTCCATGAAGCCTCTTGATAATCTATGCCATCCGGTGTCTGTGATCCGGGAGGCGGAACGGCTGACAGCAGATGCTTTTGGGGCAGCAGATGCATTTTTGATGGTGGGAGGAACCACATCGGCTGTGCAGAGCATGATCCTGTCTGTCTGCAAGGCAGGGGATAAGATCATTCTTCCAAGAAATGTCCATAGAAGCGCCTTAAATGCTTTAGTATTGTGCGGGGCGGTTCCGATTTATGTAAACCCAGAAGTAAACAGCATGCTTGGCATTTCCCTTGGCATGGAGATCGGCCAGGTGGAAAAGGCAATTATGGAAAATCCCGATGCAGTGGCGGTATTTGTTAACAATCCCACCTATTACGGAATCTGTTCTGATATCCGCTCCATTGTCCGGCTGGCCCATGCCCACGGGATGAAGGTTCTGGCTGATGAAGCCCATGGTACCCATCTCTATTTTGGAAAGGGGCTTCCGGTTTCCGCCATGGAAGCGGGTGCGGATATGTCGGCGGTCTCCATGCACAAGTCAGGAGGAAGCTTAACACAAAGCTCCCTGCTTCTTTTAAACAAAGGAGTGAACGGGGATTACGTGCGTCAGATCATAAACTTAACCCAGACCACCAGCGCCTCCTACCTGCTTTTGTCAAGCCTTGACATATCAAGAAGGAATCTTGCTCTGCGGGGGGAAGAATCCTTTGCAAAGGTGGTGGATATGGCAGAATATGCCAGGGGAGAGATCAATTCCATCGGCGGTTATTATGCTTATGGAAGAGATTTAATCAATGGAACCAGCATTTTTGATTACGATGTGACAAAGCTTTCTGTTTATACCCTGGGAAATGGGCTGGCTGGAATTGAGGTCTATGATCTGCTCCGGGATGAATATGATATCCAGATCGAATTCGGGGATATCTGCAACCTCCTTGCCTACATATCCATCGGCGACCGGATTCAGGATATTGAACGTCTGGTGGGAGCGCTGGCAGATATTGAACGCCTTTACAAAAAGGACCGGACGGGAATGCTGTCAGGAGAATACATTGCCCCCAAAGTGGCAGTATCGCCTCAGAAAGCATTTTATTCCCCAAAGGTATCTGTACCGGTAGGGGAATCTTCAGGAAGGATAAGCGGCGAGTTTGTTATGTGCTATCCACCGGGTATACCTATCCTGGCGCCGGGAGAGATGATTAGGCCAGAGATCGTGGAGTACATCATTTATGCCAGAGAAATTGGCTGTTCCATGCAGGGAACCGAGGATCCATCAGTAGAACGGCTGATGGTATTAAAGGAACAGATCTAAGAAGGGGAGAGGTAGGAAAAGATGGAGATATGGTTTTCAAAATTTCACACTTCCAATGTGAAGCTTTCGGTGCGAATCGATAAACAGCTTTTTTCCGGTGAAAGTGAATACCAGAGAATAGACGTGTTCGAATCCCAGGAATTTGGAAAGTTTGTGTCTTTAGATGGAGATATTGTTTTTTCTGAAAAGGATGAGTTTATTTACGATGAGATGGTGACCCATGTTCCCATGGCAGTCCATCCAAATGTTAAGGATGTGCTGATCATCGGCGGAGGAGACGGAGGGGTGGCAAAGGAGCTTTTGCAGTACCCGTTCATTCAGTCCATTGATGTGGTTGAGACGGATAAACTGTTTGTAGACGTGTGCCGGGATATATTTCCTGAAGTATCCTGCGGTCTTTCTGATCCCAGGGTCAAGGTATATTATGATGACGGGCTCCGTTTCTTAAGAAGCAAGAAAGAGGAATATGACCTTATCATCAATGATTCCACGGATCCTTTCGGACATACGGAGGGGCTTTTCACCAAGGAATTTTACGGCAGCTGCTATAAGGCGCTGCGAAGCGATGGAATCATGGTCTATCAGCATGGAAGTCCTTTTTACGATGAGGATGAGGCGGCGTGCAGGAGCATGCACCGGAAGGTATTCCGTTCCTTCCCCATAAGCCGGGTTTATCAGGCCCATATTCCCACCTGCCCGTCGGGCTACTGGCTGTTTGGGTTCGCTTCAAAAAAGTATCATCCCATCAATGATTTTAAGCCTGATCTATGGAATCAGTTAAAAATTGAAACCTGGTACTATACAACCAATCTTCATACAGGCGCTTTCATGCTGCCTAAATACGTGGAAGATTTACTGAAAGAGGAGGAAAAGGAATGAGCAGATTATTGATTATCGGTTGTGGAGGGGTTGCTTCTGTGGCAATCCGGAAATGCTGCCAGAACAGCGAGGTGTTTACAGACATTTGTATCGCAAGCAGGACAAAGGAGAAATGCGATGCCTTAAAGGATAAGCTTGCGGGGACAACAAAGACAAGAATTGAAACAGCTAAGGTTGATGCGGATCATGTGGAAGAGGTAATTGCCCTCATAAAGGATTTCAAGCCGGATGCCGTATTAAATGTGGCTCTTCCCTATCAGGATCTAACCATCATGGATGCATGTCTTGCAGCAGGGGTAGATTACATTGATACCGCTAACTTTGAGCCTGAGAATACGGATGATCCGGAGTGGAGAGCGATCTATGAGAAGCGTTGTGAAGAACTCGGGTTTACCGCTCTTTTTGATTATTCCTGGCAGTGGGATTACAAGGAGCGCTTTGAGAATGCAGGTATTACCGCATTGCTTGGAAGCGGGTTCGATCCTGGAGTTACCAGTGTGTTTTCTGCTTATGCCTTAAAGCACTATTTTGACGAGATTCATACCATTGATATTTTAGACTGCAACGGAGGAGATCATGGGTATCCCTTTGCAACTAACTTTAACCCTGAAATCAACTTAAGGGAAGTATCCTCTAACGGTTCCTATTGGGAGGATGGCCGCTGGATCGAGACAGAGCCAATGGAGATTAAATCCAAATACAATTTCCCTGAGGTTGGAGAAAAGGACATGTACCTGCTTCATCATGAGGAGATCGAATCCCTGGCAAAAAACATTCCCGGGGTAAAGAGGATCCGTTTCTTCATGACCTTTGGACAGAGCTATTTGACCCATATGAAGTGCCTGGAAAATGTAGGCATGCTTTCCACCTCCCCCGTGGAGTTTAATGGGCAGGAAATCGTGCCCATTCAGTTTTTAAAGGCCCTGCTTCCGGATCCGGCTTCCCTTGGCCCCAGAACCAAAGGAAAGACAAATATTGGATGCATCTTTACGGGTGTAAAGGATGGAAAGGAAAAGACCATTTACATCTACAACGTATGCGATCATGAGGAATGCTATAAAGAGGTGGAATCCCAGGCGATTTCCTATACCACCGGAGTTCCGGCCATGATCGGAAGCCTGATGGTATTAACCGGCCAATGGAAAAAGCCGGGAGTATTTAATGTGGAAGAGTTTGACCCGGATCCCTATATGGAGGCTTTAAACAAATGGGGGCTTCCGTGGGTGGTATGTGAAGACCCGGAAACTGTTACGGTATGGAGATAGGAGAAAATGAGGATCGAGGAGCTTAAAACCCCCTGTTATGTGATCGACGAGGGAAAACTGGAGAAAAATTTAAAAATCCTTAGCCAGGTAAAAGAAAATACCGGGTGCAGGATCCTGTTGGCACAGAAGGCATTTTCCTGCTTTGCGGAGTACCCTCTCATCGGTAAGTATCTTGACGGAACTACGGCCAGCGGGCTTTATGAAGCCAGGCTGGGGAAAGAGGAGATGGGGCTTGAAAATCACGTTTTTGCTCCTGCGTATAAGGAAGAGGACTTTAAAGAGCTGGTGAAGATCTGCGATCATATTGTATTTAACTCTTTTTCCCAGTTGGAGAAGTATAAAAATGCTTTAGACGGAGTAAGTGCCGGCATCCGGATCAATCCCCAGTGCTCCACTCAGGAAGGCCATGAAATCTATGACCCCTGTGCGCCAGGATCAAGGCTTGGCGTATCCATTGACAACTTTAAGGAGGAGTGGCTGCCCTGGATTTCAGGGCTCCATTTCCACACCTTATGTGAGCAGAATTCAGATGATTTAAAAAAGACCCTGGATGCCGTGGAGGAAAAATTCGGGAAGTATTTATCCGGACTGTCCTGGCTGAACATGGGCGGAGGACATCATATTACCAGAGAGGATTACGACATCGGGCTGCTGGAAGCCTGCATTAAGAGAATGCAGGAGAAGTATGGTCTTCAGATTTATCTGGAACCTGGAGAGGCGGTGGCACTTCATGCAGGATATCTGGTGACAGAGGTCATGGATGTGGTGGATAACGGGATAAAGACTTTGATCCTTGATGCTTCCGCAGCCTGCCATATGCCTGATGTGCTGGAGATGCCGTACCGTCCGCCCTTAAAGGACAGCGGTGAACCGGGAGAAAAGGCTTTTACCTACCGGCTGTCCTCCTGCACCTGTCTGGCAGGGGACGTGATCGGTGACTATTCCTTTGACAGGGAAATAAAGCCTGGAGATAAGCTGTATTTTATGGATATGGCCATCTATTCCATGGTGAAGAACAACACCTTTAACGGGATGCCCCTTCCTGCCATCGCTGCCATGGATCAAGAAGGAGACTGCCGTGTTATAAAAAGGTTCGGCTATGAGGATTTTAAGAACAGGCTGGCCTAGGAGTTACAAGCATATCCCCATGATTCTTTAGGAGACAAACTATGGAAAAATTAAAAAGTTTCCCGGCGGCGGATGGATTTTACATGCCGGGGGAATTTGAGCCTCATCGGGGCTGTATCATGATCTGGCCCAGGCGGCCCGGCTCCTGGCCTTTTGGGGCCGGGGAGGCCAGGAAAGCCTTTGCAGAAATCGCAGAGGCCATTGCAGACAGTGAGCAGGTGATCATGCTGGCGGAGCCTGATGTGAAGGAAAACGCCAGAGAGATGCTTTCGGACCGGATCCAGGTGGTTGTTATGGAATCTGACGACGCATGGGCAAGAGATGTGGGGCCTACTTTTGTGATCAATAAGGATCGTAAGGTCAGGGGCATCGACTGGCAGTTTAATGCCTGGGGAGGAACGTTTGACGGGCTGTATCCGGACTGGCAAAAGGATGATCTTCTTGCAGGGCGGTTCTGTGAGCTTTTTGGCTATCCGGTTTATGATGCAGGGCATTTTGTACTGGAGGGAGGTTCCATTCACTCGGATGGGGAAGGTACGCTTTTGGTGACGGAAGCCTGTCTTTTAAGTGGCGGACGGAATCCGTCTCTTTCTAAGCTTCAGATTGAAGAACAGCTGAAACGTTATCTGGGGGCTGTTAAGGTCATCTGGCTGAAAGCAGGCATCTATCAGGATGAAACCAATGAGCACGTGGATAATGTCTGTGCATTTGTCCGGCCGGGGGAAGTGGTGTTAGCCTGGACGGATGATGAGGATGATCCTCAGTATGACATGTCTCTGGCCGATTTAAGGATACTGGAACAGGAAACAGATGCAGCAGGAAGGAATTTTAAGATTCACAAGCTTCCCATACCTAAGAAACCGGTCTGCATTATGAAAGCGGAGCTTTCAGGCTTTTCCTTTGAACCGGGAGAGGATGAGAGGGAGGCCGGAGAGCGCCTGGCTGCCAGCTATGTGAATTTTTATATATCCAATGGAGGGGTGATTGTTCCCCAGTTTGGGGATGTTCATGATTCAGAGGCAGTACGGATATTAGGGGAGTGCTTCCCTGAGAGAAGAATCTATCCGGTGTATGCAAGAGATATTATTGTAGGAGGCGGAAACATTCACTGCATTACACAACAAATTCCGTTGTAGTCCGGCTGTGCCATTCATAGATCGGCGGTCCGGACTCCGCTGGATGATTCATGTCAGGCGTCCGCACGATAGAAACCATACCGGAAGGAGAATTTCATGAGAGAGGTAACAGTAGCGGCAGTTCAGATGAGATGCTGCGATGACGTTAAGAAAAATATTGCAAATGCGGAAAGACTGGTAAGGCAGGCAGCAGGGGAAGGGGCAAAGGTCATTCTCCTTCCGGAACTGTTTGAACGGCAATACTTCTGCCAGGAGAGACAGTATGACTTTTATGAATATGCAGAACCGGCAGAAGAGAACCAGGCGGTAAAGCATTTCGCCGGGATTGCGGCTGAGCTTAAAGTGGTGCTTCCCATCAGCTTTTATGAGCGGTCAGGAAATACCATGTTTAATTCAGCCGCAGTTCTTGACGGAGATGGGACAAATCTTGGAATATACCGGAAAACCCATATTCCCGATGATCATTACTATCAGGAAAAGTTTTATTTCACTCCCGGGGACACCGGCTTTCAGGTATTTAATACCATGTACGGGAAAATCGGTGTAGGGATCTGCTGGGATCAGTGGTTTCCGGAGACAGCAAGGTGCTTAGGGTTACTGGGAGCGGAGCTGATCTTATATCCTACTGCCATTGGAAGCGAACCTATCCTGGAATGCGACAGCATGGAGCACTGGAGGCGCTGCATGCAGGGACATGCTGCTTCCAATATCATTCCAGTCATAGCGGCTAACCGGATTGGAGTGGAATCCGTTGTTCCCTGTATGTCAAACGGGAATCAAAGCTCCTCTCTTAAATTTTATGGCTCTTCCTTTATTACGGATAATACCGGGGCTGTCATAGCTTCTATGGGCCGGGAGGAAGAAGGCGTGATATGCGCTTCCTTTGATCTGGATCAGATGATGACTGACAGGAGAAACTGGGGGCTTTTCCGTGACCGCAGGCCGGAAATGTACGGGGGAATCACAGGAAAATCTTAAACTCACCTTTTTGTGCAGGAAAAGTTGCGTTAATATTCTGTAAGTATATTATGCTGAAGCTATCAAAGAGAGCGGGAGGTAAGAGAGTGGATTGGCTGGATAAAATGAACGGGGCTCTGAACTACATTGAAGATAATTTAAGCGGAGAGATTCATCTGGAGGAAGCGGCCAGACGGGCCTGCTGTTCCAGCTTTAATTTCCAACGGATGTTTTCATTTATGGCAGATGTATCCCTGGCGGACTACATCAGAAGACGGCGGCTCTCCCAGGCAGCTATGGAGCTTCTGACCACAGAGGAAAAGGTCATTGACGTTGCCTTAACGTATGGATACGAGTCGCCGGTTTCCTTTGCCAGGGCATTTTATGCTGTGCACGGCATAAATCCCAGCGAGGTGAGAAAATCCGGAAGGAAGATCAAAGCTTATCCCCGCATCTCCTTTGAAATAACCATTAAAGGAGTGGAGGCTATGAATTATTGCGTAAAAGAGTTGGGAGAATTCCGGCTGGTAGGAATTAAAGAAAGAATGTACATGAACAATGAAGAGAATTTTAAACGGATTCCGAAGTTCTGGAATGAGACCTGCAGCCAGGGAAGGTACGAGGAAATACTGAAATTTAATGATAACCAGGATCTGTTTTCCATGGGGGTGTGCACCAATTCTGATGATAATGGATTCGATTACTACATTGCCACCGGATCAAATCAGGAGATACCGGAAGATATGGATGAACTTTTGGTACCAGCCGGTACGTACGTGATCTTTGAATGCGTTGGCAGGATGCCGGAGGGACAGCAAAACGTATGGAGGCGGATCTTTACAGAGTGGTTTCCATCCTCCGGTTATGAGATAATTGACGGACCGCAGCTGGAATGGTATTCCAACGGGGATATGACTTCAGAGGAATATAAGAGCGAAATTTGGATCCCAGTCCGTAAAAAAGCGTAAATCCCTTCATAAAATCCGTTCCTTCCCCATATATATAGTAATAATTAATAAGTTGGGGAGTGTGCTATGAAGAGACTGTTAAGCAGAAAATGGATGATTTTTTTCGGCCTGGCCATGTGGGTACTGGTAGTACGTACCTTAAGCGGGTGTACTTTAAACAAGGATAGTGGTGATAAGGTGCGGGATCTGGAATTTACCGTGGTAGCTGACGCAGATATTCCGCAGGAACTTAGTCAGATCATTGCTGAGAAGCAGCAGTCACCTTTTAAGCTGACCTACAGCGATGATCAGAATCTTTACATAGTGGTTGGTTTCGGAAAGCAGGCCGGCGGGGGATATAGCATCGCAGTCAATGACCTTTACCTGACAGATAATTCCATTGTCCTGGATACGGAACTGATCGGACCGGAAAAGGGAGAGAATACGGGGACAGAACCCTCTTATCCCTTCATCGTCATTAAAACGGAGATGTCAGAGCTTCCGGTAGTGTTTCAGTAGAAAAGAAGTTGAAATAGCCGTTCCGCAGATGGCAAAAGCGGGACGGCTGTTTTTGTGGCAGATAAAACGTAAATTCCCCTTTTTTCTTAAGCTGTCATATGATATACTACTTCAAATAGGAAAAGGCAGTAAAGAGAAGGAAGGGTAATATGATATTAAAGGATATATGGCTTGATGTTACGGCAGTAAAAGAGCGGGATCCGGCGGCCAGAAGCAAGCTTGAAGTGCTTTTGCTCTATCAGGGAGTCCATGCATTGATCTGGCATCGATTTGCCCACTGGTTTTACCAGCACAAGATGTTTTTTTTAGCCAGGTTTATTTCCCAGCTGGCAAGATTTTTTACACTGATCGAGATTCATCCCGGCGCACAGCTGGGGCATGGGATTTTAATTGACCATGGCAGCGGAGTGGTGATCGGAGAAACTACGGTGGTAGGAGATAATTGTACGATATACCAGGGAGTGACTTTAGGCGGCGTGGGACTTAATAAGGGAAAGCGTCATCCCACTCTTGGTAATAATGTGACCGTGGGAGCAGGAGCTAAGATTCTGGGCTCCTTTGAGGTAGGAGATAATTGTACCATAGCGGCAAATGCCGTGCTTTTAAAGACTTTGGAGAGCAACGTAACAGCGGTCGGAATTCCCGCCCGCCCGATTAAGGTCGATGGTGTGCCCCTTCCCAAGAAGGAAAACAATCTGGTGACCATGGATCATTACTGCAAGATGGAAGAGCGGGTCAAGGAATTGGAAGAAACGCTGTCTAAGCTGCAGACAGAGCTGTCTTCCTATCGGAAAAAAGAGGAATCCGTTCAGGCGGAGGCATCTTTGGAGGGGAAAATTGAGGAATAGAAGGGCTAAAACTCTCTTGTATTTCAGGAAGTCCGGGAATGATAACAAAAAAAGTATAATGAAACATGCACCTGCATAAACTTTCTTAAAGGAATAAAGAAGGTAAGGCAGGTGCTTTTTTATGTTGGAGCTGGTGAAGAAAAACATACATATGAATCGTTGGAAAGGATATGCCACGTCCCAGATTACTCTTGACGATGACTTCATCGTCCCGGACAGTATGGATGATGTGGATCAGATTATTTTAAGTTCCGGCGATATTACCATTGATTCCGTTAAGGTTCAGACAGAACGGGTCATGGTCCGGGGCAAGCTGGACTTTATGAATCTCTTCCGGGGAGCGGAAGGAGGGCTTCAGACCCTTTCAGGAAGCATTAACTTTGAGGAACCCATCAATGTCCCCGGACTGGAGGAGAAGGATTACGTCCAGCTGGGGTGGGATCTTGAGGATTTAAACGCTGGGCTCATTAATTCCAGGAAGCTGAGCGTTAAGTCGATTGTATCACTTAAGGTAAAGGTGGAAACTGCGGGCGATATAAACGCTGCCGTGGAAGTGGACACGGGAGGCTCAGCATTAGATATGCCAATGGTGGAAACCCTTCGCCGCAATCTGGATGTTGCCTCCATTGCTCTCCGCCACAAGGATACGTTCCGCATCAAGGATACGGTCACTCTGTCAGGAAATAAGCCAAACATTGATCACGTTTTATGGACCGAAATGAAGTTAAGAGGCGTTTCCTTAAGGCCCATGGATGGAAAAATGATGCTTGACGGGGAATTGTTAGTCTTTGTCATTTACCAGGGAGAAGGGGAAGGCGCGCCCATCCAGTGGGTAGAAGAGAGCCTTCCGTTTTCAGGGGAACTGGCTGTTCCGGATATGACTGAGGATATGGTTCCTGTGGTCACAGTCCACATAATCCATAAGGATATTGAGGCAAAACCGGATTCAGACGGCGAGATGCGGGAAATGGATATGGATTCAGTTCTTGAGCTGGATATGAAGCTTTACAAGGAAGAGAATTTGGAGCTGCTCAGCGATATATATTCCACCAACAGGGAATTGACGCTGCAGACGGAGGAAGCTCTTTTTGATAAGATCCTGACGAAAAATATGAGCAGATGCAAGGTTGTAGAAAAGCTCAGCCTGGATCAGGCGGACCGGATCCTTCAAATATGCCACAGTGAAGGAACTGTTAAAATCGATGACACGGAAATCAGGGAGGACGGCCTTCATGTGGAAGGCGTTTTAGAGGTGCGGATCCTTTATATGACTTCTGATGATGCCCAGCCTATCCAGTCAACAGTAGAAGATATTCCGTTCCATTTCCTGATTGAGGCCCCGGGAATCAATGAGCAGACGGTTTGCCAGTTGAATCCGGGTTTAGAGCAGCTTAGTGCGGTTATGATGGGCGGAGGAACCGTTGAAGTAAAGTCGACCATTTCCCTTGACTTACTGGCCTTGCAGCCGATCCGTGAGCAGATCATCACAAACGCGTTGGAATCACCCATGGATCTAAACAACTTGCAGAAGCTTCCCGGAATCGTGGGATATATTGTGCAGCCTGAGGATTCCCTCTGGAATATCGCTAAAAAGTTCCATACAACCATTGATACCATTATAGCGACCAATGGATTGACGGATAAATCCGTAAGACCGGGTGACCGGCTGATTCTTGTGAAGGAATTGGCATAATTTTATTCAATAAAGTGCCAGGCAGAAGGGATCGCTTTTGCCTGGCATAATTGATTATGCCACTGAATGATTTTTTTAAAAAAGGGTATGATAAAGATTGCTATTCACATATCAGCTTGCCCTGTTATATAATATACTATAGCTGAGCTATAGCTTCAACCATCGATGGCGCCAAAACGCATCCAGCTGGTGCTTAAGATAGATGACAGGTTACCCTGGACGGTAGTGACGTATTGCAAGGCGTTATTACCGTTTACATACCCTGAATTTCCTGATACCGGAGAAGAAAGAACATGAATTATACCTATATTTTAAGATGTGCAGATGATACCCTGTATTGCGGCTGGACAAACCACTTAGAGAAGCGTTTAATAGCCCATAACCAGGGAAAAGGGGCCAAATACACAAAAGCCCGCAGACCTGTGGTTCTGGTTTACTGGGAGGAGTTTTCCACAAAAGAAGAAGCCATGCGGAGGGAAGCCGCCATTAAAAAACTTACCAGGAAGGACAAGCTAAAACTGATGGGAGAAATTGTATAAGAAAAACCGTCAAGGCCGCGGGTATGCGGGACTGACGGTTTTTTCCGGTGCTATGCAACAAAATGGTACATCAAAATATAATGGCATAAGCTTCCGCCCATGACGAATAGGTGAAAGATCTCGTGGGATCCGAAGCTTTTATGCTTAGCATTGAAAAGAGGAAGCTTCAGAGCATAGATAATGCCGCCTATAGTATAGATGATGCCTCCGGCAAGCAGCCATAGAAATCCGGCAGAAGAAAGGGTTTCCGTAATCTTTGAATATGCCAGAATGCAGACCCAGCCCATGGCAATGTAGAGGCTGGAGGAAAACCATTTGGGGCACATAATAAAACAGGCTTTTATGATGATTCCCGAAATGGCAATGCCCCAAACCAAAGCAAGCAGGCTCCAGCCGGTCTTATCTCCCAGAACGATCAGGCAGATTGGCGTGTACGTTCCTGCAATCAGGATGAAAATCATCATATGATCTATTTTTTTCAGCAGACGGTTGATTTTCGGTGAGACATCAAGAGTATGGTAGATGGTGCTGGCTGCGTAAAGAAAAACCATACTGATGATAAAAACCGTTAAGGCGGCCAGATGGAGCCCCCCGTCGGAAGAAGCTTTAATAAGCAGTGGGATTGCGGCAATAAGCGCCAGTATCATGGCGATAAAATGTGTGAGAGCACTGACCGGATCTTTAATTTTAATTTCCATGGAAATCCTCCTTGTAGAATACAAAAACTTTTGATGTAGTAATCAATACTATGTATTGCATTTTTATATACTATACACTTTGCGTGGGAAAAATGCAATAGTTTTTTAAATATAAAATTATAAAAAGAGGTTTGCCATAATTGGAACAATAAAATATAATGAATAGATAAAATGAAATTTATAAAAAGAAAGGTATGACCGCCCTATGAATCAGACGATAAAAGAACTTAAGGAAAGAAAATCTGTCCGTGTATATGAGGACCGGGCCATTGAACCGGAGAAAAAAGCGGCTATTATAGAGGCGGCCCTTCAGGCACCTACCGCAGGAAACATGACCCTGTATTCCATTATTGATGTAACGGATCAGGAGCGGAAGGAAACCCTGTCAGTAACCTGCGATAACCAGCCATTTATTGCAAAGGCACCGCTGGTTCTGGTTTTTGTCGCAGATTATCAGAGGTGGTACGAGCTGTTCTGCCACTATGAAGAAGAGGTCCGCCATCCTGGACTTGGAGATCT
>NZ_DAMAUN010000107.1:0-17324 GCF_032078915.1 Lacrimispora sp. | reverse complement strand
GAACACCAGTATTAATCCGGCGGCGGCCTGGAACGGCCTTGCATTTGGTGAAGCTGCTCTTTTCCTCCGCCAGTTGGCGGCCATTGGGATCACCATTGTGATTGCCGTTATAGGAACTCTGATCGCTGCGAGGATCACTTCTCTTGTAACGAAAGGAATTAAAGTTTCAAAGAAAGAGGAAGCTCTCGGACTTGATATCTCGGAGCATGGAGAAACCGCTTATCCGGCATTTAACGGAATGGATTAAGAGAAAGGAAGGCCGCCATATGAAAAAAATAGAAGCATATATCCGTCCGGAGAAACTGGAGGAGATTAAGGAAGTTATAGATAAGCTGAACTTAAATGGCCTAAGCGTCATGCAGGTCATGGGCTGCGGAAACCAGAAGGGATGGACGGAGTTTGTCCGGGGCGTTGAAGTGGATTACAACTTTCTCACAAAAATCAAGATCGAGACGGTGGTGCCAGAGGAACAGGCGGAGGCTGTTGCCGCCTGTATCGCAGATAAGGCTTATACCGGAGAATTCGGCGATGGGAAGATATTTATATCCGATGTACAAGATGCCATCAGGATCCGCACTGGAGAGAGAGGAGTTGACGCAGTTAAATAAGGAATACCCTTCCATCTGCCTTGCCTCTGATAAATGAGGGGCAGGGCAGGTTATTCCGCCGGGTAAAGCGGCCACTTATCCACTAAATAAAGTTAGAAAACCTTTCTTTCATCTTCAGGTATGATTCTGGATTTTAACATCATCAAGCAGCGAAGCGGATTGCAAATATCCGATTGGCCATCTTTCAATTCAACATTCGTTCCCGCATTTTTTTTGCCAAAATATACATTTACTCATGTATAAAAGCCTTGTCACGGTATCAAAAACCGACGCAAGGGCCATAATTTATATTGACCCCGTTGAAAGAATATTCATTTTTAAGTATAATAGTATTATTACATTCAATGAAAAAGAGAAAAAACCATGGAGGAATTATGAGCATCAGGGTTGTGGTAGTGGATAACTCAGAGGAATTATTAGTCAAGCTGACTCGTATTTTAAAAGAAATAGACGGAATTGAGCTGTGCGGAAGCTTCAATGAAGCCATTACAGCCATACAATATGTGAGAGAAAATCCGGTAGATATGGTGTTTTCGGATGTGGTCATGCCGGACATCAGCGGAATTACTCTTGCAGCTAAGCTGTATGAACTTCCGGACCCACCGGAGGTGGTGCTTCTTTCCGGCATTCCCGGCTTTTCGCTGGAAGCCTGGAAGATCCGGGCTTTTGGCTTTATTATAAAGCCTTATACAAAAACGCAGATTATTAAAATGATTAATCAATATAAAATGAATAAAAGAGAAGTCGTATAATGCACGTAACAGATAGCAGGCGGTGATTTTTGCCTTCACAGAGCAGGATCAGTCTGAATATACTGGTTATACAGTCAAAAAGGGTTTTTGCGTTTTATGTAACGCAAAAACCCTTTAAAAATAATTTCAGATCTACGGAAAGCCTTGTATTTCCTTACTTTTTGTAATTTAATGGACGAACCCAGATGACTATGATATAATGTTAAGACAGTGAAAAAGAGAACCCTTTTTTCCATAAGGAGAAAGATATGAAAGAAAAGTTCAAAATAAAGGGACAGCTAAGGACGTATATGCAGTGGCCGCTTTATCTAAGCGCACTGCTGATTGCCGCCAATACGGTGATCGGCGCTGCCAGTACAAAGGCGGGCATTATTATGGCAGTTTTTACGCTTTTGTATGTTGGCATAGCAGTCTGGCTTTATACTTACAGAAGGAGACTTCTGATGAGCGGCCTTGTGGAATTTTCTGCGGAATATTCCTGGATGCAGAAGCAGCTTCTTACTGATCTGGAACTTCCGTATGGAATGGCGGATGCCGACGGCAGGATTCTCTGGGGGAATACAGCGTTTTCAGAGGTATTAGGGGAAGAAAAACCTCTAAAAGTCACAAAAAAGAACCTCATGACTATTTTTCCGGAGATTACGAAGGAAGTGTTAAAGCTTAACGATGGAATGGCCGTTTTGCATGCCGCACGCAATGAAAAGAAATACCAGATCCGCTTAAAACCTGTCTATATGAAAGATTCACCGGAAGCGATTATTTCATCCGTTGGAGTGGAGGCTGCCGGACAGATGCTCGTGGCAGTCTATCTTTTTGATGAAACGGAAATTCTCTCCTATAAACAGATGGTAGATGATCAGAAAATGGTGGCCGGTCTTATTTATCTGGATAATTATGATGAGGCGTTAGAGAGTGTGGAAGAAGTACGCCGTTCCCTGCTTACGGCTCTCATTGACCGGAAGATCACTAAGTACATTTCCAATATGAACGGAATTGTTAAGAAGCTGGAAAAAGATAAGTATTTTATTTCCATAAAACAGTCCTATATCACAGAGCTGAAAGAAAACCGTTTTTCCATTCTGGAGGAAGTGAAAACCGTCAATATCGGCAATGAGATGGCAGTTACCTTAAGCATTGGCCTTGGTATGAACGGAGATAGCTATTCCAGAAATTATGAGTTCGCAAGAATCGCTATTGATATGGCCCTGGGACGGGGCGGTGATCAGGCGGTGATAAAGGATGGCGAACGGATCCAGTATTTTGGAGGCAAGGCCCAGCAGGTAGAGAAGACCACCCGCGTAAAGGCCCGTGTAAAAGCTCACGCCCTCAGAGAGCTGATGGAAACAAAGGACCGGCTTCTAATCATGGGGCACCGTTTAACGGATATTGATGCCTTTGGCGCGGCAGTTGGAATTTACCGTATAGCCACGGCCATGGATAAGAAGGCACATATCATTATGAATGAAGTGACGACCTCAGTACGCCCTATTCTTGATCGTTTTGTTGGTAATCCCGATTACCCGGAGGATTTATTCCTGACCGGATCCAAGGCAGCAGAGCTGGTGGATGCCAATACTCTTTTGGTGGTGGTGGATGTAAACCGTCCCAGTATCACCGATGCCCCGGAGCTTTTGCGTCTTGTAAAGACGATCGTGGTTCTTGACCATCACAGGCAGAGCAGTGAGATCATTGACAATGCGGTCCTGTCTTATGTAGAGCCGTATGCTTCCTCCTCTTGTGAGATGGTTGCGGAGGTACTGCAATACATTGCAGACGGAATTAAGATCAAATCGGCGGAAGCAGATGCCCTGTATGCAGGGATCGTCATTGATACCAATAATTTTACCAATCAGACGGGTGTCAGGACCTTTGAAGCAGCAGCTTTCTTAAGAAGAAACGGCGCGGATGTGGTCCGCGTGCGGAAGATGTTCCGCGATGACCTGGTAGATTACAAGGCAAAGGCAGAGGCTGTCCGGGAGGCAGAGATTTTCGAGGGCTGCTTTGCCATCAGCGTATGTTCCTCGGAAGGAATCGGAAGCCCTACGGTTGTAGGCGCTCAGGCGGCCAATGAGCTGCTTGACATAGCCGGGATCAAGGCCTCCGTTGTAATGACAGATTATAATCATGCGGTGTATATAAGCGCCCGTTCCATTGATGAAGTCAATGTACAGGTCATGATGGAAAAACTGGGCGGCGGCGGGCACCGTACCATCGCAGGCGCGCAGCTTGCAGGAGTCAGCATAGAAGAAGCCAAAACCCGCGTAAAAGCGGTTATTAAAGAGATGTTAGAGAAGGGAGACATATCATAATGGAAGTTGTATTATTAGAAGACGTAAAGGCATTGGGCAAGAAGGGACAGATCGTTAAGGTTAACGATGGATATGCAAGAAATTTCATTCTCCCTAAAAAGCTGGGAATCGAGGCAACGTCTAAGAATTTAAATGACTTAAAGCTTCAGAAGGCCAATGAGGCCAGGGTCGCAGCGGAACAGCTGGAGGCGGCAAAGGAGCTTGGAGCCAAGCTTTCAGAAGCAACCATCACCTTATCCATTCGGGCAGGAGAGGGCGGAAGAGCCTTTGGCTCCGTATCAGGAAAGGAAATTTCCGCTGCCATTAAGAGCCAGCTGGGATATGATATTGATAAAAAGAAGCTGGTCCTTCCTGAACCGCTTAAGACTTTTGGTTCCCATGCGGTTCCAATCAAGCTTCATAAAGATGTAACTGCAAAACTGAATGTTAAGGTAGTGGAAAGCTAGGAGGCATGAACATGGATGATGCCCTGATCAAACGGGTACTCCCTCACAGCATCGAGGCAGAGCAATCTGTCATCGGTTCCATGCTGATGGACCGGGATGCAATCATCACGGCTTCCGAGATCGTTACAGCAGGAGATTTTTATCAGCACCAGTATGGCATCATGTTTGAGGCCATGCAGGAGCTTTTTAATGAGAACTTACCGGTGGATCTAGTGACGCTTCAAAACCGTTTAAAAGTAAAGGATGTTCCTCCCGAAGTTTCAAGCCTTGATTTTGTCAGGGATATCATTACTACAGTCCCCACATCCGCCAATATAAAGTCCTATGCGAATATTGTCCGTGATAAAGCGGTTCTAAGGCGGCTGATTAAGGCAAATGAAGAAATAGCCAACACCTGCTACGCAGGAAAGGAACCCTTAGAAACCATCATGGCTGTCACGGAAAAGACCATATTTGATCTGCTGCAGAACCGCAGCTCCGGAGACTTCGTACCCATCCGCCAGGTTGCCATGAATGTCCTGGAAAAAATCGAAGAGGCCTCCAAAAACCAGGGAACTGTCACCGGAATCCCCACAGGCTTTATTGACTTGGATTATAAGACCTCCGGTCTGCAGCCTTCTGATTTCGTCCTCATCGCCGCCCGGCCTTCCATGGGAAAGACGGCATTTGTGCTGAACCTGGTAGACCATATCGCTGTAAAAAAAGGCCTGCCCTGTATGGTATTCAGCCTGGAGATGTCCAAGGAACAGCTGGTAAACCGTATGCTCGCCATGGAATCCAATGTAGATTCCCAGAAGCTTAGAACCGGAACCTTATCCGATTCCGACTGGGATGCTGTGGTAGAGGGAATCGGAGTTATCGGCAATTCCAAGCTGATCATAGATGATACCCCGGGAATCTCCATCGGTGAACTGCGTTCCAAATGCCGTAAGATGAAGCTGGAATACGGCCTTAGCGTAGTCATCATCGACTACCTGCAGTTGATGAGCGGAAGCGGAAAAGGCGGCGACAACCGCCAGCAGGAGATCTCAGAAATTTCCAGATCCTTAAAAGCCCTGGCAAGAGAGATGAACGCTCCTGTAATCGCCTTATCCCAGTTAAGCCGTGCCTGCGAAACAAGACCAGACCACCGCCCCATGCTTTCCGACCTCCGAGAATCCGGAGCCATCGAGCAGGATGCCGACGTGGTTATGTTCTTATACCGTGATGATTATTATAATAAAGATACGGATATGCCGAACATTGCGGAAGTAATAATTGCAAAACAGAGAAACGGTCCGATTGGAACGATCAATCTGGTCTGGAGACCAGAGTATACGAAGTTTGCAAACATGGCCAAGCAATGAGCAGGATAGAAAAAGAGAGTCCCCTGGTCCCGGAAAAGCAAGTATTTTTGTTTTTCCGGGACCAGGGGACTCTCTTTTTCTATGGGGCGAACGCCCCCCATCTGGGAGAATGGATTCGAGGTTCGAATCCATTCTCCCAGATGGCTCCTGCGGCCCAGTCATCTAACCATTCCCCCCCATCCATTTCCTCCCTCCCTCTAAAAATTTTCTCAAATCCTTCAAAAAAAATCCAATTCCCATTCATAATCCATCCGAAGTCCGCATATGATATAAATAGTAAGGTTATGAAAACTTAACGAACCAAAGGAGAGGATATAGCTATGGCTGAGATACATTACTTAATATCGGATGCATCGAAGAAGGTCGATGTGGAGTCTCATGTCCTTAGATACTGGGAGGACGAGCTGGAGTTAAAGATTCCCAGAAATGAGATGGGGCACCGGTATTACACTGAAGCACACATCCGTTTATTCAAGCAGATCAAGGACTTAAAGGACAAGGGGTATCAGTTAAAGGCCATTAAGACAGCGCTTGACAAGGTTATTGAAGAAGGCAGAGACCCCGTCATACCAGATGAGTTACTGGAAGGACAGGTAGCTCAGGAATTAAAAGAGAGCGCGATATCTGGTACTGAGGATGGGACAGGCCTGGATGTACATAACACGGCGCAGATTTCCATTGCCCAGGAAAAAATGGAGCAGTTTCAGGAGATCATGAACCATATCATTGGACGGGCTTTAGAGGTAAATAATGAGCAGTTAAGCCAGGATGTCAGCTGCTTGGTCAATGACAAGGTCATTAAGGAAATGGAATATTTATTGAATTTAAAAGAAGAAAAGGAAGAAGAGCGGTTCAAACAGCTGGACGAGCTTATGCGTTCGTATCAAAAGGACAACAAAGGGCGTGCAGAAGCTGCTGCTTCCAAAATTCCATTTTTTAATCGAAAAAAGAAATTCGGGCGAAATGGAAAAAAGTTATAAAACCACACTACTTTCAGATAAATAGAGCAATCAAACAGGCTCTGGCAAGGAAATCCGCAGCTGCCGGTGAAAGTGGAAACTGCGGATTTTTTATGCATACAGGTTATTCTATACAAGCATTTACAAAAGTCTGAAACAGTCGGAACGCCTCTTTATTCTTTTCCCACAGATATTCCGGATGCCATTGAACCCCGATAAAAAAGGGATAGTCTGCCATTTCCAGGGCCTCGATCAGATGGTCTGGAGAGTAGGCGGAAGCAATAAGTCCGGGAGCAAGATCCCTGACGGCCTGATGGTGCATGCTGTTGACCTTTATTGAAGAGTTTTCCGATATTTTAGCAAGGAGACTGCCCTCGGTTAAAGCGACCGTATGGCACGGCATATCATAACCAAATGGCTGGGAATGGGCCAGAGGAAAATCCCGTGTAACCTGGGAGGGGATATCCTGCCAGATGTTTCCTCCAAGAGCGATGTTCAAAACCTGGATTCCCCGGCAGATCCCAAGGACCGGTTTCCGAAGCTCCATAATCATAGGAAGCAGGGAAATCTCCATCTGGTCCCTGGCTGCGGACACATTGCCGCAGTGAGCCTGTGTCTCTTCCCCAAAAAGGAAGGGGTGCACATCAGGACCGCCTGTGAACAGAAATCCGTCCATATCCTTTGACAGCTGCTTTAAATCTTCTTCTGAGGCATCTAAGGGCATCACGACTGGGATCGCTCCCGCAGCTTTTAATGCCCGCATATAAGTAGGACGTGCCTTGACATCACCGCTTTCAATATCGTGGGCGGGGGTCAGGCCGATCAGTGGCTTTCTCATATTAGAAATGTCCTTTCCTTTATCCGGTTAATTCATTAGTATGCAGATATAAAGAACGTGATCATATAACAAAATGCCTCTTCCTTTCGGAAGAGGCATTTATGTATCATAATTATGCTTCAGAAATAGCTCCTGTTGGACATACGCCCTCACAAGCGCCACAATCGATACATGCATCAGCATCAATAACAAACTGAGAATCACCTTGGCTGATAGCGCTTACTGGACATTCACCTTCACAGCTTCCGCAGCTAACGCAAGCGTCACTAATAACTCGTGCCATGATAAATTACCTCCTTATATTATATAGATTTTTCTATATTTTATACTATAAATCGGAAATATTCAAGTAGTAAATGGTACAATTATTGTTTAATTTTGGGAGCAATACCGGTCAGGGACTCCTGTGCGGACATCCCTGATCCCGCTTAAGATGATCTTCTTGGCGGTAACGGCACCTTCCCTTGACATGGGGGGGATATCCTTTAAGGGATAGTCCATACCCATGCTCTCGTATTTTACCTTTCCCATGTCATGATAAGGCAGGACATCAAGGGCTTTCACATTCTTAAGCCCGCCGATAAAACGCCCCAGCCTGTATAGATCAGGGGTCTCATCCGTAATCTGCGGCACTGCCACGTGACGGATCCACACCGGGATATCCCGGTCGCTTAAATACTGGGCAAAATCCAGAATGTTTTCATTGGAATGACCTGTAAGAGTTTTGTGCTTTGTATCTACAATATGCTTGATGTCCAGCATGACAAGATCGGTAGAGTCCAGAAGCCGGTCTATTTTCTTCCTGTATTCCGGATCATTCCTGTGAAACGTGACACCTGAGGTATCCAGGCAGGTATGGATGTTTTTCTTTCCTGCGGCTTCAAAAAGCTCAGTCACAAAATCCAGCTGCATAAGTGGCTCTCCGCCGGTGGCCGTGATGCCTCCGCCCCGGTAAAAATTCCGGGACGACTCATACTGCTTTAATAGTTCTTCTACCGTCATTGGCGTACCGCCTGCCATCTTCCAGGTGTCCGGATTATGGCAATATTGGCAGCGCATGGGACAGCCTTGTAAAAAAATCACCATACGCACGCCCGGTCCGTCAACGGTACCGAAGCTTTCAATGGAATGGATATATCCTGTCATATAGATCGCCTTCTTTGCAGTTTATTACATATTGCTGTGGAACGTACGGGAGATTACCTCATCCTGCTGTTCCTTTGTCAGCTTGATAAAATTCACCGCATAACCGGATACGCGCACGGTAAGCTGAGGATAACTTTCCGGATGCTTCTGGGCGTCTAATAAGGTATCACGGGTGAAGACATTGACATTTAAGTGATGTCCGCCTTCTTCCACATAGCCATCTAATAAATTAACAAGGTTATTGATTTGAGATTCGCTGATATTTGCCATTTTATAATCCTCCTATTGTATTAATAAGTGTCTTCCATAAACAGCCGGTTGCTTTCCGGGTCTTCATCTTCTGTATCCAAGGCCTGGAATAAAGTGGGCACTCTGCAGGCGGAATTTCCGTCTGCACAATCCGTGGAGTTTGTGGTAGTAACTGATTTAGCCATTGTTTCATCGGTACTTACAGTACCGTCTTCTGATACGCGGATGTTCATATGTCCGCCGTTTCCACCCATGAACTGGTCAAGCATGGAGACGATATCGTCGATCTGTTTCTCCTTTGGATCTGCCATAATAACCACTCCTTATTTTTGGTCTTCGCTAAGAGCCAGCTCTAAATCCACCTCTAAATCTCCTGTGAAGATCTGATCTTCTTTACCAAGGGCTCCCGGTACGATTGAGAAGGTATTGGAGATCCCATCCTGGGCATCTCTGAACGGAAGCTTTGCAACTGATGCCAGGGAAGCGACAGCACCGTGAGTATCCCTAAGGTGCATTGGGTTTGCGCCAGGCGCAAAGGCTTCACCCTTCTTACGTCCGTCAGGAGTTGCTCCTGTATTCTTACCATAAACGACGTTGGAAGTGATTGTCAGGATGGAGGTGGTTGGAATGCCGCCGCGGTAAGTGTGGTTTCCTTTTACATAGTTCATAAAGGTGTGAACCAGTTCGTTTGCGATCATGTCTACCCGGTCATCGTTATTGCCGTATTTGGGGAAGTCTCCTTCTACGATGTAATCGGTCACGATTCCGTTTTCATCCCGTACGGTCTTAACCTTGGCATATTTGATAGCGGATAAGGAGTCAGCCACTACGGAAAGTCCTGCAATACCGGTTGCGAACCAACGGGTTACTTTTTTATCGTGAAGAGCCATCTGAATACGCTCATAGCTGTATTTGTCATGCATATAGTGGATGACGTTCAAGGTGTTTACATAAACCCTTGCAAGCCAGTTCATCATATCCTTATAGGCAGCCATAACCTCTTCATATTCCAGGTACTCGGAAGTGATGGGGCGGTATTTGGGGCCGACCTGTTTTTTGGTGACTTCATCAATGCCGCCGTTAATAGCATATAACAGGCATTTTGCAAGATTGGCCCTTGCGCCGAAGAGCTGCATTTCCTTACCTACTCTCATGGAAGATACACAGCAGGCAATGGCATAATCATCTCCGTGTGTCACTCTCATCAGATCATCGTTCTCATACTGAATGGAAGAGGATTCAATGGAGGTTCTGGCGCAGAAGCGTTTAAAGTTTTCCGGAAGCTTTGTGGACCAGAGCACAGTTAAGTTTGGCTCAGGAGCTGTTCCCAGATTAGTAAGGGTGTGGAGATAGCGGAAGGAAGTCTTGGTCACCAGATGGCGTCCGTCGATGCCGACTCCGCCTATGGATTCTGTTACCCAGGTAGGATCGCCGGAGAACAGCTCATTGTATTCCGGAGTACGGGCGAATTTTACCAGACGAAGCTTCATGATGAAATGATCCACAAACTCCTGAATCTGTTCCTCGGTAAAGGTTCCTTCTTCTAAATCTCTCTGTGCATATACATCAATAAAGGTGGAGGTGCGGCCTAAGGACATGGCAGCTCCGTTTTGTTCCTTGACAGCGGCAAGGTAGGCAAAATACAGCCACTGGATCGCCTCTTCTACGTTGGCGGCCGGTTTTGAAATATCAAAGCCATAGATGCTTCCCAGCTCCTTTAATTCCTTAAGGGCACGGATCTGCTCAGAAAGCTCTTCTCTTTCCCGGATCACGTCAGAGTACATGGTAGTACGTGTTGTATCCTTCTGCTCTTCCTTATCTGCGATCAGGCGGTCAATGCCGTAAAGGGCCACCCGGCGGTAATCTCCGATGATGCGGCCGCGGCCATAGGCATCCGGAAGGCCTGTGATGATGTGGTTGGAACGGCAGTCACGCATTTCCTGGGTATAAGCATCAAAAACACCTGCATTGTGTGTCTTTCTGTGAATCGTAAAAAATTTCTTAACTTCAGGATCAATGGTATAACCATTATCCGCACAGGCCTTCTCTGCCATACGGATTCCGCCGTAAGGCTGTAGAGAACGCTTGAAAGGCTTATCAGTCTGAAAGCCTACGATCGTTTCTTTTTCTTTATCTAAATATCCCGGTCCGTGGGAAGTGAGGGTGGAAATGTTCTTTGTATCCATATCCAGCACGCCGCCGGCCTCCCGCTCCTGTTTGGATAGATCCATAACCTGCGCCCAAAGAGCGTTTGTTGCTGTGGTAGGTCCGGCAAGAAAGGAATCATCGCCGTCATAAGGTGTGTAATTTTTCTGTATAAAGTCCCTGACGTTGATCTCCCGTTCCCAAACACCGCCTGTGAAAGCTCTCCATTCTGTTCTCATAGCATTGTTCCTCCGTAAAATCTGCTGTATAAGTGTCAATTATAAATGAGTGCCGTCAAAGATTATAATTCATACAATCTTTGTATGAATACATTATATATGAATACTGTATACAATGTCAAGAGTGCTTAGTGAGAAAAATTTGTCAAAAAGAAGCTGGAAGGAAAAAAAGGAATTTAGCCCTTGCTAATAAGGAAGAAAAGTATTATATTATAAAGACAGTAAGTACAATTTTTTAAGGAGGAATACAAGATGCAGATCCAGAAGGATATGTTAATAGGCGCATTGCTTGAAATGGACGAGAACATTGCACCTATGTTAATGCGTGCAGGTATGCATTGCCTCGGCTGTCCGGCATCTCAGGGTGAGTCCCTTGAGGAAGCCTGCCAGGTTCATGGAATAGACTGTGATGTACTGGTTTCCCAGATTAACGAAGTGTTAGCAGAAGTATAGAATATATTGCTATATGACAGGAGGCGGTCCTTAAGGACCAGCCTCCTGTTTTTTATGCGGGCAGCGAGCCGGCGGGTTTCTTATGGCTGCCGTTTTTCTTCTCTGTAATGCTTCGGGCTGACGCCGAATTCCTGCTTAAATATCTTGGAGAAGGTCAAAGGGTTATGATATCCGATGTCTGTGGCAATTTCCTGAATGGATAAGGTTGTGGTGGCAAGCTGATTTGCGGCAATGTTAAGCCGGTACCTCATTAAGTATTCCTGAGGGGAAACGTGAAGCTGTTTTTTGAATATTGTAGTTAAATAGGAACGGTTGATCCCGATGTAGTCTGCGATATCCTGGACCTTAATGCTGTCGTAGTTCAGCTTAATATACTGAAGGGCATAATCTACATAAGTATCGATGGAATAGTCGTACTGGTTCTTTTTAATGGTTCTTATGGTATTCTGCATTTCGATCAGGGTGGACAATATCTCGTATAGGTATCCCACCCGCTTGATCTCATTGGCAAAGGTCAGTTCGCTGGTATCCAGTATTTTGTGTATCATGGGAAGATAAAGCTGATTGGGGATCTGGGAATGGATGGCAGGAAGCTGCGGGGATATGCCCGCATAGCTTAAATAAGCCTCTGCCATTTCTCCGTCAAAGGTAATCCACATGTACTCCCAGGGATTTTTAAGATCCGCATTGTAAAGAACGGGATGTCCCTTGGGAATGAGAAAGATGTCATCGGTTTTTAGATCATACCGTTTCCCATTAATTTCCAGGGAGCCTGCGCCGCCCAGCACAAAGTGAATGTGATATTCATTTGGAATCTTGTGATCGTAGGTGTATCCCGGAGGACACTGCTGGATTCCGCAGTGGACCAGATACAGATCATTGGTCTGCCGTTTAATGTTCCTTAAGCAGCGGAACCCGGCAACATTTTTATAAGTCGTTTGTTTTTCGCTCAAAGATATACCCCCTCAAAATGGTGAATGACCCTGTCAGACGATCCGCTATTGTTAGGATGTTTGATAGGGTCAAGTATACAGGCATTATGGGCAACTTGTAAATAATGATTCCTGGGAGCTTCTTTTACTGGTACATTTTCATATAATCACCATGGGCTGCAATGAGTTCATCCACCATGGCGCGGATATCTTTTATGTTAAGCTCGGCAGCAGTGTGAGGATCTAGCATGGCTGCCTGGTAAATGGTCTTTCTGTCCCTGTTACGGGCGGCTTCTATGGTAAGAAGCTGGGGATTTATGTTTGTCATGTTCATGGCTGCCAGCTGGGTGGGAAGGGGGCCCACATGGCAGGGAGTGATTCCGCTTCCGTCTACCAGACAGGGAACTTCTACGCAGGCGTCGGCAGGGAGGTTATCGATCAGCCCCCGGTTTAAGACACTTGCCCCGATCTTGTAAGGCTTATTGGTCAGAATTGCTTCCATAATATAGGAGGCGTATTCATGAGAACGGGCATGAGTGATCTGTCCGTTGTTAAGAATAGAATTTTTTTCTTCTTCCCACTCATTGATCTGCTTGATGCAGCGCCGCGGATATTCATCTAAGGGGATCTGGAATTCTTCGATCATTTCCGGGTATTTGGATTTTATGAACAACGGATTGTATTCTGCATTGTGTTCACTGGATTCCGTACAATAATAGTCTAAATGGTTGATGTATTCAAAGCGGACCATATCTTTATGTTTTTCTGTCTGGTTTTTCCAGGAGGCCTTCTGACGGATCATGGGGTAAAGATCGTTACCATCTTTGTCATGGAGCTTTAAAAGCCAGGCCATATGGTTGATTCCTGCAATTAATTCTGTTCGCCCTTCCAGCTTATCCTCCATATCAAGTCCCTTTAATAAGGTTTCTGAGCATACCTGGACGCTGTGGCATAAACCAATGGTTTTAATGGACGTATAGCGCTGCATGTAACCAGTTAAGATAGCCATGGGATTGGTATAATTTAAGAAGTAAGCATCCGGACAAACCTCTTCCATGTCTCTGGCAAAGTCCTCCATAACCGGAATGGTTCTTAAGCCCCGCATGATGCCGCCGATTCCCAGGGTGTCCGCAATGGTTTGGTTCAAGCCGTATTTTTTAGGGATTTCAAAGTCTGTAATCGTACAGGGATCGTATCCGCCCACCTGAATGGCGTTCACTACAAAGGTAGCACCGGATAAGGCGTCCTTCCGGTTTTCCACTCCCAGATAAGTTTTGATATCTGCCCGTCCTTCATTCACATTTTTGTTGATTGCATTCAGAATAAGCTCCGAATCCGAAAGCCGCACCTGATCAATGTCGTAAAGAGCGATCACAGCGTTTTGAAGTATCGGAGTGCACATGCAGTCGCCTAAGACATTTCTTGCAAATATCGTGCTCCCTGCCCCCATAAAAGTTATTTTTACCATGTTCCTTCCTCCTTGTTTTCCTTGTCTGTCTGATGAGGATATTGTATAATTGCAGCAGAAAAAAAGATAGGAAATTTGTTTCATAAAATTGTCATTTTGTTGTATGGAGGGTGAAGCATGAATCAATGGGTACGGGGGTTGACCATTTATTACTGCGGTCGTGAACAGTGTGCGTCAGGGCATTTTTTCGGACCGGCGATCCGGAAGCATTACCTGATGCATGTGATACTGCGGGGAAAGGGGATCTATCGCACAGGAGGCGAGGAATATTCGTTAAAGGAGGGAGATGCATTTTTGATCAAGCCCCAGGAAGTCACTTATTATCAGGCGGATAAGGATGAACCCTGGGAATATGCCTGGGCAGCTTTTGCAGGGATTGAAGCAGAGAGGCTTTTAAGCGATTACCGGCAGGAGGAAAATGGGTATGTGTACCATTTTGATCACGGAGAGGAATGGCGTGCCGATATGGACCGGCTGGTGACCGTCTTTGAAAGCGGGGAACACAATATGGATGAGACAGCAGGGTATCTTTATCTGCTGTTTTCCCGGTTTCCAAAACGCAGCAAGGAAGTGGGAGAGTATGAGCAGAGCTATCTGTCCAGGGCGGAAACATATATACGCCATAATTACAGCTACCCCATTCAGATCGGGGAAGTGGCAAAATATGTGGGGATCGACAGGACCTATCTGTACAGGCTTTTTATGAAATATAAGGGCATTTCTCCAAAGCAGTATTTGACAGCCTACCGGATCATGGAGGCAAAGCGCCTGTTAGAGGATACGGGCCTCAGTATCACGGAAACCGGTTTATCCTGCGGCTTTCATGATGCTTCGGTATTCTGTAAAAGTTTCCTGCAGGCAGAGGGGGAGTCCCCGCTCCAGTATCGGAAGAAGATGAGAGAAGAGATTTGGTAAATATAACAAAACACCATGTACCTATCACATTAGTCTATGTAATATAGATAAAAAATAGTTTATAATCAGGGTTAAGTAAATAAAAATATACAAAAAACGGTTTTAAATTCAGCTTTAACTATATAAACTGACTAATCAAAGGGAGGTAACAAAATGAAACGTAAATGGTGGTTGACAGCGGCAATGGCGGCGGTTATGGCAGCATCACTGGTTGGCTGTGGAAGCAAGACCGGGAAGGAAACTGCTCCTGCAAGCGCAGGAGAAACAAAGCAGGCGGCAGAAAGCTCCGGTGAGTCAGGAAATACGGCTGCCCAGGGAACTCTGACGGTTGCAATCTGGGACAAGAACCAGGAACCGGGACTTACGGAGATCATGAAGGACTTTACAAATGAAACGGGAATTAAAACACAGATTCAGGTAACCCCATGGGAGCAGTACTGGACCATGCTGGAGGCAGGAGCGACCGGCGGATCTCTTCCCGATGTTTTCTGGATGCATTCCAATGAGATCGCAAGGTATTCCGAATACGAGATGCTCCTTGACTTAACGGACCGGATCAAGGAAAGCAAGAAGCTGGAAATGGATAAATTCCCTAAGGACATTGTGCAGATCTATAATTGGGAAGGTACAAAGCAGTATGCAGTGCCAAAGGACATTGATACCATTGCGCTCTGGTACAACAAAACCATGTTTGAGGAAGCAGGAGTCCCTTATCCCGACAAGGATTGGACCTGGGATGATTATGCAGAAGCAGCAAAAAAGCTGACCAAAGCAGATGGAAGCCAGTATGGATTTGCTTTAAGGCCCACCAATGACCAGGCAGGCTGGAACAATATCGTTTATGATATGGGCGGTTATGTAATCAGCGATGATAAAAAATCTTCCGGATTTGACCAGCCGGGAACCATCAAGGCATTAACGTTTATCACGGATCTGATGAAAGAAGGATATGCGCCTCCATATGAAGTAATGGCAGAGAATACGGAGGAAGCTTTGTTTGAAGCCGGCAAGGTGGCCATGATTACGGCTGGCTCTTGGATGCTTCCGGAGCTTTGCAATAATGATTACGTAAAGGCAAACTGTGACATCGCAGTCCTTCCAAAAGATGCGGCCTCTGGAAAGAGGATCTCCATTTACAATGGACTGGGCTGGGCGGCCTCTGCTAATACCGGCATGCCTGAAGAAGCATGGAAGCTGATCGAATACATGGGATCAAAGGAAGCTCAGCAGAAGCAGTCTGACCTTGGAATCGTTATTTCTGCCTATGAAGGGACAACGGATAACTGGATAAAGGCATATCAGGGCTTTAACCTCCAGGCATATTTAGATATGATGAGTGACCTGGTCATCAGGCCATACTCTAAATCAACGGTTGCCTGGAACAATATGAGCCATGAAAAATTAATTGATGCATGGACCGGAGCCAAGAGCGTGGATGATGTCTGCAAGGATATTACTCAGGAAATGAATGCCATGCTGGCACAAGAATAGGAAGGGCTGGGGAGGCAGGCTATTAAAGCGCCTCCCCCTTTTTAACTGAATCAAGTGGTGAAGCGGATCGCGGATATCCGCTTGACAAAGAAATACGGAGGGTCTGCATGAACAGAAAGTCAAAGGTATCAAGGCGGGAGAGAAGTGAATTTTTATGGGGGTGGATGTTTTTGCTGCCTACCATGGCAGGGCTTATCATATTAAACATCATCCCTATTTTTCAGACCATTTATCAGAGCTTTTTCAAAACAGGGGCTTTTGGCAAAGGCAATGTATTTATTGGCTTTGACAATTACCGGAAGCTTTTTAGTGATGGGACTGTATGGCAGGCTTTGTGGAATACATGTAAATATGCGGTGGTGGAGGTACCGTTTTCCATTGCGATTGCCCTTGTGTTAGCCGTTTTTTTAAATGGGAAAATCCGGGGACGCTCAATATGGAGGACCATTTATTTCCTGCCGATGGTAGCCGCTCCTGCTGCGGTGGCTATGGTTTGGAGATGGCTTTATAATTCGGAATTCGGACTGCTTAACCATCTGCTTCGCGGGATAGGACTTTCCGGAGTAAACTGGATCTCCAATCCCAATATCGCATTTATCTCCGTTGCCATCGTAGGGATATGGTCCGTGATCGGTTATAATATGGTACTGTTTTTTGCAGGCCTTCAGGAGATACCCAGAGACTATTATGAGGCGGCGCAGATTGACGGAGCAAACGGAATCAACCAGTTTTTTACGATTACACTGCCCTTAATATCACCCACTATGTTTTTCGTGACCGTGACCAGAGTCATAGGGGCCATGCAGGTGTTTGACAGCATCTATATGATGATGGGAAGAAACAACCCGGCGCTGGTAAAGACCCAGTCCCTGGTGTACCTTTTCTATAAATATTCGTTTATAGAAGGAAACAAGGGATACGGCTCTTCCATTGTCATGCTGTTACTTATGGTAATCCTTCTGATCACGATGATTCAGATGATTTGTCAGAAAAAATGGGTGAACTATAGCTAGGGAGGAGAATTATGG
>NZ_DAMAUN010000106.1:0-17580 GCF_032078915.1 Lacrimispora sp. | reverse complement strand
ATTTCAAACTGTGAAATTCGATTACAAAACGGGAAGCTCGGATTGCAATTGACCTTTCCTTTCTACCTCATGAGAATACACGTATATTTTGGAACATTTTAAATGTGTTTTGGAACATTTTCATATGCCTTTTTGAAAAAATATAATATTAATATAAAGTGGAAAAGTTTAATTTCCATTTGAAGACAGCCGGTCCGATTATGGAAGTAAAAGCTCTGTTCTTTGTAACATGATACTTGTAGAATGGAGTATCATATGTCGTTGCATAAGAAATGAGATCATACTACGAAGAATAAGAGAAAGCGGGTTCAAGCAAGAGTATGGAAAGGTCGGGAATGAAATATCAGCCAAAACATGCCGCATCAATGAATTACATCAACCGGTCATTCTGGTTCTCACTTATAAAAAGTGTGGTAATTGCGATTGCGGCTGCGGTTATTTTTAATACGATGTTTGGCATTGCAGTTGTATCCGGGACCTCAATGGAACCGACTCTTTTTGACGGCGATGTAATCGTATTCTGGAAACATTCAGGTACATATGAAAGAGGAGATATTATTTTCATTAAAGGAACTGGGAGAGAAGATTACGTCAAGCGCATCTGCGGCATTCCTGGTGATGTATTGGGATTTGATGAAAATAATGGACTTTTTCTCGTAAACGGAGAAGCACAATATGAACCATATATCTATGAAAAGACTTATGGAAAGGCGAAAGTTGATTATCCGCTCACGCTTTACACAGTTCAGTACTTCGTTATGGGAGACCACCGAAGCGATTCAGAGGACTCCCGTAACTATGGCGCAGTCAGTAAAAATCAGATTCATGGAAAAGGGATCTTCGTATTTCGCAGTGGTTTATAGATTTGTAAAATTATTTTAATGAGGTGCACTATGAGAATAAAAAGTAGTTGGCGCATCGCCCTTTTTCTCTTGCTGATAGGATTGCTGCTGACGGAATTGCTGCCTATTACAGGTATCGCGCTAAACGACAGTGATAATGAAGTGATCGTGTCTTTTGATATGCCTGTAACGGAAATCGTTGTTCCATTAGGTACGGAGACCGAAGACATTCCATTGCCTGGAACCCTGACAGCAACGCTGGAGGGAGAGGGAGATAATGCCACAGACATACCCATAATCTGGGAAGACAGTGGGTTATATAATAAGGAAGCGGCAGGAACGTATCTGTTTACTGCCGATATCGGAACCTGGACTTACGCACAGGCCCGTCCTGTAGCAATCGTAACAGTGGTTCCTTCAGGCATACATATCAGCGGTAAGCTGTGGCTGGATGAAAATGAAGACGGGATAAAGAATGCAGGCGAAACCGGAATAGCCGGATACCCCGTTACACTCTTTGCAGAGGAAGATTTGAATACTCCGGTTCTGACCACCTTGACCAAAGCGGATGGCTCATACCGGTTTGAGAGCATGGAGCCTGGCAGCTATGTAGTAAAAGTCACATCTGAAATCATTGGCGGAACGGAATACTTACTGCCCCTGGCTATTGCAAATGATAACAATTTTGCGATGGATGAGGAAGCAGCGGCTTCCTGGTCTGCGCCGCTGGAGATTGGGGAAGATGCAGTGGTTTCTGGCATCGATGCGGGTATGCGTCTGCCGGTGGGGATTATGCCGCTTGCTATAAAGGAAGTTTCTAGTTTTGATGAACTTAAAAACTTCCTTTATGGTAACCAGGTACAGTCAGGAGACATTATTGTCATTAACAATGACATCGAATTTCCAGTGCCGCTGACCATTACAAAGAATTTAAATATAACGATTAAAGCGGCTGATGGCATTGATTCTGTTACTCTTATCTCCGCAAATCAGCGTCATTTCATCATTTCCAGTGACGGCGACGTTGGGCTTACATTTGAAAATGTTATATTGGATGGCAATGGAACAGGTGGTGGGATCGTAGTGACGGGTGATCTTGTGTTGATGGGTGCCAAGATTACAAACTGCCATGGGTATGATGGTGGTGGAGTCTCTAGTACTGGCGCCCGCTCAATTACCCTTTCTAACTGTGAAATCTACAATAATACTGCGCAAAATATGGGCGGCGGTGTTAGTACAATAAACGCTCAGCTTACGATTGAACATTGCTATATTCACGACAATTCAGCAATGGGCACCGCCAGTGGTGGTGGTGGAGTGAATTTCAGTCAAAACCCCGATACTACAGGCATCAGTTTTCGCATGTTGAACAGCGAGATATACGGTAATACATCGGCTTTCATGGGTGGAGGTGTTTTGGTTGCCGCTGTCGAAAATAGTGACATCATCGGCAATAAGATATACGGGAATGAAGGGCAAAATGGCGGCGGTATTTATATCGCTACATTTAACAATGCGGTAGCTGCCATCGATAACAACGAAATTTTCGGTAACAAAGCAACGCAAAACGGCGGTGGTGTCTATTCTTGGGGCGTCTCCTCCACCAGCAGGACTGTCATTACGGGCGGTAGTAATCTCGAAAACAATTCGGCGGCAGATGGTGGTGGTATTTATGCCAACAGCAGCACCGTCACCATAGACGACAGCAGCATAACTGACAATAAGGCAACAAATAATGGTGGTGGCATCTACACCACCCACCTTGATAAGCTATCTGTCTCGGAGGAGGTTACGTTCGGTGAGAATACAGCGTCGAATGCTGCCAGACCTCTCCAGAATATGACAGACTTATATCCACTCATAAAGACTACCAGCAGCAGCATCCATAGTCATCCACTCAACAACTATGATATCAACGTGCTAATCGTGACAGTTCATTATATATACGGGAACGGAACCGCCATAGCCGAATTACCTTCGGTTGGATACGCTGCTGTTTCGGACACCTCTTTCGTCCTTCCGCCTGAAGTAATTCCTTCCATCACAGATTATGTGTTCACGGGATGGAGGAAAGGGAGCCTAAACGGTGAGTGGCAGGACAATACCAATGTCTGTCTATCCAATGTGACGGCTAATACGGATATTTATCTGGTATACGAAAGGAGCATCGTCACAGTATCCCAGAAGGTCAGCGGTGATTATGCCGACAAAACAAAGGACTTCCGGTTTACAATATACTTCAGGGACAGCAATGGCCCCCTTGCGGAAGGAACCCGGTTTCAGTATACAGGCGGAACCGTATCCGGTTTAGAAGCAGAAGCGGAGGCTCCGGACGAAGGAATGCTGACTCTGGAAGAGGGGGGAAAAGCCACTTTCACACTTGGGCATGGTCAGCAGATCTCCATTTTGGCGGTACCGCAGAATACTGTCCAAATTGTGGAATCTTTGGAATCTGTCGATCTGAATAATTACAGCGTTTCTTTTACGGATTCCATTACAGGCCCCACAAACGGTTCGGATACCGGGAGGGCCGACCTGTCAGAAGGAGACAGAACGTTTGATTTCATCAATACAAGAAATAATGTGGTACCTGCCGGTGTTTTAATAGGAAACATTTATAGTCCTGCCCTTCTGGCCCTGTCCATGTTTCTGCTAATGGGGATAATAAGTGCCGGTATGATTCGATCCCGCAGAAAGCGAGGTTTGCGATATGGCTGAAATACAAAAGCCGGAAGAAGACAAAGCGGTAAAAAACTATCGCGGATATCCGAAAGAATTATCCCTGGGAGAGGAGATCTTGTTTCTTCTGGCAAAAATTGCCGCGATCATCTTTGCCTTCCTGCTGGTGTTCCTGTTTTTGTTTGGACTTTGCCGCAATTCGGATGCATCCATGGGGCCGTCCGTTAAAGATGGAGACATGGTGATGTTCTACCGTCTGGACAAAAACTATATAGCCCGGGACGCCCTTGTGCTGGAATTTGAAGGGCACAAGCAGGTGCGCCGGGTGGTCGCCACAGCAGGTGACATTGTGGATATTACAGAAGATGGGCTGCTGATCAACGGTGCATATCAGCAGGAGCAGGAGATCTACTCACCTACTCAGAGATATGAAAGTGGTCCGGAATTTCCCATTACAGTGGGGGAAGGGGAAGTATTCGTTCTTGGCGACAGCCGTGTAAACGCCACGGACAGCCGTTTTTACGGGGCGGTGAAGGTGAAAGACACACTGGGGAAAGTGATGATGGTTCTCAGGTGGAGAAATATATAGGATAATAAAATACAACTAAGTTTGATCTTTAGGTAGAGGACGGTAAAACAACTGGAAAATCCTGTAACCTATATTCAAAATAAATAATTAAATTAAATAATAAAGGAGTGGAACTATGAAAAAGATTTTAAAAAAGTTACGAAAGAGGTTGCCCGCTATTGCACTTGCTGTGATTATGTCCGTGGGAACAGCCATATCTGCATTTGCAGCTGGTGATGCGGTTTTGGGTACACCAGATAACCCTGCACAGGCGGCTATTACAAAAAAACTGATCATGCCCGAAGGTACTACAACACCTGGTGCAACATTTACCTTCCAGTTTGATAAGGTAAGTGTCGATGACAGTGATGATTCGACGGAATTAGCTAAAATGCCGAATTTTCCTAATGCGGCCCTAAGCTTCGGTCCAAACGATACCGGTAACATTGATAACACTTCCCACACGAAAACCATATTAAAGCAGACGGATAACCTGCTTACCACAGGTGATAAAGTTTTTCCCCATGCAGGTGTTTATGTATACCGCATTACAGAGATTCAACCTGTGACAGGTTATACGCCTGGGGCGAATGAGCAGTACGTATATTCCCTTGCAGAGTATGAGTTGGGAATCTATGTAAAAGAAGGGCCCAGCGGTGCTCTGTACGTGGCCGGTGTTGGAACGGTTATTAAAGAGGAGGACAGCAGTAACGGAACCTCCGGCATAGGTGATAAGGTGGATGCGACTCCCAAGACTGGTGATCCGAACATCACCGGGGAATACAGCAAAATGATCTTTACCAACATCTATTCCAAGACGGCAGGCGGTACTGACCCTGAGGATACGACGACCCCGGCCCTCACCATAAGCAAGGTCGTTGCCGGTGACTATGCCGATAAGAGCAAATATTTTACCTTTAATGTGGACGTGGCTGAGCTGGACAGTATTTTAAACCCGGCCGGCAGCTCTGTTACATATAGGGCATATGTTGTAGAATCATCATCTGGTACTATTGTAACAGGAACAGACAATTACACGAATCTGGAAACAGACGGTGCTGGCGAAAAGTTTATTAAAATTACTGCAGGAACCTCTATAGCGGTAAATCTCAAACACGATCAAAGTCTGGTATTCACTGATCTGACTGTTGGTGCAGAATTTACTGTGGAAGAAGCTGCAGTACCATATTATGTAGCAACATATATGCAGGAGGTAAATAATGGAGCTCCAACCGCCGGTAATAGTAATACTGTCGAGGATTTGGCGTGCAAAACTACCAGTGCACTTATTGGAGAAGGTACAAACAATGTAGCATTTACCAATACTTACCGGACGATCACTCCTACGGGCGTGATCGTTAACAACCTCCCTTATGTTATGATTTTAATTCTTGCAGCCGGTTCATTCATGGCATTTATAGTTGTAAAATCCCGCAAAAAACACAGCCGTGTATAATCTTTAAGCACGGGACGGTTAAACAACAGGAAAAAAGGTATTTTGACAAACATTTAACAATACAGGAAAGAGGGCTCATATGAACGCAGCAGCACTGAAAAAAGCAGGCAGAAAGGCAGTTAGAATCGTAAACAGTATCGTGGACCTTTTGGTGCTGACTGTTATTCTCCTGCTGGTTGCTGTGGCTGTCTATTCCATATGGGACTCTGACCAGGTATATCGGGCAGCAGCGTCTGCCCAATACTACGTCTATAAACCGGACACAGCAGACGGCGGTCTGTCGTTTGAACAGCTTAAGGAACTTAATCCGGAGGTGTTTGGCTGGCTCACGGTTTATGGTACAAATATCGACTATCCGGTAACTCAGGGAGAAGATAATTGGAAATATGTAAATACCAATGCATTAGGTGCGTATTCCCTTTCCGGAGCTATTTTTTTAGACTATACCAACCGCAAGGACTTTCAGGATTTTAACAGTATTTTGTATGGTCATCACATGGAAAAGCAAACAATGTTTGGGGAACTTGGCTCATTCAGCGACAAAAGCTATTTTGACAGTCACAAATACGGCAATTTGTTTTATGACGGAAAAGATCACGGACTGGAATTTTTTGCTTTTATTAAAACAGATGCCTATGACGGAGGCGTATTTACGCCCCATGTCCAGGGCAAGGAGGCACAGCAGGCGTATTTAAAAGCCCTGTTGGATAAGGCGTTATATACCCGCGGGACCGGGGTGACGGAGGAGGATCATATTTTGCTTATGACTACCTGTTCTTCGGATGCCACCAATGGGAGAGATATCCTGGTTGCAAGAATTACGAAAGACGGCTATATCAATTCATTTGATGAGGAAAAATCAAGCGCTGTAAACACGGTATCAGTGGATCGGCAAGCCAGCCTATGGGCAAGGCTTCCCCAGTGGCTGCAAATTCTGCTGCCGGTTATTTTGCTGATCCTGCTTATGATTGCAGTTTATTATAAATGTAGAAGAAAAAGAGGGAAACACGAAAAGGAGTAATGAAAATATGAACTCAAAAAGTAACGTACAGAATCAATGGATCACTGTGCGGCGTCTGCTTCTCTTCTGCCTTTTGGTCATAGGGTTCCCCTTAAATGTTTACGCAGATGGGGATTCTGTTTCCGTTCCATTATACGTAGATCAGGTTTTTATAAAAAACAGTTCGGCCACAGATTTAAATCATGAGTTTTCTTATGATCTCATTTCTTTAGATTCAGGAAATCCCATGCCCCAGGGGAGTTTAAGCAGTGTCTATTCCTTTACAGCTGCCGGAACAGAAATGAAAGCCATTGGCCCCATCACCTTTTCAAACACCGGTACCTACCGCTACGAAATCAAAGGGAACCAATCAGTCCCGGCCAGGGGGTATTCTTATGATATACAGATCTATTCCGTCACAATCTATGTGAAACAAACGGGTACGGACCTTTCAGCTGAGATCGTAGTTAAAAAAAGTGACGGAAGTAAAGCGGGCAGTATTCGATTTGAAAATGTTTATACTCCCCTTGCAAGCGACCCTGAGATCATGGTGGACCCGCCGGTGAAAAAAACGGTATCCGGTAACCCGTCCGCTGCCTCCGGTTTTACATTTTCATTAACTGCCCAGGATAAGGCTAATCCCATGCCAGAAGGAAGTGCAGACGGTGTCAAGTACATGACTATTTATGGATCTGGAGAAGAGGATTTCGGTACATGGATATATACTCGGGAAGGTACTTATTACTACACCATCTCGGAAGTGATTCTTTCGGATACAAGATATACATACGACCGTTCCGTATACACAATCACCGATGTGGTAAAAGACATAGACGGACAGCTCGTGGTCACACGGACAGTGACAAATGATGCAAACAAACAGGTGGAGTCCTGTATTTTTATCAATAAATACACCGGCGGAGGCGGGAGCAGTGGAGGCGGCGGATCAGGAAGCAGCGGATCAGGAAGCAGCGGCGGACCCGGCAGGCCCGGCGTGTCAGGAAGCAGTAATGGACCTGGAGTATCAGGAGGCGGTGGCGGCCCGGGTACTGATGGCGGCCCCGGAAGTGAGGCTGGGGGCGGTGGTAATGCTGCCGCCGTAATAAACGTACCCAAAACCGGTGATGAAATCAACTACCAACGATATGAGGGAATGCTTTGGGGTGCTTCTGTTGTAGCGGCTGGCTCCATGATTTACCTCATACTTGCTGCCAGACGGAGAAAAAAAGAAACGGAAAACTCAGGCAAAATGACAGGTGAAGCATGAATAAGAGGCAAAAGATCATTACAACAGCCGTATGGTTCCTTCTAATTGGTTCAATCTGCGTTATCATATTCTCCGGGTATAAGCTTAAGAAAAGTCTGCAGGTTTATGAAGCAGGGAATCAAAGTTATGAGAATCTAAAGGAGCAGGTCCGCCGCCAGGAGAGCGGCGGTGAGTCCGGAGGGGAGCTGTCGTCGGGCAGTGTACCGCCGGTCTTTATCGATTTTGAAGAGTTAAAAGAAATCAATTCTGATGCGGCCGCATGGCTTTACTGCCCAGGGACAGTCATTGACTATCCGGTTATGCGCGCATACGATTACGACTGGTATCTCCATCATCTCCCGGATGGCTCTTATAATGCCAACGGGACATTATTTCTTGATTCAAACTGCCCAGAGGATTTCCTCGGGGGTTTAAGTATCATTTATGGGCATCATATGAAATCCGGCAGGATGTTTGGTTCCCTGACAGGGTACAAGAAGCAGGATTATTTTGATGAACACCCTTATATGTATCTATACACAGAGAAGGGAAATTATCGGATTGAACTGAAATATGGCTGCGTCATCAGCGCAGGAGAATGGCGTGACCGGGCATTTATGTATGAGGTGAATTTGGAATCGTTGTTAGCTTACGCATCAACGAAAACGACATTTGAAAGTGCCGCAGAATATGGAGATGACGATAGATTCCTAGTGCTTTCCACATGCAGCTATGAATTTGACGACGCCCGGTATATCGTAATCGGTGTTTTGCGGCCGGAATCAGGAAGCCAGTAAGGCAGAGGAGAGGAGTGAAAAAATGATATTAACGAAAGAAACGATCGATATGGTAAAGCTGACAAAAAGGTTTGGGAAATGCTATGATGCCCAGGAAGTGGATAGCCTTCTTGATGAGATTGGGGAGGCGGCTGAAAAGCAGTACCAGGAGCTGGAACAGCTTCGCAGTATCCGCGCGGAATATTACCAGATGAAGAATCAGATTTCGGAAGCTCTTTTGGCTGCCCGGCAGACAGCGAAGGAAATGCTTGAGCAGACCCGGAGTAAATGCGATGACGAACTGACGGAGCTGAAGCAGCAGAAAATCATGCTGCAGCAGGAGATATCCAGTCTTAAAAGGTATAAGATTCTGGAAATTGAGAAGATCAGAAGAGACTTAGAAAAACTGCTGGGAGATTCAAAATCAGATGAGGCGCCGGAGAGAGAGGCGGCTATATCAAAATAAGGAGGAGTATCAAATGAAAAGGTATGCTGTATTTCTTGTTTCTGCGGTACTTTGCGCCAGCTTGATTACCGGGAAGATTGTTCAGGTTTATGCACAACAAGAGGAAGTGCGGGCAGAAGAAACGGAACAGGAAGATAATGTAAAACAGGAAAAAAATGTAAAACAGGAAGATAACATAAAACAGGAAGATAACATAAAACAGGAAGATAACGTAAAACAGGAAGTTAATATAAAACAGGAAGATAACGTAGAACAGGAAGATAACGTAAAACAGGAAGATAATACGGAGCAGGCAGATAACGCAGAGCAGGAGGATAACGCAGGGCACGAGAAAGATACAGAAGCTTCAAATGATCCTGCAGAAACCATAGGCAGCGATGAACAGGAAACGTCTGTGCCGGAGCCGGAGGAAAGCAAGGGAGAATCTTCCAAGCCTGAGCAAAGCGATGGGACGGAAGAGGAAAAGCCGCAGACAGATGCAGGCAAAGGCGGGGAGAGTAAGATTCCGGGTGAAAGCCAGGTCCAGGCTGAAACAAAGGTTCCAGGTGAAAACGAAGGAAATCCTGATGTTTCAGCAGCCATGGAAGCCGCATACACGGGTCTTTTTGATCAAATCGATTATATTGCCGGTTTGCTTGATATATCTGATGATTATACGCTCATAGAGGGGGAAGATAATTTTAGCGAAGCGCTTGCCGTCTATGCTGTAAAACATAATCAGACCAGGAATTATCCCTATGATGTGGAAATAACAAGCGAGGCTGATTTTGATGAGCTTCAATCCATCTATTGGAGCCTGAACAGGATAAGCGGAGCCAAAAACGAAGTAGAATCAATTATCCGCGTTACACGGCTGTCAGGTGAGGCTGTACATTCCATGTCCGGTTCCGAGAAAAAGGTTTTTAAAACTCTCATTTCTAATGAAAACAGAGACAAAGTCAATGCACTGCTTTTGGACCGATGAAGGATACGCAGAGAGATATACCAAAAGAGGTTTGCAAGGAAGTCACCAATTTATATGAAATATCTTTGGAGGAGCACCCACATCAACATGACGCATTCAAATGGTATTTAAGAGCTGCCTATAAAGGAAATGCTGACGCCCAATATTTAATCGGTAACTTGTATTATTATGGCGTTATTATTAATAAGAACTATGTGATGGCACGTAAATGGTATGAAAAATCAGCGGAACAAGGCAAAGAGGATGCTCAGGCGAGGCTGGGAGCAATGTATCTCAGTGGGAAAGGCGCTGAAAAGGATTATCAAAAAGCTTTCACTTGCCTTTCAGAGGCGGCAGAAAATAACAATGGCAGTGCTTTAAATAATTTAGGCTGGATGTATAAAACAGGATCGGGTGTTATCCGGAATTATCAGACAGCTAATGAATACTTCCAAAAGGCCATTGAAAACAGCTGTTCAACTTCGCACAAGCACTTGGGCGATCTATACCTAAATGGTCGGGGCGTTAAACAAGATATAGAGAAAGCGGTGTATCATTATCAGATAGCTTCTAATGATGGTAATGAACTTTCAACGAAAGCTCTGGCGGAAATATTTGAGAACAACTTATATAATAGAAAAGCTTATGTACCTGAACCATAAATACATAATAGTAGGAGGTGGAAGAGGATGGAATATTATTTAATTATGGCTGACACCGATATACCAATTGCAGAAAGCCCGTTTGATATCTGGGATATAAAACAGGACCGGGAGCACAATCTTCCGGGGCGTGAATTACTGTTTTTCCATGGAAACCCCTTTACGACTTTTAATGATATTCTATTCCAGCCTTTTTTGCTGGTATCGGAGAAAATTCAAAGTGTTATTGCATTATATGAACCTGACACCGTCTTCACGGAAGTTGTTTTAATGGATACGTTCAATGAACTTGCAGAATTGTATTTCTGTCCGGAGTTACAGGAAGTGGATTGCCTGACCGAACAAAGCAGATTCAATCCGGATCGCAGTGCGATTAAAAAGGCAGTCATAGATGTTTCCAAAATCGGAGATAAAAAGGTATTTTCTCTAGCAGGCGTTCAAGGATTTCATGTAGTAGGACGGAGAGATTTCATTGAAAGCATGCTAAGCAGAGATATACGGGGGCTGATGCTCCTCCCAATTGAAACAATTAGCGAAGGATAAGAATCCGTAGCTCTGGCAGGTATGTGCTTCATGGATGAATAAGGCCCCAGAAAATTTTTTGTTTCTGAGGCCGCTTTTTTATTTAATGCTCTTTATTAGATCACATCTAAAAGAGCTGGTAAGATATACTGTTCCATCTTCTGCTATTACTTGAATCTGTTCGCCTTCATAATCTGTCCATGATTTGATTTTCGTATCTACAACGGTTCCATCGGCAAGCTGAATAATTGCTCTGTCATATGTATATGTAGTATCTAATATTGTCTTATTTCCACATCCGGTTAAAGTACTTAAAGTGAAAATTACCAGAAGTATTTTTATATTTGGTCTCATTTATTTCCTCCTATTATTTCAGTATTCATTTTTCTACAGGTTATCCTCTGATTAATTTATATTATTATGACGTACGCTAAAAATTTTGTCAACATACACGTATATTATAATGTGTTTGCAAGAAAAACAGATACTCTAAAGTTAATCATTTATTCCCTTCTTTTACGTGATTTTAAGGAATATATTATATAAAACCTACAATGAAATTCCTTATATAATACCAACAATGGAATATATTATATAATTGAAAAAACAATTACAGCGTGTTATACTATTAATGAATTTGCATGAAACCGGTGGAAGAGCACGGTGCAGGGCCAATACATAGGATTATGGTTTTAATGAGATATATTGCCTTGGAGAAAGGTTGGTGGACAATCATGTTGAAGATATTTTTGTGTGATGATGATCAAAAAGCCCTTGCTCATTATACCAAACTTATTAAAGAAGTCGCAAAGAAAAACAAGGTGGAAATCACCATCTCTTATTTCAACAGTGGAGAGGAACTTTTGTTTTATCTTGCCGATTCACCGAGCCAGGCAGACATCATCTACCTGGATATCCTGATGAATAAACTGAATGGGCTGGACATTGCTAAGAGGCTCCGGGTGTTAGGGTGCAATTCAGAAATCATCTTTTTGACTACAAGTGAAGATTATGTTTTTGATGCCTATGATATTACACCTGTCCACTATCTGATAAAATCTAAAACTACTGCCGCTAAATTTGAGGAAGTATTCATAAGAGCTATGAACCTGGTCTCAAAAAAGGAAAATGATGTGTTCCTTTGTGAGTCGGGTAAGAATAACATTCGAAAAGTAATTCCGTTCAAAGACATCTCCTTTTTTGAGATTTGGAAACGAATTGTATCGGTTCACTATAATGGAGGGGAAAGCTTTAATTTTTATTCAACCATGGAGCAGCTGGAGAGTCAGTTGATAAATAAAGGATTCGTTCGCATTCACCGTTCCTATATTGTGAACATGTCCTATATATTACAATTTGAACAGAATATCGTTTTTTTGAAAACAGGTGAAAAGGTTCCGATCGGTGCAACTTATACCAAGCAGTTGAAACAGGTTTTTGCCGATTATATCAGCCGTACCAACATTCACGAATGTGGATAGGAGAATACCATGTTAAGCGTTGCTTCGCTGATTATTTATGATATATTTAATCTTCAGCGTTATAAAAAGCTGTTTCCGGCGAAAAGGGATCATTGGATTTATTATATTATTGCAATTGCTATAAATGTTACGATATCGGCAGCAGCCGTTATATTGTTTGACTCAAGGATCGCTGTATATTTCGTGTTTTCATCATTTATGTTATCTTTCCATTTATTGTTTATTGGAACCCCCACTCAAATTCTTTATGCAGGAAGTATCTATACGTTTTCCTTGTATTCCATCCGAGGAGTTATATTTTCGATTTATTCCCTTGTTTTACATATAAGTATTAAAGATGTTCTCCAGCATAAAAGTTATGATGAAACGATTACTTTGATGGCTGTACTTTTTTTAATCATATACAACGTGCTTATACGTAAGAAGTTCCTTCCGGAACAAAAAATCAAATGCTTGCTTCGTAACAATGGTCAGCTAAAATTTGTGGTTCTTTATTTGTTTTTTCAATGGCTGTTTCTAACGCTTATTAACGATGGCCGTTTTTATGATGATATCAGGCAATATTGGTTTTCGTCCCTATATCTGGGCTCTTGCATCATTAGCAATCTGTGGCTGCATGTTATCCTGTTTCATGCATCGAAGATATCAGATCTGTTTGAGTACGAAATATTTACTCATCAATTACAAGAACAACTTTCCCGCCAAATGCGTCACTATCAATCCTACCGCAAATATACAGAAAGTTATCGGGCCTTTCGCCATGATTATGAAAAGTTGATGACTTCTATAAAAACTTTATTGCGGCGCAAGGAATATAATAAGGCAATCCAAATGTTAGATGACATTCATGATACGATGCAGCAGAGCGTGCGGGTTCACAATAATTATTCCGACAATATGCTCTTAGATGCCATATTACAGGATGTTGCTGATGTCTGTGAAGAAAAGAATATCCGTTTCCTGGCACATGCACATCTTCCTGAATCTGTGCCAATGGCAGATCTGGACATTATCCGTGTCTTTACCAATATCACGAATAATGCGATCGAAGCCTGTAATAAGATATCTGATTCGGAACGTTTCATTGAGGTAACAAGTAACAGCACTCAGAATTGGACAATCATTGAAATAAGCAATTCTTTTAACGGAGATCTGTTAATTGTGGGAGAGGATTTAAAGACAACAAAGGAAGACAAGGATTTCCACGGTTTGGGGCTTCAAATTATAAGAGAGACGATTGAGGAGATGGGTGGACTGGTATTTACGGAACCAGACAGCGAAAAAAGGATATTCAAAATAAAGGTCTGCATACCTAAAAATCCCCGTTTTAGGGCAGCCGAAACCGGATAAAGAGGCAGCGGTTCCACTGAAGTGGAAGCTGCCTTTTCTTATTATTTATAATAATTAAACTCAAACTCTTTCCACGATTTAGAAAACTCATGATTTTGGAAGGCTTCTTTCAATCCGCTGATTTGCTTCAGCCGAATGATTTCATCCAATTCCATCCCCAGATTTTTTCCTATTTTATCATCTGACCATCCCATTGTTGTCAAATTGACCACAATCTCACTCATCGAACGGATCTGATGGGTTCCTCTTGCTCGGTTGTGGCGGATCGTAGAGCCGATGCGTTCGTCCAGAGGTTTATCTATAATGGTCAAAGGCAGGTAGCCGTGACGTTTTTTCGCAATTTCGGGATACCTGCCAATTTTGTTGCGGTGAAACCCGTCGGTAATTTCATAATGATCATTGTCGATACGATAGGATACGATCGGTTGTGTAAAATCGTCCAAACGGATGGAGGTGTAAAGCAGTTCCATCTCATCCGGTGCGACCTTATTTGGATTATAATCGTTTGCCCTCACCTTTTTGGCGGGAACCCATTCCACAAGATCTACGGGATCATGAAACGGAGAACATTCGCTTAACGCCCGGCGAATTTTGTTTAGTGCCTGCACCTTTTCATGCAATTTCATTGTTTTAAGGAGCCGAATGATTTTTTCAATACAAGCATCAAGCTCCGAATAGCAGGTTTCTGCTTGTTTCTCTTTTGTGGATTCCATAAGCAACCTCCTGAATCTTTCCGGATAAAAACCAATAATTTTTTGTTTTTCTATATATCACAAAGCCATGCCGCATATAGTAATCCTTGATAAATTCGATATTGGTCGAGGTATGCACAGGCATTTTCATTTCTTGACAATATTCGAACCGGGCATCTGTTAAGGCTTTGAACAGTCCTTGTCTGCGGTATCTGATCTCCACATATTCCGTAGAAAATAAAATGTACTCATTCTTATACATCAGAGATGAAAAAGCGGCGACCTGCCCTTCTTTCTCAATCAGGAACCAGATACGGTCAGGTTCGTTGCGAAGGTAGGGCATTTGACGAATGTATCGTTCCTCTGCAAAAAAACGTCCCATCTTTGAATAAAAAAGGGCCTTATCATACTTCCCTTCAAAGCATTGTATCTTATTCACTGTCTTCCTCCTCCATGATGATTTTGCGCATCTGTTTGTCCTGGGCATCCTCCAAGTGTATAAAATTCTGATATTGCTCTCTAAGCTGCATCAAAAGCTTTACGTCTGACTTAGATGGCGCAAAGCTGAGCCGGCGCAGCCAGAAATCATTTTTTTCAATGGCTCTGGCTATCCGCCGCCAGGACGGTACCTTTTTCTGGGTCTCTAGCTTCCGGTCTGCTTCGTCTGGTATTTTCTCTAACTGGAATCCGTGAGAGGACCACCACTGCAAATAAGTATTGATTTTACGATAGTAATGATCCCGCAGCTCAGGCGAATACAGGCCGAGACTTTCAAGCAATAATACGGTATATTGCTGCCAGGTCATTTCTGCGGGTTTTTCAGATTTTATGTTTCCTAACAGTGACGACCTGGCATATATATTTCCAAAATTTACGCCATGTACTCGATTGACCACCCGCTCCCAGGTTTCTGGTTCCAGTGCACGGAACTGGTTCAGTCCGTTGCGCTGGTCATCTCCATAAGGCTGGCAGAGCCGCTGCTGATGGATGCTCAGACCGTTCTTGTACATCAGTTCATAAATTTCATTAAAGGCAAGGTCCAGCTGGCTTACGGCTCCCCAGATGTCTTCTGTTCGCCAATCGTATAGCGGATAGAAGTGATAGATCTCGCTATCGGGTTCAGGAACACGAAGCTTTGTAGTCCAGCCATAATCCTGAAACATTTCCTTCCTTTTACTGATGATGGTATTTAAACGGTTAAGGCTTTCATTGCTTCTAATGGCAATGCCTACGCCCACAGAATTTCCGTGGGTTTTTTGGAACCATTGACTGAACTGATATGTAAATTCTTCAAACTCCATGCCCTTGTAAAACCATGTCCAATCCTTGGGCAGATTGTTCATGTTGATCACGCAGCCGTGATCAGGCATATCACGTACCCATTTACTCCGATCGTTACGGTCCCAGCAAGTCCATTTAGGCTGGATTACGGATACTGCATTACGAAGTGACAAAGGCAGACAGCACCAGTAAAACCTGTCTACCACATCTGCCGTCATCCGGCGCAGTTCTTCAATATGCTGAATTGTAGCCTGATATTGTGCCTCCAGGTCAATGAATTGGACGCTGAATTTCCTGCCTCGCTGCCGGGCGGCATTCGCGCAGAGTTGGAGCATAACGGAGGAATCCTTTCCGCCGGATACGCAAAGGTATAGATGGGAGAAATGTGAGAATGCAATGTTAATTCGTTCCATAGCTGCAGTTAAAACGTCTTCTGATGTATAGATCTTAGGAATATTGAACACCTCCATTTTGCGTGTGGGTAAGCTGGGGCATGATTGAGGGGCGGGAACGCCGATTGATAGTTGAATATTTAATATGTTCTAAATATAGTACTATTTAAGAAGGCTTATAGGCCGATTTGTTCCAAATTGCCCGAATTATGTTCTAAATTAGCCAGATATTGCCAAATATGGATCATTAGTTGCTCATAAGTTGATTGGAAAAAGTTATTATTGATATTAAATTAAGGCAATAAATGTCAACAAATGGAAGTAAATGGCAGCAAATGGAGTCATGAAACCGATCATCATTTGATACGACATACAGCCCGTTGGGAACAATATTTGTTTTGTTAAGATATAAAACTATATAATTTAAAATAAATTACAGTTGTTTTTCGTCATAATTTTTGAGAAAGTCAGGGGCAGCTGGTGCCTGATTATGGATCTGCGTGAAAAGGGGGTAATTGATGGAATGGAAAATAAATTCTTTCGATCCGAAAAATTTAATGGGATGCAAAACAATGAAATATGGGGATACCTTGAAAGCAGTGATGATCTGCTTATTCGAGGAGATGTGAACGGTGATATTTTTTGCAGAGGGACCGTTTACTGCAATGGTAATGTTGCCGGAAATATTCGGGCCAATCAGGTGCAGCTATATCGCTCCCGTGTCACTGGAGACATTACATGCAGAAAAATTGTAACAGACAGCGAGAGCGATGTTAAGGGATTTATCATTGCCGAAAGTGGTCTGGTAAGCTGCCATGTCAGCGGAGATGTTACGATCTCTGGAAACCAGAAGGAAACCCGGCATGAGCTAGTATAAATATAGGTGATGAAAGAAGAAAAACTTCCGCAGCAATTTGCACGCTATGAGAATAATTCTATCATGAGGCTGATAAAAATAATTCCTGCTTATGTCACCTTCATTTTATTAGCATCAGGTAAGGGGTTTATGCTTGACTTTTCAGAGGGTACCGCTATTTCTATCAGTCATGAGATGTAGATGATCAAATTTTTCATTCGGAGAAGCCGTCAAGGTTAAATGCGCGTGATGCACACGCCACTGACGGTTTCTCTTTTTTTATTTTGTTTAATTAAGCGGAAAATGGATAATTTCTTCAATTGTAAAATATCTTTCCCGTTTGAAAGGGAAAGATGGGTACAAATATT
>NZ_DAMAUN010000105.1:0-18691 GCF_032078915.1 Lacrimispora sp. | reverse complement strand
TAGAGCAGAGGACTGAAAATCCTCGTGTCGCTGGTTCGATTCCGGCTTTGGGCATTGTGCTTTTCAAAGCACTTTTGAAAAACTTCAGAAATTCCATGCGGGTGTAGTTCAATGGTAGAACACCAGCCTTCCAAGCTGGATACGTGGGTTCGATTCCCATCACCCGCTTTAACAAAAGAAACCCATTTTTGGCATTAGTCAAAAATGGGTTTCTTTTTATTTCCAGACCTTTCTCCCCTTAAGATACAGACTTAAGATACAGACTTGCCCTTTTTGCTTTTTGCTACAAAAATATTGTTCGAGACAAAAAAAAGCCAATTGGGAACATAATCTATCTGCCATAGGAGAGATGGATTATTATGTATAAATATGTATAATTATACATCTCGAATGAATGGAGGTAATATGAAACTATCTAATTTTAAAATTAAAGGAGTATCATCAATTGTAAGAGATCGTCAGTTAAATAGTAAAATATTAAATGGTACATCCGGACTAGATGTGGTACCGGATAAGTTTTCTAAAAGAGGAGATTTAGTATTAGTTAGGGTAGCGGCTGAGAATTCCGGCTATTGTTCTTTAGAAAATATTAACGGGCGTTCAGAAAGCTTATACCAAGGTGATTATTTTATAGGGGTATTGGGGAATCGATATTCATGTCAAAACTATTATGGACATTGGGATGCAGCACCATTATCATCAGCGAAAATCAGTCTGCTGACAAATGGGGGAATCATTGGAATATGTGACGATGCACCTCTATACAAGGGAATGCAAATAGAACTGGAACCTATTGGAGTGCTGGCTGATAAAGAATCAGCTATTAACATATTTACGCAGTATGAAACAGTTAACATAATTCCAATCGAAAAACCTCTAATTTTTGTATGCGCTACATCTGGAGAGACTGGAAAGACCACTGTAACAAAAAATATTATTAAAGAAATTAAAAAAATCAATCCTCTATTAAAAATTGCGGGTGTGAAGCTTTCTGGAACTGGCTGCATGGAAGACATTTTAGAAATGAAAGATGCAGGCGCTGATGCGGTAGCGGATTTATGCGATGTTGGTGTAGTTTCGTCGTATGATGATTACGAAATAATTCGAATAGGAATTCTTCGTCTCCTGTCATTGAAAAAATTTGAATCAATGGACGCTTTCATTTGTGAATTTGGCGGTGATTTCACAGGCGGAAATGTTAATAATGTTCTTCAAGATCGGGAAATTATGAAACATGTTAAACGAATCGTATTTAATTATTATGATGTTGCTGGCTTAATAGCTGCTAAAACTTTATTTAAAAATTGGGGTATAGATTTTAATAAGGTTTTTATAGCTCATAATATTTTTAGGAATATAACTGCAATCAATAAGCGCTTAGTTAATTGGGATATACCATTTGCATCGTATGATGTTAATCATCTCAGTGAACGCATAAAATTGGCAAAGGATATTATCAGTGAAATTCAATAAAAGAAGGGAGAATTTAGATATGAAAACAATAAATAGTATATATGAATTAACCTGTGAAGAAATAGAAAAAATTGTTGATTTCGGAATTTATTATAAACATAACTATGATAAGTACTTGGATGCTTGTAAAGGAAAAACATTATTGATGTTGTTTGAAAAAACTTCAACGAGAACAAGGGTTTCTTTTGAAAGTGGATTGTCTAAAATGGGTGGGCATGCGATTTACTTAAACTATGATTCCAGTAATATCGTTCTTTCTGAATTAAAAGATGAGATTAGATATATAGAAAGAAACACAGATATTATCATGGCAAGACTTAAGCAAAATGATGACTTCAAGATTATTTCTGATAATGTGAAAATACCGGTGATAAATGGATGCTGTAATTTATTTCATCCGTGTCAGGTTCTTGCGGATCTGATGACGATGAAAGAAAAGTTTGGTACAATCCATGAACTTAAACTCACCTATGCAGGGAACAGAACAAATGTTAGCAATGATTTAACATCAGCTATATTAAAATTTGGAGGAACATTTTATCTTGCTCCTAATGGATCATTTACAGGATACCAGTCAACAAGTGAAAAATGTCTCATTGAAAGACAAGATAAGCAGTTTCAGACAGAAAGATATGTCTCTTGCGATGATATAGTAAATTGCCTGCGACAAAGCGATATAGTATATACGGATTCGTGGATAAATATGGAAAGTTTTAATGATCCTGAAAAGGCACAGGAGAATAAGGAAATTATTAAAAAATACCTTCCTTATCAGCTTAATAATCAAGTTTTCGATGTAAACCCTAAGATCACTGTTATGCATGACATGCCTATGCATATAAACTATGAAATTACCAGAGATGTAATAGAAAATAGTAATTCTATTATTTTTGATCAGGCAGAAAATCGTATGTGGGTACAAAATGCGTTAATATTAATTTTGCTAGACTTATATGAGGAGGGATTGTAATGAAAACAATAATTTTTTTATATGACTATTCGTATTTAAATGAATCTATTGAAAAGAAGTGCAATGAGTATTATAAGATACTCATTGTTCAAAAAAATAAATTTAAGGATTCTGAAACAAAAAGAAAGATTTTTGATGAAATTATTATTGTGGATGATATCTTTTCCTTAGAGGGAATGTCTCAGGTAATGAGCGATATTTCTATGAAACATGATATTTACCGAATTATAACATCTTATGAAAATACCATTGAAGTTGCCGGATATTTAAGGAGTAGGTTCCATATCCCGGGTATTGATTATGAAACCAGTATTTTGGTACGTGACAAATACAAGATGAAGGCTCTATTGAAAGATAATAATATTGTGACTGCTGCTTTCGACTATATTTCTGATATAGATTCCGCAAAATTATTTATACATAGTCATGGATATCCAGTCATAGTTAAACCAGTAAATGGAGCTGCGACGAAAGCTACTTATAAAATCAATAATGAGGAGGAACTGAAGCGTTTTCATACGAATAATTTTGCATCAAAATATTTGATCGAAAAATATATTTCAGGCAAGGAATATCACGTTGATGCTGTTGTTCAGGACGGTATTGTTATGATTCAGTCAGTAGCAAGTTATTTGAACAATATGCTGGATTGTATTGAAGGAAAAAACAAAATAGGCTCCATCGCTTATCCGGGGAAATACCTTAAAAAAGGCATTGTAGCAGATATGCTCAAAATAAACCAAAAGGTTATTCAATCGATTGGAATAAAGAATTCTGTTTGTCATTCCGAATTTTTTGTTACTCCTTATGGTGATATTATATTTAGCGAAATAGCTGCACGAATCGGCGGCGGCCCTCTCATTTCCCCTTTAGTTGAAAACACACAGGGTGTTAATTTGTACGATGCTGTTATCGATGTTGAACTTGAAAATAAAATAATTATCTCTGAGTCAATCAGCAATGATTTTATTGGTTTCATATGTTTTAATTCCGAGAATGGAGAAATTAAAGCAATAAGTAATAAAAAAGATTTTGCAGAGATGGAAGGTCTGGTTCTGGTTCAGATAGATAAAAAAGTAGGAGACACAATACAAGATATTACAAATACGACCATACGTTGTGGTCATATTATTTTAAAAGACTCAGATTTTAGTAGCTTAGAAAATAAATTGATTTATGCATTTGACAAATTTTTTGTTGAGGTAGGGTAATGAGTAAAAATGAAATCACCGACAAAGAGATTCAGTTAATATTGGAGGAGATAAAAAATACTCTAATAGTAAATAAGCAAATGTTAGCTGAATTACTGACAGAAAATACTTTAAAGCCAATTCGATTTTCTAATAGGGAAGTGCAGCGGTGCATTGATATTTTAGAGGATGGCAAAGGGTTCGTCAAATGGAATGTGTTAAAAAGTGGGGGCGTTGATGATCCAGATAAACAACTGTTCTGGCGAGAAAAAAGAATCCCTTTGGGAAATGTACTAGGTTTAACACCATTCAGTTCTCCATATAGTTCATTCATACATAAATTTGCAAATAGTTTTATCTGTAAGAATACTTTTTATTTCAAACCATCCATGTATGCGTTAGACTGCAGTAAAAAAATATTTGAATTAGTGAAAGAATCTATTGGCAGCAAATATAGAGAGGTCCTGCAGCTGATTGAATTAGATGATAATAGTATGGAGTCTCAAATGAACTATGATTTATATGACTGCATTTTGTTTACTGGAAAAAGTGAGACTGCAAGAAGGATAAAATCGAAGATCAAGAATAAAAAGGCGGTTTTTGAAACTGGTTCGTCAGCTATGACTTATATTAGTGCTTATGCTGATTTGGAGCTAGCCGCAGAAAATATTGCTAGGGGAGCTTTTGACCAAAACGGTATGCGCTGTGTAGGTGCAAAAAATGTTTTCATCCATTCCAAAGTTTTTAATAAGTTTTTAGATGAAGTTATAGATCTGGTTAATAATCTCAATTGTGGAGACATCTTTCAAGAATCTACAGATATAGGTCCATTAAGAAAGGATTTACTTCCGGGACTAAAAGCTATCATTCATGATTTGATTGATCACGGATATATTCCAATGGCTGGAGGACAGATCAAAAGGGATATTTTAATGCCAACAATACTTTATGATGATAATACAGGGTATCTTTCAACAATGGAGGCTTTTGGTCCTATACTTTGTATACATAAAGTAGAAAGTATTGATGATATACCGTGTGAGTATTTTAAACGGAGTAGTTTATCCTCCGCAATTTACTCAGATTCGTTGACGGAAACTAATAAATGGATAAGTTTATCTTCAACATGCTCAAACATTTATATAAACCACGGACCAACCGAACGGTTTGATTATTTGCCATTTGGAGGTTTTGAAGATGAAAATGACGGGAAAGAAGGTTTTTGGAATCTATACAATTTACTCACCAAAGAGCAAATAATCTATCAAAGAATTTAAGTTTCCTTATAACACTGCTATCGAACCTGATGATTTGCATAGGAAGAGAGTAGTTCGTACGCATCAGGAGGACTTCTTATTGAATTTATATCAATTTTCAGATAATCGTTGTTTAAGAATTCTTTTGGCTAATTTTATAACCAATATTGGAAATGGTCTACATATCTTGACCGTTGGAAAGATACTTTATGATTTTACAGGTCAAACATTGAGTTTTGGATTTGTGTACATTATAGAGGCGTTAATGAGTATTACGCTTCAAATTTATGCCGGTTTCTTAGTAGATAACTATAAAGCAAAGAATGTATTAGTCTTTAGCGATCTATTAAGAGGGATTACTGTTATATTATGTTGTCTTGGATGTATTTATTTTGACCATGTTTTCTTGTTTATAATTATAATAACTTTTGTAATAAATATTGCTAAGCCATTTTACAGAAGTGCTTCCTTTGTGATAATCACAAAAATTCTTGATGATGAAGAAGAAATAAATAAGTTTAATGGGTTTCAATCAAGTTTTATTCAAGCTGGTCAGATCATAGGGATTGCTCTTGTTGGTGTTCTCATGCTATTTATTTCTCCATATACAATACTTATTATTAATGGAGCTTCTTTTTCACTTTCGGCAATATGTTTGATTACAGTGAAAGTGAATGATAATTTGAATAAATATACATACAGCAATTGTTCCTTAAAGAACTTAGTTCCAGATTGGGTAAACTTGTTTAAGCAATTATTAAAAAATAAGCAATTATTAACTTTAGTAGTTGTAGCGACAGGAGATTATCTATTTGTAAACTTTTTTAATTTGTCATTGGCTCCATTAGTTTCAGAGCGTCTAAACAATGAGTCTCTGTGGTTATCTGTTTTAGATATGAGTTTTGCCATCTCATCAATCTTACCAGGTGTTCTATGGCCGATAATTTCAAAACGAGATGTCAATTACCTGGTGCTGATTTGTCTTTTTTTTAACACATTATCATTTATTGTTTTATCCTTTGCCAGAGCAAAAATAATAATTCTTTTTATGAGTTTTATGATTGGTGGAGCTACCGCAGCCTCTAATATATTATTATACACAAAGATTCAATTTCTTAGTGAACAAAATATGAGAGGTAAAATTGCTTCTATGCGTAATTTGTTATTTTCTTTATTAACGGTTTCGCTAATTCCACTGGTAACACAAACTCAAAGTATATCCTTGTCTAAGGGATTTGTTTTATGCGGTATAATTGTATTTATATATCTGATTATTTATATTGTTGCTGTTAAGAAAAATATTGTGAGGTTTTAAAAATGAATATTAAGTCATTTATTGATCATCTAAAAATGCTTGGTATAAGTAAATATATTGGGGTTCCCGATTCAACCTTATCTGATTTCTGCAAAGCACTTAACGAAGAGGATGAAAAAGGCTTAACTTATACAGTTGCGGTCAATGAAGGTAGCGCAACAGCAATTGCAATTGGTGATTATTTATCTACAAAAAAAGTTTCTTGTGTATTTATGCAGAATTCAGGAATTGGAAATATGCTTAACCCTTTAGCTTCAATTGCTAATTCTGCAATATACAGCATCCCAATACTATTTGTCATAGGCTGGCGAGGAGAATATGCTTTTCAAGATGAACCTCAGCATGCTTTTCAAGGGAAAATAACCTTGGAACTTCTGAAAACGTTAGATGTCGATTACAGTATACTTGATCGTAATACAACAGAAGGCGATTTTGAAGAATATATTTCTATCGCCATGGAGTGTTTAAAAAACGGAAAGCAGTATGCATTTATCGTACGACCAGGAACTTTTTATTCGTATAAAAAATATTTAGAGTATGAAAATCATTTTGAAATTAGCCGCTTTGAAGCAATTAAAAAAATAATTGATTCTTTGGATGATAGTTCCTTAATCATTTCCACGACTGGAAAGATTTCAAGAGAGTTCATGAAAGTGAAAGGCGATTTGTCCAATTCATTTTTATGTGTTGGAGGTATGGGGTATGCCTCTGCGATTTCTCTGGGTATTGCTAGAAATGCAAAAACAAAAAAGGTATTTTGCTTAGACGGAGATGGTTCAAGTTTAATGCATATGGGGAATATTGCTTTTATTGGAAATTCAGGTATCCCAAATGTATATCATTTTGTGTTAAACAATCTTGCGCATGAATCCGTTGGAGGACTTCCTACAAACATGGAAAAAGTCGCATTCTCAAAAATAGCCACAGCATGTAATTATAAAAAAACATTTTATGTAAGATATATGTCAGAATTAGAAGATGTTTTGGCTAATATAAAAATGATGGAAGGTCCCGTTATGATTGAAATTGGTGTTAAAAATGAATCCTGTGAGGAACTTCCGAGGCCGGAAGATTTAAATCATTTGAAAAAAGAATTTATGACATCACTTGTGGACTAGATAAGTGAGATTATCGGACTGTGTAAAGAGGGGAAATATGAAAAAGGTATATACTTGTTTTAGTACAGATATTATTCATGAAGGCCATCTTAAAATATTAAATGAGGCAAAAAAATATGGAAAAGTAATCGTAGGGGTATTAAGTGATGAAGCATCGATAAAGTTTGATCGTTTTCCAAGTATTAGTTTCAAAGAAAGGCTACACTTAATTAGCTCTCTCGAAAATGTAGATGAGGTAGTTATACAAAAAGAAATTTCATATGAAAACATACTAAACGAGATAAAACCGAATTACGTAATACATGGTGATAACTGGAAAAAAGGCCCGTTGCAGAATATTCGTTTAGAAGTCATAGAATTATTAAATAATTGGAGAGGTGAGTTGATTGAGATTCCTTATAAATTCACAGAAGATATGATGGAATTAGAAAGGAACGCCAAAGAGATGTTAGCTATGCCTGAATATAGACGAGGGCGGATGAGACAACTATTAGAAAAAAGAAAAATAACAAAAGCAATTGAAGTACATAATGGGATTACTGGATTAATAGCGGAAAAAACTGTAATATTTAACGATAAAGAAGTTGATCAATTTGATGCGATGTGGGTATCTAGTCTATGTGATTCTATTTCAAAGGGAAAGCCTGATATTGAATTAATTGATATGTCATCGAGATTAAAAACAATTGATGAAATTTTGGATGTAACCACAAAACCTATTATATTAGATGGTGATACTGGGGGGCTTGTGGAACATTTTGTTTATAATGTGAAGACTTTAGAAAGGATGGGCGTTTCTGCAATTATAATAGAAGATAAAATTGGATTAAAAAAGAACTCTCTATTTGGTGTTGAAGCAAATCAAAATCAAGATACCATTGATAACTTTTGTCAAAAAATCAGGGCTGGAAGGAATGCCATTCGTGATAAAAGTTTTATGATTATTGCTAGAATTGAAAGCCTTATTTTAAAAATGGGAGTAGAGGATGCTCTTAATAGAGCATTTGCATATGTTAAAGCAGGTGCTGATGGAATCATGATTCATTCTAAGGAAAATACGCCAGATGAGATATTTGACTTTTGTGATAAATTTAGAGAATATGATTCGGTAACTCCAATAGTGGTTGTCCCCACCTCATATAATAAAGTGACAGAAGAAGAATTATATAATCATGGAGTTAATATTGTTATTTATGCAAATCAATTAACAAGAAGTGCATATCCTGCGATGAAAAAAGTTGCCGAAAATATATTGTTGAACCATTCAGCCAATGTAATTGATAAAGAATTAATGTCAATAGCAAATATTTTGTCATTAATAGAAACACTATAGTGATACTGATGGCTCCTACTGTCTAAAATGCTTTTTGTCAATGTACCTTGTTTTGGATAGATTTTTATAATGATAGGAACTTTGTTGGTTGTATTTCGCACGAAACAGAGCAGGGAAAGACAGTCCGAAATGGCCAATGCTCCCTTGAGTAAAGATGCAGACTTAATTCACCCCATGGAATTATTTAGGACATTAAAAGGCCAATTTAAAACAGATTGTTCACAATAGCAAAACAAATATTGTACAATAAAATGAATATACTTTTATCCCTATGAATCGAAAGCCCTCCAAGTCTGTTGCAGTCCGGTAAAGCGTTGTGAATTTTCTCTCCTATGCGATTGCCCAGAACGGCGGGGGCTTTGTTATAATATTTTCGCAGTCCATTTTAAGGAGGAGTTTCAATGAGTTATGAAAGCAAACCATCTCAGTTCACCTGGGAATCCCTTGGAAACATTGATGAGGGAAGAAAAAATATGGGCTCTGATGTACCGGTGCTTGTTTACCGTCTGCTGCAATACACCTTAAAGGATATCCTGGAGCGGGAATACGACGAGGAGACTTCCAGCCGCTTATTTAGGGCTGCCGGGCACTTGGCAGGCAAAGAACTGGCTAAAAATGTACTGGACCTTTCGGGTGATTTTGATTTCTTCATCGCCAACTTGACGAATAAGCTGATGGAGCTAAAGATAGGTATCCTGCGCATGGAACAAGTGGACATGGATTCCCTGTCATTTACTCTGACCGTTTCAGAGGATCTGGATTGTTCCGGCCTTCCAATTTCAGGAAAGACGGTCTGTGATTATGATGAAGGTTTTATTGCAGGGATTCTGGAAGTCTACAGCGGATGCCGGTTCCGTGTGAAAGAGATTGATTGCTGGTCTACCGGAGACCGGACCTGCCGGTTTGCGGCTGAGAGCCTGGGATAAGGGGGCGGCGGGAGTAGAGGTATGAGTCGTGATAAGGAGGCAGGGGATGAACCAGGAAGATCATACGATGCTTATGAAAATACAGAATTTATTTGAGAATCTGCTGTCCGGGAAACAATGTGATATTGTGGAGGCAGATGACTCTGCGCCGGAATGGCAGAAGCTTATTGGACAGATCAATCAATTGATTCAAGATATCAATGAAATGAACCACCTGGCGATTGACTTATCGGAAGGAAGGCTGAATGGACCGCTTCCTGCCAGATGCAATTATCTGTCCGGTCCCCTTAAGCAGCTGCACTCGCGGCTCTCCGTTTTGACCCAGAGCGGGAAACTGCTTAAAGAAGGATATGTAGTCAGCAAGCTTGAGTATTCTGGAGAACTGTTTGAAATGTTTAACGGATTGATCGACCGGATTGCAGACGCATCCATAAAAGATAACGGGGAGGCAGCCGGGAAGATACCAGCACCTGTCAGCAGCTGGCGTTATCATCAAATCCTTCAGGCGCTTGATCTCCTTCATATTTCCGTATTAGAGGCAGACTTCGGCGGACATATAGTATATGCCAATCGCCCTGCGAAACGGATATTGGGGGATATTGAATATTTAACAATTCAGCAGGTACAGGGCAATGTCCTGTTGGCCTTGATCGCAGAGCTTGGTGGGCAGGATAACTTTCCGGTTTTTCGTGAAGTTTTTGATGACAGCAATAACACATGGTATCGGATAATGTCAAACAGGTGCATGCTGCCCAATGGTCAGGTGCTGTACCTGTATGTTATCGAGGATGTCAGCGATTGGAAAACCAGAGAACACCGCTTGCAGATGTCTGCGTCGACAGATAACATGACGGGTGCATACAACCGGGAAGCAGGGCTGAAGGAACTGGAAAAGACCTTGTTATACAGCGATGTTCCTAGTTGCCTGGTCTTTATTGACATTGACAACTTAAAGATGATCAATGATACATACGGTCACGATGAGGGTGATTATACCATTAAGAGCATTGCGAAGGTGATTTTACACTCTGTTCGCAGTTCGGATGTTGTCTGCCGATATGGCGGCGATGAATTTTTCATCATCTTTAAAAACTGTATGGAGAATACTGCTGAAAAAATCATAGCAAGAATGCACTGTGTACTGAAAAAGCTGGAGTGCACTGATTCAAAGCCCTACGGGTTGTCGTTCAGCCACGGCATTTTGTCTTTTAACTCCGAATCTGGATATACTACATCAAATCTTTTGCAGGAAGCAGACCGGAGAATGTATGCGTGCAAAAAGAACAAAAAGAAAGAGCAGATTTAACCTCATCAAGTAGCGAAGCGGATTGTGAATATCCGATTGACTAACCGGGATTGTAAATCGGGGCAAGGCTGCAGAAAACGGCTTGCCCTGATTCTATTTTATCCTGTCTGGTTTTCTCTTAACCTGGGAATATGGACCCTGGCCAGGAATGTCTTGTTTTTAAAATCCTCTTCATATATTACAAATCCACCCAAACTTTCTGCAATTTGTTCTACGATTCTCAGCCCCAGTCCGTGACATTGCTTTTCTGGCTTTGTTGTAAGGAATTTTCCGTTATATACGTGTGATTTGCCGTCATAGGAATTGACCATCTGAAGCGTGACCCACTTCAGTTCGTTGGTACTGACAATTTCTATAAACCGATCTGAAACCGGGACCTTTCGGCATGCTTCCACCGCATTGTTGGTAAAATTCGAAAAAATACGGACTGCATCAATTGTCGACAGCCCTGTGTTACGAGGGATAAATACGTTTGATGAAAGGCGAATTTTATTTTCTTCACAAATATTGGTAAGATCCTGAAGCATGGCGTCCAGAATAACGCTGTCGGAATACTTTTTATGGACGACCACTTTTTTCTGCATCTCTTCAAACATGTCATCAATCAGCAGAAGAGCTTTTTCATTTTCATTTGTCCGGATCAATGATTTTAATACTACCATCATGGACCTGTAGTCATGCTTGAATGCACGGAAGCTTTCCGTGTATTTCTGATATGATTTGTAATGCCGTACCTGCCGTTCGTACTGCTCCTCCAGCATTTCCGTTCTCCATTGGTACTCCTGCAGTTCCGTGCTCCGGATCGATTGGTAAATGGCGTAGAAGAGCATGCCAATGGTTAGGACATAAGCTCCTAAGCCTACTTTCACATACCACTTGCCGTAAGGAGATAAGATGTTATTGGATGAAAATATACCATAAGGAAATAGATCACGTCCGGAATTAATGACAACTAAATTGACTGCGGCCGTAATTTCATATACGACGACATATTTAAGCTGATTGCGGTTATGCAAAAAGAGCTTCAGCTTGTCATCGGGGAGAATGGTCTTATATAAAATTGTAAGGAATAAAAGTACCAAAGGAAGAACCAAAACGGTGCTTGCATAGTAGGTCTCTATATTAGAAAGATCATGGCCGAAGAAAATAAACGCGCTGATTACTGCAAGTATGCCGCGGAAGCAGTAAGCGCATAATACCGAGCAGCTTCCGCCGTAGACTGCCTGCAGCCAGTCCATTCCAGTGGAAAAGCGCAGCCCTATGGTCATGGCGATCATGATTACCGGAAGCCTTACCCATCGTATGCCTGATGGGTTTAAGAAGATATACGATGCGGCAATAATTGCCAGAATAAGCATAACTTGAATAGGCCTTCTCTTTTGTATAGGAAAAAGCTTACGGTAGTAAAGCAGAAAAAAATAATAATACAGGAGAACCACTGGGATAACAATATAGATCATAGCTTCTCCTTCTTCTAAGATAAACTTTTGGAGGTGTAAATATGAAAACGCGAAATATAATCAGAAAATGCCTTTTTCAGGGATTGAACGTAAGTGACTCCTACTGGAACTGTTTCTCCGGTTTTTAACTGGACGGTCTGCTGCCTGAAGGTCACGATGTAGGGCAGATGAATCAGGTAAGAACGGTGTGACCGCACAAAGTCTTTTCCGGAAAGCCTTTTTTCTATGCGTTCCATGCTGCCATAGAATTTCGCCGTTTTTCCATCGCTGTAATGCACCGTTACAATTCTTTGCCAAATTTCAAAATAGGAGATTTGATGGATCGGGACCGCGCTTGTCTTGCCGTCAAATTCAAAAGTAAATAATTCATCCTCCTTTTTTGAGGCAAGCTCTGCTGCTTTTAAGAAAACTTCCTCAAATTTCTCTGTACTTGTATTATCCTTTAAAAGATATTGGAGAGCATTTACATCAAATGCCTCATAAACATAATCTTCATAACTGGTTAAAAAGACGATTTGGGCTTTGCAGTCGCAATCCCGCAGCTTACGCGCCGTCTCCATCCCGTCTGTTTTACCCATCATGACATCTAAAAATATAATATCTGTTTGTTCAGGGGCTTCGGAAAAATGAAAAAGCAAGGATTCTCCGCTAAGATAACTGGAAAGCTGGATCTTTATCTGATGCTTCTCCGCAATTTGGGAAATTAACTCCGCGTATTGATTAATCGCACACCGGTTGTCATCGCATAATGCTATTTTCAGCATATTTTGTTTAACTCCCTTCTTCATATAAAACTAGTTTATTAATTGTCTATTATGATCCTCTCTTCCTATTGCTCCACCTATTTTTATTGACCAGCTCATTTCCTTTTATGCTGGGAAATGCCAGAATGTCTAAAGGGGCTTATCATTCGTTTAGACCTTACGGTTATATGATAATATTTAGGATTGGATACGTCAAGTAATTAATCCTTAACAATGTCTTGTAACCAAAGTTATAGTAATAATGGTATATTTTTTACTTATCTGTTATAATAATAACTGGATATTTCTTAGCTTTTTGGATACTTTTACAGGAGGATTGAGCCATGAAAATTACCGTGATTTATGCAACGCAGAGAAAGTCAAAATCCAGTACTTACAACATTGCACAGCGATTTGTTCGGAATCTTTCAGGAACAGACTCTGTAAAAGAATTTTTTCTCCCAAAAGATATGCCAAATTTTTGCATAGGCTGTTGGAACTGCTTTACCAATTACAGGAAGTGTCCGGATTATGGGTATCTGAAACCGATTTTAGAGTCCATGCTTGAAGCTGACTTACTGATTTTTACGGCACCAGTTTATGTTTATCATGTTCCGGGGCAGATGAAGGCGTTTCTTGACCATTTTGGGTACCAATGGATGGCCCATCAGCCGAGAAAGGAAATGTTTCATAAGCAGGTTCTTCTCATTTCTACGGCTGCAGGTGCAGGAACCAGGTCAGCACTGCGGGATTTAAAGGATAGCATGACCTTTTGGGGCATTTCACATATTTATACATTTGGAAGGAATGTCTATGGAAGTGATTGGGATACTGTGGCAGGCAAAAGGAAGGCAAAGCTGCATAAGGAAATTGACAGGCTTTCAGATAAAATCAAAGGAAAAAACAAGCCTGTAACTCCTTCTTTGAAGGTCAAAACTCTATTTTATGCCATGAGGTTTATGCACAAACAGTTTCACTTTAACCCTGTGGATGTAAATTACTGGGAATCCATGGGATGGCTTGAAAAAGAAAGGCCATGGTAATGTAGATTTATTAACCTTTTGATCTGTATTCATATGAATTTTCCAAATTTAACCTCATCAAGCAGCGACGCGGATTACCCAGGCAAACTGGAAAAGGGAATATAACCGGAAATCAAAATTAATTTGGCAGGTGCAACAATGGGACATTTAGGCTTTTCCTATATTGGGCTGATTTTCTTACTTATGTTAATAATTCCTAATCTCATATGGACAAGATACCAGCCGGAAGGGTATGATTCTCAAGGTGAGAATAAGATACTTCTGATTTTTGAACGTGCGGGCCAGATTCTAGTCACCTGTGGGGCACTTATTTTTTCTGATCTTAATCTTCGCAGTTGGACCCCATGGTCCTTATGGCTGGTTGCTGCGGCGTTATTCATGATTCTTTATGAAGGCTGGTGGATCAAATATTTCAGAAGCCAGAAGACAGTGGCTGACTTTTACAGCAGTTTTTGCGGCGTTCCTGTGGCTGGTGCATCATTGCCTGTTGCTGCGTTCTTTCTTCTGGGCGTATATGGGAAGGTGGTCTGGCTTTTGATATCCACGGTGATTTTGGGAATCGGGCATATTGGTATTCATCTGCAGCATCGATGCGCTGGAAGCAGCCAATCCGCAAAGATATAAAAGCAGTATGCAAGCACTGATTTGCAAAGACATTCAAAATGCCCTGGAAAGCATTAATCGCGTACAACGAGAAATATAAACATGCCATCAAACCTGAGCCTCGCAAAATGACTGGATCCCGGTCATGGAGCGAGGCTCTTTTTCGTTATGAAAATGGGGTGTCCATCGCCTTATGCACTATGATAAGGGCCGATTTTTAAAGAATACGAGTAAACTTGTATGCAATCTTTTGATGGGAAATTTTTCGGGAAAATATGGCATTTATTTGTGAAAAAAATCAGAAGATTGCAAAAAGGCAAAAAAAAAATGTGGAAAATGCTAATGAAATAGTTGATTTTAAAGAATGGATATGATATATTTTACAAAGTAAACAATTAGAAAATGAATGTAAAACACGTATTTCGAGTACTGATATGCATTTGGCGGGATACTGATGTGCAATCCTGGCAAGTGCTTGTGTGCAATTGGATAAAACAGTTTTCATAGGGAGGCAAAAGAGTGATGGAAGTGGAAGTAGGAAAAAGTGACCAGAGGAGCGACATCTATAATCAGCTGCGTATGCAGATATTGAATCTGGATATTCGGCCAGGTGAACGCCTAAGTGAAAATATTCTGTCCAGTCAGATGAATGCCAGCCGGACGATGGTGAGAGATGCGCTTTCCCGCCTGGTAGAGGAAGGATATATTGTCGTTTATCCTCAGAGAGGAACTGAGGTCACGCTGCTTGACAGCGAACGAATCAGGCAGGCCGTTTTTTCTCATAATGTGCTGGAACAGGCAATCATTGAGGAGATCTGCCGCCAGGGTCTTACAAAATCTCAGCTTGAACAGCTGGAAGAGGTCCTTAACTATCAGAAGTACGAGATAGATAAAGAAAATCCCATTGATTTTCTGATCGTGGAGCAGCAGCTTCATTATCTGCTTTCTACCTTTTGCAGCCATGAGTATGTCTGGGAGGTTTTCCGGACCATGGATTGTGATTTGCTGCGTTTGAATTATCTTCAATATACGACATTTAACTATAAGACAGACATGTCTTCCCTGACGAGCCTTGAGCACGTCCAGGTGGAAGGACGCCTTTTGCTTGATAATCTGAAGCGCCGGGATGCAGAAGCAGCATGCCTGATCTGTGCCAATCATTTTAATTCGGTTCTTTGGAATGCGGGGACGCTTCGGGGAATCTATCCACAGTTCTTTTCCGGGCAGGCGTAAAAACCGGCCCGGATAGAAATAAATTTTTATTATTATGAAGAACGCCCTACGGGCATACCTTTACACCCGATAAAGCGGGGTGGGCACTGTCCCAAAAGCATGGGCAGAAAAGATGAAAGGAGTATGGGGAAAGATTTTAGAGAGACTGCCGCCTTAAGGGAGCGGCAAAAGAGTTTGCATTGCATGGAGAATAAAAAGTCATAGGAGGTATTACTTTGGAGTACATTATTGGAATCATATTATTAATTTCGTTCTTTGGCCTAGCGTATTACTGTATCAAGGGTCATAACCTGATGATCGGCTTCCTGCTGATTACGCTTCTTTGGACCATCCTTCCAATTGGAGGAACATTTTTTGCAAGTGAGTCATTCCTGGCGTCTAATCCAGTCTTACAGTTTGGAAAAGACAACACACTGATTGCTGCCTTAAACAAGATTTACCAGTCTGCCCCTGAAGGCTGGGGAACCACTCTGGTAAACGTTTGCTGGGGTGCCTGGTTTGGCCGCGTGCTTATGGATACCGGAATTGCTTCCACTCTGATCCGTAAGACCGTTGAATTAGGCGGAGATAAGCCATTTGTTACAGTAGCACTGTTAAACATTGTTACGGCTTTGATCTTCACTGCCATGACAGGAGCCGGCCCGGTTATCGCAATCGGCGTTATCGTGCTTCCAATTCTTATGTCTTTGGGTATTCCCAAGTCTGTTGCACTGTTTACTTTTATGGGTTCCGTTGCATCAGGTATTTACTTAAACCCGGTAAACTTTGCACAGTACCGTGCATTCTTTATTAAGCCGGAAGAGATGCCAGAGTTTACCCTTGGCTGGTATGCATCACACTGGGGTTATGCTGCCCTTGTTATCATGCTGGTTGCAACAACAGTACTTGCCGCATTCTATTTAAAACGTGCAAAAACCGTACATGCATGGGCTGCTCAGACACGCGGAACAGCATCTGAACAGAAGAATGCTCCTTTCTACACCCTGCTTCTTCCTATTGTGCCGGTTGTTCTTAAGATCTGGCTGGATTTCTCCGTAATCGGCGGCTTTGTAATCGCAGGATTCCTGGCTCTGTTCCTTTGCGGAAGAATGAATGGAACGTTCAAAGAGAACTGCCAGCTTGTTAACAAGCTGTTCTATGATGGTGTTGTTGATACCGCTCCACTAGTAGGCTTCCTTCTTACTCTGCCTATGTTTAACCAGGTAGCAGCTTATGCTTCTCCTTATTTCAAGGTGATTTTAGGCAACGTAATGCCAAAGAGTGAGATCGTTGTCTGTATCGTATTTGCTGTTCTGCTTTGCATGGGATTGTTCCGTGGACCGATGACTCTGGTTGGCTGTGGAGCCGCAACCCTTGGCGTGTTGTCCAATGTTGCTTCCTTCTCTGTACCGTTCTTATATGCGGTATTCGCTATTCCGACAATCACAGTAAATATCGGAAGCTGTATCACCCAGTCATGGGTTGCATGGGGACTAGCTTATACAAAGGTTGAATCAAGAGATTTCTTAAAGCTGTCCATCCCCAATGCATATCTTACCGGTGTGCTGCAGTATATCGCAACCTTTATTATGCTGGGCGGACTTGGAGCCGCATGGTTCCTTTCATAACAGGCACAGCTTTAATTTAGAACAGATCTTCAACTCGAACTCTAAAAACCTAAGATAGATCACCCATAGGTCCGGGCGCGCCTTTGCGCACCCGGACGCTTTTCACAATTCATCTGAATGAGAGAATAAATATTGTTAAAACTAAGGTGCATACACCTAACAAGTATACCTTTATGCCAGAAAGCGTGGCTAAGAAATGGAAAGGAATGGAAAATTAATGGCAGAACGAATACACAGACCGGTTCGTATGGGAATTGACGTAGGCGGTACCTATACCAAATGCGTTGCAATGGATAACGATACCCATGAAATTATCGGAAAAAACGAAGTAAAAACCACACATGACCATAAAGACGGCGTTGCTGCCGGTGTTGTGCAGAGCTTTAAGAACTGCATGAACGAAAATAATATCTCTCCGGAAGATGTGGTTTTCGTGGCTCACTCCACCACCCAGGCTACCAATGCCTTTATTGAGGGCGATGTGGCAAGAGTTGGAGTCGTAGGAGTAGCAGGGGGCGGTCTTGAGGGCTTTCTGGCAAAGCGCCAGCTGGCTTTAAAAGACATTGTGCTGGATGAAAAAGTCGGCCGTATGATCAAGGTGTATAATACCTTTATTAAGAAAAAAATGCTGACAGAAGAGATCATCAATAAGAACATCGATGATCTGCTTGCCCAGGGTTCTCAGGTAATGGTGGCTTCCATGGCCTTTGGTGTGGACAGTATGGGGGAAGAGCAGATGATCCATGACTGCGCAAAGAAGAAAAATGTGCCTGTAACTATGGCTTCCGATATTACAAAACTTTACGGACTTACCCGCCGTACCCGCACGGCGGCAATCAATGCTTCCATTCTGCCGAAGATGATGATGACTGCAAATGCAACAGAAACCTCAGTAAAATCTGCGGGCGTCAACGTACCCTTAATGATCATGAGAGGTGACGGCGGCGTTATGGAAATCGGAGAAATGAGAAAGCGCCCGATCCTGACAGCTCTTTCCGGTCCGGCAGCATCGGTTATGGGCTCCCTCATGTATCTTCGCGCTTCCAATGCCATTTATTTTGAGGTTGGAGGTACCACCACCAATATCGGAGTCATTAAGAACGGCCGTCCTGGCG
>NZ_DAMAUN010000104.1:0-19000 GCF_032078915.1 Lacrimispora sp. | reverse complement strand
AGCCGCCATCCTTCTTTCCAATGACTTATGGAAGCGGATCGGCGGATTTGACGACCGGTTTGCCCCTGCCTATTGTGAGGATTCTGACCTTGCCTTTGAGGTGCGTAAGGCGGGCCTGCGGGTAGTTTACCAGCCTTTATCCAAGGTCATACATTTTGAGGGCATTTCCAACGGAACGGATGTGGGCGGCTCAGGCCTTAAGCGGTACCAGGTGGAAAATGGCCGTAAGTTAAGGGAAAAGTGGGCAGCTGAATTCAAACTGCAGAGTGAAAATGACGGGAATCCCGATGTATTTAGGGCCAGGGAAAGAAGCCAGGGCAAAGACATCATTCTGGTGGTGGATCATTATGTTCCCACCTATGACCGGGATGCCGGTTCTAAGACTACCTTCCAGTACTTAAAGATGTTTTTGGAAAAGGGCTACGTTGTAAAGTTCCTGGGAGATAATTTCCTTCATGAGGAACCTTATTCCACCGCTTTGCAGCAGATGGGAGTTGAGATCCTTTACGGCAAGGAATTCCAGGTGAAAATCTGGAACTGGTTAAAGGAGCATGGAGACGATATCAAGGTAGCTTATTTGAACCGTCCTCACATTGCTGCCAAGTATATAGATTTTATCAAGGATAAAACAAACATTAAGATGATCTATTATGGGCATGACCTTCACTTCTTAAGGGAAGGCCGGGAGTATGAGCTGACCGGAGATCCTAAGAAAAGGGAGTCCTCTGAATACTGGAGGTCCGTGGAGCTTCGCCTGATGAGAAAGGCTGCGGTATCCTATTATCCATCCTATGTGGAACGGGAGGCCATTCATGAGATAGAGCCGGCCATCCATGTGAAAGCCATTGTGGCCTATGTTTATGAAAAGTTCTTAAACCACATTCCTGATAACTTTGAAAAAAGGGAGGGACTCTTGTTTGTAGGAGGATTTGCCCATCCGCCTAACGCAGATGCAGTTTTGTGGTTTGCACAGGAAATATTCCCTCTGATCCGGGAACAGCTTCCTATCGATTTCTATATCGTAGGTTCCAAGGTGACGGATGAGATCAAGGCTTTGGAGCAGCCGGGCAGCGGAATCATTGTAAAGGGATTCGTATCAGAAGAGGAACTGACAAGACTCTATTCAAGCTGCCGGGTAGTCGTGGTGCCTTTGCGTTACGGCGCAGGAGTTAAGGGAAAAGTCATCGAAGCCTTATATAACGGCGCTCCGGTGGTTACTACTTCCATCGGTGCAGAGGGAATCCCGGAGGCAGAAAAGGTCATGGTTGTGAGAGATGAGCCGGCTGCCTTTGCAGGGGAGGTTATTTCCCTGTATCAGGATACTAAACGATGCAAACAGATGTGCATGGAAACCCAGAATTATATCCGCAGCTATCACAGTATAGATGCTGCCTGGAACGTAATCGGAGAAGACTTTTAAACGGCAAACAGGTAAACCCGTCCCGGTATGACCGGGCGCGGTGCCGTGCCGTTTTAAGCCTTTGGCTATGCAGGACGGCAGATCGCAAGATGTACTTGAATGAAGAGAAAGGAACTATGGAGAAAGTGAGGGGAAAGGAAGAGGATCGCATGGAAGAGAAAAAAAGAGACCGGCTTCTGTTCTGGGATATTTTAAAGGGGATCGGAATCGTATCCATTGTGTTTGGTCATTCACAGAACCTGGGGATTGCCATTCGGACGGTGTATTATTACCATCTGGCCATATTCTTTTTCATCTCAGGATACTTGTATAATGAAGAGCGTTACGGGGATGTCCCCTTTGACTTTTTTGCAAGGCGGTTAAAGAATATGTGGGTGCCATATTTCTGTTATGGAGGCCTGTTCGTTTTAATACATAACCTGCTTTCAAAGTACCTGCTTTTTCTATCCGATGCACACTACGGCAAAAAGGAGATGATCCTTGCCATGGCAAATACCGTGTTCCTGCGATGCCCGGAAGGCCCGTCAGGAGCAATGTGGTTCGTGCCTCTTATGCTGGGGGCAGGAACAGGCTTTTCGGTCATTCTATGGTTCTGCAGGAACTATCTTCCGGATTCTTTCCGGCCATGGGCAGCAGCGGCTCTCTGCGCTGGAGCAGGGCTATTTGGTGCAGCCCTCATCCGGAGGGAGATTTTCTTAAACTACCATCTTCAGACAGCCCTATTGGTGATTCCGGTTTACTATGGCGGATATGCTGTGCGGACATGGAAGATTTCCATAGAAAGATATGTAACATGGTATGGTGCTGCTTTGTGCGCAGGACTTTTCTATTATTTCCTGATGTTTACAGAGGAAAGTGTGGAGCTGTCTGCTAATCAGATACCGGGAGGGATCAACTTTTATATCATTTCTGCAGCCGGTATTTATCTTTGCTGCTATGCAGCCAGGTGTTTGCAGAAGGTTCCGATCGCAGGGAAGACTGCGGCATTGCTTGGAAAATATTCCTTTGATATCATGGCTCTTCATTTTCTGGCATTTAAGGTCTGCGACTGGATTTATGCCCAGATGATACTGGAGCCAGCAGAAAATCAGGGAGGTTTCCCCCACTCCTATCCGGAACTTCATGTTCTGTATCTTGTTCTGGGAATTGTCCTTCCGATCTTATTTGCAATTGGGGCAAGAAAGGTCATCCATGGTCTGGGAGGCATGCTTCGGACCCGGACAGGGAATCTGGGGAAATGATCTTTCTGGATTGTTCGAAAGGATGTATGATATACTATCCACGAAAGCAATGAGCGGTGTGAAATAAGGCTGGGGAAGATTATCTTTGTACTTGTACATAATATAAAATCTCATGGCCTATTTCATAGGGCGAATGCCGAAAGTACGTGTAACCGCAGGTTTTATTCGCTTCACTGCGGACTTATGTTATAATGACCATAAGAAAAATATCAGGAGGGTACAGTTATGCAGGCAGTTTTACTGGCAGGCGGTCTTGGCACACGGCTCCGTTCCGTAGTAAGCGACAGGCCAAAGCCAATGGCACTGATCGGAGACAAGCCATTTATGGAATATGTAGTATTGGAACTGGTCCGTCATGGAGTGACAGAAATTATTTTTGCTGTAGGTTATAAGGGCTCGATGGTAGAAGAATATTTTAAAGACGGATCCCAATGGGGGATCCGGGTTTCTTATGCTTATGAAGAAGAGCTGTTAGGAACCGCAGGAGCCATTAAAAATGCAGGATCTCAAATACATTCAGACCGATTCTTAGTACTAAATGCTGATACCTTTTACCGGATTGATTACAACAAGCTTATGGAACTTGGCAAAGAACGGGATTTAGACATGGCCCTGGTACTCCGGGAAGTGCCTGATGTGTCCCGTTACGGACAGGCTGTCATAAAAGACGGCTGGCTTACGGCTTTTAATGAGAAGACTGAGGAACAACGCCGGGGAACCATAAACGGCGGCATTTATTTACTCAGGCGTGATCTGCTTGATGAGATACCCGAAGGAAAGGTGTCCCTGGAACAGGCAATGATTCCAAAGTGGCTCTCAGAAGGGAAAAAGCTGGGCGGCTTTGTAAGCAGCGGGTATTTCATTGATATAGGAATTCCGGAGGATTATTACCGGTTTGCAGAAGATGTAGGGAAAGGAGAAGTGAACTTATGGTAATCAGAGGACGTGCTCCCCTGAGGGTGAGCTTTGGCGGAGGAGGAACCGATGTAGCTCCCTTCTGTGTGGAGCAGGGAGGGGCCATCATCGGCAGCACCATCAATAAGTATGCATACTGCTCAATCGTACCAAGGGATGATGATCAGATCATCGTTCATTCCCTGGACTTTGATATGACAGTCAAGTACAACACGAATGAAAATTATGTATATGACGGGCGTCTGGATCTGGTAACGGCGGCGTTAAAGGCAATGGATATCAAACAGGGCTGTGAGGTGTATTTACAGTGCGATGCTCCTCCCGGATCAGGTCTTGGCACTTCCTCCACCGTTATGGTGGCCTTATTAACGGCCATGGCCAAATGGAAAGGCGTGGAAATGGACAGCTATGCAATGGCAGACTTAGCCTATCAGGTGGAGAGAGAGGATCTAAAGATCGATGGCGGCTACCAGGACCAGTATGCTGCTACCTTTGGAGGCTTTAACTTCATCGAGTTCCACGGCCGCAACAATGTGGTGGTTAACCCTCTCCGCATAAAAAAAGAGATTATCCATGAGCTGCAGTACAATCTGCTTCTTTGCTATACAGGAAACATCCATGTATCCGCCAACATCATAAAAGACCAGGTGAAAAACTACGAAAAGAAGGATCCATTCGATGCGATGTGTGAGGTAAAGGCACTTTCTTATGCCATGAAGGATGAACTATTAAAAGGAAACCTTTACAGCTTTGGAAAGCTTCTGGATTACGGCTGGAAGAGCAAGAAGCGCATGAGCAGCAAGATCTCTACTCCCCATATTGACGAGCTTTATGAGGAGGCATTAAAGGCTGGCGCTCTGGGCGGAAAGCTTTTAGGAGCCGGCGGAGGCGGATTCCTTCTGGTGTACTGTCCCTATAACGTCCGCCATAAGGTGGCTGCGCGTATGGAAGCAGCCGGAGGACAGCTTACGGACTGGAACTTTGAACTTCGGGGCGCTCAGGCGTGGGTCACAGACGAAAAACGCTGGGACTACCAGGAGGTACGGGTAGCTATACCAGGAGGCGAATATCATTTTCAAGTGTAGGCATAAAAAAGTCTTAATGCAGACTTTTGCGCCGGAGCACGGCTGCTTCGGTAATCCTATTACATTTATGGGCCGCACGCATTTTATTGCAGCACCTGTCAGTTAAAAAGAGCGGAAAAAGGAGGGGGAAACCATGGACAGGATCGTATTTTTAGACCGGGATGGAACCATCAACGAAGAAGTAGAATACCTGCACCGGCCTAAGGACCTGGTGATCCTTCCAGGAGTGCCGGAAGCCTTAAGGCGGCTTAGAGAGCAGGGATTTAAGCTTGTGGTGGTCACCAACCAGGCCGGAGTGGCAAGGGGATATTACGGGGAAGAGGATGTGAAAGCTCTCCATGAATATTTAAACAGCCTTCTTTCAAAAGAAGGAGCCCAAATAGACCGCTTTTATTACTGCCCCCACCATCCGGTTCATGGGATCGGAAAATACCGGGTGGAATGCCACTGCCGGAAGCCAGAAACAGGAATGTTTGAAATGGCAGAGACAAGCTTTCAGGTGGACAAGTCCCATTCTTATATGATCGGAGATAAGCTTCTGGATACAGAAGCAGGAAAAAGATATGGAGTGAACACAGTTTTAGTAGGGACCGGATATGGAAAAGAATTATACGGCAATCTGACCCAGTCAGAGAAAAGGAATTCTTTTGACTTCTATGCCCCTGCCATGAAAGAAGCTGCAGACTGGATACTGAACAGAGAAGGAGTGTGAGAAACATGGAACCTATGAACTATTTAGAAGAGCTGATCGAACGTTACCCTGTGCTGGTTGGCGTAAAGCCTCAGATCATGGAAGCTTATGAGATCCTGGAATCATGTTATGAAAACGGTGGAAAGCTGCTGATCGCAGGAAACGGCGGTAGCTGTGCGGATGCAGAGCATATTGTAGGAGAATTGATGAAGGGTTTTGTAAAACGCCGTCCCGTTTCAGAAGGTTTTGCCGCAAAGCTCTTAGAGGCAGACCAAGCGCTTGGTAAGGAACTGGGAGAAAAGCTTCAGGGAGGTCTTCCTGCGATTGCCTTAACCGGCCATCCCGGTCTTTCCACAGCATTTTTAAACGATGTGGACGGAGAACTGATCTACGCCCAGCAGACCTATGGATACGGAAAGAAGGGGGATGTGCTTTTAGGAATATCCACCTCCGGTAATGCGAAGAATGTCATGTATGCCGTAACAGCAGCAAAGGCTATTGGCATGAAAACCATCGGCCTTTCCGGGAAAGACGGAGGGCTTTTAAAGATGGCGGCGGATGTGACGGTAGTGGTTCCGGAAACAGAGACATTTAAAATTCAGGAACTCCACCTTCCGGTTTACCATGCCCTCTGCCTGATGTTAGAGGAACGATTCTTTTAAGCGTAATTAAAATAAGAAAGGGGCTAAAGATGAAAGATAAAAAGTGGATAACTGAGTGGAAGGAAGAGATCATCGCAGCCGCGCTTTTGCTGGGATTTGCTTTTTTCATAAACAGGGGGATAGCGATAAAAGGGCTTTATATGGATGATTTATACCTTTGGTCCTGCTACGGAGAGCAGTCTTTCCGTGAATTTGTATTCCCTCTGGGAAGCACCCGGTTCCGTTTTGTCTATTATCTGGCTGCCTGGCTGGAACTGATGGTCTTCGGAAACCACATCAGCTGGTTTGTTCCTTTTAATATCCTCTTAAACAGCTGTATCGCCTATACGGTTTACCGGTTTGGAAAGCGTTTGTCAGGTAGACGGATCATTGGCTTTTTGTGCGGGATTTTATACTTGCTCTCCCGGATGTCTTACTACCAGATCAGCCAGGTATACGGCCTGATGGAAAGCATAGCGCTGTGGGCAGCTATCGGCATTTTCTACTGCCTCTACCGTTATCTCTCTGATGAAGAGGAGAGAAGGTGGCTTGTACCGGCTGCAACGGCAATGTATTTCTCTGTCTGCTTCATTCATGAACGATACATGGTGCTTCTGCCACTATTTTATGCTGCGTTTCTCATGAAAAAGGAGAGGAGCCTAAAGCCGTGGCTGAGCATTACCGGAGCGTTCCTTGTGGTTCAGGCGATCCGATTTCTTACCATTGGAAGTATTTCACCGGCAGGGACAGGGGGAACGGATGTGGCGGATACCTTCCATCTTTCGGAAACCATCCGGTATGCCTTAAGCCAGGTGCTTTACTTATTTGGGATCAATGCAGGCCCTGATCATTTAAATGGACTTAGCTGGGGAAGATCGCCTTACTGGGTACATGTTCTTGTGGTGTTTGCAGACTTCCTTCTCTTTATTATGATCGTGATTTTTCTTGTAACCGTTATACGGGAGCGGAAGCAGTTTAAAAAACGCCTCCCTGTGATCTTCTTGTTTCTTTTATTCATCGCCCTGTGCATCGGCTCTTCCAGTGTCACCATCCGGGTGGAGACCCGGTGGATCTATGTTTCCATGACGGCGGCGTGGTTGTTTGTTGCCTATATGTGCGGTGTGGTAAAGCGTGTCAGGCCTCTTTTGTACTGCGGTCTGTTTCTGCTTTACGGCATTCTCATGCTTCCGGTAGAAAGTTTTTACCGGGGCAAATACGAGAATCTTTATTACTGGTCCTCACAGCTGCGGTACAATTCCCTTGCAGAAGAGACTTTCGGGAAATATAAGGATGAGATATTCGGAAAGAAAATTTACATCATCGGCAATTCCTACGAGATGAGTGATTTTACTGCCAGGACCTTTTTCAAAACCTTTGATAAGGAACGGCTGGCAGAGGGAACCGAAGTCACTTTTATTGAATCCATCCATGATGTCGGCCTGTTGACTCCAAACATGCTGATACTGAGGGAAGATCCGGCCCATAACGCATTTCAGGATGTAACGGAATTTGTCCGGAACTTAAAATTTGAGCCGGTCTATGGCTGTTATGAGGACGGTTGGCTGGATGAAAGCGCCAAAGTCCGGATCATGGCAGGGAAAGAAGGCAAGATCGGTTTTAAATTCTATTATCCCGGCGTTATTACCGGTCTGGAACAGATTACCGTGACCATAAATGGAACAGAAAGCCAGGTCATTCCCATCACTTCCAATACGGTAACAGCTGAAATTGACACGACTGCCTTTCAGGTTACGGAGCTGACTTTTGAAAGCAACTTTTACTACGAAAATGCATCGGAGCAAAGAGGAGAAAAGCACCTCTCCGTCGTTGCTTCCATAACCGCAAATTAAGGGCATAGGAGAAACGTATGAATAAAAAGTATCTGTATGGCCTGTTTCCCCTTTTGGGGACTGTTTTTGGCCTCTGGTATATCTTTACGGCAACCTGTGACGGAATCTATAGCGATTACGTCCGCCTTGTGAACAGCTATCTGCCTGACGTATGGAATCCGGCTAAGTTCTTTGTGCCGGATGTCCTGACCAGGATTCCGGTCAATTATCTGGGAAGGCTCCTTAATGTCTCACTTTTCGGATACAACACCATGTTTGACCGGGTGTTAGGCGTCCTGGCCCTTGGTCTTTCCGGCCTGGCTCTGGGAAGCTACTGCAGCCGCAGGAAGGTTTCTCCTGGCTGGTTCGGGGCTTTGATGATCGTACTTTTCAGCCTTAATAAGTGGGAAATGCTGACCAATGGAAGCGGTTGGGCCCATTTCCTGTCTTTTGCCTGCTTTTATTACCATTATGAGGTGATGGACCGGGTATGGAGCGGACAGGAAAAGAAAAATGACAGAATAAAACTCCTGCTTCTTCCATTTTTTACAACGCTTCTGGTGGCAGGCCCCTACTGTGCAATCTATTCGGTGACGGTAATGATAGCCTGCGGTTTCATGTTCCTGTTAAAAAAGGGCGATTCGAGAAAGGGCTGGGGGTTAAACGGCCTCTGTGCGCTGATTCCTCTTCTCCTTTATTTGTGGAGCAATGCCTATGCGGTGGAAGACCATGCGGCTCCGGCAACCGTGCCTCTCCTTGTCCAGTTGAGAGATACGCCCGGTTTTTTTGTTCGTTTTTTCATAAAGTCTTTTTCCTCCATGGTCATAGAAGGGGAGCAGGCTGAGCACATCTTTCGGAACAATACACCGTTTATGATCCTTGGTTTTCTGGTTATCCTGCTGTATCTGTTTGCGCTATGGCTAAATCTGCGGTACCGCCTGTATGAGAAGACGGTCCTGCCTGCCATTCTCATTATATCGGGTGGACTGAACCACGTTCTCATCCTTTTGTCCAGGTGGATATTCCTTCAGGAAAATTACGGTTTAAGCTCAAGATATGCCCTTCAGTTCCAGTCCGGGATCCTTGGAATCCTGCTGACCTTTGCCTTATTATCGAAGCAGTGGAAAAGTACGGGTAAGACTTTCCTTAGGATCACTGCCTGCGGGGCCTGTGTGATGTTTCTGGCAGGAAACTGCTACACCACATATACAGAGATAAAAAAGGCCCCTGACCGCAGAAACAGCTTTGAAGGAATGGCTGTGTTAGCATTAAGCTTTGAAACAGTCACGGATGATGAACTGCGGGCCGGTTTTGAATACAGGACCGGCCGGCCTGACAGCGGGGCCAAGGTGCGGAGTGCGCTTACGATATTAAAGGAAAACGGATACAGTGTATTCCGAAATGATTTAAAACGGTAACTGATCCGGTAGTACCATCAGTATACAAAATGACAGACGGGGGTTTTTTATGGGTCGATTGCAGAAACATAAATATGGAGTCCTGCTGTTTATGTTTTTTTCAGCGGCAGGGATCCTGTATTCTCTGAATCAGATTTTAAACCAGGAAGTTTTCCAGTGGATCATGAACCAGAGGGAATATAAGACCATGATGGCAGAGACGGCAGAGCTGTTTGCTGCCTTCTGTTTATCAGGGTTTTTATTCCCTAAGATCAGGCAGAAACTTGTGGCGGCGGTCCTTATTACTGCCGTCTTTTTGTGGGCGCATGTGGCCTTTGTTCCAGTGCTTGTATCTGGTGTTTATCTGGCGTATATCCTGTTTTTTGGACGTTTTCTCCGGGTATCCTTGTGGAGACTTCCAAAGGATGACGGTCTGGCTTCTGACTTTCTCACCGGTGCTGTCTTTCTCATAGTTATATTTTGCTTAATGTCAGCTGCTGGCATTGGTTCCATCGGTCACCTGACCGTGTTTGTCTTTATCAGCGGTGGATTCCTGCTTCTTTTCGGAAGGTCCTGTCTGGGAGGCGAAGGGAATGGGTCTGGTTTGGCTTTCAGCGGCAAAGAGATTTTTTTACTGGCATTTCTCCTGACCATGGTGTGCCTCCAGGCGGGGCGGCTAAACATCGCCGTGGATTACGACAGCCTGTGGTATGGGGTCAGGTCCCGGTATATCCTGGACAATGGACATGGAATTTATGAAAATCTGGGAACCATTGGGATCGTTTACACCTACTCCAAGGGCTTTGAGGTTTTAACCCTGCCCCTGTCCCGACTTCCCTCCTATAGCTTTGTGACCTCGATCAATCTGTGGCTTTCCCTGGGAGTCCTTTTTATGGGTTACAAAATCGGACGATTTTATATGAAACGGGAGCAGGCGGTCTTTTTAGCGGCCCTGCTGTCAGGAGTTCCGGGCATTATGAATATGGCAGTCACAGCCAAAAGCGATATCATTACGCTGCTTGTCCAGGAGATCATGTTGTATTACCTGCTATGCTATATAAAGGCGGGGCAAAAGTCCTGGCGTTATCTGGCTTACGGCACAGCGGCCTTTTTTCTAAGCCTGACATTAAAACCAACAGCTTTGATCTTTTCCACCGCTGTCTTTGGAATGGGATTTTTATATCTCTTAGGGAAGTTTATGCTTCCCAGATTCGGAGCGGAAGGGGGAAATATCGGTGGGTTGGCAGTTGTGGCAGGCGCACTTTTGGCTTTAGGGGGAATCTGGGCAAGGACTCAGGTATTAACAGGTCTTCCTCTTACCTCGGTATTCTCCTCCCTGCTTACAAGGATAGGATTTCATTTGAAATATCCGTTCATGGTTAACGCCATACCCAATTCCGGCGCCGGCATGTCCCTAAAGGAAAGGACTGTGCACCTGGCAAACCGGCTTCATGGATTTTTCTTTTGCCCTGTAGGAGAGGATATGGATCATGTAATCCTCGCCTGGGGTGGATTTCTGCTGTACTTTCTTCTCTTATTGTGGATTGTAAGCTGTTTTTACGGCAAGAATGTGGATAGAGGAAAAAAGTCTCAGCTTTCCGTTTGCCTAAAAGTCATCTATGTACCATTTTTGGTGGTCAATCTTATCAGTTTAGGTATGCTGACCCAGGTTGACGGAAATTATTTCATGCTGTTCTATGTACTCACGGCGGTCTATGTCTTAAATACAGCAGTGGAAACAGGGGAAAAGACTGTATGGCGGGGAGGCGTAGGAGCCGGAGTCTGGGTGCTTATGTTTGCTGTATTTTTTACAGCCATGACCAGCTGGAATTGGAGCCTTGGCTTTACACCTGTGTTATTTCATCATAAAGGCTATTACAACCATCAGGAAGCCGCCAGACAGGACATGGTATCAAAGGGAAATGGAGAAATATGGGATATCCTTTCTGCCGACCCGGAAACCCGCCTCATTGCCATCGGAGATCATCCGGATGTACTGGCATTCCCCTGCAACGTTCAGTCCTATGATGACATAACAGGGGTGTGGGGAAATGTGACCCTGGTAAAGAAAATGGATTATTTCGTGGAATTTATGGATTATGCAAAATCAGATTATGTTTATGTCCAGGCAGGCTATACGGGAGAAGAGAACCGTTCCTATACCCTGGTCAGGGATTTGATCGAATGTGGGAAACTCATACCTGTATGCTATGACAACGGAAACCTTTTAGCTGCGGTGGAGGTGAACGGGGATTTCAGCGAGAAATCAGCACGGGCATTGACAGAATTTGAACAATGTTATATAAAAAAGAAAGCAAATGATAATCAATAGCATATCCACTTGATTCATTAGGAGGCACATATGGGAAAAACAATATCGGTCGTGGTATCATGCTACAACGAGGAATTGGCTCTTGACCAGTTCTATCAGGAAACGGCCAGAATTTTAAATAAACTTAACTGGGACTATGAACTGATTTTCGTCAATGACGGAAGTCAGGATGGCACTATGAAGATTCTGGACGGCTTGTCCAGGAAGGATAAAAAGGTAAAGGTCATCAGCTTTTCCAGAAACTTCGGACATGAGGCAGCTATGATTGCCGGTTTGGATTACAGCAGCGGAGATGGGATCGTCTGCATGGATGCGGATTTACAGCATCCTCCCCAGTATTTGCCGGAGATCGTCAGGAAGCTTGAGGATGGCTATGATGTCATCAATATGGTGCGAACGAAAAATGAGTCTGCAGGGTGGTTTAAAAATTTCGCCTCCTCTGCCTTTTACCATTTGATCAACATACTTTCCGATGTGAAATTTGAACCAAATGCTTCTGACTTTTTTGTAATATCCAGGCGGGCTGGTGATGTACTCCGGGATAATTACAGGGAAAAGGTACGTTTCCTGCGGGGATATGTGCAAAACATCGGATTTAACCGGACCACCATTGAATATGAGGCAGGAGTCAGGGTAGCAGGAGAAAGCAAATACAGCATTAAAAAGCTGATGGCCTTTTCACTGAATACCATCATGTGTTTTTCTAATCTGCCTCTTAAGCTTGGGATTTATGCCGGGTGCGGTGCAGGCATTCTGGGAATTGTCATGATGATTTACACCATTTGGAGCTGGGCAAGGGTAGGAACGCCAAACGGATATGCTACCACCATTGTGCTGATCTGCTTTATGTTTTCGGTGCTGTTTCTGATTGTGGGGATCATTGGTAATTACATTGCTATTTTATTTGCGGAGCTAAAGGACAGGCCTATTTATATTGTTGGAGAGACGAAGAATTTTTCGGAGTAGATAGAGATTCCGAGTCTCGTTTGAGCGTTAGTCTTGACGTTTTGCTATAAAGGGTATATGCTAATAATAGCTAAAGTTGATTAGGTGCATGTTTTCACCGAAAGATTGAACCCCCAGAGACGGCTATCTCTGGGGGTTCTTTTTGGCTAACTGTTGTTTTGTCTCGGTCTAGCCATTTGCGTATGTAGCAGCTACTTACATTCGCCATGACCGAAACAATTAAGTTGATTAGATATTGCATGTTTTCACCTCCCTTCCGCTGGAAGGTTTCAACAGCATATTTTTTATTTTTAGAATGTCAAAGAATACTAGCGGAATTTGTCTGAAAAATGAAAATTATTATGACAAACCTATGATCGGGTGTCCCTGGGCGGTCATGTTAATAATGAACTGTCGGTCTGAAAATAAGAAATGCGCATTGAATCAGGCTTATAAAGCCGTTTTTCAAAGCGCATTCTCTTGTTTATAGAGTTCTATATAGCTATTTCTTTGCATGAGTCGTCATTGCGGATTTATATTGCAGCAGACCCATATGCAGTTTATTAATGTATTCCAGGACCGATTTCCTTTGTCTCGTTGGTGGCAGAATCGGTAGGAGCCGTTTCTGTCCCCGTTTGACCAGCCTGGCCGGCCTGGCTTTCTGTAGTACTATTTCCCTCTGTCTGCTCGGTGGCTGCCTGCGGAGTCACAGTACATACGCCGTTAGCATCAGCGGTATAGGAAACTCCATCAAGTACAAAAGTAGCAGAGGCAGCCATCTTTCCGTCAGCTGGATTTAAGTAATACTGCTGTCCGCCTACCTGTGTCATACCGGTTGCCATGGCGCCGCTTCCGCCAAAGTAATACCAATATCCATCGACCTGTCTCCAGCCTACGGTCATCTTACCGGAAGAAGCGCTTAAATAGTACTTAGCTCCCCGTTCCTCAAGCCATCCGGACTGCATTTTTCCATCATTTCCAATGTAGTACCAGCTTCCGTCAGGATTGATCCAGCCTGTAGTCATGGCTCCGTTCTGGTTAAAGAAATACCAGCTGTTATCAATGAACTGCCATCCGGTTGAGACTGCACCGTTTCCTGCCAGATAGTACTTGGAGGAGCCATCGGTATGCCAACCCGTTGCCATAGAACCGTCGTTATTTAAGTAATACCGGGCGCCGTTGTTATCCAGCCATCCGGTGGACATCACACCGCTTTCCTGTAAGAAGTACCACTTGTTGTTTAAGTTCTTCCATCCGGTAGCCATTTGGCCGGAAGAAGGATCCAGGTAGTAATACTGGCCGTTTAATTCCTGCCATCCGGTGGTCATGATACCATCGGAACCAAGGTAATACCGTGACCCGTTGTCAGTAAGCCATCCGGTGTTCATGGTGCCGCTTTGATTGAAGAAATACCATTTGTCGGAAAGCTGCTTCCAACCGGTGTTCATCCGTCCGGAAGTTTCGTCAAGATAATAACGCAGCCCATCCTTATCAAACCATCCGGTGGCAGTCAGTCCTTCTTCGTTCATATAGAACCAACCGGAGCCATCGTTGACCCAGGTGTTCTTCTGGATCGAATAATTCTGGTAGTAATAGGTCTTTCCACCAATGGTCCTCCACATATTTCCCGGAAGCTTTGGAGTTAAGTCCTTATAGAGAAAGTCAATGTCAACGTTTCCGTTGATCCCGTTAATCGAGCCGGTGCTGGTGACCTGCCACATGATCGGGTTGGAATAAACGTGTTTTGCTTCATAACGGGCAACCCATACGTCATAATGCATATTGGATAAATCGATTTTATTTGATAACCAGTAATCATTGGCATACACAATGGGATAATATCCGGCATCTGCAATTCGCTGGCAGAATGCATTGATTATCTCACTCACCTGTGCCGGCGGAAGGGTACCAAGGGTGGCACTGTCTTCTGCGTCAAAAGCGATGGGAAAGGAGATTGGATAATCCTTTACCAGGCTGAGGACAAAATCTGCTTCCTCTCTGGCCATATCTGGAGTGGTAGCCAGAGAATAAATGTAAGCACCGACTTTCAGACCTGCCGCTGATGCACCCTGTACATTGGTATGGAAATAAGGATCAACAATACCCTTGGATCTGGTTCCCAGCATGACAAAGCTTACATCATCTGCTGCTACAGCCGCCCAGTTTACGTTTCCCTGCCATCTGGAAACGTCGATTCCTCTGGCAATTACCTGTTCAATCACCGTACCGTTTGCAAGCTGATAATAGCCATTGACCTTTTCATAGCCTGCTGCCCAGGAATTCATGGCCGGACCAAACCCCGCAGACATTCCCATAATGGCACATAATGCTGCTGCTGCAAACCGTATGCCTAATTTCTTGTGTCTCAATGTGATACCTCCTTATCATTCGAGTACTATGTAACGCTGCACGCTTTTTTGCTTCCGGAATGAAAACATAGGCGCACAAAAACAGAAGAAACTTACTTCGCAAGTTTCCAGGTAATCACGGCGGCACCATGCAAACTTATTTTTATTTGTCCGGTCCCTTATCCGTGTAAATAAAAGGGGTATCCGCGCCGAGGTGCAGATACCCACACAGATACTAATTCCTATGAGATCAGCCGGGGCCTGACGTAAGCCCTGGTGATAGCTGATATACGCCATTGCTTGAAGAATTGGATGAACCGCCAGGAGTATCGTTAGAAGAGCTTCCCGGTGCTCCGCTTAAGGTATTGCCGTTGGAAGAGGAACTTCCTCCCGGTCCGCCGGAGCCTGATGGAGTCGAGGTAGACCCGCCTGGCGTATTGGAGGTGCCTGTTGATGAGCCACCGGGGGTGTTTCCACCAGTTGACCCGGAAGGAGAACCAGAAGCATTACCCTGGTAAGCTCCGTTGGATCCAAAGGTGTAACTTGTTCCGTCAATGGTAAGGGTAGTGTTTGCCGCCATCTTACCGGTAGATGGATCAAGATAATAATAAACACCGGAAAGCTGTACCCATCCGGTCATCATATGCCCGGAATCATTAAAATAATAATAGGAACCGTCAATCTGTAACCAGCCGTGGGCCATCTTTCCGCTGCTGGTATCCATGTAATACTTGTTGGTTCCGTCACTGAGCCAGCCGGTCATCATCCGTCCCAGAACAGACTTGGCATCCACATTTAAATAGTAGTAGGCATTATCAATCTGTTTCCATCCGGTGACCATCTTGCCGTCAGAGCCGAAGTAAAACCAATCGCTTCCAATCTGCCCCCATCCAATGGTGCATTTTCCGTTTTCTTTGAAATAATACCAGCCGCCGTCCATTTCACGCCAACCGGCGGACATGGATCCATCGCCCTTCATATAGTAGTAGTCATTGCCTATTTTTAACCAGCCCTTAACAAGGACGCCTGTATCATCCATTAGGTAATAGTATTTACCGCCGTCCTGTATCCACTTGGTAGCCATGGCTCCATTGGAATGAAAATAGTACCAGTTACCGTTGATCTGCTTCCATCCAGTAGCCATAAAGCCTGTGGAGAGGTCAAGAAAATAAAAGGTCCCGTCGGATGTCTTTACCCAGCCTTTATGGGTGGAACCATCCTGGTCTATGTACTTCCACTGGGTGCCTTCTGAAACCCAGCCGGTAGCCCCCCAGGCTGTACCTGCCGGTATCAGAGTAGAGGTTCCTACAAGCCCTGCGATTAGCAGTGCTGTCATTTTCTTTCTGTATTGCATACCGTCCTTCCTCCTGTCTAGCCGTTTTATTCATATGCTATAGTCCGCAGTGCAGCGAGTAAAACCTGCGGTTTTACTCGCTCACGGGCTTTCGCCCTATGAAATAAGACGGATAAAGATTTTCTTATGTGCGGGGCACAACGAAAATCTTTATCCGTCTTATTTCGCACTGCTCATCGCTTTCGTGAACATTATACCACAGTACTGACAGGAATACCTAAACATTTTATTACGATTTGCGGACAATTTCCAAAAATCTCATTTTTTGGAGATTTTGGAGCATTTTTTGTAATAGTTTTTTGCATACCGATACATGATTATGGTATATTCGCCAAATTCATCTCCTAAGGCTGCCTTATAAACTGCCCATAGGCTCCACAGAAAACCGCCAAGAGCGATATAAGCGTAAATGGTGTAGCGCTCTTCTTCAGATGGTTCTCGTTCCAGGTAGATCCTTATGAGGTTATCTGCTTCTTCTTCATTATAATAAGAGTAGATCGCACTCATGCTGATATCTATAAGGGGATCACACATTCCGGAATATTCCCAGTCAATTAAACGTACGTTACCGTCGGGCATCATTAAAAAGTTATCGACCACTGTATCAATATGGGAAAGGACTTTCTCATGCTTTAAGTTGTCCAACTGGTCTAATAGCTCAGTCATCTGCCTGCGGACAGCGGCGTAATCGTCAAACGGGATACCACCGTGGGCCTTGCAAAGCTTTTCGTAGAAATCGATCCGTTCGCGAATGTCAAAGGAATGGTCCACCTTAAGTCCGGATTTGTGGAGCCTTCGGACAACCGCCATGCAGCGTTCCATTTCTTCCAGGCTGGAAGGATTGGCATTATGAGTGCCTTCATAAAATTCCGCAATTTTATATCCGGTTTCCCCATTAAAGTAAATGACATTTTCTGTGATATCCAGTCCGCTTAAGGCGTTATAAACTGATTTTTCCTGCTGACGGTTGATCAGAAGCTCTGTTCCGGCTCCCGGGATGCGGCAGATATAATGGCGGTCCTTAATTTTAAATAGGAAGGATTTGTTTGTCATGCCTGATTTTAAGCACCGTATTTCTGTGATTTCTGACTCCGGTACCTGAAATACGGTCGATACTAATTCCATTGCTTCATTATCAGAATGGTGCTGGTACTTCAAATCAAAACGGCGAAGCTCTTCCAGGTTCTCAAATTCATATACTTCATCAGCCGGCCTTCGGTTGACAAACAGATCAATGTCCTGCTTTGCTTCCGGAATATGAGGAAGCCTCTTGGCAGCTTCTCCTGACAGCATTTCCATATAAACATTTTCCCAGTAAAATTGCTCGGTTCCGGGAAGGTTGTAATAATGTTCCAGTACGGTTAAAAATTGTTCTGAGAATAATTTTGAGAAAAAAACCGGTCCATACATTACCCATTTGTCCTGGCCGCCAACGGATACATTTAAAATGCGTCCCTTCTTATTATAATCAAGGCACCATTCAGAGGTCTCTCCTTCCATATATGATGCAGAGTACCATGCGCCGCTTTCATAAGCATGATACATATTGTGGCGCATCCAGTTATCGGAAGAAAGAACATACATATTTCTGCCTCGGAGGAGTTTGCGGGCGTGATAAATGGTGGTTAAAGTGTTTTTCTGAGAATACTCGGGGTTATATAAAAGCTTAACCTGATATTTGTCTATAAGGTATTCAAATTTTTCCTTTAAATATCCTACCACAATGGTGATGTCCTTAATTCCTGCTTCATGTAGCTGGCGGATCTGCCGTTCGATCATTCGCTCTCCGAACACTTCCAGCAGGCCTTTGGGGGTCTCGAAAGTTAAGGGAACGAAACGGGAGCCGAAGCCGGCGGCAATGATGACGGCGCCGTCCACTTTATTTTCATTTAGAAGGGCTTGGCCGGCTGGGAGTAATTCGTATAGATCATTGCCGTTTCCAATCTCGATGTAATTTTTTTCTATGCATTCCTTTATTAAGTTATTAACGGTTCCCAGGGAAACGCTAAGCTCCTTTGATAAATCTCTCTGTGTGACTGCCGGGTTTTCCAGAATGGAACGGCAGATGATGACGTTACGATCCATAGTCGTGTGACCTCCGTATTGTTTATAAATTAGTATATTGGCGTAGGGTGTTCAGAAAATGATATTATTATAGATATATGAACATTATACCATTGAAATGGCAAATTGCAATAGGAATTGGGATTGGAATGGGATTGCAATTGGATCGTGAAGGATTACGATTGGATTGTGAAAGCATATTGTATTTGGAGATTGCGATAGAAGATTGTCGGTTTGGCTTGGGCTAAGATGCTTGAGAATTAATTATGAATTGATTATGAATTGATTTTGATATGTGGTTTTATCTTGTACAGTTTTATCTATGACGAATTAGAATTGTTGCATTTAAAAGGAAAAAAGGTGATATTTTGATTGAGTCGTGCGGGTTATTCGTGCACCACGTAGCCCTGTTTTCTGCTTCTGATACGTCACCTATAATAAGGTTTATGAAGAAAAGCAGGAGAATAAGTCTTCAAAAGCAGGATTGTACTAATAAAAAAACAATCCTGCCAAGAAAAAACATTTTCGTAATGATTATGTAAGAAAATGAACAGAGAAATGTTATAGCATTTTCCAAAAAAATGTATTATACTATACCATGTGATGGAGGAATTGATAGCTTCTGCCGGAAATGTAAATATTTTTTTGTTTTTGCAAAAAATGCAAAAAAAGTAAAAAAGGTATTGATAATTTCCAATATTAGAAGTATAATTACCTCGTAATGCAATTAGGAATTTC
>NZ_DAMAUN010000103.1:18687-19247 GCF_032078915.1 Lacrimispora sp. | reverse complement strand
GCCATTAAGAAGGTCTTTGAGGATACCGGCTATTTAATCGATCCCCATACCGGTGTGGCAGCATGCGTATATGACCAATACAAGACGGAAACAAAGGATCAGGCAAAGAATATCATTGCCTCCACGGCAAGCCCATATAAGTTTGCAGGAAGCGTTCTGGAAGCCATTGAAGGAGAACAGGAGGAACCGGATGAATTCCGGATCATCGATCATCTGGCTGAGATATCCAAGGTTCCCGTTCCCCAGGCGGTAGAAGAAATCCGCACCGCACCTGTACGCCATGATACAGTGTGCGATGCGGATAAGATGAAGGAAGCAGTTATAAGCTTTTTAAGTTAACGGATGCTCCGGTTGGCATACCGGCACCATTTTCCGCTTAGGACGCGGGTGGAGAAGAAGATGGCGCGCACCAGCCAGTCGATGGTCATGGCGATCCAGATTCCCATAAGTCCAAGGCCGAAATAAAGGCTTAATACGTAGGCCATGACGATCCGGCAGATCCACATGGAACAGATGGAAACTGTCATGGTAAAACGGACGTCATTGGCGGCCCAGTTCGG
>NZ_DAMAUN010000103.1:0-18677 GCF_032078915.1 Lacrimispora sp. | reverse complement strand
TTGGTCAGGCAGAAGGACAGGGGATGGATTATCATGCAGCAGATGCTGTGGTAAAGCATCAGCTTGTAAGCCAGGGCGCTGGTTTCACCCGAAAGATGAAACAGGCTGCATATGGGATTTAAAAACGGTATGATGGAAAGGTTTAATATCCACAGACAGATATATGCCGTTTTTAAAAGCTTTCCCATATATCTGCGGGCCTGTTTCAGTTCGCCGGCTCCTACGCACTGCCCCACAACGGTTACCAGTGCTATGCCTATAGCGCTGGCAGGGATGGTTTCCAGGCCGCAGATGGTGCTTGCCACCGCATTTGCAGCAATGGCCATGGTACCGAAGCTGGAGGTCAGACTGGACAGCAAAAGCTTTCCCAGCTGGAAAATACTGTTTTCCAGGCCGTTTGGTATGCCGATGTAGAGGATCTGGCGCAGCATCCTCTTGTCCGCACGCAGGCGGAACTCAATGGGGAAATTGTTCTGCTTTTTAAGAAGAACCAGCATAACCACCGCGGACAGGATCCTGGAAAACAGGGTGGAAAGCCCGGCGCCTGCCACACCCATTTGAAATACATAAATTAACAGGACATTTCCTGCGATGTTGCAGAGGTTGGCACCGAGGGAGACTTGCATGGATACCTTGGAGTTTCCGGCTGTCCTGAAAAGGGCTGCACTGCTGTTATAAAATGCCAGGAATGGATAAGAGAGGGAGGATATATAGAAATAGATTCTCCCGTTTTGCATGACATCCTGGCCGATCTCACCGTATATGAGCCTTAGAAGCTGCCCGTTAAAGATCAGGGTCACTGCCATAATGACCATGGAAAGCCCGCCCACGGCCAGAAACAGCTGGCCTGAGGCTTTGGCAACATTTTTTTCATCCTTCCGGCCGATGTACTGGGCTGTTACCACGGAACCACCCGCGGCCATTGCCCCGAATAATCCGATCAGGAGGACGTTTATGGTTTCCACGATGGATATGCCCGACACGGCTTCTTCGCCGCAGGAGGCTACCATGATGATATCAGCCATTCCCATAAATACAGCCAGTATCTGTTCTATGACTAAGGGGAAAATCAACTGGCGAAGCTGCTTGCCGGAGAACAGATCCGTCCCTTCCTGGCGTTCCTGCATTTCTGTGGTTTCAGAGCCCTGTCGGCGGAAAATGCCTTGCCATATCTTTCGTTTCATAAAAAATCTCCTATTATGTATTTAGAACTTGTCCTCATTATAAGGCATAGCGCAGATAAAAGCAAAATGTAACTTTGTTATAAAAAAGACAATCTGGAAAAATTATTCTTTCCAAATAGGATAAGATGGTATATAATAATATGGAGTAAGAGAAAAAATACAAATGGAGGTTTGTGATATGTTAGTTTCGGCAAAAGATATGCTTGAAAAAGCAAGAGACGGAAAGTACGCAGTTGGACAGTTCAACATCAACAACCTTGAGTGGACGAAAGCTGTTTTACAGACAGCCGAAGAACTGAAATCCCCGGTTATCCTGGGAGTTTCCGAAGGCGCTGGTAAATACATGACAGGCTATAAGACCGTATCAGCTATGGTAAAGGCCATGATCGAAGAATTAAACATTACAGTTCCCGTAGCACTTCATCTGGATCATGGTTCCTATGACGGCTGCTATAAGTGCATTGAAGCGGGATTTTCTTCCATTATGTTTGACGGTTCCCATTATCCTATCGCTGAGAACGTAGCAAAGACTACTGAGCTTGTTAAGGTCTGTGCAGAAAAAGGACTTTCCATTGAAGCAGAGGTTGGTTCTATCGGCGGCGAGGAAGACGGCGTAGTGGGTATGGGCGAATGCGCAGATCCTGATGAGTGCAAGCAGGTTGCAGACTTAGGCGTGACCATGCTGGCTGCAGGTATCGGCAACATTCACGGAAAGTATCCGGAAAACTGGGCTGGTTTAAGTTTTGAGACCCTGGCTGCCATCAAGGAGAAAGTAGGCGACATGCCTTTAGTACTTCACGGTGGGACAGGCATCCCGGAAGACCAGATTAAGAAGGCCATCAGCCTTGGCGTTGCAAAGATCAATGTGAATACAGAGTGCCAGCTTACCTTTGCAGAAGCTACCCGTAAGTACATTGAAGCAGGCAAGGATTTAGAAGGCAAGGGCTTTGATCCCCGTAAGCTTCTCGCCCCCGGAACAGATGCCATTAAAGCAACTGTAAAAGAGAAGATGGAATTATTTGGCTCCGTTGGTAAAGCTTAAGGAAAATATTTTTTTAAAAAGTACTTGATTTTTTAGGAAAAATGGTTTAATTTAATTTAAGAACGATGGCGTTCTCCTTATACCGGGAGGACGCCTTTTCTGATTTATGCGCATAATCAGATCGCGAGGAGACTATAAGGCAGTTTGACTTATCAAAATATGGGAGGATGGAAAATTTATGAGCGAAGTTGTAAACGTAGCTGAGCTGTTTGGTAAGAATGTATTTAACGAAACCGTAATGAGAGAGCGTTTGCCAAAATCTGTTTTCAAAAAATTAAAGAAAACCATTGAGGATGGCGCAGTGCTGGACCCATCCATTGCAGACGTAGTTTCACATGCCATGAAGGACTGGGCCATTGAAAGAGGTGCAACTCACTATACCCATTGGTTTCAGCCTCTTACCGGAATTACCGCTGAAAAACATGATTCCTTCATCTCCGCCCCGACATCGGAAGGAAAGGTAATTATGGAGTTTTCCGGGAAGGAACTGGTAAAGGGAGAGCCGGATGCTTCATCGTTCCCGTCCGGAGGCTTAAGGGCGAATTTTGAAGCAAGAGGCTATACCGCCTGGGATTGTACTTCCCCTGCATTCTTAAGAGAAGATGCCATCGGTGTCACTCTCTGCATTCCCACCGCTTTCTGTTCTTATACAGGAGAAGCTCTTGACAAAAAAACACCTCTCTTAAGATCCATGGAAGCTGTCGACGAGCAGGCTTTAAGAATCTTAAGATTATTCGGAAATACCACTTCAAAAAGGGTTACTCCTTCCGTTGGTGCCGAGCAGGAATATTTCCTGGTTGATCATGAAAAGTATTTACAGAGAAAAGACTTAATTTATGCCGGACGCACCCTGTTCGGAGCCATGCCCCCGAAGGGACAGGAGCTGGAAGACCATTACTTCGGTTCCATCCGCGAGAGGATCGCAGCTTTTATGAAGGAAGTGAATGAGGAGCTGTGGAAGTTAGGTGTGCCTGCAAAGACCCAGCATAATGAAGTAGCTCCCGCCCAGCATGAGCTGGCCCCTATCTATGAGCAGGCGAATGTGGCCGTTGACCATAACCAATTAGTAATGGAAACTTTAAAAAAGGTGGCTGGCCGTCATGGATTGAACTGCCTGCTTCATGAAAAGCCGTTTGCAGGGGTCAATGGTTCCGGTAAGCATAACAACTGGTCTTTAACCACTGACGATGGAATCAACCTGTTAAATCCAGGGGAAACACCTCATGAGAACATCCAGTTCCTGCTGGTGCTGTCCTGTATCTTAAAGGCGGTTGACCGTCATGCGGATCTGCTTCGGGAATCTGCGGCTGATGTTGGAAATGATCACAGGCTTGGGGCAAATGAAGCACCGCCGGCCATTATCTCCATATTCATCGGCGAACAGCTTGAGGATGTAGTAGATCAGCTTTGCAGCACCGGAGAGGCTACCCGTTCCAAGGCGGGCGGTACCTTAAAGACAGGAGTTAGAACCTTGCCTGATTTATTCAAGGATGCCACGGACAGAAACAGAACCTCCCCATTTGCATTTACCGGCAATAAGTTCGAGTTCCGGATGGTTGGTTCCTCTGATTCCATTTCTTCTCCCAATGTGGTTTTAAACACCATTACTGCTGAAGCGTTAAAAGAAGCGGCAGATGTCCTTGAGAAGGCGGCTGATTTTGATACGGCAGTTCATGACATGATCAAAGAGCAGCTGGCAGCTCATAGAAGGATCATTTTCAACGGCAACGGCTATTCCCAGGCCTGGGTGGATGAAGCGGAAAGAAGAGGTCTTCCAAACCTTAAGTCAATGGTTGAGGCGATTCCTGCTCTTACCACAGATGCTTCGGTAAAGATGTTTGAGGAGTTTAAGGTATTCACAAAGGCTGAGCTGGAATCCCGGGTTGAGATCGAATATGAGGCTTACAGCAAAGCCATTAACATCGAGGCGAGAGCTATGATCGACATGGCCGGAAAGCAGATCATCCCGGCGGTTGTGAAGTATGCTTCTCTGCTGGCAGATTCTCTGGGAAAGGTAAAGTCAGCGTGTCCGGCAGCCGATACCAGTGTTCAGGAAGAGCTTCTCATAGAGGTTAGTGCTTATCTTTCCGATATGAAGGTAGCCCTGGCCACCCTGTCAGATGCTGATGCGAAATGTACGGCAACCGAAGGAAACAAGGAACGGGCAAATGCTTTCCGGGATGAGGTAGTACCTGCCATGGCAGCTCTCCGTGATCCTGCTGATAAGCTGGAAATGATCGTAGATAAAGAATTTTGGCCAATGCCAAGTTACGGAGACTTGATCTTCGAAGTGTAGACAGTACTTTTCATCAGGTACTTATGAAAATAGGGCCTTATGAAAGGTAAGTTATAAAAAGGCATGACAAACTACTCTACCGAATTACGTTTTTTTATTCGGCAGAGTAGTTTAGCTTTGCTTTTTTTTAGATATCAGTTAGTTTAAACTAACTTAGCGCTATACCGAGATATAGGGAGGAGTGAGTATATGTTTGTGCTAGACAAAAATGACGCTATGTCTTTATATGCTCAATTATATCAACAGATAAAGAATGATATATTGAAAGGCAATATAAAGCCTGGGACAAAACTTTTATCCAGCCGGAAGCTGGCTATGGATTTACGGATAAGCCGGAATACGGTTGAATTAGCTTATGATAAATTAAGTTCAGAGGGCTTTTTAACCAGCAGGTCCCGCCAGGGATACTATGCCGAACTGCCGCTTGCTGAAGCGATTGGCAAAAAAGACAGAGCGGAAACCATGCATACGGGATTGGAACCCCAGGCCGAACATGTAGTTTATGATTTTCAGAATAAAAAGTTGCAGACGGATGAATTTCCCTTTGGGAAATGGAAGACGCTTACAAATAAATGTTTCCTTGACTATAAAAATGGTTTTTTACAGTATGGCTGCCCATTTGGGGAACCGGGGCTTCGGTCTGAAATACAAAGATTTATCTATCATAAAAGGCAAGTGAATTGCCAGGTCAAACAAATAATCATAGGATCTGGGACACAGTTTTGTCTGGAACTCATTTGCCAGATGCTAAAGGCCAAGGGTTTAAGCATTGCAATGGAGGATCCGGGATATGACCGAACCCGAATGACCTTCCAAAACAATGGTTTTCAGGTTTATCCGGTACCTGTTGATGAACACGGGATAGAAATAGGCTCGTTGAATCCCATGAAAGCAGCGGCAGTCTACGTAACGCCGTCACATCAATTTCCAACGGGTGTTATCATGTCAAAAGACAGGCGAATGGAATTAGCCGGCTGGGCAAAACGCAATGATGCATTGATTATAGAAGATGACTATAACTGCTGTTTTCAGTATGACAGGAGCCAGGTCCCTTCCATCCATTCATTTTGCAGTGACCATGTGATTTACATGGGGACTTTTTCTGACATGCTGTTTCCCGCCATCGGCGTGTCTTATATGGTGCTTCCGGAACCGCTGCTGGGAGAATTGTGTGACCGGTATTGTCATGACACTACATTTGTGCCTTTTCTTACGCAAAAGACATTAGAGCTCTTCATGCGCGAAGGGCTTTGGGAAAAACATATGAGAAAAACGGTTATGCACCAGAGAAAAAAACGAGATATGCTAGTAAATTCACTCCAAAATGTATTTGAGGATAAGATTGATGTTTGGGGAGTGCATGCGGGCCTTCATATATTGGTGCAGGCGAAATGGCCGGTAACAGAGGCTGAACTGATTGCCAGTGCCAGCAAAGTGGGGGTGGGGATACGGCCGGCATCAGATTTTTTTAGTTGTCCCCAGAATAGAAAAGATGGTCTGGTGCTTCTCAATTATGGAGGAATGCTGTTGGAACAAATCCCTATTGCAATCAAACTCCTTGGTCAAGCCTGGCTAAACAATGAGCCTGGAGCCATAAAAGAACTTTGATACTGGTTCTTGCGCCTTGAGCCATACACTTTTACAATATGTTAAGAATGAAAGGGATTGCTATATGCACGATTCAAATAACATATAAAGGAGTGATAAGGTGCTTTTGTCATTGGCGCCACTTGGCGAAATAAATCGAATCAAGGCAATTTGGTGCGATGAGGAAACAAGAAATTTTCTTGAGGTTTTAGGTTTTCTCATTGACACGGAGGTAATCGTGAAATCAAAACTATATGACGATTCCTTTATTATTTATGTTGGAAATAAACGCATGGCCATAGGAGAGGAATTGGCACGTAAAATCATAGTGGGACCATGACTGCTCAAAATCAGGGAATAGCTCTGGACCTATTGCAGATTCTTGAAACTGGCTCTTGTACTTCGAGTTAGTATGGACTAACCTTGTAGGTGGTATTTTGTTGGTGCTGCTTAAGGCTATAGAAAGGAGGTATATAAAGTGCGTAAAATATTAGCTTCGGCTGTTTTGGTGTTTGTCCTTGTGAGCATGCTTTCTGCCACGGTATTTGCCGCTTCTCATGAAACATGGAATGAGGTAGTGGATGAGATGGAAGATGTTTTGAACGAATCTTACGATATCTATGTATCAGGAGATGCAAAAGCTGCGAAAGACCAGGTGGATGTTGCCTATTACTCATATTATGAAAAGCTGGGTTTTGAAAAAACGGTAATGGCTCACATTTCAGGTAACCGTGCGGCTACTGTGGAATATCAGTTCAGCTTTGCGAAAAAGGCAATAAACGCCGGCAGTTCAAACGGTGAAGTCAGAGCTTCCCTCGATGAGCTGATCAAACTGCTAAGAGAGGATGCCAACCAGCTGGACGGTAAGAAAGAGAGTGCCGTAAGTGTTTTCCGTTCTTCGCTCCTGATCATAACAAGAGAAGGTTTTGAGGCGATACTAATTGTCGGTGCGATCATTGCTTATCTCATAAAGTCGGGAAACAAGCAGAAAACCGGCGCGGTATATTGGGGTTCGCTTGTTGCTCTGGGCGCCAGCGTCCTGATGGCATTTATCTTAAACAGCTTATCCGGTGCGAGTGGCGCCAATCAGGAGATTACCGAGGGAGTTACAATGCTGATTGCCGTTGTGGTGCTGTTTTATGTCAGCAACTGGATGGTTTCCAAAGCGGAATCGGCCGTTTGGACAGGCTATATTGAAGGGAAGGTTCAAAGTTCCATTACCAAGGGAAGCATGTTCTCGCTGGCGTTTGCTGCGTTTCTCGCAGTTTTCCGTGAAGGTGCCGAAACAATTCTGTTTTATCAGGCATTATTAGCGGGTACAAAGACTTATATCAATATGGTATGGGCCGGCCTTGGAGTCGGATGCCTGGCTCTGGTGGTCATTTATCTGCTGATTCGTTTTATGAGCATCAAATTGCCGCTTAAACCATTTTTCCTTGGTACAAGCATCTTGATGTTTGTCATGTCCATTACCTTTGTTGGGTCCGGGATCAAAGAATTGCAGGAAGGCAACGTGATAGGGGTCACACCGGTACCGGGTATATCTTCCGTTGATATTCTGGGAATTTACCCCACATTGGAAACGCTGATTCCCCAAGTTGTTTTACTTATTGCAACGGTTATTACATTTGTAATTCAGATCAGGAAATGGAAAAAGGGAAGAATTATGAAAGCGCCTGCCGCTGATAAGCCAACCGGCACTCGGTAAGTGAAGCATGTAATAAAGGAATCTAATCTAGATAATTGTAATTTCAGTAATATATTGTGAATTCAAATCAAAACTCAGGAGGAATAAATTATGAAATTTAAAAAGATGTCTGCCTTTGCTCTGGCGTCTGTGATGATGATGGCCCTTGGCCTCACCGCTTGCTCATCGGGCAATAAAACTTCCGGCAACACAACCGAAACGACAGTTGTTGATTCAGGCGAGGACAGTGGCGCGGCGGCTCCCGGCGAGGTCGCCGGCTTCGAAGAATTTCCCATTGGCGATGATATAGAGCTTTCGCCGCTGAATGTTGCGGCTGTGTATTTCCAGCCTGTTGACATGGAACCGGCGGATAAAGCTGGCCTTCCGGCTTCTGAATCCGATATGCATATAGAGGCGGGTATCTCCGCGCTGAAGAACGATTTAGGCTATGGCGTAGGTGATTTTGTCCCGAACCTCACCGTTAATTATGAGATTACCAGTGAAGATGGAAAAACAAAGGTTGAAGGAACTTTCATGCCTATGAATGCAAGCGACGGCCCCCACTATGGTGCAAACATAAAGCTCGGTGCGGCCGGTACATATAAGGTTCGCTTTCTTATAGAGAGTCCCGAAGCACAGGGCTTCCTCCTTCATGTTGATAAAGAAACAGGCGTTACCGGAAGCTATTGGACGGAGCCTCTTGTAGCTGAATGGGATTTTGATTATGTGCCAAGAGTTTGGTAATTTGTTCGAATAGGATACGCGCCATGACCAGCTCGCACACAAGGGCGAAGCAGTCATGGCGCATTTACGCTCACAGGGAGGTGGTGACACCATGCTGAAATATCTAATACAGGTTGTGCAGAATTTGCTTACAACTGGGATTCTTCTAGGGATGCTTTTTTCGCTTATACACATCAATAACAAACAAAGACAGAAAAAATGGCTGTTTTCCGGGTTTGCAGCAGGAGTTGTATCCGCTCTGATTTTATCATTCCTCAAAGCCACCACCGTGCTGATTAAAAGGGAATACTTCAATATCGGTATTTTGTCTGTTGCCATTTTTGCAGAAATTCTTTTTTATATGCTTTCATGGGGAGTTCTCCAAAAAAGAGCGCCCAAATTGTATGAAAAGATATGGAATATTGTAAATGCCGTTTTAGTGGCCTCGCTGCTGCTCTACAGCCTGCCAAGTGTTTTCTTGTATCCAACGGAGTTTGTGATGACAGGCGGAAGCATATTCGGTACTGATTTTCTTTTTAAGATGATCGGATATCTGGGAGGTTTACTGATTGTGGGTCTTGCCGGGTTCGCCCTGTATAAAGTCGGAATGAGTTCATCCGTTCAGCTCGTGCGCGTACTGCTGACGATTGGGCTTGCTGTCAATATGGTCAACCAGGCTGCCACCATTGTTCAGTTTTTGCTGGCAAGGCGCATCATCCCAATGTCAAAATGGTTGTTTGGATTCATTAAAATAGCTGTCAATTATAACGACTGCTTCCTATATGGCATTATGGCGGTCACACTCCTTTTATTGGTTGTCCTGTGGATAAAAAGTCTGCATCCGAAAGAAACGTATACAAATCCTGCGCAGCATAGGAGGATCCGGGCGACATCCCGCAGGCAAAAGCGCTGGTGCGTCGTTGTGGCGGCAGGATATATCCTGGCAGTTCTATGCCTGACTGTGGTTAAGGCCTATGATGAAAAAGAGGTGGTCCTATCCCCTGCCGAGGACATGGACATCGTTGGAAATGAAATTGTTATCCCTCTGGAAAATATCAATGACGGCCATTTGCACCGGTATGTTTATACTGCCTCAAATGGCATTGAGGTGAGGTTCATTGTGATCAAAAAAAGTGCGGCAGCATATGGAGTGGGGCTTGATGCCTGCGATATCTGCGGTCCCACCGGTTATTATGAGCGTGACGATGAGGTAATTTGTAAGCTCTGTGACGTTGTCATGAATAAGTCTACCATCGGATTTAAGGGAGGCTGCAATCCGGTACCCCTCTCTTACAGCTTGTCAGGCGGTAATATGGTGCTGCAAACGCAAAATTTGGAAAACGAAAAGAGCAGGTTTAAATGAGGGAGGTGATTTTGTGTTCTTGAGAATGGTAAAAGGCGCGTTGTTCCGTCAAAAAGGAAAAATGCTCATGATTGCATTTACAATTGCATTGGGAGCTTCACTTGCCACTGCTATGCTCAATGTCATGTTTGATGTGGGGGATAAGGTCAATCAGGAACTAAAAACCTATGGTGCAAATATCAATGTCGTTCCAAAGGAGGCTTCTCTGCTGGATGACCTTTACGGTGTTGGGGAAGGTGCGGGAGTTTCCAATCAATACTTGAAAGAATCAGAGCTTGGGAATATTAAAACAATATTCTGGGCTTTTAACATCGTGGATTTTACCCCATATCTTGAGACGGCGGTGAAGCCGGACTCCGGGGAAAGTGAAATAAAGCTCGTAGGAACGTGGTTTCACCATCATTTAGAACTTCCCACAGGGGAATCTTTGGATACGGGCATGAAAAATATGAAGAGCTGGTGGGAAGTATCCGGCGAATGGCTGACCGATCAGGACCAAAATTCTGCGATGGCGGGCAGCCTTGTGGCAGCCAGAAACAATATAAAAGTCGGTGATACCATCACCGTTGAATCACAGGGAAAAACCAGGAAATTGACAGTTAAGGGAGTTTTTAATGCAGGGAGCGACGAGGACGAACGAATTTACGTTCCGTTACAGACCGCGCAGGAATTGGCGGGCCGGACAGGGCTTGTCAGCAGCATTGAGGTCAGCGCTTTAACAACGCCTGACAATGAGCTTTCCCGGAAGGCGGCGCAAAACCCCAAAAGCCTTTCCATCAAGGAATGGGAAACATGGTATTGTACGGCCTATGTCAGTTCAATTTCCTATCAAATACAAGAAGTGATTACAGATGCAGTTGCAAAGCCCATTCGCCAGGTCGCGGAATCAGAAGGCGCAATCCTGGAGAAAACACAACTGTTGATGCTTTTGATCACCATTTTAAGTCTTATCGGATCGGCGCTTGGCATTTCCAACCTTGTCACGGCCAGCGTGATGGAACGCAGTCGTGAAATTGGATTGCTGAAAGCGGTCGGCGGACATAATTCCCCTATTTCATGGCTCGTCTTAACAGAGATACTTGTTACCGCAGTCGTGGGCGGCGTTGTGGGATACTTTGCCGGGCTTTTATTTGCCCAGATTATAGGACAATCTGTTTTTGGATCGGCCATTGTCATGAAACCGGTGGTCATTCCTCTTGTGGCGGTTTTGGTATTTGTTGTAACTTTAGCGGGAAGTATTCCGTCTATCCGTCTTCTGCTATCTCTTCGCCCGGCGGAAGTCTTACATGGCAGGTGATTATATGAAAAGACAAACAATGTATTTTAGAATGATAACAAGCTCCCTCATCCGGCGGCATTCCAGAATGCTCGTGGCATTGCTGGCGGTTGCAATCGGCGCGACGATTTTATCCGGCCTTGTCACCATCTATTACGACGTTCCGCGGCAGATGGGCCAGGAATTTCGTTCCTATGGGGCGAATCTCATACTTGTACCGTCCGGTGATAAAGCAGCGTTCCGCTTAGAGGCGGTTGAACGGGCGGCGGATTTTATTCCTCCCGGTGATATCGTGGGCATCGCTCCCTATCGCTATGAAACGCTCAAGATCAACGAACAGCCATTTATGGCGGCGGGTACGGATTTGGATGAAGTGAAGAAGACAAGTCCATATTGGTTTGTTTCAGGAGAGTGGCCTGTAAACGATGGGGCGGTGCTGATCGGTCAGGAAGTTGCCGGACTCATCCGTCTTTCTCCGGGGGATACCATCACGGCGACCGGCACGTCTGCAGACGGCGGGAGCTTCAGCCATGACTTCACTGTTTCGGGAATCGTTCAAACAGGAGGAACGGAGGAAGACTTTATCTTCATGTCTCTTTTGGATCTGGAGAGTCTGATGGGAAACGATGGAGAACTGGATGTAGTGGAATGCAGTATTTCTGCGTCTCAGACGGCGCTGGAAGATATTGTTGGGCAGATAAGTGAAAACGTAGAGGAGGTTACCCCGCGCCTTGTGAAACGGGTTACCCAATCAGAGGGAACTGTTTTGACCAAGCTTCAGGCGTTGGTCTATCTCGTTACGGTGGTGGTGCTGATTCTCACCATGGTTTGCGTCGCAACCACGATGATGGCGGTTGTTGCGGAACGGCGGAAGGAAATCGGTTTGAAAAAGGCGTTAGGCGCTGCTAACAAGAGTATTGTCATGGAATTTTTGGGAGAGGGTTTGTTTTTGGGCGGTCTAGGCGGCTTGCTTGGCGTTGTGCTCGGATTTGTATTTGCCCAGACAGTCAGCATGAATGTTTTTGGCCGTTCCATATCCTTTCAGCCTCTGCTGATCCCTGTGACAATGGTCGTTTCCATAGTTGTAACAGGTCTTGCGTGTCTGATACCTGTCAGGAGTGCGACAGACGTAGACCCGGCGGTTGTTTTGCGTGGTGAATAAAGGAGGGAAATGATGAATTTATTGGAGCTAAAAGACATCTCGAAAATTTACGGCAATGTTAAGGCTTTATGGAATGTTAACCTGGAGGTTTCCCAGGGCGAATGGCTGGCGATCATGGGACCTTCCGGTTCCGGAAAAAGTACTATGATGAATATTATCGGGTGCATGGATAAGCCCTCAAATGGTTCCGTGATTTTAGACGGCACGAATATCTCAAAGGAAAGCGCGAAAAGTCTGACAAATATCAGGCGTGATAAGATCGGGCTGATTTTTCAGCAATTTCATCTGATCAATTATCTTACGGCCCTGGAGAACGTGATGGTCGCGCAGTATTATCACAGCATGCCGGATGAAAAGGAAGCGCTGCAGGCACTGGAGCGGGTCGGACTGGGAGACCGGGCCAGGCACTTACCCAGCCAGCTCTCAGGAGGCGAGCAGCAAAGGGTATGTATCGCCCGCGCCCTGATCAACTATCCTATGCTGATTCTCGCGGACGAGCCTACGGGAAACTTAGATGAGGCGAATGAAGGGATTGTGCTGGATATTTTCAAGCAGCTTCACAAAGAGGGGAGCACCATCGTCGTTGTTACCCATGATCCCGAGGTTGCCGAAGAAGCCCAGCGGACCGTTGTGCTGGAGCATGGGAAAGTTGCGAGAATTATTCAGAATAAAGGAGACGAAAGAAGGTATGTCCGATGAAGAAAAAGGTTATTTCCATGGCCTTCCTTTTTGCATTTGCGTTGACGCTTTTAGCGGGGTGTGGTAAAAACTCTGACAATGAAGCCGGTAATGCGGTGTATTCATCAGGAATTTATACCGGTAAAAGCAGCGAAGATGACCAGGGGGCTTATGGTGAGGTGACAATTACCATTGAAGATAATAAAATAACAGACTGTCAATATGTCACACGGCAAACGGACGGGACTGTGAAGGACGAAAATTACGGGAAGGTTAACGGTGAAATCTCTAATAAGGATTATTATGATAAGGCGCAGCTCGCTGTTGAAGCCATGAAGCAATATGCACAGAAGCTTGTGGAGGTTCAAAGGCCAGAGGATGTGGACGGGGTATCCGGCGCCACAATTTCCTTCAATCAATTCAATGAAGCCGTACATAACGCTCTTGGCGAAGCTAAAAAATGATTATGAGCAAGCCATTGGAATACCATTATAAATAAAATTAAAGTTCAGGAGGCAATTATCATGAAAAATAGACTATTATCCGGTATTGCTGTTGCTGTTTTGGGATTATTGACTGCGCTTGTTCCGGTCTGCATTTTCCGAACTTGCTCAAAAGTAATTGAAACCGCTGCAGGTGGTACGGTGCCAATGAAATGCTTTTGGTCAGGACAGGCGGAAATTGGAATCGGGCTCTTAGTCCTATGTGGTGGAATGCTGCTTGTTGTTTTCAAGTCTCCGCTCACAAGGATTGGAATCAGTATGATGACGGCTTTGACAGGCATTTTGGGAATTTTAGTTCCCACCGCCTTGATTGGTGGCTGTGAGATGGTGACAATGACTTGCCAGATGACAACTTTTCCTGCGCTCATTATATTCAACGCTTTAACGATAGCAATTTGCTCTGCAAACGTAATTTATCTCTGGAGACAGAATAAAAGACTACAGGAGAAAACAGATGGACAGAAAGCCGTTAACAACCGTTAGCATTGCCATTCATAACCTAAAGCACAAACCATTTCGGACGACCGGCTTGATTCTCCTTGTTGCCCTGTTTGCATTCACTCTTTTTGGCGGAACGGTATTGTCCAAAAGTCTTGAAAACGGCATGAACAGTTTGTCCAAAAGAATGGGGGCGGATATTCTTGCAGTGCCCTATGGCTACGAAGCTGATATTCAGAGTGCGCTCCTGCGAGGGGAACCCAGTACTTTTTACTTTGACGCCGGTACCACCGAAAAGGTAGCAGCAATTAATGGAGTGGAAAAAGTATCTCCACAACTTTATATTGCAACGCTGGACGCTGATTGCTGTGCTTACCCCATTCAGCTTATAGGCTTTGATCCCAAAACTGATTTTGTCATTCAGCCGTGGTTATCAGATTCGCTGGATCATCCTCTTGCAGATGGCGAAATTGTCATCGGATGCAATCTCAATGCCAAAGTAGGGCAAAAGCTCACATTCTTCAATCAGACTTTCTTAATTACCGCCCAACTGGACAAAACGGGTATGGGGTTCGATACCTCCGTATTTATGAATCTCACTACGGCAAAGCAGGCAGCGAGGGAATCTGAAAGGCAGAAAGCGCATCCGGTTGCGAAAGATGCTGACTTGATTTCGTCCGTTATGGTTAAAATCAAAAATGGCTATGATGGTAAGGACGTGGCAAATAATATACTAAAAGCCTACGCGAAAGAGAACGTACATGTTGTGGTCGCTAAAAACATGATCAGCAATATCTCCGGAAATTTGCAAGGGCTTACCACCTATATTTACATACTGACGGGCATATTATGGGTTTTGGCAGTGGGAGTGCTCATTATTGTCTTCTCCGTCACATTGAATGGACGGAAAAGAGAATTCAGCGTATTCAGGGTCTTGGGAGCGACAAAGCGTAAATTGGTCAGTCTAATCCTCAGCGAATCTTGTTTGGTCAGTATTTTCGGTACCATAGCCGGAATGGCAGCGGCCGCTTTCGTTGTATTCCCTTTCAGTACCTATATCAGCTCGTTATTGGGATTGCCATATTTGCAGCCATCACATGGGACCTTATCCGGCGTGGCAGTTATGAGCTTCATGATATCCTTTACGATAGGTCCGCTTGCCTCTGTTTATGCCGCGATTAAAATAGGAAGCTCCGAAATCTATACTGTCATGAAGGAGGGGGAATAATGCTGTTAGAAATCAAAGGATTATGCAAAGAATATAAGCGCAGGGAAAAAACATTCTCAGTTGTGGACAACGTGGATTTATCCATTGGACAAGGTGATTTTGTCAGCGTCATCGGGCGTTCGGGAAGCGGCAAAAGCACTCTTCTTAATATGATTGCCGGACTTTTGGAACCTACTTCGGGCAATATCAAACTGGACGATAGGGATATCTACACGCTCAAAGATAGAAAAAAATCGGAAATTAGAAACTCACGATTGGGATACATACCGCAAGGATTTGGAGTCCTGTATAATCTGACCGTTTTTGATAACGTCAGGCTGCCATTTTACCTTTCCAAAAGACAGGGTGATGCAGCAGGGCGGGCATCGTTTCTTCTTGATGAGGTTGGTTTATCCCCCCTTGCTGAAATGATGCCCTCCCAGCTTTCGGGCGGAGAATTGAGGCGTGTCTTAATTGCGCGGGCTCTGATGAACGAGCCGGAGATTTTGATTGCAGATGAACCTACATCAGATTTGGATATTGAGACGACAAAAATAATCATGGATCTTTTTGCACGAATCAATCAAAACGGTACGACAATTTTAATAGTTACGCATGAATTGGATACATTGGAATTTGGAAATAGAGTTTTGACTATGGAATCAGGCCGGTTAACGGAGCATGCGCAATCGAATGCAGCTGAAAAACCTTATATTTAGGTCCCTTAAGCCATATTTATAACAGGAGGTGCTGACCTTGATCCCTTTTCCGCCGGCAATCATGCAGCGATGTTTTTTCCATCTTTTCTATTTCTTAAAAATAATCTTCATAATAACAATTTAAGTCTGTTTTTACCCCAATCCAGGTGTTCCGTAAATATAATGTCATCAAGTTCCACAAGTATTGCCCTTTGTACCATTTGCTCCATCCTCATTTTCGTATACGGATGATTTTATTCTTTCAACCTTCTTTGCCGGTTTTCGACTTATATGATATAATAATAATGCACTGAGACCCAGTTATTTAACGGAAATAAACTGTTTTTCCAAAAGGACATAGCGCCGATTATGGAAGATCATTGCATGGAATATATTTATTTTGACGGTTTGAGCAGGCAGCCGTTGCCTGCGGCTTTAATCAATTAAGCGATTACTCCAAGCTGTTTTTACGATGCTATGGATGTACTCCCAGTCAATACGGGAATTTACATTTACAGTAAAAGACCGCAAAAAGAAAAAAGAAAGAAGAAGGTAGATCACCATGGAGACAATGTCATATGTTACATCTATTCTGGAAAAAATCGTAAATATCCCAAGCCCCAGCGGCTACACCAGGGAAGTCATGAATGTGATCCAGGAAGAGGCCTCGAAATTCGGCTTTTCCTCTGTTTATAACAAGAAAGGCGGCCTCATCATTAAGGTTCCAGGGCAGAAACAGGAGGTTTTGGGCTTATCCGCCCATGTGGACACTCTGGGAGCTATGGTCCGTTCCATTACCAAAACAGGGATGCTTACCATTGTGCCTGTGGGAGGCTTTATGATGGAGACCATCGAAGGCATGTACTGCAAAGTACACACGAGAACCGGTAAAACCTACACCGGGACAATACTCACAAAAGAGCCATCCGTCCACACCTATGACAATGCCAGAACTCTGGAGAGGAAGGTGAAAAATATGGAGATACGCCTGGACGAGTTGGTAGAAAACATCGATGATGTAAAGAAGCTTGAAGTATCCCCTGGGGATTACATCAGCTTTGATCCCATGTTCGTCCATACGGAAAACGGATTTATCAAATCCCGCCACTTAGATGATAAAGCTTCTGTGGCAGTCCTTATGGGAGTATTAAAGGATTTATGGGAGTCCGGGCATAAGCCGGAAAAGACTCTTAAATTAGTGATCAGCAATTACGAAGAGGTGGGTTATGGCGCAAGCTGGATTCCGGAAGATATAGAGGAGTTTATTGCCGTGGACATGGGAGCTTTGGGGGATGACTTGACCGGGGATGAAAAAAAGGTATCCATCTGTGCCCAGGATTCCACCGGGCCTTATGACTATGAAATGACAAACCGCCTCATTGCCGTTGCAAAGGAAAGAGGCCTGGATTTTGCGGTGGATGTATTCCCTCACTACGGTTCTGATGTAGGAAGCGCTATCCGTGGCGGGCATGACATCTGCGGCGCTTTGATCGGTCCGGGAGTTCACGCTTCCCATGGGACCGAACGGACCCATGAGAAAGGTTTAGAACAGACTTTGAAGCTGATTGAAGGGTATATTGGCCTTCCATTTTCCAGCAAGTCTTAAGAAATTATTTTCTCTGCTCTTTTTTCTTCCTCTTGCAAAAAAAAGCTGCTTGTGCTAGTATATAGAAAAATTTGACATAGGGGAGGAGTATACCATGGATGAGAATTATGCTGTAGCATTTCAGCTCATTATGAACGCAGGAAATTCAAAATCGCTTTCCATGATGGCGATGGAATCTGCCAGAGAATTTAACTTTGAGGAGGCGGAAAAATACTTAAAAGAGGCGGAGCTTGAGATGAGATCTGCCCATCAGTCCCAGATTGATTTGATCCAACAGGAAGCCCAGGGGAACCCTGTTGAGGTAAACATCATTCTGGTACATGCCCAGGATCATTTAACCATGGCCATGATGGCAAAGGATCAGGCGGCGGAGGTTTTAAACCTTTACCGGATGATCAAGGATTTAAAGGACGCCATTGAAAAGTAAATAAGAATTTGCCCATAACAGCCTTCTTGCACACTGACATAATCTCAGGAGTAAGAAGGCTTATTACAATCCAGGAAAAGGAGAGAGATTATGGAAGGGATCAAAATCGTTACCATCGGGGGCGGCTCCTCTTATACACCGGAGCTGGTGGAGGGGTTTATCAAACGTTATGAAAAACTGCCTGTAAGAGAGCTTTGGCTGGTAGATATTGAAGCGGGAAGGGAAAAGCTGGAGACTGTAGGCGCCCTTGCGCAGCGCATGGTAAAAAAAGCGGGACTTCCCATGAAGGTGATTCTGTCTTACGACAGGCGGGAAGCTTTAAAGGATGCGGATTATGTGACGACTCAGATGAGAGTGGGGCTATTGGATGCCAGAATCAAGGATGAACGGATCCCCTTAAGCCACGGCATGATCGGTCAGGAGACAAACGGAGCGGCAGGCATGTTCAAGGCATTCCGGACCATTCCGGTGATTCTGGATATTGTAAAGGACATGAAAGAACTCTGCCCGGAGGCATGGATGATCAACTTTACCAATCCTGCGGGAATGATCACAGAGGCTGTGTTAAGATATACGGATTATAAAAAGGTGATCGGCCTTTGTAATGTGCCGGTCAATATGGTAAATGGCTTTGCCAGACTCTTAGATGTGGAGCCGGAGCGGGTGACAATGGAACTGTCCGGATTAAACCACCATATTTTTGCAACCGATGTATATGTGGATGGACAGTCAAGGCTGGAAGAAATCCTGGAAATCTATGAGCACATCAGCGCCGAGGATGCTATTTCCATGAAGAATTT
>NZ_DAMAUN010000102.1:0-19320 GCF_032078915.1 Lacrimispora sp. | reverse complement strand
GGTTGCTTGGTGAATCCCCATATCTTGTATGAAAAAATCATTTTGCGACAGCCCCTTTAAATTATAGAAAAAGTCTTTTTTAAATCCCCAGCCAGTCCGTTAAGTATGCATTTTTACGAATGTCGTAATCATCATATTTTATCTGCAGTTCTTTCTTGGTCAACAGATCATAAATAGTTCCTAAAACCACTTTAACCACATTTGTGTAGACATTTTCTTCGTCGTGAATCGTAAAATTGGCACTGTGGATCTGTCCCTCAATACCGGAAAATCCGAATTGCACGGATGGGATAAGGTAACTCAAATCGCCGATGTCACCAGAGGCCCCGGAAACTGGATTTTTAAGAACCTGCTCGGACGGGCAAACATTGAGCATATTCTGGAAAACAACTTTAAGCAGCGGCTCAGACTGTTGAAGCGGCATATATCCGGTCTGATTTTCAATCGAACTTTTCAGCTTTAGTGCAAGGGCACAATGATTGGCACAGCTATCTAGTGACTGACAGGCTTCAAGAAGGCTGCTGAGCGAATTGGCCCGTATATAGGTCTCTAAAACAGCCTGGTCCGGGACGGTGTTGACACTGCCGCTGCATGCTGTGATTACCGGAGCAATATGAATTCCTTTTTCTGGTGGAAACTGTTCCTTTAAAAAAGATAATGCATTAATAAATAACGCGGCTCCATGCATGGCATTGCGCCCCTGGTGTGCCAATGCACCGGAATGTGCTGCCTGTCCAGTAAAAATAATTCGCTTTTTTGTAAAACCAGTAAGGCTGCTGCCGATATCAAAGAGGGTATGCACTTCGCTATTAACATGAGCTGATAAAACACAGTCAAGGTCATCGAAGAAACCATCTGCAATCAGGTTCTGCTTTCCTGAAAAAAAACGTACTTTTCCTGCCTGGACAAGGGCTTCCCGATAATCAAGATCAATAAATTCTTCGGCCGGGGCGGCGATAAAAGTAACGCTGCCCCCGGTTTCATCCAGAAGTCCGCTTTCTTTTATCAGCTTCATGGAAAAAGCCATATCGGCAACTTGGATGCTGTGGCCGCAGGCGTGAATCGCTTGCTTTTTATCACCGTTGCCGGCATAAACGGCATCCATATCAGCGACCAGGGCAATATGATAACCGGAGCCATTTCTTTCTCCAATATCTGCGCGGACACCGGTCAGAGATTGATTGCCCTGACAGGAAATTCCGTTTTTTTGAAAAAATGACAGGAGATGGGCAGAGGTCTTTTCTTCCCGGAATCCGACTTCGGGACAGGCAAAAAGTGTCCGGCCCAGCTCTTTTAGTTCTTGTTTTTGTTTTTCTAAGGAATCGGTCAGCGTCTGTTTTTTTATTTTCATGTAATATCCTCCCTATTTCCAAACTGAATAATGTCGGGGTCCGCTTTTTTTATATAAGCTTCCAACGAATTGCGGTCGATCAGTGCAGGTATGACGCCTTGTCTGGCAACGCTGAAAGCGGCAGCATAGGTTGCTATTCGGGCAGCGTGTTCAATCGGATACCCATCAGTTAAGTAAGCTGCCAACGCACCAATGAAAGCGTCAGCGGCTCCAGTGGTATCGATCGTTGAAAAATGAACCGCAGGCAGGTAGCCGGTAAAAGTCGGATCTTTGATATAGCATCCTGAATGTCCCAGGGTAATAATAACGGATTTTGCACCATGCCTGATAAATGCTTCTGCTTTTCCTTCAATTGTGGTTTCTTCCGGGCATAACAGCTCTGCTTCTGTCTTATTCGGCACAAAGATATCTATGTACTTCATTAATGACGGATGCAACCGCTTCATTACAGCTGGTTTCAGAATAGTTTTCACACCGCATTCGTGAGCTAGATGGGCGGCTGCTTCAACGGAATTTTCCGGGATTTCCGTTTGTAATAAGCAATAGCTGGTATTTTGGAATAGGTCCTTATGCATCAGGATTTCTTCCGGGCACAGGGTTTCATTGGCACCGTTTAAAATTGTAATCGTGCTTTCCCCGTTGTCCTGAAGGTGGATATACGCTTTGCCGGTCTCGGCCTGGGGGTCGCGTAGAATTCCCTGAGTGTTTACATGGTTTTCTTCTATGATCGAATAAACGAGAGCTGAGTCGTAATCATTACCTACTTTTCCAATCAGGGACACTTGATGTCCCAGCCTGGCGACAGCAACGGCCTGATTGGCACCTTTTCCGCCGGGGCTGGTAAAGCTTGTATTTGTGCTGGTAACCTGGCCCGGCTGTGGCAGTTCGGTTACATTCAGGATTACATCTATGTTAATGCTTCCGACTACAACAATCTGCTTGGTCTGGGAAAAATAAGGAACATCCAGGCTGTGTGTGTTCTCTAACGGATAGGCGGTTTGGAAATTTTCGGTGTGGAACTGCCTCTTTTCGCATTTTTCAATGAGGCGTTCACAAACAAAAGAACCAAATTCATAATTAGGAATACGGATACTGGATATTTTCGAAGGCTGGGTAATCCCCCGTAAATCATCCCTTAAGCTGATTAGAGAAAGGTTATATGGCATCTGCAGCCTTTTTTTTTCTAAATCTTCAACCAGCAATTGAGCAGAAGTAAAATGGGTACTGATAATGCCGGTCAGTAAATGTGCAAAGATCTGATTGTGCCAGTCATCGTTTTCCTCTGGAAGAATCATGTTATCCCGAAAAGGAATCCCATGTTCGAGAAGGCATTTTTTGAAACCTTCAAGGGCTAATTTTGAACGGATACTGCCACGTCTGATCAGGCAGCCTACTTTTGTATGACCATAAGAAAGGAGGAGTTTGGTCGCTTCATAGCTGATTTGGGAAAAATCAATAAAATAATGATTCGAGTCAAATGGGGCATTAATGCGGCAGACTTCAATTCTATATTTTTTAAAATATTGTTCGTGCTCTTTGCTTTCGTTATTCACCGGTTCCCAGATTACGCCGTCTACCTGACTTTTACATAGTGTAGTGATGTTTTTTAGTTCGGTTTCCAGTGACCCCAGACTGTCATAGACCAGAAGTCCATAGCCGTTTTTTTGAGCAACAGCAATAGCGCCATTCAAAAACAGGCTCGATCTGGTAAAGGAATTAAGTAATACTCCCAATACAAAAGTCTTGGCCTCGGAAACAAGTTTGACACTGGCATAAGGCGTATAGTTATACTCTTTTACAATCTCGAGAACGCGCTTCCGGGTTTTGGGATTAATGCTGTCATCCTTACCGTTTACGATTTTTGATACGGTTGATATAGATACACCCGCTAATTGGGCAATTTCTTTGATCGTCATGAGAACTCTCCATTTCGTCGTTATAAATGAATTATGATACAGAAAGATATATTTGTCAACGACGAAGATAAGGGAAGATGTAAAAAAGTACATAATAAATAGTTTTACTAAAGTGTATTTTTATTAAAAATATATAATTATAATTGACAAATAGAAAAAAAGTGATATTATTTAATAAAATAAACACTTTCGGAAAGTGTTATCCTGTTGAATTAGTTCAAAGGCATAAGAAGAAAGCGAGGTTGACGGCAATGGCAAAGAGAACATTTATTATTGACTGTGATACGGGTACTGATGATGCAATTGCGATTATAGCTGCTTTATACAGCCCAGAGATTGAACTGGCTGCTATTACTTCGGTAAATGGAAATGTACCGCACCAGTACACCTCACAGAATAATCTGAATCTGATGGAGTATCTTAATGCTGATATTATGGTTGCCCGGGGAGCTGAGAAGCCCCTGTTTCAAAGAGCACCGTACTATGGTGACACTCACGGCCAGACAGGGCTTGGTGATATTGTACTGCCAACTGCCGTGGCTAGTGATTTTGCAAAAGAAAATGCAATTGAGGTGATCCGTCGGAAAGCAGATGAACTGAAAGGTGAGTTGGAACTGCTTGTCATTGGTCCGATGACCAATATTGCTATTGCTCTTTCACTTTATCCGGACATTGCAGAAAAGATCAAGCACATCTGGTTCATGGGTGGGGCGGTAAAAGGCGGAAATGTTTCCACCACGTCTGAATTTAATATCTGGGTGGATCCGGTAGCGGCCAGGCTGGTTTTAGCATCCGGGATTCCTTGCACTATGGTCGGTCTGGATGTGACGTTACTGGCAATTATGAATCAACAAGATGCAGAAATTTTAAGAAGTATAGGAACGAAAGCTGGGGTGCTGACAGCCGATATTCTGGATTATATGTTTGCACGGCATGAAAAAGGCGGTGAGGATGCGGTGATGCACGATGCCCTGGCCCTGGCGGCGGCGTTGTGTCCGCAATGTCTGGTATGTAATGATTACTTTGTCGATGTTGAGTGTATGGATTCTTATGCGGTGGGACATACGGCAGTAGATTTGAGAAATAAACTAGGCCGGAAGCCCAATGTGAAAGTAGCAATGGATATCCATGTCGATTTATTTAAGGAGTGGTTGATTGGCTGCATTAGCAACAGCCGTGAACTATGAGTTTAGTAAAAAGAAAAAATTTTCCAATTATTAGGGAGGGCCAGTTTTATTCTAAGATCCTAATGTTAGCGGTGCCCATCATTCTGCAACAATTTTTACGGGTTAGTGTCGATACGGCAGACAGCATTATGCTGGGACGAATTGATCAGTTACAAATGTCAGCAGTTTCCCAGGCACAGCAGATATTTTTTGTTTTTTATACTTTATGCAACGGCTTTTCAGCCGGATGCTGCGTACTGATTGCTCAATATTGGGGGCGCCAGGGCAAGGAAGAGATAAGGATCCTATTTGCCACAGGTATTCGGGCAGTTGCTGTTTTCGGAACAGCGATTTCACTACTGGTACTGACATTTCCACAGATATTTATGCGGATTTACAGCAGTGACCCTTCTATCATCGAACTGGGGACTTCTTATCTGCGGATCGCGGCATTCATGTATCTTCCGTGTGGCATGAGTACAATGATGTTTGCTTGTTGCCGGGGAATTGAACAGGTTAAGATATCATTTATTGCCAATGTGATTTCATATCCGATAAATATTTTGCTGGATTATTTTCTGATCTTTGGTAAGTTCGGATTTCCATGTATGGGGATTCAGGGGGCGGCCCTGGGAGCAGTGATCGCCAGATTGGTGGAATTTACTATCCTGGTAGTATTTGTCTTTAAAAGGGAAAAAAGAATTCAGATGAAAGTAAGAGATTTGCTGAAAACGGACAAACGGTTAAGCCGGAATTTTTACCTTATTGGTATTCCGATTGTTGTCCATGAGCTGATCTGGTCAACGGGAACGACAGCGGGAAGTGCTATCACCGGGCAGATGAATATCAGTGTAGTCGGCGGATATAATATTGCAAATACATTCTACCAATTGGTTGCCTGTGTTATGAATGGAATTCTGCAAGCCTGCAGTGTTGTGATCGGTAAAGCGATCGGTTCAGGTCTAAAGAAGACGGAGATTAAAAAGCAGGCATACAGTGTTCTGGTTCTTGGATTTGTGGGAGGAACGATACTGGGGATGATAATGATTCTGTTTGGGATACCGTTTACAAAGCTTTACCGGCTGACTGATGAGACCCGGACTTATGCCATACAATTTATTGCGATTCTGGCACTGATCTGGCCGTTTTCCGGTGTCGAGATGACCGGAATCATTGCCACTCTGCGGGCCGGGGGAGACGGGAAGACTGGGCTGGTAACAGATATCTTTACGATGTGGCTGATTACCATACCGCTTGCATCATTAGGCGCTTTTGTTTTCGGCTGGCCGGCGGCAGTGGTGATTGGAATCATTAAATTTAATATTGTATTAGAAGCATTGGTGGGAGTTTGGCGGATTCGATCGATGAAATGGATTCGTAACCTGACGTCGTGCTGAAAATAAAACAAGAAATCAAACAAAAAAGAGGAGGTTTTATATGAAAAAAGGTGTAAAGAAAGTAATCGCGGTCATGATAGCCACGGCAATGGCGGCAGGTCTTACAGCTTGTGGTTCGGGAGGAACAACAAAATCATCAAGTGCAGTTGATACCGGAAGCCAGGAAACGAAAACCGAAAGTGGGGCTCCGGCTGCCAAAGACGGCGAAAAGGGGCGGATTGCTTATATTGTAGGAAATCTGGGGGATAAGTCTTTTAACGATTCCGGTGAAGAGGGAATGAAAATACTGCGTTCGGAAGGTTGGGATTGTAAGACGGTTGAAGCCGGCGATGAGACAAAAGCGGATAAATGGGAAGATGCCATGCTGGATACCATTGACGAAGGCTATGAATATATTGTGGCATCCTCTACATATCGTGATATTTTGATCCGCTTGGCGAAGGAATACCCAGAGGTTAAGTTTGTATGTTTTGATGATTCCATGGATGAATCTGAGATACCGGAAAACATGGCTCTGATTTTCTACGCCCAGAATGAGGGTTCTTACATGGTAGGTCAGCTGGCGGCCGGCATGTCTGAATCAAAAGTTGTGGCAGTTAATGTGGGAATGGATAATCCGGTTATTGCTGACTTTGTCACCGGCTTTGTAAATGGTGTTCAGGATTACGATCCGGAGTGCAAAGTTGTTAAGGCAACCGTTGGTTCCTGGACGGATCCGGCCAAGATGAAAGAACTTTGTCTTTCTCAGGCAAGAGATAAAAAAGCTGATGTATTCTATCAGGTGGCAGGCGGAGCCGGCGGCGGTTTGTTTGAAGCTTGTAAAGAACTGAACACCTGGGCAATTGGTGTGGATTCCGATCAGTATCAGTATTATAAAAATTCAGAGAATCCGGAACTTGCAGATGTAATTTTAACTTCCATGCTGAAAAATGTCGGTGATTCTTTTGTATCATTTTTCCATGATGTTGAGGCTGGAAAAGATGTATGGAAGAAAGTAAACCGTCTGGGCCTGGCGGAAAGCTCCGTTGGATATGTTGATAATGATTTCTTCAAAGAAACCGTTCCGGAAGAAGTGCGTCAGAATATGAAAGAAGCACAGTCTAAGATCGTCAGCGGCGAAAAGTCAGTTAAATCTTACTATGATTTTGCGGATGAGGCCGAGTATCAGGCAATGCTTGACAGTGTAGCACCTTAACAGAACAAAGCGTAAACTGCCGGGATTTTTTACAGAAATTTCGGCAGTTTGCCGTAGGAGGAAGATATGTCTGGTGAAGTTTTGAGAATGGAGAACATTACTAAGATTTACAGTAATGGATTTGTCGCCAATAAGGACATTACCTTTTGGCTGAATGAAGGAGAGATTCTGGCTCTGGTAGGGGAAAACGGAGCTGGAAAAACGACGTTGATGAAAGTTCTCTTCGGGTTAGAAAATGCCCAGTCCGGACGTGTTCTGGTACAAGAGCAGGAGGTTCAGATTCAAAATACACTGGATGCCATTGATAAAGGCATAGGGATGGTACATCAGCATTTTATGCTGGTACCGTCACTGACGGTTGCGGAGAATGTGGCTTTGGGAATTGAACCGATGAAAAAGGGAACGTTTGATTATAACAAAGCAGTGGAGATGACCGGAGAAGTAGCAGAAAAGTATAATTTTAATATTGATCCCAAGATGAAAGTGATGGACCTTTCGGTTGGTCAGATGCAGAAAGTTGAGATCATGAAAGTATTGATTCGTGGAGCGAAAATTATCATTTTGGATGAACCTACGGCGGTTCTGACGCCTCAGGAAACAGAGGAATTGTTTGAACAGTTGATTCTGCTTAAAAAGAGCGGCCATTCGATTATCTTTATCTCACACAAGCTGGAAGAGGTAAAACGAATCTGCAGCCGTGTTACAGTCCTGCGCCATGGTTTTTGCCTGGGCAGTTATGAACTGGAGGATATGAGTGAAGCCGATATCTCAAGATTGATGGTTGGACGGGATGTCATACTTAGGATTGATAAAGAACAGCCGAAGCCCGGAGATGTCGTTGTGCATATCAAAAATCTGATCAAGATCAACGAAATGGGAAAGACCGTACTAGATGGTGTCTCTCTTGATATTCGTGCGGGTGAAGTCGTAGGCATTGCCGGAGTAGAAGGAAATGGCCAGAGCGAACTTTCTGATGTATTATCAGGACTTGGTATCTTCTCTTCCGGTGAAGTATCCATTAACGGAACCAGCATATCAGGAAAAACCGTTCACCAGATCCGGCAGTTGGGGCTGGCATTTATTCCGGAAGACAGAATGGATCTTGGCTGTGCCGGAGATATGTCGATTCGGGATAATATCATATCGGATCGCTATTTTCAGCCGCAGTACCGGAAGGGTCCGTTTATTAACCGAAAATATATTGACCAGATTGTTGATCAGTGTATTAAAGATTTTGAAATAGCCTGTGATGATAGAAACCAGCCGGTACGGATGCTTTCCGGTGGTAATATCCAGAAGGTGGTGGTGGCCAGAGAGTTTACTTCTGGCAGCAATTTTATTCTGGCCAATCAGCCGACCAGGGGAATTGACGTTGGTGCAGCGGAAATGATTCGTAAGACAATTGTCCGTAAATCAAGGGAAGAAAAGACGGCTTCCCTGCTGATCTCAGCCGATTTGAATGAAGTACTGGAGTGTTCTGACAGGCTGCTGGTTATGCGGAAAGGGAAGATTGTAGCAGCGTTTAAGCAGGCGAATCTCGTTTCGGAAGACGAATTGGGAGAATATATGCTGGGTATTAAGACAATGACAGCAAAAGAAATGGAGGATGTGCTATGAGCAAAACAAGGCGAATAGAAACAACAGTCGAATTGGTACGCATCCTTGTTGCTATCGGCATTGCTTATGGAATTGCACTCGTTACACTGTTTGCCATCAGTGATGATCCGGTCTACGTTATCAGGCAATTTGTATTAGGCCCGTTTTCTTCCGTGCGGAGAGTCGGAAGCATAATTAATCTGGCCATTCCGTTTACATTTACCGGATTGTGTTTTTGTTTTGTGTATGCAGTAAATAAGTTTAATCTCTCTGGTGAAGGCATTTTTATGTTTTCAGGGTGTATCGTTTCTCTGACTGCTATTTCATTAGGCGGAGCGGGCTTGCCGACACCAGTTATGCTTTTGATCCTGCTGGCTGTTGGTGCGATCGTCGGGTTCTTAGTTTCCCTGATTCCGGCATGGTTGGATGTTAAGTTCAAGGCCAATATTGTGGTGGTCTCCCTGATGCTTAACAGCATTTTGGCATTTTTATCGATCTGGGTGCTGAAGTATTTTATGCGGGATCCGTCAATTGGTTCGCTGGGATCCTATATGATTCCAGAGTCGGCAAAGCTTCCCATGATCTTTGGAAAGTTCCGGGTTCAGTCAGGATTCTTTGTGGCTTTGATCGCTGTGGCTTTCGTTGGCGTTTTATTCTATAAGACCATTTTTGGATATAAGATGCGGGTTGTGGGAAGTAATCCGAACTTTGCCAAGGCAAGCGGTATCAACATGAACGGTACGATTATTCTGGCTCAATTAGTTGGCGGCATTTTTGCCGGTATGGGCGGTACGTGTGAGATCCTGGGCAATTATGATCGTTACAAATGGGTCGTTAGCACCCAGCATGGTTTTGATGGTCTGATGGTTGCCGTTCTGGCCAGAAAGAATCCGATTCTGGTTCCGGTAGCGGCGGTTCTGCTGGCATATATACGGATCGGTGCTGATGTTGTAAACTCCAAAGGTGATATTCCGATTGAGTTCATTACTGTTATCCAGGGGATCGTTATTCTTCTGGTAGCAGCTGAAGAATTCATGGGAAGATATAAGAAAAAATTGATCTATAAAGCGGCCCAGAAAGACATGAAAATGGACCGGGAAAGAGAAGCAAAGGAAATTTTGGCAGAAAATGCAGCTGAAGCCGGAAAGGAGAGCGTGGAGTAAGATCCATGCAGGAACGCATATGTTTACAATAGAATGGTTTGCAAATTTTGGGTTTTCAGTACTGCGTTTGTCAACACCGCTGATTTTTGTAGCTTTGGCAGCGGTCATTAACCGGAAAGCCGGAATGCTTAACATGGCACTGGAAGGAATGATGCTTTCGGCAGCGCTGGCAGGTGTAATTTTTGCCGGTTTTTCCGGGAGTGTTTGGATCGGCTTGTTTGGAGCGGTTATCTTTGGTGTGCTTTCCGGCGGGGTACTGGCAGTATCCAATCTGTCCGGTAAGACAGATCTTTATCTGACCTGTATAGCGTTTAACCTGGTTGCCGGCGGCGGCACAGTATTTGTCATGTATTTATTGACTGGAGAAAAGGCGGCTACATCGGCGGCGATTAAGGCTTATACGATTCCCTCGGTGGTAATACCGCTAATTGATAAGATTCCGTTTTTAGGGCAGGTACTGTCGGGACATAACCTGCTTACTTATCTGGCATTCCTCGGCATCTACCTGGTATGGTTTTTTCTGTATCGGACCCGGCTGGGACTCAGGATGCGGGCAGTAGGGGAAAACCCGCAGGCAGCAGCATCGGTGGGAATTAATGTAAAAAAGATTGGTTATGTATCATTTCTGGTTTCGGGAGTGCTTTGCGGTTTTGCAGGAGCATTCATGTCTATGGGATGGGTTAGTTTCTTTATGAAGAATATGACAAACGGCAGGGGATATATCGGTTTGTCAGCCATGAATATTGCTGGTAGTAATCCGATCGGAACCGCGGTAGCAGCAATTTTCTTTGGCTTTTCTGATGCCCTGGCTACTACGCTGAAAAGTCAGGGAACTAATTTTCCAACGGAGTTTATTGAAATGATTCCTTATGCAGCAACTATATTTGCCCTTGTATTGATTAATATGATTCGGATCAATCAGAAGAAGCGGATCGAAAAAGGATTGAAGAGAGAAGGTGCATAAACGATGGAAACGAGTAAGAAAGTATGGATTGACTGTGATCCGGGAATTGATGACAGTTTTGCACTGCTGCTGGCAATGAAGCATCTTTCTGTTGTCGGGATCTCGGCGGTTGGGGGAAATACCGGACTTGATCATACATTTCGTAATGCCAGATATGTGACGGAGCTGGCGGGATATGGAGATATTCCAGTTTATGCCGGCTACGATATGCCGATGTATGCAAAACCTGAACGGGCAGAAAATATTCATGGCAACAGTGGGTTGGGGAATATCATGGTTCCGAGTCTGAAAGAAGCGCAGAGAAAAGAACATGCGGTGGATGCTCTGATTGATGCTTTTCGTAATGAGATAGACATGACGCTGGTGACGTTAGGACCATTGACTAATGTAGCACAGGCGTTATTAAAGGAGCCAGAGTTAAAACATAAGATTCCGGAAATTATCTCCATGGGGGGCTCGGTTACAACTGGAAATTATAATGCCTGTGCAGAATTTAATATAGTTGTAGACCCGGAAGCAGCAAAAATTGTTTTTGAATCCGGAATTCCGATCCGGATGGTTGGGCTTAACCTGTGCCGTCAGAATTCCATGACCATAGATGAGGTGGAACAGCTTAAGGCATTGCCGGGGCTGGTAGCGTCAGCGGCAGCAGATTTACTGGAATATTCGGTAAACCAGGGGCGGCAATCGCAGCTGTGTGATGCTTGTGCGATAGCCTGGTTGATCGATCCGGCGATTATTACCTGTGCACTGCCAATGCATGTAGATGTGGAGACAAAGGGAGAGTTTACAAGAGGAATGACTGTTTGCGATTACCGTGATTATATAGGTATGGCGCCAAAGGAGGATATCGGCAGAGAAGTTTTCTATCCAGTAGACAGCAGTGAAAAGAATGTGCTTGCTGCAATGGAGTTTGATAAGATTCGTTTTAAAGAATTGCTGATCCAAACCATAAAAAGCTACGAGGTATAATATGAAACTATTAAATTTTGGCTCTATGAACATTGATTATGTATATAAAGTAGAACACTTTGTGCGCAAAGGAGAGACCATATCATCAGAATATTTAAATGTGTTCAGCGGCGGGAAGGGGTTAAATCAGTCTATTGCCCTGGCCAGAGCGGGGGAAGAAGTATATCATGCCGGAGCTATCGGAAATGAGGGCGAATTTTTGCTGGAGGTCCTTAATCGGGCAGGAGTGGATACCGGCTGTATTACAGTCCAGGGTGAAGTGCAGACCGGCCATGCTATCATTCAGAATGACAGTGAAGGGGATAACTGCATCATTCTTTTTGGCGGAGCGAACCAAAGGATTAGTGAAGAACAGGTTGAACAGGTTCTGTCTGGTTTTTGTGCTGGGGATTTTGTTGTTCTGCAAAATGAGATCAGTGAACTGGGATATATCATCAGCAGGGCACATGAAAAAGGTATGACGATTGTCTTGAATCCTTCTCCAATGGATCACAAGGTTTTAGAATTACCGTTAAACCTGGTAAATTACTTTCTGGTGAACGAGGTGGAAGCAGCATCTTTAGCAGAAACCTCGGGCGAAGGTGATGAAGAAGTGCTGGTAAAGTTGGCGACGAAATTTCCTGATGCCAAAATAGTCATGACACTTGGGGAAAAAGGATCTTTTTACTGGGATGGACGGCAGATTTACCGCCAGGAGGCGGTAAGGGCGGAAGCGGTTGATACAACGGCGGCAGGAGATACATATACAGGATATTTTATCTCGGGAATCATGAGAGATGAAAAGATTGAGGATGTTTTGCATCGGGCGTCGGTTGCCTCGGCCATTGCAGTAACAAGGCTGGGGGCTGCATCATCAATTCCGGAACGTAAAGAAGTAGAAGAAATGCTAAAAAACAAAAGGGAAGGAAGATAAAAGGATGAATGAAAATAATGCTATGACACACACACCAACTCCTCATATTGATGCAAGACCGGGTGATATTGCAGAATCAATTCTGCTTCCAGGAGATCCGCTGCGGGCGAAGTTTATTGCTGATAATTTTCTGGAAGATGTAACACAGTTTAATAATACAAGAGGAATGCTTGGATATACCGGTTACTTTAAGGGTAAACGGATATCAGTAATGGGAACGGGAATGGGCTGTCCGTCAATAGGGATCTATTCTTATGAGCTGATTCATTATTACGGCGTGAAGAATTTAATCCGGATCGGTACTGCTGGATCGATGCAGCCGCAAGTGAAACTGCGGGATGTAATCATTGCCATCGGCAGTTGTACGGAGACGAACTATCTGGCGACATACCAGTTGCCGGGAGATTTTTCCTGTACAGCAAGTTACAAATTGCTGCGTCAGGCAGTACAGTGCGCGGAAGAGATGGATCTGCCGTATCATGTCGGCAATATTCTGTGCACAGATGCATTTTATAAACCGAATTTGCCCAAAACAGGTGTATCATGGGCAGATATGGGGGTTCTGGCGTGTGAGATGGAGTCTACTGCTCTTTATGCCAACGCGGCTTATGGAAAAGCAAATGCATTGTGTATATTAACGATTTCAGATTCGCCATTTGAAGAGGAAGAAATCTCTGCTGAAGGCAGGCAGAATTCTTTTACCAGGATGATGGAACTGGCACTTTCTATTATTTAATGAAGTAGGAAATATCCGAGAAGAATCCACAAAATCATGATATTATAATGATTTTGTGGATTCTTTGGTATTCTATTGGTTTTCCAGTGATAAATGTTATTATGAGGATATCATTAAGTTTATTTCATGAAATAATTAAGTGTATAATTATTTGAAAATACATTATTGTAATATGGCATTATGATCAATATAGTAAATAATTGCTAATTAGTAAAATATTATGATATAGTAATAATGAAAAACTCAATATATGAAAATTAAAAGCTATAGAGAAGAACATAGAGGTTCCAGCACTAGATATGGAATAAATACTTATCAGCAATATCCTATAGCCTTACAGTGAGAATATACGCAAAGTATATTATAGAAGAACTTATAGTCATAAGTGAAATCAATGAACGGTATTTTAATATAGCCGTAGGGAATGAATCGTGAACCTTATAGATTTTGCTACAATTTAGGAGACAAAATATGGAGAACAATGCAAAAGTAATTCAGGCTATAGAAGAATACTGTTTAAGGCATCCAAGTGCATATGAGGCAAGGCCATTTGGGGAATACCCAATCTGCTATAAGGTCATGGGAAAGATCTTTGCGCAATTTAATCCTGAAGAAAAGTTTTACAGGATAACGTTAAAATGTGTGCCGGATAAGGCAAATCTTTACCGGCAGCTTTATCCGGGGATTGTAGTACGCGGATATCACTGCCCGCCGGTTCAGCAGCCTTATTGGAATACCATTGATCTGGATGCTTTCTTCGATCTGGACATGTTGTTTCAGATGATTGATGAAGCATATGATGCTGTAATAAATAAGTTCAGCAAAAAGGCAAAAGCGGAGCTGCTAAATCTTTCTGAATTGGGGTTTAAGGATACGGATGGGGAAGATCAGGATTTTGCAATGCTTTGCAATCGATTGGACAGCACTCTTGATGAAATCGTTGGGGGTAAATTTCAAAGAAGTCAGTATGAACAATATAATCAAAGAGATTGTATCCATGACGTGATTGTGGCATATCGGGAAGGGAAACCGATTGGATGCGGTTCCTTTAAAATGTATGATGAAGATCATGCAGAGTTAAAACGGATTTATGTAGAACCATCGTATCGAAATATGGGATTGGGTGCAGAAGTGGTTCGGAGATTAGAGGCAAAGGCAAAGATCAAAGGTTATCGGTGGTGTATTTTAGAGACTGGTAAACCGTTAGAAGCAGCCTGTTATATGTACAAAAAGGCAGGATACAAAATTATGCCCAACTATGGGCAGTACGCGGATATGCCGGATTCGGTATGTATGGAACGAAAAATCTGATGGGTATTTTGGGGGATTTCTTCTATGGAGAAGTATGAGCTTGGTTTGAATAAAAAGTCTTTTTCCTTATTTTATAATGGCGGAGAAGTTTGGTGCGAACATTTGGATTCCCTTTATGGTGAAAAGGAATTGTTAAAGCAGAAATTTAAACGGGATCTGATAGAAATCAGCAGACCGTCTACGAGTTCCTTTATCGTAGTTGTTCTTGATGATTCGGACATCGACAGAGAAATTTTAGAATGGATCGTTGATCGTTTTGTTATGTTAAAGAAGCCGCTGCGTAAAGTAGTATTTGTTGGTTTGGATTTAAAAATGAAAAACTATATTAAAAAGAAAAAGACAGACATTAAATTTATGGTGACTTGCATAGATGATTTGGAAAAAGCAAAAGAGTGGCTTATTTCGTAAAGATAAGAGCAAACCCAGAAATTATTGCAACTACCCATTATGCAAAGGGATGGTCGGCGGTGACCAACAATTCTATTGGGATCTGGGATTTTTGACAGAAGCTGAAAACGAAGTATGGAAATGGGAAAAGAAGTTTTAGAGGATAGACAAAGAAATGAAATAGGACAGGCAAGAGTATTACGTAGAAGGGAGAACAGGGATGTTTCGTGTGGAGCAGGTTAAGTCACTGAATGATCTGGAAATGGAAGTATATCAGTATGTGACGAAAAACTATGATAAAGTGAAGTACATGAGAATTCGGGAATTGGCTCAGGAAGCCCATGTTTCCACTTCTACGGTACTGCGCTTTTGTAAGAAAATGGATTGTAACGGCTATGCAGAGTTTAAGGTAAAGTTAAAGCAGCATTTTGATAAGGGAAAAGGAGTGTCTGCTACGGACGATGTGACGGAAGTCATTGACTTTTTAAAGAAAACAACTTCGGAAGAATTTGAGAAAAAGCTGGATATGCTGACGGAAGTGATTGTCCGTGCAAACCGTATTATTTTTGTAGGCAGCGGCATGTCCGGGATCGTGGCAAAATATGGGGCAAGGTATTTTTCCAGTATGGGAAAGTTTTGTCTTTATATTGACGAACCTCATTATCCCACGGAGAGCAGATTTTTTGAAAATGCCCTGGTCATTGTATTTTCGGTTTCTGGAGAGTCGAATGATACCATTGGTCATGTGATCCGTTTTAAGGAACAAAATTGCCAGATTTTCAGTGTGACCAATACGGAAAATTGTACTGTGGCGAAGTTATCGGACTATAACATTGCTTATTATGTGACGTATACGCGGCTAAAGGTGTATGATATTACCACTCAAATGCCTGCGATCAGCATTGTGGAACGGCTGGGGAAGAAGCTGTACCGGTATACTTCCGAAGAAATGGATCATAATTCAAATTAGGAAAGTTGTGAATTTATAAAACATACTGTTACGTATAAAAAACAAGTGAGAATCAACGTCACTTGTTTTTTTGCGCCTTAGAACTAATGACAAGAAACTTGATAAACAGTATAATCACAATCAGCTAAAACTATGCGAATTCATTAATTTATAAGAGAGGAAAGAAAAATGGCAAGAGATTATGCGGTTGTATCAAAAGCTATTGTGGAAAATATTGGGGGAATCGATAATATTTCCAGCCTTACCCATTGTATGACTCGTTTAAGATTTGTCTTAAAGGATGAAAGCAAGGCAAATGAAGCGGCGGTCAAAGCCATTGACGGCGTTATGGGAGTTGTAAAGCAGGGAGGGCAGTTTCAGGTTATTATTGGAAATCATGTTGGAACTGCTTATCAGGAGATTTTAAAGCTAGGCGATTTTGGAGAAGAAAGTAAAGTTGCAAGGGGAGAGAAGAAAGAGCCTTTGACCCTTAAGAAAATCGGAAATAACATTTTAGACGCCATCGTTGGAACCATGTCTCCATTAATTCCGGCAATTATCGGCGGCTCCATGGTAAAGTTGTTAGTTATGTTATTGGCTATGGCAAATATATTGCCTGCTGACAGTGACACTTACAAGATCATTAATTCCATAGGTGACGGCGCCTTTTATTTCCTGCCTGTAATGGTGGCAGCTTCTGCTTCTAAGAAATTTAAAACAAATATGTATCTGGCCATTGCTATTGCGGGAACTTTGCTTCACCCGGACTTTCGCGGGCTGATGGAGGCGGTAACGGTCGGAGAAACAGCGGCCCATTTCCTGGGAGTCCCCATCGCGTCTGTAAAATACACTTATACAGTAATTCCTGCAATCTGCATGACCTGGATTTTATCTTATATTGAGCGGGGCGTTGACAGAATTACACCTGCCGTAACGAAAAACTTCTTAAAGCCAATGTTGATTTTATTAATTGCGGCTCCTATTGCGATTTTAATCATTGGACCTGCAGGGATTTTAGTTGGTACATCAATTTCTAAATTTGTATTCTTTGTACAGGCAAAACTTGGATTCCTGGCAGTTGGTATTATGGGAGCAATTTGGCCTTTGCTGGTTATTACAGGTATGCACAGGGTATTTACTCCTACGATTCTGCAGACGATCTCTGATACGGGAATGGAAGGAACCGTTATGCCGTCTGAAATAGGCGCGAACCTTTCCCTGGGCGGAGTTTCATTAGCAGTAGCTTTAAAAACTAAAAACAGAGAACTTCGTCAAACTGCCCTTGCAGCAGCGTCTTCGGCTTTGATTGCAGGAACTACGGAACCAGCTCTTTATGGTGTTGCCGTTCGTTTAAAACGTCCTTTGATTGCTTCTTTGATCACAGGATTTGTTTGCGGCTGTTTGGCTGGAATTGGAGGGCTTGCCAGCCGTTCCATGGTCTCACCCAGTGTTTTGACCGGAGTGCAGTTTATTGACCCCGAACACCCGGGAACCAGCATTGCATGGATCGCAGGTATTACAATTTTGTCGATTGTATTATCGTTTGTACTGACTTTGGTAATTGGTTTTGAGGATATACCGGAAGAGGAGGAATAAATTGAGCGATTTTCAATTTCCTGAAGATTTCCTTTGGGGAGGAGCCATTTCCGCCAATCAGGCGGAAGGCGCCTTCCGTGAAGGAGGCCGGGGATTAAGTAATATTGACGTACTTCCTCATGGTGTACGAAGATTAGAAGTAAAAACAGGGAATGTTCCCCAACCCGAATTGCAGAAAGAAGAATATTACCCCAGCCATGAGGGAATTGATTTTTATCATTGTTATAAAGAAGATATTGCTTTAATAGCGGAAATGGGCTTTAGAGTATTCCGTACTTCTATTTCATGGTCACGGCTTTTTCCTGTTGGAGACGAAGAAAAGCCTAATCAGACGGGAATTGATTTTTACCGAAGTGTGTTTTTGGAGTGTAAAAAGTATGGTATTGAGCCCTTAGTGACATTATGCCATTTTGATGCTCCCATGGGACTGGTGGAAAGATACGGTTCCTGGAGAAACAGAAAAGTGATTGATTTTTTCCTGCGTTATGCGGAAACCTGTTTTAAAGAATTTTCAGGGTTAGTAAAATATTGGCTGACTTTTAACGAGATTAATATTATTTTACACAGTCCTTTTTCCGGAGCGGGAATTGCGTTCCAGGAAGGGGAAAATAAAGCTCAGACTACCTATCAGGCAGCACATCATATTTTGGTTGCCAGCGCTTTGGCTACTAAGCTGGCCCATGAATACGATCCGGGCAATCAGGTGGGCTGTATGCTTGCAGGCGGCAGCTTTTACCCTTATTCCTGTAATCCTGAGGATGTTTGGGAGTCTGTGAAAAAAGAGCAGGAAAATTTATTCTTCATTGATGTACAGGTGCGGGGGGCTTATCCCTCTTATGCCCGTAAGCTCTTTCGTGATAAGGGAGTCTGTCTTATTATGGAAGATGGAGATTTGGAGATTTTAAAAAATACAGTGGATTTCGTTTCCTTCAGCTATTATGCCAGCCGCTGCGTAGCTGCAGATATGAATGATAAAACAGCTAATGAGGGCAATATTATCCGTTCTGTGAAAAATCCTTATTTACAAACAAGTGGGTGGGGCTGGAGCATTGACCCGCTGGGACTTAGAATCACCATGAACCAGTTGTATGACCGTTATCAGAAACCTCTGTTTATCGTTGAAAATGGTTTGGGTGCAAAGGACGAAATCGAGCAGGATGGAAGGATACAGGACGATTACCGCATTGATTACTTAAGAAGCCATATTCAGGCAATGAAAGAAGCCATGGAGGATGGTGTGGAGCTAATGGGGTACACGGTCTGGAGTTGTATTGACATTGTTTCTGCTTCTACCGGAGAGATGAGCAAACGATATGGCTTTATTTATGTGGATCGGGCAGACGACGGAAGCGGGACGCTGCGGCGGAGAAAAAAGAAATCCTTTGATTGGTATAAAAAAGTAATTGAAAGTAACGGAAATGATATAGACTGACGGATAAAAAGCTGTTGAGTGCAGATGAGGCTAATGGTGTGAATGGTGTATAATTTACGCTTATACCTTTTGCCAGGAAGCAAAAACTTAATTTATGAGGAAATGCGGACAGCGTAAGAAAGTTATAGAAAATTTGAAAAACCGGGATAATTTTTTCGGCTGCATTTGCGGCCGGAACGAGAGCTCCGAGATAAAAAGGACTTCACATGAGAGTGTGGAGTCCTCAGACTGTAGACAAAACGGAGTTAGGATGCAAATCCTAACTCCATTTTTCTG
>NZ_DAMAUN010000101.1:0-19714 GCF_032078915.1 Lacrimispora sp. | reverse complement strand
AAACCCCCATTACCACGTTTAGTGTCAAATAGCCGACTACTGAAGAAAAGACAGCAATCCCTTTTTCATTCTTTGCCATTCCCTGAGCAACACCCATGGCAAACAGCAATGGAATATTGTTAAAAATAATGCTTGTAATGGTTTGCAAGCTGGATAAAATAAGCTTCAGAACCTGGTTTCCCAAAAACGGGAATTTCTCTATCATGTAGGACTGCCCTAACGCACTGCAAATACCCATAACCATACCAATAGGTGCAAGAAGCGCGATTGGCAGAAGGAGAGACCGCCCAAATGTTTGGATGCTGTCTTTCCAGCTAGACTTTTTATTGCTCATATTTTTTCCCTTCCTTTGTTATGACATTGTGTGTTTAAGGCGCCTTTTAAACTGTGTACATTATGACAGATTCTATAAGTTGCTTCAAGGCAAAAAAATTACACTTTATTGTTGCGTTTAGTTACCCTTAACTTTATAATGAAACCATTATAAGCATAACAGCACTGGAGGAATGTATCATGGGATTAAGCTATAATGATTTAAGCCTGCTGCGGTATATACAAAAAAGACAGCACATTTCCCTTTCAAAGGTTGCCCTGCAGTTTCATAAGGATGAAATATCCATACGCCGGACCATCGAGCGGATCAACCTTTTCTCCCGCAAGCCCTTGGTGGAAATACAAAAGGGCTTCTGCCTAAGCCACTTAAACTACAAGGAATTTGTGGATTTTATCCAGCAGATCGCCATGACTGACTATAACAGTTCTTACATCGAGCGGATCCGCATCATGATCGTGACCATATTTTTCGACGGTTATGTCAATGCCTCTTCTCTATATGAAAACTGGGGACTTTCCCTGACCACAAAAAAGCAGGATACCGCCCATTTAAGGCAATTCCTGGCCGGGCACGGTCTCAGCCTTGTGACCTTAAAGAAAAAGGGGCTTACCATTGAAGGCGATGAACTGCAGCTTCGGTTTCTTGTCATCGACATCCTTCATCCCTTGTTAGAGTTTACGCCGGAAAACCGGATTGCGGTCCGCAGGGCCAATACTCCCCTGGAAAAACAATGCTACGATCTGGCAAATACCGATCTCCAGTCCGTCGCCCATCAGGCGGTGGAACGGCTGAACTTCTTTTTAACAGAATACAATCTGTCTATAAACTATCCTTCCAAAAAGTTTCTTCTGCTGTTTATCTGTATCATGGAAATCCGGCCTGTTGATGAATCCATGAAATTTTGTTACCGTCTGCCCCTGGCGCCATTAAATATCCGCTTTGTTGATGACATCAAGGAAAACAGGCTGTACAATGTGGCCTTCAGCATGATGAACTTTTCCCGCAGTCTGGATTTTCCATTTGACAAGCGGCTGTGGTATACCACCGAGCAATTTACGGAGCGGGTGGTGAGTCATTTAAAAAACCCTTTTACCATCCAGGAAGAATTCATCAATGAGCTTTACAACTATTTATACCGGGAAATCACCCTGGATCACTTTCATTGCACATTTGTGGATAAGACCGTAGAAAATACGAAAGAACAGTTTTCAGACCTGTATGAAACCATCAGAAAGTACGAGGTGTACTTTAAAGCTTCCTATAATTTTTCTTTCATGGATGAGCACCTTTCTACGCTGACCCTGCTGGTACAAAAACACATCCTCCGCAACCGTACCATAAACCGCCAGTATAAGAAAATCGTTGTGATGACCAGCATCAACTTTGAACGGGTCAGCTTTTTCCTGGAACAAACAAAGGAATACGTGGAACTGCAGTGGATGGGGACCTTAAATATTAACGAGATCCACAGACTGAAAGACTTGGATTATGATTATATCTTTTGCTTTTCGTCCCGGATTTTTAATATCCTTCATGCTCTTAACCTTCCTGTCATCCGCATGAATTTCTATGTAGACGATAGTGATATGAAGACCCTTCTGGCAAACGGCTTTTCCACGCGGAAGCACCGTTTCCTGACCACCAGCTTTGTGTCGGAAATCGGAGGAAAAAGCGAATCTGAAATGGAAGCATATCTGAAAGAAAATTACGGAGATTATTTTGTGTAAGAAGTCGAAGCAAGGACTTTTCTTCATGTAAAGCAACAAAAAAGCACCTGACTTTGTCTATGATAAATTATATGAAATCATCATAGACAAAGCGGTGCTTTTAGAAACCTAAAGCAATTCCTCTATTGACTCTCCAATCATATCCTGAGCTTTTTGCAAACCGAAATTATCAAGCACCGTTGCCCCGATCACTGCAAATGTATTCTGTTCCTTTAATTCCTCGCAGTTGGCATAAGAAGCCGAATAGGCCAGGAAAGGCACCTGCTCCTTTGTATGGTCGCTTCCCTTAAAGGTGGGATCATTGCCATGGTCTGCCGTAATCAGAAGCAGATCATCTTCATTTAAAATCGGTAAAAGTTCTCCCAGCTTTTCATCAAACCGTTCTAATTCAGCGCCATAGCCAATTGGATCCCGGCGGTGTCCCCACAGGGCATCAAAATCAACCAGGTTCACAAAGCACAGCCCGTTAAAATCTCTTTTCGCGATCTCTATGGTCTGTTCCATGCCATGAACACTGCTTTGGGATTTATTGCCTTCTGTAAGCCCTTCGCCATCGAAAATATCATAGATCTTTCCTACGCTGATCACATCTAAGCCTGCATCCTTTAATATATTAAGAGCAGTGGTTCCAAATGGCTTTAAGGCATAATCATGGCGGTTAGGAGTTCTTTTAAACTCGCCTTTCTTCCTGCCGACATAAGGTCTTGCAATGACCCTTCCTACCTTCCATTCGTCCCTTAAGGTAAGCTCTCTTGCAATCTCACAGCAGCGGTAAAGTTCCTGCAAGCCAAAGGTTTCCTCATTGGCACAAATTTGTAACACGGAATCTGCAGAAGTATAAACGATCATGTCCCCGGTAGCAATCTGATGCTCTCCCAGTTCATCCATGATCTCTGTACCACTGGCGGATTTATTTCCCACAATCTTGTGTCCGGTGCGTTTTTCCAGTTCATCAAGCAGTTCCTTTGGAAAACCTGTTTCCGTAAATGTTTGGAAGGGCTTTGTAATGTAAAGCCCCATCATTTCCCAATGACCTGTCATGGTGTCTTTTCCAACACTGGCTTCATTCAGTTTTCCATAATACGCCTTAGGCTCAGCGACAGGCTTTACATGCTTTAAGGAACGCAGGTTTCCCAAACCAAGCTTCTCCAAATTAGGCAGATTAAGATGATCCACTGTGGCATCAATATGGCCCAGGGTATCGCTGCCCACATCGCCGTACTCTGCGGCATTGTTCATAGCACCTATTCCCAAAGAATCAATTACAACTACAAATATACGTTTAAATCGTTTCATATTACCTCCCCGCGCTTTGATCGCAGCACAAACTTCTATATAGCACGCAAATAGTTACCTTCCAGGATCTGTTTATAGACCTGCTTAAAAAGCAATCTAATTATATGATGGAAGCTCGTCTGACTGTCCTGGGCAGAGACCACTTCCATGGAAAAGACCGGATCGGAAATTGTTAAAATAGCAGCGGCCTGTCTGCCGGCTATTATACACCCTCATCTGCCGCTATTATTTTATTCAATCTTTCCCTGTCTGACTCATGATATTTAAATTTGGATCCAGATATTCTTCATATCGTACCAAAAAGCGCCGCTAAGGATCAATTACAGGCTTTGCTGCTAATTCATCCATATAATCCACACAATCGGTATAGGATCTTGTAAGTTTATCTTTTGAGCACATCTTTTCCCCTTTATTATACAATTTTGTAGAATTTTTGCAATCTCTTTCTATATTTTTTATGAATATTCCAAACATATTCCTTTATTTTTCATGATACTCAAAATCATTCCTGCGCAGGATCATACCCAACTACAGTCCAGATTCCGGTATCATCCTGGCGGACAAGACGCTTTAAATAAACATACTTCACAACCGATTTTTCATCCTTGATTTCTGCAATAGCATCAACTCCATTATTTAAAATGATTTCGATATCTTCATAAGCAATGGGATAATCTCCCACAATGCCTTCCGGCGACAGCAGCAGGCTCGCAAATACCTGGGTCACAAAAACCGGATCCAGTTTCCACGGGGAATGACCTGCATCAACACTCTTCTGTTCATTTTCTTCCGCCGGCTGGTCCACTTTGACCTTGATCTTTGGCTCTCTCACAGTCTCAGTGCTTGCCGGTATCTCGACCTTTCCTTTGGAAAGACTCTCCGCAAAAATAGTCAGTTTCTCCAGCGGCACAGTTCCAAGTATACTGTATTCCATGCCGTCCTCCTGCCAGCGGATAGATCTGACCGGTTCTACGGTTATGATTTCGGCCTTGTTATGATTAACAGATCCAAGAATTGCAGCGGAAGAAGGTGCAAGGTCTTCTGATGTTTCTGACTGGGTAAGGAGAACGGCATATGCCGAATCTCCGGTGGAATAATACAACTTTACGGCCGCACGGTCTTTCTCTACGGCAATCCGATTCAGTGTATACCCTTCTGCTGCCCGATCCGGTAGTCTGGGGGTAAAGCCTGCCATCCTTTCTGCTTCTTCAAGGGAAGCCACCTCCTGCTCCAGATTCGTATCAACTTCTTCGTAACCGTCCGGCGCATCATAAACAAGAAGGTTCCGGGGAATTTCATCAATAAACTCCATGGAGGTATATTCCGCTTTTATCTGTATGCCATTTTGCATTGCTGAGACCCTTTGCAGAGGCAAGTCTGTCTCATCATCAACCCATAGGAAATATGGATCCCCTCCCTCCGGAGTGATTTGAAGCTTTGTGGTGTTTCTTCCATTGATGATCTCAAAACCGGCCTTTTTAACCGTTTGCGCCTTAGTAACACTATTTATTTCATTGCCTAGTTCAAAGGTAAAGACAGAAGCATCAGGAAACGCCGGTAAGAGGTAAGCAGTTTTTTTCTCCGGCTGGAGCTGCCACTTCTGTTCCCCATTGTTGGCGGTTATGGTGCCTTTAGAAGTCCCTTCAAGATCCATGATATAATAATTTCCCTTCTGATCCGCCCATACCTCCCTTTTTGACTGGGTTACGGTTTCCCCCAGGCCATTCGTCTCACTTACTTCCAGTATTCCATGATAGGCCTGGATTTCCTTCAGTGCATTTTCCATTGCATATACAATACCGGCATCCCGATTGGGAAGGAAATAATAGGCTGTTACGAAAAGCAATACAGCTGCGGCGGCTGAAGTGCAGATCAATGCAAACTTTCTGAGCTGGTTCCCTTGGGGCTTTCTTTTTGTCAAAGAATTAACAAGGCGCTGTTTAAACAAATCATCAGGATATTCCACCTCTCGAAGCAGTCTTGCTTTTCTGACAGCTGCAAGCAGAATCTCATCTTCTTCCTGCAATTTCTTATTATGTTCTCCGGGTTTCTTACCGGCATTTAAATGATCGATATATTGAGACAGTTTCCTTTCATCCATTTTATCTTTCCTCCTTCCCCTGTTCTGTTTCTAATAACTTCGCCAGGGCTTTTACCGCACGAAGCTGCAAAACACGAACAGCCCCTTCCTTTTTCTGCATCAGTTTTGCAGTTTCTGCCACCGTATAACCTTTGATGATTCGTAATTCAATAACCGTATGCTGTTCTTTGGTCAGACGGTTCATAGCCTCTTCCAGCCGGTTCTTTTCCGTTAATGAATCTGCGAAATCCTCCAAGGAGATTTCTTCTGGCTTCACATCCTCTATATTGATGCTGCTGCGCCGCTTTTTCGCCCTCCATTGATCACGAATGACATTCATCGCTATGAATTTTAAATATTTTTTGCATTCAAGGATCGTAACATCATTCCTGTTCAGAAAAGAAATCGCCTTCACATAGGTTTCCTGTGTGATATCCTCCGCTTCTTCCCGATTTTGGACTTTATAATAAATGAAGCGGTACAGCTCCCGCCAGGTGTCCGCGCAAAGTCTTTCAATCATTTCCCTGTTGTCCTGTTTATTCCTCATTCCTGCCTCCATACTGCTGCAACATGGCATCCTGTATTTTCAATAGTTATTATAATCCGGATTATGGTACGTACATCTATTAAGACGTTCGATGCATATGAAATGTTACGTTTTGATCTTATATTTTGTAAAATACTATGTACTGAAATTACATATTTATAAATTCTTCATCCTATGCTGCCATTATAACAGCGGTCATGAGTCAGCTTTGACTCAAAGTTTCTCCTTTCTTTTTCATTGCCTCTTGTACTCACTTCTTCATTGACAAAAGACAAAGGAGGAATTAAGATGATTGTAATTGTAAGTAACCGGAATTCATATAAGCTTCGATAGAGGAAGCACAATTGATATCTTAAAGGGGAAGAGATGAAAATACGTGATGAATACACCTGCCCTTTGGAATTGACTCACGATATTACAAAAGGCAAATGGAAACCGATCATTTTATGGCAGCTGGGCAAGGGTGTTATGTCTTTGTCCCAACTTGAAAAAGACATTAAAGGCATCAGCCAAAAAATGCTTCTTGAACAGCTTAAAGAGCTATTGGATTATGGAATGATAGCAAAGCGTTCTTTTGAAGGATATCCGCTAAAAGTTGAATATTATTTGACAGAACGCGGCAAAAAGCTATTGGATGCCATAGGAATCATGCAAAGCATAGGAATTGATATTATGAAAGAAAATGACATGACCGATTTTTTAATAGAAAACGGTTTTATAGACTGAGTATACCCACAAAAATGTAAGTAATTTACTGCCCGCCTCGTATATGTTATAGTTTTATCATAAATAAATTCAGGAGGAATTTAAAATGATGAGGGATGCAGCGCAAACGATCGGCAATTTAATTGACAAGCAGGGTGTTTCTTTTATAAGCTCATTGGATGATGACGGGTTTCCTAATACGAAAGCAATGCTGCCGCCAAGAAAACGGGATGGGATCAAGACCTTTTATTTTACTACCAATACCTCCTCCATGCGCGTATCGCAATTTCGCAAAAACCCAAAGGCATGTATCTACTTTTGCGACAAACGGTTCTTTCGCGGGGTCATGCTAAAGGGTACCGTGGAAGTCTTAGAGGATGCAGCAAGCAAGGAAATGATCTGGCAGGAGGGAGACACTATGTATTATCCTCAAGGCGTTACTGATCCGGATTATTGTGTTCTTAAGTTCATTGCACAGACTGGCCGGTTTTATGCTAATTTCAATTCTGAAAATTTTCTTGTAGAATAGCCTTTGGTACAAGTAAAAGAGTCAACTAAAACTTTCATTTTAGTTGACTCTTTTACTCATATCATTTTTCATTTTTCGTTCAAAGCTACCAGAGATCCCCATCTCTTCCCGGTATTTGGCAATCACTCTGCGAGAAAGGTGATACCCCTTTTCACTAAGTAATTCTGCAAGCTTCGAATCGCTATGCGGCTTTTCTTTATTCTCGCCATTCACCAGTTCGCGTATTAATTCTTTGACGCCATCCGAATTAATCAAGCTGCCGTCACTTACGGGAACCGACGCAGAAAATAAGTTTTTCATCAGAATACAGCCTGCGGGAAACTGAAGATATTTGTCCTTAACAGCGCGGCTTATGGTGGAGGTACTAACGGACAGTCTTTCTGACATCTGTGTCATGGTACACGGTTTCAGTTTCCCGGAATACCGGAAAAACTCATCCTGCTCTTCCAATATTGCATTTGTTATTTGAATGATCGTCTTGCGCCTCTGTTCAACTGCATGAATGAGAAATTTCGCCCGCTCTAACTTTTTCTTAAAGTATTCAAAAAGCTCCTGCTCTTTTACTTCCGCCATCATCTGGAGATAGTAATCGTTTAATTGATAGTCTCCGCACCAATTATCATTGATTTCTACATTCCATTTTCCATCCGGGTCCATAGTAACGATAACATCCGGAATAATATACTGCTTTTCGTTCTCTCCAAACCCCTGCAGCGGCCTTGGATTTAAAGTACTTATAAGAGCAATATATCTCCTGGCCTGAGCCGATGAAATGTCCAATGCACGGGTGATTGAACTGATCTTCCCCTGAGATATGTCCGTTAAATGATGAGTGATCATATGTTTTAGATTTTCATCTTCCAATCCCAGTATTTTGATCTGAATTAATAAGCATTCTACCAGATCCTTAGCGAAAATACCGTATGGCTCCAACTTTTTTAAATCTGATAAGCAGTCTTCGATCACCTGCTCATTCACACCGGTCAACTGTGCAAGCTCCGGAACCTCCAAATCGATAAACCCATTACGATCCAGGCTCTGAATTAAAAAATCAATCACTCTTAATTGTTTATCCGTGTAACGTTCTAACTCCAGCTGCTCATAAACATAGGTATAAATATTTTTCGTATTTGAATTATCAAACTCCTGGCTGCTGCTCTCATTCCCTTCTTCTAAAAATCCTGCAGCATTTTTTAATGGCTTGCAGTAATTTGATTGATACCACGCTTGATAATCTTCCTGAGTATAAGATTCGGCTCTGGAATTTGTCTGTTCCAGTAAAGGATTTTCCATATATTCATTTTCCATATGCCGGCTAAGCTCACTATTGCATAATGCAAGCAATTCCAGTGAAGATATCTGGTTTTGAGATAACAGCTGACGTTGTTCAACAGTTAATTTATGTTTCATGGCAACCTCCCTTTGCAACCATTGCGTTAGAAATATTATACCACACAGCAGTCTGAGTAAAAAGAGCGAAGTTTTATATCACCTCGCTCACTTTTATCACGGAGAACGTTACGTTATTCATTCAAGGATTGTAACCCCATCAATTAATTCCTTTTCAAATTCCACCCTATGATGCTTCGTGTATAATCCCGGCGCTCCTCCTGTATGGATCATGATGATCTTCTCACCTTTTTTGATTTTCCCTTCCTTAACCATATCAATGATTGCGGCAAAACATTTTCCTGTGTAACAGGGATCAAGCAGGATAGCTTCTTTTCCTGCCATCAGACGAACCGCATCTCTTACCTCCTTTGAAGGCAGATTGTATCCGTCCCGGACATAATCTTTTTCAATATCAAAATCTTTTCGTCCGGCACTTATTTTCATTCCATACTTTTCTTTTACGCTGTCAAACAGTTCAACAATGCTATGCTCTTTGTAATCATCAAATGGGGAAATCGCCACACCGGTTAATGCCAGGCCGGAGCCTTCATTATGGAATCCACAATACAGGCCCATATAGGTCCCTAAACTGCCTGCTGCAGATATAACCCGTGCATCTCCGATTCCCATGTCAGCCGCCTGCTTTGTAAGCTCAACTGCACATTCATAGTATCCCAGGATGCCGACATCATCGGAACCGCCAAGGGGTATGTAATAAACGGTCTCTCCCTGGGCCTCATATTTTCTGATTGTGTCCCTGACCAACTCTTTATACTGTTCAGGGGATGGACGGCCGTCATCCTTTTTAATGATCACTTCAGCTCCCATTAACCGGTCCAACAGTAAGTTTGCCGACAATTCTCCCGGGTAATCCCCAATTGTAACAATCGCACACCTCATATTGTACTTAGCCGCCACAGCCGCTGTCAACCGGCCATGATTTGTTTGTACTCCGCCCTCAGTTATAAGCATGGTCGCACCTTTGTTTTGTGCTTCTTTTAAAATATACTCCAGCTTTCGAAGCTTATTGCCTCCCATGCCCAGACCAGTCATATCATCACGCTTAAGATACATTTGGATCCCTAATTCTTCTGATATATTTTTAAGATACTCCAAAGGAGTGGGTAAATTCAGTAATGAGACTTTCTCTTGACCTAAAACCATATTAATACCTCCTTAAACTGCCGATGCTATAAAAAACCCGGTCTTATGTATATTACATGTGACAATGAGCGTATATATTCCAGTTACTCCCCAATCATGATCTAAACAATTTCCCGGTCCGTCTCACGCATTCCTTCCTTACTAAGACGTCCGGCATTACGTATGGTCTCCTCAACATCACGGTTAATAATTCCTTCACCAGAACGGAAATCACAGGCACTGAAACTGTAATCTCCTGATTGCCGCTGCCGGAGTTAATGATTACCGGAAGTCCACAGCCGCTCATTCGTGCATCACTGCCGGCCGCTGTCTTGGCAATTGCACAAAGCGGGGTTTATATGGAAGTTTCCTATATACCCCGCTTTTCTTTAATTTAAATTCCGCTCACCTTTTATGGATATTACAGTTTTTCCAATACCTCATCTAAGTCTAAGGTTTTAGTTCCGTCTTCAAGAATAAAAAACGGAATTCCAATACCGCCGTTTCTTTTAACCGCTTCATATACCGGTTCCGATTCACGAGCAGCAAGATATGCTTTTAAATCCTTTAAATCCGCGGATAAATTTTTAAAATCTACGCCGGCTTTCCTATCGGTCAGCTTATTCAGCGCGTAAAGTGTATCTGGACATAAGTGGCTTCCAATAATCGTTATTTTCATAGGTATCTTTCCTCTCTTTTATGCAGTAATATCTGGCTTTTCGACGAATTCTATGTTGTTGCCTGTTATGTGATGATTTATCCATTCTTTCCCTTCAACCATTCTGGCTACCATCATGGAAGCAATGGCATCACCAGATGAATTTAAGCAGGTGGCAGCAGGATCAAACAGGAAACCTAAGGTTGCAATTAACGGAAATGCCTCTGGTGGAAAACCAAAAAGACCGACGATCAGCATTTCGCCTACCAAACCTCCACCCGGCGCACCGGATAATACAAATGCGGATAAAATCGCTACGACAATTGACATGGCATATGTTCCGACTCCTGTAAACGGTTGATGAAACACTCCAAACAAAAATGCGATCTTAACAATTGCAGATAAAACCGAACCGTCCATATGCATGGTTGCTCCCATTGGAAGAACAATCTCTCTAATATCCTTTGGAACTCCCATTTTGTCACAAGCATCCAGATTTACAGGCAGAGCAGCCATTGAGCTTTGAGTTGCAAAAGCAGTCAATGCGGGGGTAGGAACAAATTTCATCATACGGCGAACCGCTTCTTTTCCACCTGCCATATAAGAATACAACGGGAAGAATATTACTACATAAATCAAGCAAAGTGGATAATACAAGATCATGGAACGGCCGTAATCACCAATTAAACTTGGCCCAAACTCACCTACTAAGTTGGCAAAATATGCACCCAGACCGATCGGAGCAAATTTCATGATTAAATTGACCATCTTCATGATGACATTATTTAAGTTCGTAAGCATTTTTCCAACAGGACTCTCATCACCGCCGCATGCACTTACACAGAATCCAAACATGACAGAGAAAATAATCAACGGAAGCATGTTCTGGCGGCTTAAAAGTTCCGGAAAATCGGAAACGGTAAGCGCTCCCACAATCATGTCACCAACAGCGGCAGCTTCTCCGACCTCCGATGCACCCATAGCAATTGAGGTGCTTGCCGCAGGCGGGAATATATTCACTGCAAACAGAACCAGCACAGCTGCGACAGCGCCGGTGCCGATAAAAACGACGATAAGATTCACTAAAATACTACCAAGACGCTTCATATTTACCATGCTTCCCACAGCACTGGAAATAGAAACCATGACCATCGGAACAACGATTGTAAACATCAAGTTAAGGAAAATATCGCCAAGGGGCTTAACAATTGCAGCCTTCTCACCTGCAACCAGTCCAAAACCTGATCCGATCAGGATTCCCAGCACTAGCAGGATAGGGAAACGATAGCTTTTCCAGATATCTTTTTTATTCATAAGTACACTTCTCCTTTTTACCCCATAAATTTGATTTTAAGTGACTTTTATAATTTCTTTATCTTAAAGACGATTTACCGCATCCTCCAGCTGTTTCATGGCTTTTTCCAGCACGCTTCTCGGACATGCTGCATTTAATCTCATATAGCCGGAAAGGCTCCGGCCAAAGGTATAGCCTTCATTTAATCCCAATTTTGCATCTTCAATCATAAATTTTCTTAATCTTTCATTATTCATTCCCAATTCCCGGCAATCCAGCCATACCAGATAAGTAGCATCCGGTACATTGGGTTTGATTTTAGGAATGTACTTCTCACAATAATCTCTGATAAACTCAAAGTTTTCAGAAAGATATGGAAGCAATTGCTCTAACCACTCTTCCCCCTTATTAAACGCCGCTTCCATGGCTACGGAGCTGAATGCATTATTCCTGTGAATGTCTAAATTCATCCAGAACTTATCAAAAGCAGCCTTCATCTCCAGGTTCGGGAAAACATTCGTTGATGCCTGTAATCCTGCAAGATTAAATGTCTTAGTACCAGAAATACAACTTATGACATGATCTCTGGCCGTTTCTGATATCATAGCGGTTGGAATATGTTTCTTGCCATGAAACACCAGATCAGAATGTATTTCGTCAGAAACCATCAGCACATCATTGGCATGGCAAATCTCAAACATCTTCTGCAGCTGCTCTTTCGTCCAGACGATCCCAAGAGGATTATGGGGGCTGCACAAAAGAAAGATTTTCACATTTGGATCTTTTGCTTTCTCCTCAAAATCTTCGAAATCAATCGTCCATGTTCCATCCTGTTCAACCAGTTGGTTCTCAACTACGTTTCTTTCCCATGCCTCCGTAATATCGTAAAATTCAGAATACACGGGAGTCTGAATCATAATGGAATCCCCTTTCCTGGTAAACACCTTGACAATTGCAGACATTGCAGGTACGACTCCCAGGCTCCAGCTTACTTTTTCCTTGTCAATCTTCCAGCCATGCCTACGGAACTGCCAGCCAAGGATTGCATCAAAATAGGAGTCAGGCCGATATGTATATCCCCAGATCCCTTCCATTGCTTTTTCCACGCATGCATCAATGATTGGCTGTGCCGTTTGAAAATCCATATCCGCGACCCATAGTGGAATCACATCCGCGGTACCAAACTTTTTTTGCCTCTCATCGTATTTTCCAGCGCGATTTTCACTTCGGTCAACTACGATGTCAAAATTATACTTCATATGAAGCTCCTTTCAGTTTTATATTTATATATAGAGCAACATACGTGCCAACTTTTTATGAAACAGAAAATATATTAATAAAAACGTAGAAAAAGCCTGTAAATGCTGCCTTTTCTACGTTTATCCTTTTTATATCATCTTGCAGGACTTTGCTGAGAAATAAAGATCATTTCTTCCTGGTATTTAATCGGTTTTAAATTGGTTGTTAATCGGTTATAATCTGGTTGTTAATGGATTATAATATGGTCGTATGCCAGATTATTTTAGGCAATTAATTGCTCATCCAATCGACTCCTTTTTTGGTAATGCTGCTTCCTCCTCTGCCCTTTGTAACAATTACATACCCGTTATCCTCTAATCTGCCTAATATTTTACGCACCTGAGGCTGAGTTAACTTTACCCTGCGCTTCTGCGCCTCCAACAGTATTTTATCCCGTCCGATGGACTGTCCCGTACGTTCTGCATTGTAAAGGATTTCCAGAATTACCCGTTCCTGTTCGGTGGGCATATGCGATGTATTCTGGTACCGGAGCGGCTGATCTGCGGCGTGCAGTTTAAACTCAGCATCTTTAATCCCATTCACCTCTTCTCCATGTTTACCTATACGAAAAACCGGAGGCAAATCAGCAACTGTTATGACGGTATGGCCGGTAAAACACAAATAATCTACCACATTACGCAGTTCCCGTATGTTTCCCGGCCACTGGTATGTGCGAAATAGTTCCTTGATCTCATCACTTAAACGGAATTTTCCTCCAAGTTCTTTTCGAAAACTATCCAGAATTAAGAATACATCTTCCACTCTCTTTCGAAGCGGAGGGATTAACACCGGCAATGCGTTCAGTCTGTAATAAAGATCCTGCCGGAACGTGCCTTCCGCCACCTTTTGCTCAAGCTCTTCATTTGTTGCCGCAACGATCCGCACATCAACATGAATAATTTGATTTCCCCCAACCCGCATGATTTCCCGCTCCTGCAATACACGCAGCAGCTTTACCTGCAGCGCAGGGCTCATGCCTTCCACTTCGTCCAAAAACAGTGTCCCTTGATGTGCGAACTCAAATAAACCTGGGCGGCCTCCCTTTTTCGCGCCGGTAAAAGCTCCTTCTTCATAACCGAACAGCTCACTTTCCAATAAATTTTCTGGCATAGCCGCACAGTTAATTGCCACAAAAGGCTGATCCCTGCGCTTTGACGCATTATGGACGGAGTGTGCAAACAGTTCCTTACCGGTTCCTGTTTCCCCAATTAACAAAACCGGAGATTCTGTGCAAGCCATTTTATTTAAGATAAATTTAGTCTTTAAGATAAGGTCGGACTCTCCGATCACATCATCAAAACAATATTTGGCTCTATGCCCCTGGCCCTTTTTCATCAATTGAACCCGAAGTTCATTTTGCCGGCGCTCCATCTCATTGAACTTCTGCAAGATGGCAAAGGCGCCAATACAGACATCCCGCCTTAACACCGGCCGCACATAAAGGCTTACCAGATTTCCTGCAACTCTCACAACTTGGGGATTCGTCTCCTTTTTCTCCTCCAAACATTTCCGGAATGGGATATAAGGAAATACTTCTTCCCCCATGTTTGTAAGACTAAGATTTTCAGGAACCCGGGTGATATCTACTGCATTTTTATTGATTGCATATATTTCTCCATGTTCATTTACCGCGATCACTCCCTGATCTAGTACTTCCATGAGAATATCAAACTGACTCTCCAATCTCCTGGAACGATTGAACATCTGGTCAAAATAATAGGTATTGGTACATACCGATTCCTGATACTGTTTAAACGCAGCTTCTTCCAGTAAATCGTCAAACCCCAGCCTGAACGCGGCTTCAATCATGGTATCGGCTGAGCAGGTTCTCTGTCCCAGATTTATAATTGTTGGAATTCCGCTTGGCACATAACGCTCTTCATCCGGAGTAACAGCAATCTCTGCCATATCAGTCAGCTTGCTTCCCGGTGCATAGAGTATAAACTTTAGATGAGTAATCCCCAGCTGTTCCAGCTGTGTCACTGCTTCCCTCGCCATAACCTCAGTGATATTAACAAAAATGACTTTTGTTCCCTTTGGGATCTCTTCCAGTTGGCGCACTGCCTCTTTAAAATAAGTAACCTGAACTTCCATCCGCTGTGCATCTGACGGAATGTATCGATTCGGATCCCCCATGGCATCAAAAGCATCCGTCGAGCCCATATACAAATCGCAGGGTTCCATATTCGCTGCCGTTCCATCCATCATGCTATAATTTCGTACAACAGCCCGTTCCCCAAACACCGACCGAACCTGCTGCGCATATGCTTTTCCCGCAAATGGGTCTAATGCAATAACCGCAATACTCTTTTTCATGCTTTACCTTCCTGTGACGACAAAAGAATCCAACATCAGCTCACGCTACTCTCGCTCCTGTTGTCTCAAGTATAACACAGCAAAAAAAGCTGGTAAAGATATTACCTTTAGTATTTTTCACTTTCAGAAAGCTGGTTATCCGGTACCGTTAATGGCACTGTATCCTGACCGACCCTTAGCTTAAACTGTCTGACTAATTTCTTTAAAAGCTGAGCCTGTCCGGATAATTTCTCGCTGGCCGCAGCACTCTCTTCGGCAGTAACGGAGTTCGCCTGCACCACCTTGGATATCTGGTTGATCCCTTGAGTTACCTGTGCAACGGAAGATGCCTGTTCTTGAGAAACTGTAAAAATCTGTTGAACCAACCCAGTGGATATTCCTGATGATTCCACAATCCTCTCCAGTGAAGCCGCTGTCTCTTTTGCAGTGGACATCCCCTCCTGGACTGCCGTGATCGTTGCTTCTATCAGTGCCGCCGTATCATTGGAAGCTTCCGCAGATTTACCGGCCAGGTTCCGTACTTCATCCGCTACAACGGCAAAACCTTTTCCAGCCTCACCTACACGGGCAGCTTCCACGGCGGCGTTAAGTGCTAGAATATTGGTCTGAAAAGCAATGTCCTCAATGGTCCTGATGATCTTACTGATCTCAGCGGAAGAACTGTCAATCTGATTCATGGCTGCGGTCATACGGGCCATCTGCATTTTGCCATTTTCCAGTTCAAGAGCGGTTTCCCGTGATTGCAGGCTGGCTTGCTGCGCATTTTTTGCATTTCCGGTTACATAATCGGAAAGCTCACGAATAGTCGCAGCCAATTCTTCCACGGAAAAAGACTGCTCTGCAGCCCCCTGTGAAAGGGCCTTTGCATGGCCGGACACCTGCCGGCTTTCTGCAGCAACCTGATTGGCAGACTGATTCATCTGATTTAAAATATTGCTGAAGGTGCGGCTGAGTTTGCGTACAGAAAGCAAAATACCACAAAAGTCACCTGTATAGCTTGCCTCCGCCTGAGTATCTATATCAAAATTGCCATCTGCCATCTGCCCTAACAGATAGTCGATGTCATTTACAATTTTTTGCAGATTACCAGACATTTTAGCGAAGGAATCCGCCAATATTCCGATTTCATCCTGGGAGGAAATGACAAGCGGAACATTTAAATTTCCGTTCGATATGCTCTCCGCTGCCTGCACAATGGGCTGCATGGGTTTAAGCATTTTTTTCAAAAAGTATATGGTAAGCACAAGTAAAAGAAGCAGCGCTGCCATAGAAATAATCACTAACAGAACAACCGTTTTGGTCACTGCCTTATTCACATCCGATACACTTACCCCGGTGATAGACCACCATGTCTCACCGCTGGCTGAGATTGGAGCATAAAACTGTACGGTTTTTTCACCATCGTTACGGATCATCTCCATCTGAAACGGCTGGCCATTGGACATGATGCTCTCAATAGCTGGAATATCCTTGGGTTTTTTCATAAACTCGCCAATGGATTTCCCAACTCTACTGATATCCTCGCTGTTATAGATTATTGTACCTTTGTTGTCAAGAATGGTAGCGTACATGGATGGATATTTGGGGTTGGAGGACTCCACTTTCTTGAAATTACTGACATTAATATCCGCCAGCACCACCCCCTGCACTTCGGAGCCTTTCAAGATTGGAGAGGCATAAGATACCATGGTGATTCCATTGTACTCATATGGAGGGGTCACCGTGCTTTTTTTCGTAGTTGCAGCAGTTTTATAGTATTCCTCGTCAGAATAAGTACTGTAATTTCCAAAAGGCTCAATCACTCCCGATTCATTATTCTTTGTCACACGAAAGGCATAATCTCTAATATCGCTCTGGAACTTATAAAGTTCAAACATTGCCCCCACTCCCACTATATCCTCATTCATAATTACACTGTTTCTGGCAGTGGCGGTCAAAAAGGTCTCCACCTCATAGTTCAAAGGCGTCAGAGTCTGTCCATAAATGGAACTTTGAAACAGACTGGCGACAGCAGGGTCGGAAGGCAGTTTCATCCGCGCTGCTGAAAATCCCCCCTCCTGACAGGCATTTTCCAAATAGGCTTGCATATCATTTGCAACCATTCCGGCAGTATCAAATATTTGCTGGACTTCAATGCTGTTGGATTTGGCTATTGCAGTCAGCTCTCCTGATACGCCTGTTGTAATAGCACTGCCTGACACCATGGCAGTAACTGCAATCAGGATTAAAAAAATTACTGCAAGAAAAAAACCGATGACAACACCTAACTTTGATGCCAATTTCATCTTTTGATACATATCCTTCCCCTCCATACTCCTAATCTCCATTTTCATGGAATAGGCCGATCAATCCCCGGCTCCTGTTACTCCTCCTTCTCCATGGAAACAAGTGCCTGTCTCTCGTTTTATACCACCACGCCCTTTTTTAAAATGATGTTTGCGTATAGCGCCTTTTCACTTGTCATAATGACAACCGATGACTTCTCCTTTGTCTTTTCGTAAAATTTCCACTTATCGATTTCCTCAAAGCAGCCGGCGCCCCGATCATCATATTTTGCCACAATCTCTTTGTATTGCTCCCAAATGGGTGTTTCCACTTTATCTCCCGGAACCACCGCCATTAAAGTCACCGGATGCTCCTCATAAGTATCCAGAGGGAGCACCTGAAGGATTGCCGCCAATATCTCAGCCACGCCGTGTCCATCCATACGAATCACCTTCTGCCCATAGGTATGACCTGGAAAGTTCCCATCACCAATTGTCAGCTCATCCGTATGACCCATTTCACAAAGTACCTTTAACAGTTCCGGACTTAAAATTGCCGGTATTCCTATTAACATCTTTCTTCCTCCTTAGCCAGATAAAAATTCAGGGCTGCTGCCCGGAGATTTTCCATCGCCTGATGCAGCAGCCCGATTGATCAATTAGTTATTCCCTAGTCGTACAGATTCTGTATAATTTCTTCGTTATCCATATTATCAACGGTGTACCATTTACAGCCTGTATCCACGTCAGTTACTGCTTCACCCTTGGCAGCTTTCACTGCCAGTTCAACTGTCTGGTATCCGATCTCTACCGGTGCCTGGGTAACAGCGCCGGCCAGTCTGCCGTCTTTTACCGCATCCTTAATCATGGTACCGGAATCAAATGCAACACCGATTACTTCCTTCCCCAGTCTTCCTAAATTCTCATCACCTGTGATCAGGCCTTCTCCTGTCTTCTGGTTCGATGCGAATATGCAGATCGTATCATCTTTATTTAAGATTGTCTGTGCGTCTGTTGTCATCAGAGAGGCTTCAACCTTTGCAGGAACTGCAACATCCAGAATAACATCCGCAGAGTCGCCCTTGTCCGCTTTTGCGTCACTTACAAATTTTTCATTTCCGGTTACGCATACACTTTTTCCATCGGCTTCAATCAGTTCGGTAATCTTATTAATAAAACCAAGTCCGCGGCTGATAATGGATTCTGATGTGGCATCCTGGTTCAGAACTCCGATCCGGACACTACCAGTGGCTTTTGAAATGATATCCTTTACCAGAGGATATGTATTTTCGGCTGCTACTTCTCCTGCCTTGTAATTGTCCGTAGCCGCATTGGCCACTACGGAACCTGCCGGTGCATTTGGAACACCGGAGTCAAATCCTATGATCGGGATATTTGCATCCTGGGCTTCCTTAATGCTGTCGTTTAAAGCTGATACATCCAGGGCTGCCAGTCCAATTGCATTCGGCTGCATCTGAACCGCATTGTTCACCATCTGAACCTGCTGGGCAATATCCGATTCAGAATCCGGTCCCTGAAATTCCAGACGGACCCCCAATCCCTTTGCTGCGTTTTGAGCGCCCTTATATACTGCCTGCCAATATTGGGACTGAAATCCTTTTGCTACCAGATAAACAGTCATATCGCCGTTAGAAGCAGCTTCTGTGGCTGCAGGTGCCTGAGTACCTTCTGAGGTTTTAGCCTCTGTGACTGCAGGAGCTGCAGAGCTACTGCCCGTTGCTTTGCTTCCGCATCCGGCCAGGGCGGTGGCAATCATTGCCGTGCTCAGTAAAATTCCCAATACATTTCGTTTCATTTTTACTTCCTCCTCAAATTTAAATGATTAATTATGTAAATTCTTTCGAATCACATTCCCTGCACTGCGTTTAATTTTTCTTACGGTTTCTATATACATCAGCAAATACTGCGACAACTAATACTAGGCCTGTTGCTACCTGCTGATAGTGCGTCTGCAGCCCCACAAATGGCAGACCAGTTTTAAGTATTGAAATAATAAACACACCGATCATAGTACCCGCAATCGTACCGGTACCTCCTGCCATTGAGGTTCCTCCGATTACAACACCTGCAATGGCATCCATTTCAAATCCGGCTCCTCCGCCTGGAAGC
>NZ_DAMAUN010000100.1:16884-19892 GCF_032078915.1 Lacrimispora sp. | reverse complement strand
ATTATGTCGTGGTGGGGATCGGGATCAATGTCAATATGGAGGAATTTCCGGAAGAAGTAAGTCAGATGGCCACTTCCCTGCTTCTGGAAACAGGAGAAAAGGTGAGAAGAAGCCAGTTGGTTGCCGCTATTATGGAGGCATTTGAACAATATTATGAAGAATTTATCAGCCAGGGTGATTTATCCGGGCTGATAAGTGTCTATAATAAGCATATGGTCAATACGGGAAAGGAAGTAAGAATTCTGGACAGATCAGGTGATTATACCGGCGTGGCCCTGGGAATTAATGAAAAGGGAGAGCTTCTTGTGGAAGTACAGCCGGGAGAAGTAAGACATGTGATCTCCGGAGAGGTATCTGTCCGGGGAATCTATGGATATGTGTAATGAAGAACCATTCGCTTTATGATCAATTACAGGTTTTAGAACCCCAGGAAAAAGAACTGGGCGCCAGGGAACGTTTAAAAGCCATGGAACGCCCGCTTTTGTCCTGGTACAGGGAGCATGCCAGGGCCCTTCCATGGAGGGACAAGCCGGAACCATACCGGGTATGGATATCGGAAATCATGCTCCAACAGACCAGAGTGGAGGCTGTAAAACCTTATTTTGAGCGTTTTATGGAGGCCTTACCAGGAATCAATGATCTGGCGGCAGTGCCGGAAGACCGGTTGCTGAAACTCTGGGAAGGACTTGGCTATTACAGCAGGGCAAAAAATCTAAAGAAAACAGCAGAGCTTCTTGTAGAGCAGTATGGCGGAGAGCTTCCGGCTTCCTACGAGGAGCTTAAAAAGCTTCCGGGGATCGGGTCTTACACCGCAGGTGCGATTGCGTCCATCGCATTTGGCATTCCGGTCCCGGCGGTTGACGGCAATGTTTTACGGGTGGTTTCCAGAGTAACAGGCAGTAGGGAAGACATATTAAAGCAGGCAGTCAAAAGCCGTATGGAAGAGGAATTAAAGGCGGTAATGCCGGAACGGGCAGCCAGCTCTTATAATCAGGGCCTCATTGAAATCGGTGCGATTGTCTGCGTGCCAAACGGTTCGCCCCTGTGCAGCCAATGTCCCCTGGCCTCCATCTGCATTGCCAGGATCAAGGGTCTTACCGGTGAGATTCCGGTGAAAACACCTAAAAAGGCCCGCAGGGCGGAGGATAAGACGGTAATGCTCCTGTGGCAGGAGGGACGGGTTGCCATCCGAAAGCGGGATGATACGGGGCTTCTGGCTTCTCTTTATGAGTTTCCCAATGTGGAGGGACACTTAAACGAGGAGGCGCTGCTTGCCAACCTGGGAGTAGAGGAGGCCAAGATAACGCCTCTTCCTGCTGCAAAGCATATATTCAGCCATGTGGAATGGCATATGATAGGATTTCGGATTGAACTTGGAGAACGGCCCAATGGAGATTTTTTATGGGTTACTGCGGAAGACTTAGAAAAAACTTATTCCCTGCCAGGTGCATTTAAGACGTATACAAAATTGATCAGGTGATATAATGAAAAAGATTCTATTTATATTTAATCCGCGTTCCGGGAAGGCTCAGATCAGGAATAAGCTGATGGATATCCTGGATATTTTTGCAAAGGCCGGTTATGAATTGCTGGTCCATGTAACACAGCGGACGGGTGATGCAATGGAGGCTGCTGCAGCATATGGGGATAGCGTTGATCTGGTTGTGTGCAGCGGCGGAGACGGGACTTTGAATGAAACCATAAGCGGTCTCATGAAATTGGACAATATTCCAGACTTAGGATACATCCCTGCCGGTTCCACCAATGATTTTGCCTCCAGCTTAAAGATTTCCAAAAGCATGGTAAAAGCGGCGGAAGCGGCGGTTTTTGGCGAGCCTTTTCCCATTGATATCGGCGGTTTCTGCGGGGACAGGCACTTTGTATATATTGCAGCGTTCGGGGCCTTTACAGAGGTTTCTTATTTGACCCCTCAGGATAAGAAGAATGTCCTGGGGCATCAGGCGTATATGCTGGAAGGCATGAAGAGCCTGGCTTCCATACAATCCTATAAGATGCGGATTGAGTGTGACGAGTGCACTGCGGGCATACCTTTACACCCGGTAAAGCGGGGTGGGCCCTGCCCAGAGAGCGGGGGCAAGAAAGAGGAAATGACACTGGAGGGGGAGTTTATTTTCGGCATGATAACCAATACCATGAGCGTCGGTGGCTTTAAAGGACTTGTGACACAGGATGTGGCTCTTGACGACGGCGAATTTGAAGTGCTGTTAATACGAACACCCAAAACTCCTCTGGATTTGACAAATATCATTAATTACATGTTTCTGAAGGAAGAACCAAATGAATACGTCCATAAATTTCGGACAAGGTCTTTGAAAATTCTCTCGGAAGAGCCTATTGACTGGGTATTAGATGGGGAATTCGGCGGGACCAGGAGGGAAGTAAATATCATTAATTTGAAGAAAAGAATCCGTATTATGAGAAAAACGCCGAAAAAGCAATAAAACTGCTTTTTTGGCAGAAATATGTTGAAATATGGATTCCGGTAGTATATAATGAAAAGTTGTGTGGGCTTTATGTATACCTCTTAGCGAAAGGACGTTATTAAGTGGAAAAGGATAATTTTTTAGATAAGCTTGGAAAACTGGTCGAACTTGCAAAAACGAAGCAAAATGCGTTGGACGTAACGGAGATTAATAACTTCTTTATGGGGGAAGAACTGACAACAGAGCAGATGGATCAGATTTATACGTACCTGGAGAATCGCGGCGTAGACGTGATCCCGGTCATTGACGATTCCGTTTTAACTGATGATGTGCTCATGTCAGACGACCTGCTTTTGGATGATGATCTTGATGACGGCTTTATTAAGGAAATGGATGAAGAAGATATTGATCTTGACGCCATTGACTTGCTGGAGGGCATCGGAACGGAAGACCCTGTCCGCATGTACCTGAAGGAAATTGGCACGGTACCACTTTTGAATGCAGAGGAAGAACTGCGCCTTGCGAAGAGAAAAGCGGATGGCGATGATGATGCCAAAGAGCGCT
>NZ_DAMAUN010000100.1:0-16874 GCF_032078915.1 Lacrimispora sp. | reverse complement strand
AGAGCGCTTGATCGAAGCAAACCTACGCCTTGTAGTCAGCATAGCAAAGCGTTATACAGGACGAGGAATGAGTTTCCTTGATTTGGTTCAGGAAGGGAACTTAGGCCTTATTAAAGGCGTGGAAAAATTTGATTATACCAAAGGTTATAAATTAAGTACATATGCTACCTGGTGGATACGCCAGTCTGTAACCAGAGCCCTTGCAGACCAGGCCAGAACAATCCGTGTGCCTGTGCATATGGTGGAAACGATTAATAAGATGTCCAAGATGCAGAGAAAGCTGACTCTTGAGCTTGGATATGAGCCGTCTGTTTCAGAACTGGCGGAAGCTCTTGACATGACAGAGGATAAGGTTATGGAGATCATGCAGATCGCCAGAGAACCTGCATCCCTTGAAACTCCCATCGGTGAAGAAGATGATTCAAACCTGGGAGATTTCGTGGCTGATAATAATGTTGTGACTCCGGAAGGCAACGTAGAATCCGTTATGCTGAGAGAGCACATTGATGCTCTTCTTGGAGATTTAAAGGAGAGAGAGCGCCAGGTGATCGTACTCAGATTTGGATTAGAGGATGGCCATCCCCGTACTTTGGAAGAAGTTGGAAAAGAGTTTAATGTTACCCGGGAGCGTATCAGGCAGATAGAAGCGAAGGCTCTTAGAAAGCTTAGAAATCCTGTTCGCAGTAAAAGGATCAGGGATTTCCTATAGGAAACAAGAGGCGTTGCAGGCTACTGCAGACGCCTTTTTGTGCTTTTGAAAACAGCAGGGAAGGAGCTACCATGAACCAGAAGAGGAATTATCAGAAGGAATTGGATCAGGTCATTGCAGGATTAGAGGAACAGGGAAAAGTACCCAGGCTGCTTTTGCACAGCTGTTGTGCGCCGTGCAGCAGTTATGTGCTGGAATATTTATCCCGCTATTTTGAAATAACCGTGTATTTCTATAATCCCAATATAGATCAGCCGGTGGAGTACAAAAGACGGGTGAAAGAGCAGGAAAGGCTCATTGCATCTATGGATTTTAGTCATCCTGTGACTTTGGAAACAGGAGCTTATGAACCGGAAGAATTTCACCGGATTGTGAGAGGTCTTGAAAAGGAGCCGGAAGGCGGCGCCAGATGTTTTAAATGCTATGAACTGCGCCTCCAGGAGGCTGCAAAGGTTGCTCAGGCCGGGCGCTTTGATTATTTCACCACTACTCTGTCCATAAGCCCTTTAAAGAATGCGGAAAAGCTCAATGAGATCGGTGAGAAGCTTGCAAAGGAATATCGAGTCGCTTATCTTCCCTCTGATTTCAAGAAAAAAAACGGATTTAAGCGGTCTGTAGAGCTTTCTGAGAAATACGGTCTATATAGGCAGGATTACTGCGGCTGTATCTATTCCCAGAAAGAAAGGCAGGAGCTTTTGGAAATTTCTTAGACAGGAAAATGCTTTGTAAAATAAGTGAAAAGACATACTGGTTTGTCTTGACACAAATTGGATATTGTTATAAAATTAACTGCAAGGAGTATAAAAAATTGAGGATAAAGGAGAAAAAGATATGTTATCAAAAACACTGACCGTAGTAAATCCATCTGGACTTCATTTAAGACCAGCAGGGGTTCTTTCCCAGACAGCTATGAAATTTAAATCCGATGTAATCATCGAATATGGAGAGAAGAGAATTGTTGCTAAAAGCGTGTTAAACGTAATGGCAGCCGGAATTAAGTGCGGAACAGAGATCAAATTGATCTGTGAAGGCGAAGATGAGGCAGCAGCAATGAAAACCATGACGGAAGCAATTGAAAGCGGACTTGGAGAGATGTAATTCAGTTTTAATTTTATGAGAAAAGTTTGTATAAGCCCTGGGAAGAAATTCCCGGGGCTTTTTCTGCGTAAATAAGAGTGGGATTATGAGGGAAAGCAGTTTAAAAGTTTCAAATATGAAATGCAGACTTAACGATTGAAAGTGAAAACTTCATATAATTAGAAATTTGTTCCAGGTTCCTTAAAAGGACAGGGAATTGTGCTATATGGGGAGAAAAAATATAGATATGAATTGAAATTGTAAGAATATAATTTTTAAAACATATAAAAGTCAAATTATCTGAAAATTTAAGAATAAAATTCGTTTACAAGAAGAAAAAAATGTAGTATTATCAACTAAAAATTTACTGTTACACATTGGCACTCCAAAAGAGGAGGAAGCAGTCAAGAATGCCCTAAAACATGGACAAGAAAAAGGAACGCCCTCCGGGCATACCATTATGCCCGGGCAGCATGGGCTAGAGAGAGGAAAGGTAGAGATTATGGATAAAGGTTTACAATCCCCTAATAAAAAGGAGTTGCCGGGCCTATATGATCCCCGCTTTGAGCATGATAACTGCGGCATCGGAGCGGTTGCCAACATAAAAGGCGTAAAGACTCACAGGACGGTGGATCAGGCTCTCCATATCGTAGAGAATCTGGAACACCGTGCAGGAAAGGATGCGGAAGGAAAGACAGGAGACGGAGTTGGAATCATGCTTCAGATCTCCCATAAGTTTTTTAAAAAGGTAACAAAGCCTCTGGGCATGGAGCTTGGTGAGGAGAGGGAATATGGTGTCGGCATGTTTTTCTTTCCACAGGACGAGCTTGCCAGGAATCAAGCCAAAAAAATGTTTGAAATCATAGTAAAGAAAGAGGGGCTTGAATTTACAGGCTGGAGGGATGTGCCTATTCATCCGGAGCTGATCGGTGCTAATGCGGTGGACTGTATGCCCTGCATTGCCCAGGGCTTTGTAAAAAAGCCGGCCGATACGGCCAGAGGTTTGGAGTTTGACCGGAAACTTTATGTGTCAAGGCGGATCTTCGAACAGAGCAACGACAATACTTATGTGGTTTCCTTAAGCAGCAGGACCATTGTATATAAGGGCATGTTCCTGGTGAAGGAACTTAGAAAGTTTTTTCCGGACCTCCAGGATAAGGATTATGAATCTGCCATTGCAGTGGTTCATTCCCGGTTCAGTACCAATACAAATCCCAGCTGGATGAGAGCCCATCCCAACCGCCTTATTGTTCATAATGGCGAGATCAATACCATTCGCGGAAATGTGGATAAGATGATGGCCAGGGAAGAGAATATGGAGTCCGAGTATTTCCGGTATGACATGCATAAGGTTCTTCCTATCATTAACCAGGAAGGTTCCGATTCCGCCATGCTTGACAATGCGCTGGAATTTATGATGATGAGCGGAATGGATCTTCCCCTTTCTGTTATGGTGACCATTCCTGCACCATGGGAACATGATAAATCCATGCCTCAGGAAATCAAGGACTTTTACCGTTACTATGCAACCATGATGGAACCCTGGGATGGACCGGCTTCTATCGTGTTCAGTGACGGTGATCTGGTTGGGGCCGTACTGGACCGCAATGGCCTTCGGCCGTCCAGATACTACATTACCGATGAGGACCAGATGATCCTGGCTTCTGAGGTGGGCGCCATTGATATTGAGCAGAGCCATGTGGTGAGAAAAGAGCGCCTTCGTCCAGGCAAGATGCTGCTCATTGATACTGTTAAGGGATGCCTGGTCAGCGATGAGGAGCTGAAAGAATATTATGCGGCCCGCCAGCCTTATGGGGAATGGCTGGATTCCAATTTAATTGAGTTAAGAAAGCTGCCCATCCCCAATATAGGGGTTCCCGCCATGAATAGAGAGGAAAGGGCGAAGCTGCAGAAGACTTATGGTTATACCTATGAGGAATACAAAACCATGATCCTTCCCATGGCCTTAAACGGTGCGGAAGCAGTTTCCGCCATGGGAGCAGACAGTCCTCTTGCAGTATTAAGCAAAAAGCACCAGCCCCTGTTTAACTATTTCAAACAGCTCTTTGCCCAGGTTACCAATCCGCCCATTGACTCCATCCGTGAAGAGATCGTTACCTCGACTACGGTTTATGTGGGCGAGGAAGGAAATATCCTGGAGGAGACGGCGGAAAACTGCAAGATACTGAAGGTCAATAATCCCATTCTTACCTGTACGGACCTGCTGAAGATTAAAAACATGAAGAAGCCTGGCTTTAAGGTAGAAATGATTCCCATTACCTACTATAAAAATACTTCCCTGGAAAAAGCAATTGACAGGCTGTTTCTGGAGGTAGACCGGGCGCACCATGACGGCGCGAATATTATCATCTTGTCTGACCGGGATATTGACGAAAACCATTTGCCGATCCCTTCCCTGCTTGCGGTATCGGCTTTGCAGCAGCATCTGGTTAAGACTAAGAAGAGGACTTCTGTGGCGCTTATACTGGAAAGCGGAGAGCCAAGAGAAGTACATCACTTTGCGACCCTGCTGGGATATGGAGCCTGTGCCATTAATCCCTACTTAGCCCAGGAATCCATCCGTTCCCTCATTGAAAAGGGCATGCTGGATAAAGATTATTATGCAGCCGTAGAAGATTACAATGCGGCAGTTCTTCACGGCATCGTAAAGATTGCTTCCAAGATGGGGATTTCTACCATACAGTCCTACCAGGGAGCCCAGATTTTTGAGGCGATCGGCATTTCAAAGAAAGTGATTGACAAATATTTTACAGATACGGTGAGCAGAGTGGGAGGAATCACCCTGGATGACATAGCCAATGATGTGGATGTCCTTCACTCAGCTGCCTTTGATCCCCTTGGTCTTGACGTGGATTTAACCCTGGACAGTGTGGGAAGCCATAAGGAGAGGGCAGGGCAAGAGGAACATTTATACAATCCTCTTACCATTCATCTCTTACAGGAAGCGGCCAGGACCGGAAGCTACGAGACTTTCAAAGAATATACCCATGCCCTGACGGAAGAGGGGCAGACGGTTAATTTAAGAAGCCTTTTGGACTTTGATTATTCAAAGACAAAGGAAATACCTTTGGAAGAGGTGGAAAGCGAAGAATCCATTGTTAAGCGGTTTAAAACGGGGGCCATGTCCTACGGATCCATTTCCCAGGAAGCCCATGAGACCCTGGCGATTGCCATGAACAGGATTCATGGAAAATCCAACAGCGGCGAGGGAGGCGAAAGCCTGGAGCGTCTGACCGTAGGTCCGGACGGTATAAACCGTTGTTCTGCAATCAAGCAGGTGGCTTCCGGGCGCTTTGGCGTAACCTCAAGGTATCTGGTCAGCGCCAGAGAAATCCAGATTAAAATGGCTCAGGGAGCGAAGCCGGGAGAAGGAGGTCAGCTTCCAGGCGGAAAGGTATATCCATGGGTTGCCAAAACCAGGCATTCCACGACAGGAGTAGGACTTATTTCCCCGCCGCCTCACCATGATATTTATTCCATTGAGGATCTGGCCCAGCTGATTTATGACTTGAAAAATTCCAATACCAATGCCAGGATTTCTGTCAAACTGGTTTCAGAGGCAGGTGTGGGCACGGTAGCCGCTGGTGTTGCAAAGGCCGGCGCACAGGTAATCCTCGTTTCCGCCTTTGACGGCGGAACCGGTGCGGCTCCAAGAAACTCCATTTATAATGCAGGGCTTCCATGGGAGCTTGGCGTAGCGGAGGCCCATCAGACCCTGATCATGAATGGGTTAAGGGATAAGGTGATCCTGGAGACAGACGGGAAGCTGATGACTGGGCGGGATGTTGCCATTGCCTGTGCCCTTGGAGCTGAGGAGTTCGGCTTTGCTACAGCCCCTCTTGTGACCATGGGATGTGTCATGATGAGAGTCTGTAATCTGGATACTTGTCCGGTGGGCATTGCTACCCAGAATCCGGAGCTGAGAAAGCGCTTTAAAGGAAAACCGGAGCACGTAATCAACTTCATGAATTTTATTGCCAAAGAGCTTCGGGAATATATGGCAAAGCTTGGTATCCGCACCGTAGATGAACTTGTGGGAAGGACGGATCTGCTAAAGAAGAAAGCAAGTATTCCTTCTGAAAGAGCGGGAAAGGTGGATTTTTCCGCTATTTTGGGAAATTCCTATGCAGGGCAGAAGCTTTTAGGATACGATAAGAAACAGGTGTATGATTTTGAACTGGAGAAAACCATAGATGAGAAGATCATCCTTAAGAAATTAAGAGATGCCCTGCGGGCCGGTCAGAAAAAGAGCCTTCATATCGATATCTCCAATACGGATCGGGCCTTGGGTACCATATTTGGCTCGGAGATCACCAGACTTTATCCGGAAGGGCTTTTGGAGGATACCTTTACCATCAACTGTACGGGCAGCGGCGGCCAGAGCTTTGGAGCCTTTATTCCAAAAGGCCTTACTCTGGAGCTGGTGGGCGACAGCAACGATTATTTTGGAAAGGGCCTTTCCGGCGGCAAGCTGGTAGTTTATCCGCCTCAGGGTGTTAAATTTAAGGCTGAGGATAACATTGTCATCGGAAATGTGGCTTTATACGGCGCTACCAGTGGAAAGGCATTCATCTGCGGGATCGCAGGCGAACGTTTCTGTGTCCGGAACTCTGGTGCGACCGCTGTTGTGGAAGGTGTGGGAGACCATGGCTGTGAATACATGACAGGCGGGCGCGTGGTGGTGCTGGGTCACACCGGCAAGAATTTCGCTGCAGGAATGAGCGGCGGCATCGCCTATGTTCTGGATGAAAAGAGAGATTTATATAAGAGGCTTAATAAGGAAATGGTTTCCTTTGAAGAGGTCACCAATAAATACGATGTTCTTGAATTAAAAGACATGATCAAAGAACATGTGGCTTACACCAATTCCGCAAAAGGAAAAGAGATTCTTGACAATTTCGGAGAGTATCTTCCTAAGTTTAAGAAGGTCATGCCTCATGATTACAGACGCATGCTGAATACCATCGTTCAGATGGAGGAAAAAGGGTTAAGCAGCGAACAGGCACAGATTGAGGCATTTTATGCCAACACGAAGAAGTAAGGAGGAGCTGATCATGGGAAAGCCAACAGGATTTTTAGAATACAGCAGAAAAACAGGAAAAGCGGTAGACCCCAAGGCTCGTATTAAGAATTATAACGAGTTTCACCTGCCTCTTTCTGAAAAAGAACAAAAATGCCAGGGCGCGCGCTGCATGGACTGCGGCGTCCCCTTCTGCCAGTCCGGCGTGATCTTAAAGGGCATGGTTTCCGGCTGCCCCCTTAACAACCTGATCCCGGAATGGAATGAGCTTGTATACACCGGGACATGGCAGCAGGCCTACAACAGGCTGAAAAAAACCAATAGTTTTCCGGAATTTACCGCCAGGGTGTGCCCGGCTCCCTGTGAAGCCGCATGTACCTGCGGGTTAAATGGAGACCCGGTGAGCATAAAGGAAAATGAATATGCCATCATTGAACGCGCTTATGAAAGCGGCATAGCAGGTCCGATACCGCCAAAGATCCGCACCGGGAAAAAAGTAGCCGTCATCGGTTCCGGCCCCGCAGGTCTGGCAGCAGCAGACCAGCTGAACAAACGGGGGCACAGTGTTACCGTATTGGAAAGAGAAGATCGCATAGGTGGTCTGCTCATGTATGGGATTCCCAACATGAAGCTGGAAAAGCATGTGATAGACCGGAAGGTGGAGATCATGAAGCAGGAAGGAGTGACGTTCCTGACAGGCACCGATATTGGAAAAACCCAGAAGGCCAAAGATCTGTTAAAGGAATATGACCGCATCATCCTGGCCTGTGGGGCTTCCAATCCAAGGGATCTAAAGGTTCCGGGAAGAGATGGGCAAGGAATTTATTTTGCAGTGGATTTCTTAAAGTCCACAACAAAAAGCCTGCTGAATTCCAACTTACAGGATAACAGCCATATTTCCTCAAAGGGAAAGCATGTCATCGTCATCGGCGGCGGTGACACCGGAAACGACTGTGTGGGAACGGCTATCCGCCATGGATGTGCTTCCGTCACCCAGCTTGAGATGATGCCAAAGCTCCCTGAAAAAAGAACCCCTGATAATAGCTGGCCTGAATGGCCGAAAGTGCTCAAAACTGATTACGGCCAGGAAGAATCCATTACCGTATTCGGAAAGGATCCCAGGGTCTATCAGACAACGGTAAAAGAGTTTATCAAAGATAAGTCCGGCAAAGTCGTGAAAGCCGTGCTCATGGGACTGGAGCCTAAAACAGATGAAAAGACCGGCCGCATGAACATGGAACCAGTAGCCGGCAGTGAAAGAGAAGTTCCGGCCGATATTGTTTTAATTGCGGCAGGATTTCTAGGCGCTCAGACTTATGTTGCCGATGCTTTTGGTGTGAAATTAAACAGCAGAAGTAATGTGGAGACAGAAGTCGGGAAATATAAGACGAATGTAGATAAAGTGTTTGCAGCCGGTGATATGCGCCGGGGACAATCGCTGGTAGTCTGGGCGATCAGAGAAGGCCGGGAAGTGGCCAAGGAAGTTGATAAGAGTTTAATGGGGTATTCCAACCTGGCATAGGTGGAAGGGATCCCTCAATAAAAAAGAATGAAGCTTTTGCATAATAGCTGAGGGATCAGTTGTATAGCAAAGGCTTCTTTTTTACTTTAAAGGCACTAAATATATACTGGAAATTTTGGATTAATAAATCAGGTTTTATTTCACTTTTGCAAAAGTCATCTTCGTAAAATTACATATAAACCGTCAATAATTACATGGTTGGGGGAGTTTTTCAAAAATGTAGTATATTGAAAGATAATAAAGTTAGTTGAGCGTTTTTTGCCTTTAAATGAAGATCCTAATCCTCCAGCTATGTAGCAACAATACTATTGGGGGTGCAGCCCAAACGTTCCGGGTCGTCATTAAAAAGAAGAAGGTCAAGATTGCGCAGATCGCTTTGGAAGGCGGATGCAGCGTGTAAACATGCAGGGGCTGCCGAAAAGGTGGCCCCTTTTTATAAGGAAAGATGAGGAACAAAGTTGTGACGGAGTATATTACATGTAGTGAATTAAAAATCAAATGCAACATCAAGATAAGTCGGTTACGGCATCTTTCTATCAGGGAAAGCATTGGTACCCATGCCATGGCCGAGATCACGGCAGATATAGAGCCGGGGAGCCTGGATCTATCCTGCGAGGAGCTTAATAACCAGCCTCTCATGATTTGTTCTGTAAAGGATCTGAAAGAACTCCTGATTTTTTCCGGAGTAATCGGTAAGATCCGCATAGAGAAAGAATCAGCCTATGACCTCTTGTACCTTTCGGCCTATTCCTTATCCTGGCTTATGGATCTGGAAAGGAAAAACAGATCGTTCCAGGACTGTAATGAGTCGGTTTTAGGATTGATCCAAAAGATTGTCCGGGAGAATTCTTTCAATTTGTTATGTTCTGCGGAAGATAAAGCCGTCACGAACCCTTTTATCCAGTATGAGGAAACAGACTGGGAATTTCTCCTGAGGCTGTCAACTCACGTGCACGCCCCATTCATTGCAGCATGTGATTATAAAGGCAGGGGAATATATCTGGGTTTCCAGGAAAACAGGGTCCCCTTGGAATTAAGTGTAACAGGTGAAAGATGGTGTATGGACTCAGAATGTAAAAAATCAATAAATTGGAGGACCAGAGAAGCCGCTTATTATGAAGTGGACACTGTCCAGATCCTTCATCTGGGCCAATGTGTCAGTTACAGGGATGAAATCCTGTGGCCGTATCATGTAAGACTGAATCTGCAGAATGGACATTTTCGATGTACCTGCAAGCTGGCGGGGAAGAACCATAATATGTTTCCAACTATATATAATCCTCATATAAAAGGCATCTCGCTGGCCGGTACAGTACTGGAGCGGAAAGAAGAGGCAATCAGGATCCACCTGGATATTGATGAAGAACAGGATGCTGGCATGGCTTATCTTTACCCCTGGTTCCCGGAGAATGGGAACATGGCATACTGCATGCCGGAAACCGGAAGCAGAGTCCGCCTCCTGATTCCAGGGGAGGATGAACGGAAGGCGGTTGGGATCCACTGCGTGCGGCAGAACGGGCAGGTGTGTGAGGAGATGCAGAATCCGGATAACCGCTGGTTTACCACTGTTTCGGAGAAAAAAATGGCACTCAAGCCGTCTGATATTGAATTATCCGCTGATGGCGGACAATCAGGGATTTCCATACAGGACGGTATCGGGGACATCATCCGCAGCGGCGGGGAGGTGCTGATTCAGGCAAAAGGAAAGGTAGCCATGCATGGTGCCAGGATTGAGCTGAGAGCACCCACTGAGATCACGGCTATTAAAAGGCAGCTGGGAAGTCCGGCCGTGGTAAACATCTGCCATAACCTGGATGCCATGGGAGAGTACAGCTCATTTAATAACTTAAATGAATTAAAGGCGGACATTCCAGCCATAGGACCCGGTTTCCGAAAAGGAAATCAGGTAAAAGCAGATAATCTGGAAGAGGAAAGAAGGAAGAAAGAAAAAGAAAAACTGCAGCTAAAGTTAAAGAAATTGTCAGAGGAGGATAAAGAAGGTACCTATGAGTTTGGATCGTCGATTCTTAATATAATCTCCTCTATACCGCAAAGCATAGAGCAGGACAGACTGTCTCAGATTGCTGTGGGATTCCGCCCTATTGCAGGAAGAATGAAAGGGGAATGAACATGTCATATTCCGTTATAAATGGAGCAGTGAGAAAAAGCCCGCTGATAGATAAAATGAACCAGTTGCCTGTTGGACAGGTTAAAAGCAGAGTGCCGGAGCAGATGGAACAGCTGGTATCAGGACACAGTGAAATGATCTATCAGCCTGTCCAACTTTCGTTTGACAGGTGCAGGGAGGAAGTAAAGAGACAACTGGGCGTATCAAATAAGGAAATGGAGGGTATAGATGGGTAACGCTGAAGAAAAAACCCTCCTGTTTGACGGCCGGCTGGCGGCAGGCATTCCGGATTCATTCCAAGCGATGGAAAGCGGCAGAGCGGAATTAATGTACCCTTATGTAGATAGGCCACAGATTATTTTAGAGGATGCAGATACTCGCAGATTTTGTACTTTTTCCCTTTTGAAAGGGCAGAAGCTGGTTGGGATACAGGTGGAGTATGTGATTCAATCCATTACTAAGGCTATAGTCAGCCTTTATCCCTCCTGCCTGTTAAGCGAACCGCAGCTTGTAGAAAAAGAGGAGGGAATCTGCGGCTGGTATTCCTTCCGGACATCCGGTAGGGAAAGAGACCTTCAGAACTTCATGTATATCTTTCCGGTAGATGGCTGCATGATGCTTGGCACCATGGGATGTTTTATGGAGGATGAGGAAGGAAAGAGACAACTGATTCAGATAATAGAGTCACTGGAGGTTTGTCCAAAGGCACCTGTCTTTGCGAAGAGCAGTCATGGGACGCTTTACAAGACCAGAAACCAACAAGGAGGGATCACATGAAAAAAGGGAACTATGTGGATGAAAAGCTTATCCGTTTACAAGATTTTTACCAGAGGAGGACAAGTTCCTATGATCTGATGACAGATGAAGTTCCCATCCGCGGGAAAATGGTGCGGTTTGCCCCGTTTCCATTATTTGAAGGAAAGGTAAACGCGTTGATTCCAGAGGATTTTGTGGAAATGCCGGAGAAGATTGCAATGGCCAGATACATATGCAGTTACCGTCCGCCGATACTGCTGACCAGTGCAGGGTATGATGAGAATTTTGGCTTCCATCTGCTAAGGCGGGAGGAGATTCGGGAGCACGGTAACCTGGACGGGCTTATATGTCAGATGCAGGATACGGTCCGGCTACATGCACCTGAGACTGTATTCTATGGTAAGGGGAACATCTGCCCGAAGGGGGCGGAAGGCAAGTGGTTTGAATACAAGAATTTCACACTGGATGATGAGACATATAACCTGCAGTTTCTGATTAGTTCAGACATATATTTGCTGGCGGGGACATTCAACTGTAGGATGTGTTTTTATGATGAATGGAAAGAGCCGGTGTTAAATTCGCTGGAGTATATAGGAATCGGATGGAAGGTGGAACGGACAAATGAAGGCTGATAAGATAGATATTTCTCATTTTGATTTTCTGACGTTGGAAAGCCTGGAGATAGACCGGGCGATAGGGGAACACGCAACAGCCTCTGTCAGCGGTTATATCCGTGATGAGGATGTGGAAGATTACAGATGGAAGTTATTGGAACATATATGGGTGGCAATCACTGCAGTGGCTGAAGGAGGGGAGAGAAGGAATCTAATGACAGGGATAATCGCCGGTTTTTCTTTAGAACCTCAACCTCATGCCACCCGGCTTACCCTGATACTGAAAAGCGGGACCTACCTTATGGAGGCCGCAGTCCGCTTCCGATCCTTTCAAAATACCGGCATGAATTATCTGGATGTGCTGAATGCCATAAACCAGACCTATGGGGAAGCCGGGGTAAAGGAGGAAGGAGGACTGGAGGCGACGCCGATAGACTTCTTATTGCAGTATAAAGAAACTGACTGGGAGTTCATCAAACGGATTGCCAGCCGCTTCGGCCTGGTTGTTACACCCGCAATTGCCAGGGAGGGAGTCTTTTACTATGTAGGAAACGCTAATTATTACACCTACCAAATACCTACGACCACAAGTTGCGGCATCAGTAAGCATGTGGACAGTTTCATGACACAGGGAGCAAATGACCTAGGTTCTCTCATGGAACAGGATTACCTGGAATACCATATCCGGTCAAGGGATATCTATGACCTGTGGGACAGGCTTATGCTCGGGAACCAAGGCGGATATGCCTGCAGGATCCGCAGTGAATTCCGGCATGGAGAGCTGATGAACACCTATACCCTGCGGCCTCTAAATGGGCTGGGAATAATGCAGATGTCCAATAAATTCCAGTCAGGCTGCTCCTTCCTGGCAACCGTGAAGGAAGTGATGCGTGACATGGTAAGGATAGAACTGACAGGGGATGAAAATTACGGGCAGGAGATTACCAGATGGTTTCCTTATTCCACTGGATATTCCTCGCCGGATGGATCGGGATGGTATTGCATGCCGGAACCCGGAGACAGGGTCCGCCTGCAGATTCCGGATCAGATAGAGGAACATGGGTATGTTATCAGTTCCGTACATATGGAGACTGGGAATGACAGGAAGAACCCGGATCATAAATCTTTTAAGACAAAATATGGGAAGGAACTGCTGTTTACTCCAGACAGTCTGGAACTGACGAACAACCAGGGGATGTCCATCAGAATAAAGGATGGGGAGGGGATACAGATCATAAGCAATAGGGATATATCCATCACCTCAGGGGGGAATATGACTCTCTCCAGCGAGGATGCCTCGCTTGTCATAGCCGGGACGGAACGTGTGGATATCAGACAGGGCGGGGCCGGACTTCAGATAGATAAGGATATCACTTTTACCGGCGGAAAGTTCAGGATACAATGAAAAAACGTAAAAATGAATTTATGAAAGCAATGGAGCAGATCATTCCGGAACAGTTCTCGAAAAGCAGCAGGCGTATAGTCCTGTTCTGTGAAGAAAACAGCAGAGAAACGGTACATGCATTCGTAGAAGCGTTCAGATTGGCGACGGAACAGGCCGTGATTCTTCAGGACAGGAAGGAGAAGGGAAAATTGGGCTACATCCTTTTTTCTCATCTGTACAGCAGTATATTTTTAAAACGATATCTTATCCGGATAGACTTTATGGACCAGAATTTTTACGGTGATACCGCTCAGTCAGTGTCTTACTGGGATGCCAGATGCATATATCATCTGTTCGAGGAGGATGTGGAAGCCATCAGGTTAGAGTTAGGGAGACATATTCCCAGAATCCGTGAATACGAGACGGATTATATCCGCTATGCCTATGTTCCTTATTACCATCGACTGACCAAGTCGTTCATACAGGCAATACTTGAGGAGGCGCTGCCGGAGAAATGCTTCCTGCCAGAGCGAGCCAGACTGGGAAGCCGTGTGAGGATTCTGTTTGGAGAGTACATGGGAGATGCGGATGTGCTCTTTACCCTGGGAGAGGAGAAAGTAGCAGATGAGATATTTTAGAATATATGCGAATGACAGGAATCCCCAACCACGTTTCCTGAACTGGTATACCAAGATAAGACCGGGCAGACCAGATCACCAGGTGTATGAGGACTTGTCCAGGCAAAATCATTTCCAGGTGGAATTTAACGGGGAGATCCCGTTCCTGGATATCATCTGCCACCCCTGTTTTATGGTTTCCAAGGAGTTTGCAGCCCTCATCCGTCTATACAGCCCGGAAGTCCGGTTTAAATATGCTACCTTATTCGATAAGGATAACAAGCGGACTGCTTACTACCAGATTCCTGATTTACCGGAGTTGGATTGCCTGGATGTGAGAAGTGAGCTGAATAGAGAACAAAGTGAGATCATAACCGGAATCCTGAAGGAAGAGAAGATACAGCTGTGTCCTATTTTCAGGCTAGGTGGGGTAAAGGGACGATACATAGTGGGAAACTTAAATTTCGTGGAGAGCGTTTATCGGAGGGAAGTGACGGGTATGAGGATCGAGGAATTTATGGTAGAATGAGAGGAGGAAGCGCATGAATTGGTTTTCCTGGCTGTTTGGGAAAGAGGAAGGGCCGCCGGAGCCCTTAGTATTAGGGGCAAAGTTACGCTGCCCGTATGGTTCTCATGACGGCTATTTATATGTAGACTCAGAGGATATAGAAGTCAATAACCTGCCGAAAGCATGTGTGGACGACTGTAAGGCATTATATAATATTCAGCCGTTAGGGGATTGCTATGCAGGAGGGTCCTGTGAGGCCTTAATGGACTTGGCTGAAAAATGGGAAAACCCGGAGCCACAAGGTGAAAAGATAAATGGGAAGGAAATCATAACGACGAAATCACTTCTTTCATGTAGAGTTTCCGGGATGGAATTAAAAATCATCAATTCAGGGCAGGATGGGATCTTTGCAAAGCAGATCCTATTAATCAGGGAGATGGATAAGAAATACCCGGGACTGCGTGAAATACTGGACAATCCATATGGAAGCCTGTATCTGAATAAAGGGAAGTATGAAATGGCGATTCGGTTCATAGAGGATCGAATGAAGAAAAATGAGGGAGAGATAGAGCTTTTTACACTGTATGGTAAAAATAACCTGGAGGGGGAGTATATTAAGGGAGCGCTGGGGCGTCTGATGCCGTACTGCGATACGGGAGCGCTGGAGAATTTAGTAAATGGGATAGAAACCTCGGGATGTAAGAATGGAATGGATGCTGCCACGGGCTGGGATGCGCATGTAATAAATGCAGAAATGATAAGGCTGTTAAGGAAGGATTGCAAAGAAACAGCGGAGAGGATAGAGACAAAGCCATTTTATAGATGGCAGGAAGAAAACAAGCTGTTTTTGAGCGTGGCAGCGGAAGGAGTAACAAATTTTGCATATGGAGCACTACTGTATTATAGTGCGGTTGCTGGAGCGGGAAATAACCAGAGCAGGGGGAATAAACCTGTGGCTGAGGAGGTGGATAAGGGGGGATCAGGCACTAAGGGTTCGGGTAAGACAACAGCGAAGGATTGGGTAGGTAAAACCTCTGATTTGGCAAAACAATCCCCAATTGAAATGCCTGATAATGCAACTGTAAAAATACAAAACAAGGCAGGAGGTTATGATCAGATTACTTATCAATGGTCTGATGGTACGCATACTTATAAAGCTCGTTGGCATACTCCAACCCCGAATGCTCCAGGGGGTTCTGGCAACTCATGGGTAGTGGAACAAGTTACGCCAGGTACCCCAACAGGGCAATTAAGAGTAGAAAAAATATATACACCTGGAGCGAATGGAGACTGGACACCTATGTGGCAGTGGAAAGACGCTGTAGATGCGTATAATAAAGGGACAATGAGTAGTTTACAAAGTGAGATAATGAAAGCGGGACATATTCCTGCTCCTTAAAAAGGGAGATGGTTATCATGAAAATAATAAATGATTTTTACAAAGGATATGAAGGGGAAAATGAAATAAGATTTATAAAAGAATATAAAAATGATGTCGAAGTGTTAAGTGCTTGGGACGGTTATTTTAACGATATCATGGAGCAATTCAAACCAACAGAGAAGGGATGGGAGGGTTTGGCGTACTATTATCATCTACATATTGGCTGGTATGAAAATAGTCCGTGGGAAATTCTCGATCTTGAAAGTGTACTACAACAGTTTCAAAGTGTAGAACAAACCATGCTAAGGTTTGAAAAATCTTCAGAAGTATTATCTGCAATTTGTCGTTTTATTTTGAACGCGATTATGGAAAATGCTAGATTATATATATCTGAAGAATAAGTAAGAGAGTTATAAGTTTTGTGCAAACTTTAAAACCTGTTATAAAATATGCTGATATAAGGACAGAACTGTCTTTTCAAGGTTCTGTCCTTGTTTATGTCAGAGCGGCGTCTCTTTTGAGATGCGAATTTAAAGAGAATTGAATAATTTTCCTAGCCGTATACCGTCAATAAAGCCATGTCGGTAGAGGAAGGCTTCTTCAAAAGCTAACTGTTCGGCCATGTAGTTGATGTATTGGGATAATATCTGACTGTCTGACATTGGTAGGCTTTGTATGAGGGCTTCGGCTTGGGAAATCAGCCTTAGTTCTTTTTGTTTTTCTTCTGCCGATTTTTGCTGTGTTGCAAGTAATGCAGAAATGCGTTCTAAAACAATCATATCGAGTAATTCCTGTTCGGTCATAAAATTTCACCTCCTTTTGACAACATACATTACTGGAACAGTTGCAGGAAGTCGATACCAGAAATCACTAATAATAAGTCTCAAAAACAGCAGAAATAAACAATAGGTATGATCGGTGGATGTTCAAGAGCACCTTAAAAACACCTTAATAGCGTAATTTATTGGTGGCTACAGCACCCTTGACAGCACAAAAGCCGATTTACAGCACCGTACGCTATCCTTGAAAACGCCCGCATTGCGGGCGTTTATGAGCGGAAGGGGCCCGTTTAGGGCACCTTCCTTTAACCTGCATCATTTTCGACCCCATGGTTCACCCTTGTTTTAAGGCAAAAAA
>NZ_DAMAUN010000099.1:0-19962 GCF_032078915.1 Lacrimispora sp. | reverse complement strand
ACTAGGGACTTTCACCCATTAGAACGTGCGCCCGCTGGGCACACTACAAAAAAACCAGTAAATCTTACATTTACTGGTTTTTCTTATGACTGGGCTACAAGGATTCGAACCTTGAAATGACGGAGTCAGAGTCCGTTGCCTTACCATTTGGCGATAGCCCATCAGTGCAACGAATGTATTATACTATAGCTTTTCATTCTGGTCAAGTACTATTTTACACTTTATTTCCAAAAACAAACCATCAGGAAGAGCTTCCTGATGGTTTAGACTCTTCCTGATTTTTTGTTGTATGAGACTCTTCCTGGGAACCGTTTTTCCCGGTTTCCGCCGCATTCTTGGTTGTCTCAGGCGGGCTGCTTTCCTTTGCAGGGTCCGACTGCTCCGTTTGTTTCGTCTCTTCGCTCTCTTCGTCTGTTGTATCCGGATCTGCATTCCCATCTCCGATCACAGGAGTCTCAAAGATTCCCTTAACGGTTGTCTGCTTTCCTATTTTAGGAGAAATGCCGCCCAGGGTGAAGGTATACTCCATACCTCCCTGCAGCCCTGTCACATGAATCTCACAGGAGTAGGAATCCGTATCTCCTACCTTGGCGGAATAGGTTTTTCCATCTCCGTCTTTTACTGAGACCGTAGGATTTTTCCATTTTACTTTGGTTTTAAAATAAACCATAACAACGCCGTTGTCGTAATCCACATAATCAACTTTAACATTTTCCGTCGTTACGACTTCTGCTTCTGAAGTGGTCTCTTCTGCTGCAGCCGCTTCAGTGGCGGCTGTTGGCTGGGTTTGGGTCGCCTGAGTCGGTGCCTGGCTTGTCGTTTCTGATGAAGAGGCTGGAGTGTTTGATTCCTCCGCCGCTGAAGTCTCCGCTATGGTTTCAGGCACTGTTGCTGTGGCAGCCTGGGTTGTCTGTGCCGGGATTGTTTCTTCCCCCGCATCGGTCTTGCCGCCAACTGCATAAGAGCGTTCCGTTATTACTTTTGCGATCTCCTCCATGGTAAGAGGCGCCAACGCCTTCATATCCTCCATGGAAAGAGAATTGTTCTGCAAAATCAGCTCCCTCAAAAAATAAGCCTTTCCATATGAAATCTTATATTCCTCTGCCAGCTGTTTTACTTCATCCTCTTCCATGACCTGCTGATCATAGACCACCGCCTTCAGCTGTTTTTCCTCCAGCGTATTCCGGATGTCATTCACCACCGCATAGCGCAGGCCCTGTGCCTTGCTGATGCTGTCATTGGACACAGTAACCAGGATCGCATTATCCAGCTGGCTTAGATAGCCGTGGGTCACCATGGAGCCGATCACGGCGTTGACAGCCGTGTTTAGATCCACTCCCTTTAGATCCATGTCCTGCATGATGCTCTCCCCATCCTCATTAAGGGCCTTTGCCGTCAGGACTTTATTCTTTTTATTCACAGATAATTCCACGCTTGGATTTACATCAATTCCGATTACAGAATCCACTTTCCCATTCTGATACGTATATGTTCCTCCGGCCAAAGCAATCATGCAAAAGCATGCGGCTACTAAGGTTGCAATGACCCTCTGTCTCAGGAAGAAAACGGAACGTTTATCCTTCTCTGCCTTTATCTGAGGCGTACTCAAGTCAATTCGTTCCAAAACATTAGGAGTCAAATCCCCGGCCGCAGATTTTAAGCAGGCTTCAATCTGTTGTCTATTCAATTGTCTGCGATTTAATTCAGCCATCTTAAAGCCTACTCCTCTCTTAAATAATTTTCCAGTTTTTTCATAGCACGGTTATATCTGGAAAGAGCTGTAGCCAAAGGAATCTTAAGGCTGGCGGCGATCTCTCTGTGCTTCATACCTCCGGAGGTATGAAGGAGAACGATCTCCCTTTCCTCTTCCTTAAGAATTTGAAGAGCGGCAAGAAGAACCATCTTATCAGCTGCCATCTCAATTTCAGAGCAGACTTCTCCTGTTTCCGCTCCGGTTAAATCCTCAAGCGTCACATCCGAATCATGCTTTTGCTCACGGAATTTCATATAGCACAGATTCCGGGCGATGGTAAACATCCATGCCAAAGGCTTCCCCTGGGATTGATAGCCTGACGCAGAAGTCCATATCTTAAGATATACCTCCTGCATGATCTCCTCCGCATCCTGGGGGTGCCTTACAATAGACAGGATAAAGCTGTATATCGTCCGGTCCGTATTCTGATATAGCTGCCGAAAGGCCTCCTGGTCCCCAACCGCAACTTTTTTAAGAAGCTCTTCGTCGCTCAAACGGCCATAATCCTCAGGCCCGCCAAGGCTCATCAATCCCATAAATAACATGGATCCGATTTCCTTTCTACTATGTTAATGCTAAATACTGTCATCTTATTGCATAATATGGAAAATATTTATTACCTTATTTTTCCACCCCATAACCGCTTTCCGCCGTTATGATCAGACAGCACCGCTTATCTATTTCAGTTACCTTTTTCGTGACTTCTTCCTTTAGCCAATCCTTCTTTTTCCTGTCATATTCCCGGGGCACCACCAGATCAAAGATCAGATTGATCTGGCCTTTTCCCTCTACCATACGTAAATCGTGGAAAGAAATCCTGGAATCTATTTCCTGCAGCACATTTTTCAGCATGTTCCCAAATTCCAAAACCCTGGAATCTTTTGTCTCTACAGGGTCCATGTGGATTACCAAAAATATCCCAAATTTTCTTACTGCTTCTCTCTCAATGGTATCAATGATTTCGTGGGACACTTCTATGTCAACATCATTAGGCACCTCTGCATGAATGGAAGCCATGCTTCTGGAAGGGCCGTAGTTGTGTACGATCAAATCATGGCTCCCTATAATTCCATCGTAGCTTTCTACAAATTCTGTAATCTCAACATATAGCTTGGGGTCAATCGGTTCTCCGATGAGAGGAGTAAGGGTATCCTTGGCAATTTTCACTCCTGCCCACATGACAATAACAGAAACTGCAATTCCTATGATTCCGTCAATATTAAGCCCCCATATGCCATAAACAAGGATCGATACGATCGTGGCAGAAGTGGTGATCACATCTCCCAGGGAATCTGCCGCCGTAGCTTTCATGACTGTGGACTGGATCCTTTTCCCCAGAGTATTGTTAAAAAACGCCATCCAGAGCTTTACACTAACAGATAGCAGTAAAATGGCAACAGACACAGCCTTAAACGTCATCTCTTCGGGATGAATGATTTTCTCAATGGAGGTTTTTAAAAAGGAAAAGCCTACCTGAATGACCAAAAAAGCTACGATAAAAGCAGCAATGTACTCCATTCTTCCGTGTCCAAAGGGGTGGTCTTCGTCGGCTGGCTTTCCGGCCATCTTTACCCCTATAAAGCCAATGATAGAAGAAGCAGCGTCAGAAAGGTTATTAAAAGCATCTGCCGTAACAGAGATACTGTTCACCAGCATTCCAACCAAAAGTTTTGCGCTGAACAAAATTACATTGCAGCAGATGCCTACGATACTCGCCATAAGCCCATACCGGGTCCGTACCTGAGTATCCTCTGTCTTTTTATAGTCCTTAACAAATGTCCTAACCAAAAACTCTGTCATAGTACTCCTTTTTCAGCCTTTACTCTTTATAACATACCTGTTCTAAAAACAGTCCTTCCGGCGGCGCCGTAAAGCCTGCCTCATTCCGGTCCTTTGCATTTAGGATTTCCTTCATCTCTTCCGCTTTACGCTGTCCCAATCCCACTTCGATCAGCGTACCCGTTAAGATCCTGACCATATTATATAAAAAGCCGTTTCCTGTAAATCGTATCAGAAGCCGGCTCCCCTGCTGTTCAAATTCAATCCGTTTTAAAACCCTGACTGTAGATTTCTTCATTTTCCGGTTGGCACAAAAGCTTTTAAAATCATGTTCACCTATAAGAAAGGACGAAGCCCGTTCCATGGCCTTTATATCAAGTTCCTTAAATAAGTCGTAGATATACTTTCTTTCAAAAACCTGCTTTTTTTCGCCCATATCGATCCGGTACAAATAGGTTTTTTCCTGGGCGTGAAGGCGGCTGTGGAATCTCTCCGCCACGCACTCCACGGTTTTTATCCGGATGTCCTCTGGAAGATACTGATTTAAATATTCCCTGATCTCCTCTGGGCTCATCCCTGTATTCCCATGAAAATTAGCTACCTGGGCCAATGCATGAACACCTGCATCCGTTCGTCCTGAACCATGTACCTCCACTGCCTGTCCCAGCATACGCTCCAAAACATGTTCGATCTTCCCCTGTATGGTCTGATCCGTATTTCCCTGCTTTTGCCATCCATCATAACGGCTTCCGTCGTATTCCAGGACCATTCTATAATTTTTCATCATGTTATTTTCGCCCTTCTTCTATATCTGAGCAGCAAGGCGGCAATTAATATTCCAAAAGCCACTCCTGCGCAATCCAGCCATACATCTGATATCTGACCTGAACGGCCCCTTACCCCAAGCTGAATGGTTTCATCCACAAATGGTACCATAAATCCGGCTGTTAATCGTAGAAAATATCTTCTCTCCGCCGGAAAGTCAAAGGACCTTATACATCCGTACAGCAAAATTCCCAATAAGGTATATTCTGTGAAATGCCCTGTTTTGCGGATTATGTGCTCTGTCAGCCACCTTGTGCTGATTCCCATGGATCCAAGTGATTCCTGTGCCAGCCGAAGCACCCATCCGCTGTCAGCCGATGAGATATCCGACGGCTTCATGGAATTTGAAAATATGAACAGGATAAAAAGAATGGTCACTGCCGTCCATATCGCTTTCTTTTTCATAGCCGTCTCCTCAAAATTCCGCCTTTCTCCACCATTTAGGCGGCCTGAGTTTCATTTCCTCTATCTTCCATAATTTATCATAATTTCATCTATTATAGTACAACAGAAGTTATAATACAAGGACAGGCATTAAAAAAATCCCCAAAAACGGCCTAAAACCGCATATTTGGGGAAATTCCTTTTATGGTCCAATCGTAACCGGTACGCCTAAATTACAGTAACTCCACAATACATCCATATCGCTGTTGTCCACTGCAACGCAGCCGTGAGTGGTTCCGTCAGGAACCCTGCAGCCATGAATCTCAATAGCTCCTCCCAGAGGAGTATCCCATGGCGGCTGCTGCCCTGCCAAATTGGCCTTTATTATTTCATCTCTTTGAGCCTCGGTGATAATACCGTCTGCATATCCTCTTTCCGCATCTTTAATACCCGGATAGGAAAGTCCCAATGCCAGATAGGCTATGCTCTTATCATTTCTTGTACATACATAGAACTCCCCGCTGGGTGTTCTCATGTCGCCCTCTACTTTTTTATTTCCTTCCGCTGAGGCCGCGCCCATAGAGACCGGGTATTCTGCAATCAAGGCACCATTCTGCTTTAATGTAAGCGTCTTTGTTCTCTTGCTCACATATATGGTCACGTTATTGGTCGAACCGGTATTGCCGGAGGTAATATTGGCACCAGGACCGGACACCGGCTCTGCATACCCAGTAACTTGGGAAGATACCGCCAAAACAATGACCAGAACGGCTGAGATCAGACACCTATATCCTTTTCCTAACCATTTCATCATTCTTAACTCTCCTTTTTTGTTACATTATACCATCCATTTTGGAAACTATCATTTACAATATTCTTACATTTCCATCCAATATTTTCCTTTATATCTTACATTTATTTAAATAACCCCTGCAAATAAGCCAGCGTAGAACTTAAGCAGCCTTCTACTCCTACCAAACTGCTTTCCAGACAAAGGTGGTAATTCTGTGCCTTGCCCCATTCGCATCCGGTATAATACTGGTAATAATCTCTTCTCTTTTTATCTATCTCCCGTATTCGTTCTTCCATCAATTCAGGGCTGACGCCTGTTTCAAGGGAATTCATCCGTTTAATCCGTTCTTCCATTCTGGCATATATAAACAGATTAATGCTGCTTTCAAGCACCCTGTCCGCACAGCGTCCAACGATGATACATGGTCCCTCTTCTGCCAGCTTTCGTATCACACAAGACTGTGCCAGAAAAATTTGATCTGACATGGAAATCTCATAAATTGTAGAGAAGGGAGAATAATGAAGCTGTTCTAAGGATTCCTGCTGGACGGGGAGATGCTCGTCGTAATGCAGAAATGCTTCCTCCTCCAGATCACTTACTTCTGCAGATAAAGAAATCAGGTCTTTATCATAGAATGGAACTCCCAGCCTTTCAGCCAGCTTCATGCCCAACTCTCGTCCACCGCTTCCAAACTCCCGGCTAATTGTAATCACCTTATCCAACATATGCTCCTCCTTATCTTCTGCTGAGTAATTTCTGAGTAATCCTCTTCTACCCATCATAGTTTCTGTATAGCAAGATATCTACAAGGCTGTCAAATGGGCTTTAAATCTCCTGTTAATATAACTGCATTTTACCACATTCTTAAATACCTGTATACCACATTTCAGTTCTTCTTATTCATACTTAAGCTGAATCGCAAAAAAAAGTATTGCGCACTGCATTTATTTTGTTAAATTATTAGTTATCTTTTTTAAAAGTTCCCAGACGTTATCACCGTAATTACTTACCAAAACGATCATCATCTTTTCATCTGCATCATAGCTGGAAATAAAGCTGACACCTGGATCACAGCCTTGAAAATATGGTCTGTAACCATTATCCTGTTTTTTTAACCAAATGCCGTAACCATAGCATTGCGCATCTCCGCTATGATTTGTCATCATAGCCGCTGTCATCTCTGGCGAAAGCAATTGGCCGGACATCAGATATTCCCAAAATAAGCTTATATCATTTACTGTTGTAAAGGCGCCGCCTGCACCTGTTCCTTTAGCGTCCACACTGAAAATATTAGTGCGGTAATCATTACCTTTTTCATTGTAAATATAATTTACCGCACATTTTGCAGGCAGTCTGTCCAATTCATAATACCCGGTGCTAACCATACCGCAAGGAGCAAATACATTTTCTTTCAGAAACTCATCAAACGCTGATCCTGTTATTTCTTCAATTATCATAGCCAGCACGACAAAGCCGGTATTATTATATTGAAACCTGCTTCCCCGCGGATGCATCATTGGCTTATCAATAAAAAGCGGCAGCAGGTCCTTATTTGAACGTATCTTATAGTTGGGAAAATCGACCCACAGTTCCTCATAGTCACTCATAACCCCTTCATCAAAGTAATCCGGTATTCCAGAAGTATGGGTCAGCAATTCCTCTATGGTTATTGTACCATCTATGTCCTTTAAATCAAAATCCAGAATATTTCCTATTTCATCATTAAAATTGAGCAGTCCTCGCTCTATTAGCTGCAATATTCCAACAGCAACAAAAACCTTTCCTGCAGATGCCGTCGCAAATTTTGTATCGTTTTCATTTGGAACCTTATTCGGTAAATCCGCATACCCAAATGACTTCTGAAAAATCGTTTCATTACCTTTTTGTATGAGCACACAGCCCCTGAAGTCCAAGCCGGTTAAGTCATTTATATCCATATACGTTTGATTCCTTTCTGCTGGCCTTTTAGTAATCTCTCCTCAGTATAGCATAAGTACTTTAAAAAAGAAGCATCCCAAATTCAATTACTTCCCCATAAAAAAACAGATCTCCATAACTGGAAATCCGTTTCTGATCCTTAAAATTGGACTAGCGAAGATGGGCCGAATATTACCGCCGCAGAATCTATGTAAAATATGGAGAAGCGTACATTGCCTAACATGTTTCCGCAGCTTGTCCACCGATTCATACGTTTACCGGGTTTCATGTTAGGATTACTTCAGGTTTCTATATTTGTCAGGTAAACGATTAAAAATAATGCAAATTATGAATGTAGCAATTAATGAGTAAATTGTAGAAACTATAAATCTACTTATAAACTCTTTGTTTGTTACCGGACCTTTTATTCGGTTGATGATTTTACCTATCATAAATTTAACCTTCTTTCTATTATTGCGATCATTGCACTCCACTACAAATAGTATAATCATAGAGAAATAAACTTATGACCTGGGAGAAAAGGATTTGTAAGCTTTTATCAGTTGTCATCAGCTGTAAACACGCTGTAAACACGAAAAAATAGCGGAAACCTTAGTAATTAAGGCTTCCGCTGCAAATAAAAAAAGCGCGCGACAGGACTCGAATCCTCTCTTCATTCCAAAATTATAGTATTTCCTGGACTCTCCCCACTTGTCCATTCGTTAACATTACTTTGATACCATGAGGGTGGAAGCTACTGTTTGTTAGTATTTTTCCAACGATTCCCTCTGTCAGTTTTCCGGTTCTTTGGTCAGATTTCAATACAATTTTTACTGTTGCACCTATTTTAATATCAATTCTATTTTGTCCGTTCATTTTTATCCTCACTTTAGAATCAGTTAGTTTATAATAAACTATTATACACATTGATGTTTATTAAATTACCTTTATGAATAATATTCCATTTTTACCATCCTTCTGTTGAACCATATTAAGCCACCACCGAGCATCACTTTCCGTATATGGAAAAGGCTTTAGCGGATTAATGTCTATCCATGTCTACCCCGATATAACATTTTTACAAATCAAAAAGTAACGGAAACCTGATAAAACCTAGGCTTCCGTTACAAATAAAAAAAGCGCGAGACGGGACTCGAACCCAAACACCATGCAAAAAATACCGTAAATACAGGAGGTTTGAGAGTGGCTCTTCTGTACTCTACCCCGTACTCTACCCCCAATACCTATCCTTCAAAAAAGAAGGCTGACAAGGGTTCCGAAGGAACAACGCTTGCCCTTGATAGCTTGGAGCATAAAGGAACCCAAACTAGAATATTTTATGTCCAGTAACTTTCCTGACTTTTCGGAATACGTGCCGTTCAATCGGCTTTGGTAGATATGAATTCACCTTCCATCACACCCGATTCTTTACACGACGAAGTAACCTTTGATCTGGACATCAAAGACCTTTTGCCTGCATAAATTAAACCAAAAGTGAATCTTTATGCCATAATAAAAAGAACCTCTACAATTTATTACATTATAGAGGACCTCTCTTATTTAGATTATCCGACTATACCTTCACACCTAATTGATTACAAGTTAAAATTTAGATACAATTACGTAGTTACGGGGAAATAACCACTGTTTCATTGTGCCAGCCTGCGCCTGGATTATCATTAATATATTGGTAAGAAACTGTAACATACATTGAATTACTACTTCCTCCAGATATGCCGTAATTCATGACTTTCACGGCTCTATAACGTGCTGGGTCATAGTAAGATATATAAGCACTTTGAACACCGATAACCTGACCGGACGAATCTTGAATAGAATAATTTATGCGTACTTCTATTGTACCGTTACTATTATATTTCGCTTTTGTTAGATGTAAAATTGTTCGAGGCTCAATCTCTATGGTCGATACACTTTCGTCTTCCACTAATGCTGCCTGAACATTAAACCTAGTAATTGATAAGCAAAACATGAGCATAAGCATTGTCGAAATTAATGTTTTTTTCACTTAAGTATCTCCTTTCTTTTTATAAGTGTGGGATATAGTCGGATTTTTTTATATCATTTACTTTACGGATTTTATAATACACCCCATCCTTTTCTTTCTTAAAATCAACTAGATCATTGTATAAAAATTCTATAAAAATATCTCCATTGATGTCAACACCTTTGCTAGCTGCAAGTGTTTTCATTTCTTCGAAAACTTTAGGTGATGCTTCATAATACACATACAGACCATATTCAGCAGGATCAAAAGTTCCTGGTAACTCTTTAAAGATAATTTTCTTATCTTCACTTTCAACCAGTCTGCAATAAACAAAGCGAATCCCATAATGCCTCTTATAATAACCAGTACCTACGCCAACTAAAATTACTAAAAAAATGACTATAAGTGCAATTATTGTGTATTTTTTCTTTCTCATATTTAGTTCATCTCCTTAAATCAGGTATACAATCAGTTCTACTATTATAACTTTAACTTGATTTTAAAGTGCTGTCAACAAAGCTTAATCGCAAATTTCAACATTTTTTTAATTTGCAAACCGTTTTGAGAAATTTTTTTCTTGATTTAACTATAACTATCTTCTTTATTTTCTATACCCACTCTGTACCCATACAAAGATAAACCGTCATAACTGACTACAACATATAAAATCATAGATATACCGAATCCATGTATACCCTGTCACATGATAAACCATTATATATAAAGTAAGGGTAAATAATTAAACCCGTGCTAATATTTGGCGCTTACTATCATACTAATAAGCTAATGGCCATATGTTATAAAAATTCATATAATATTCTGCAAAATAGAAGGTTCAGAATGGTTCTAAAAAAGAAAGCTGTCAAGGGTTCCGTAGGAACAAAGCTTGCCCTTGATAGCTTGGAGTAGAAAAGAAAAACCCAAAAATAGAAATGGCTAGGAAAGATTCTCCACCTTTCCTAGCTTGTCCACTGAATTTGCTACTCTCAATCCGTCTTTATCAACTATTGAGAGCCTGTATCCTTGGTTGTCTATATATGCCATGAATTTGTGAGCATACACTGGATCATTTCCAACCTCTACGGCTCCTCCACCATTAGCATTTCCGTTGTCTATTCCAGCAAAGGATACTCCCGTGACTAAGCTGGCTAATAAACTAGTCGTTACTAATATTGCCAGCATCTTTTTAAGTTTGTTTCTTGGTCTACTTAATATCATATGTATTTCCTCCATTGTAATATGTCCATCTAGCTAATTAATAAGGACTGGAGCGATATCCAGTCCTTAGCTTGTCTTAACTTTAGTGTAGGTTGCCGTGAGACATATTTGCATACCTCTCCATCATTTCAAGTGCTTCTGATGATACCTCATCACTATACCTGTTTGTGTTCTTATTGCTTGAGTTTGTACTATTTTCTGAAACGCTTGGTGCAGTACAAGTTAGTTTGTCTCTCCACAGACCGTTTGCATCTACATTGTACCCATCAGGAGTTCTGCTGTTGATTAACATAACTCCATCAGTTCCTACATAGTAATATGCCCCCTGCTCTGTTAGCGATTCAATCCACGAGTCTACTAGCACCCCTCCAGTGAATTGTCGGAAGACCCATGTCCCATTTGATTGTGGCTCCCATTGTCCCAGTGCCTTTACTGACTGTTGATTGTAAGTTTCAGGCTTTGCTACTGTCTGGGTTTCCTGTGTCTCCCCTGGTCCTGCAGCATATGAAGTCATTAAACCACCCAAACCGCCTAGTAGTGATAAGGATACCATCCCTACTAGTATTACTACTTTCTTTTTCACGCTATCTTCCTCCTTTATCATGAATATGAATATTATTAACTTTGCTCAATTAAAAGCCTTATACATCTTTTCTCTAGTTTACAGGACTGGAAAGTTATCCAGTCCTTTGCTTATACTCTGTTCCTAATGCAAACCACCATAAGCTGAAGCACCTGCATTTTCTTTTACGTAGTCCAAGAATTCCTGAGATAACTCATCTATCCTGGAATTTCCCTCACTCTTACTACTTGCAGATGACGAATTGCTTGTCTCATTACTACTTAACTGACTTCTCCACAATCCATTTCCATCTACTTGGTATCCGTCTGGTGTAGTAGCATTTACCAGCATAATTCCATTGCTATCTAAATAATAGAACGCTCCCGGCTCGGTTAAACTTTCTAGCCAAGCATTACATACTGCTTGGTCATTAAACTTTAGGAACGACCATGTTCCATTTGTATTCTGTCTCCAATTACCTAACTGCTTTACCATAGATTGCTTGTAGGTTTCAATAGGGACTGTCTGTGATACCTGAGTGATTTCTCCTGGGCCTTTAGCATAAGAGCTCATTGTCCCTGCTAAACCTCCTAATAAGGATAATGATATTATTCTTGTTAAGATTATTACCTTTTTCCCTTTATCTCTCATTGGTATACCTCCTTAATTTTGTAATTATTATACTGACGAGGAAGACATTGTCTCCCTAATGGAACTAAAATACTCTTACATCATCGTTATTGATTCTACATATAAATAAGAAGATATACCACGCAAATACTTGTCTATAAAAAGGGCAAATCTTGCGACCTCAAATCTGCTTGCTTCCTGACCATCAAATCCTAGTGCAATACTATCACTTCCCATGTCAAGATTCATAAAATCAATAGCTTCGGGGTCATACGCTTCAGTTAAACGATCCAGGTCCATAAATTCCAACATTTCTTCTTCTGTTAGAGATCTGCTAAAATATATTTCAATGTTTACTATATCATTTTGTTCATATTCCAAAAGCAATGTATCATCTATCTTTTCATCCATTTTGCTAATTTCCATATAATATTTAATTATATTTTCAATCTGCGAACTCTGCTTATCTGCTGCTTTATTAAATTCTTCCTTGACTAATTTGGAAATGTATTCGTCTTTAACGCCAGACAGTTCTTCCTTGAAGTTGCTTTCCAGCGTTTTTCCAATCTCTTTTGTAACAATATTCGATACCTCTTCCTCACTCATATTATTTACATTTCCATTTAGCTTCTTGTCCAGTGCTTTTACAACCGCCTTTGCAGCTTCACCTATACTGGGTATTATCACTTTTATTCCTGCTTCCGTTAGCACACCACTAATCACTGGTATTACCCCAGTCAATACAATATCTGTCATGCCCTTAAGCTCCTTTTCATTTGTAATTAACTTCCATATTCTTCCTTTTTGTATGTAATAAAATTATTGTAAACTATTAGTTTATAATAATCAACCACTAATTGTTTATTTCACTTTACAATGAGTTAATAAATAAATAATGGAGGTATCATATGATGATAGAAAATTTAGGGGAGCGTGTAAAGGCTTTAAGAATGAGCCAGCATTTTTCACAAACAGAACTCTCTAAAAGAATTGGGGTCACAAATGCCTTAATATCTGCCATAGAAAAAGGGGAACGTTCTCCCAGTCTTGAAACCCTGATAAAACTTGCATATCAATTTAAAGTATCCACTGACTATCTTTTGGGAATTAAGCCAAAGGAACCTGTTAATTTAGATGGCTTGTCCCAGAACGATGTACAAGCCATTATTACAATTATTGCATCATTGCAGAATAAGGGAATTTAAACCTCTATGCTTCTATTGTAGAAGCTATTACGTCCATATCCTTTAGCAGTACTCTTCCCATACTACTCAACTGTTCTTCTATCACCTTTAGAGATGATATTATATAATTACAGTTATCGTCATTGTTTGCTTCAAACCCACTTTCCAGAATACAGATCATCTCTTTCAAACTTTTCATGCGCCTGTGTAATTCCATCATATCATCCTGCAATCTCATTAAATCCTCTTCGATCGCTACCATACTAAATCCTCCATGTTTCTATAATTTTATATCATAGATGATTATAGTTTCTTTTCTTCTATTGTAATACCATATATAAAGACAGGCGAAAGACATTTAATTTTTTAGAGACCATAGTATGTGTAAAATTTTAAAAAACTTCATCTTTAGAAGTATTATATTCCATCTATCTAGTAAAATCAACCTATATTTCATCTTTAGAAGTCGAGGTCGATTTTATGAAAATTTATCAATATGGAGATTCAAAAAATATCATTGGAAAACAACTAAAAGATTTGCGTACCAAACGGAAGTTAAGCCAGAAAGAGCTTGCAGAGCAGCTGCAACTCCTGGGATTACAGTGGTCAGATCTTACCGTTTTAAGAGCAGAACAGGGAATTCGTTTCGTTGCTGATTATGAAGTTGCTGTTATCGCTTCCTTTTTTCAGGTAAGCTCAGACTTTCTTTTAAATATAATTTAGGCATTTGATAAAATAAATATTAATAATCAGAGGACAGCATATGCAGGAAGAAGTAAAATTAGAAGCAAAACACATTCTATGTGTAAACTGGTACATATTTTCTAAACTTTGGAGAAAAACATATAAAGAGGTTTGGGATCAGTCCGACCCTAACGAAAGGGACAGCAAATTCAGGCTGGAAACAAAATTTCCTATCGAAGTGACCATAAAGACGAAGATATTTATTGAAAATAAGGTATCCTATACATCTAAAAAATCTGTTGTAAATTTCAACTTTTATGGATTGTTTGATATTACGTATGAGTATTATGATGATATCATGCATGGAAACTACACCGCCATAAATGCATTGAGCGAAGATACCGCTAAGAAGAAAATCAATGGACTTTCCAAAATAACTCATCTACATTCTTCTATATTTACTGGAGAAGAGTGCCTTATTCCTATAAACAATAGCACCTTACCAAAACTCCATAAATTTGCTGAAGCACGCTTTTCATCATCGAACAGCTATGGCTATAGGGATGAGAGCAAAACCATCGATAAATTGATCCAGGAATTTTTATATCTGCCTAATATGCAGATTGCCACTGCTTTTATAAAATCCAGGGGAGAAATTAAGGCAGAGGATAATGCCATTGAAAGGAACAAAGCCTTTTTAGAATCAACCAAGTATACAGAACTTTTGCGTTCCGATATTCTTACGCTTACCAGTTATAAAAAATGTCTTCGGGAACATCTAGAAAAGGTCAATTCCTGCATAATCTATAATAAAAATAAAAATTTTTAACTTTTCCGTCCTGTTTTTTTTTCAGGACTGATATGTCTGGGTTTAGGACAGAAATGTTTCTATAGAGGACTGTAATGCAAAGAGAGCAAACTACAAGGCTCTCTTTTTTTGTGTTCCCTTTTTGGAATTTCATTATTTAGCTATAATGAGTTCATCAGCTGAAATACAAAAGACAAGTACTTGTCCAAAAGGACAATAATATGAAAGATGTTAACAAAACTGTTGTAGAAAACAAAAAAAGAAATGCAAAATTAACAAGAGAAAACCAGACGAAGTATTGTAAAGAAGTAGAGCCAATCTCCGTTAATGGTTATCAGATAACCATGTGGAAACGGTTTGAAGATTTACTGAAGTCAACCGGCGATAAACTAGAATTCGTTGCTAAAAAATCAGGTTATAAAGATGCAAGTTCTTTTTCAAGAGCAAGATCAAATAATAGTAAACTTTCCATAGCAAATGTCATTAAGATTGCTAAGTTTTTCAATGTTTCTACAGATTACCTGCTGGGTCTTACAAGTTTTAAGAACCCTAATAATATGGAAGAAACAGAACAGTTAGAACATATTTTTCAATGTTTAATATCAACAATGCTAAATTTTTTACCAGAAGATAGGCGTCAGCCTTTCATTGAAAAATTGATGCAAGATAATAAATAAACTACAAAATAGCATCTTGCCTGAAATATGCTTTTCTGGCAAGATGTTTGTCATTTCTGTTATTATTTGTTTTTTCTATTTACTATATACTTATTTTAGATAGCCGTTCTGGGTTTTGGGAGCGAGAAAGGAGAAAAACAATGCCGTTTATAAAAACTGCATAAAGATTTGTACAAATAGACAACAATGCACCGGTGAAAAATTTATGGTGCCAAAATGACAAGGAGGAAAAAAATGAGCAATACGATCAGAATGAGCGACAACAAAATTAAAGCTAAGGATTTAGTACTTACAGGAAAAGATTTTTTTGAAAGTGAAGATTTTGTTTTACGAGGGGTAAAGGCCAATTTCCGTTATGATGGTGGAAAAAAGACAGATGTAATTGATAGCATTAGCTATTATTGCGTCGACCCTCTTACATTCAATAGTGTCACGTTCAAGGTGAATACTACAAAGCCAGTGATTGAGCAGGATACCATTGATAGGGCTACAGAAGCCATTTACATAAATGTACCTATCAATGAAGCCATCATAAAGATTTATAAAATGGAATTTGGCTTTATGTCAGTTTCTGTCAACATCCCGCGTGTAAAGCTGTTAGAAAACTAATACTTATATTAGGGGTTCCCTCAAAACTCTTGTATGTCGGAACCCCCAAACAAAACAAATTTAATAAGGAAAGGGAATTCGTATGGAAATTTTACAGGCTTTAATAATGATTGTATTTTGGTTTTATATTTTTCCAATCGCTTTGTATCACATAATAACAAAAAAAGATCTAAACACATCAAAAGCAAAAATTGATGAAATCATTTTACACTTTGGTAAATTCGTAGAGGATTCGTTTTCAAAGAAGGTTCAAATCCAGTATGCTCCCGATGAGGTCTTGATCAGAAAGCTCATGGAAAGTCTTGCACCATATAACGAGCTTCCTATAGCCTATACTGAATGGAAGAATTGTACATATTCAAAGTATAATTTGCCAGCCATCGCAATTCACATAGTATGTAGAAATGATGAAAGCTTTCCTATTATAAGGAATATTTTAAACAACGTATTTAAAGAGCATATGGCAGAATGTGGGTTGCAAAGCTTTCATAACGATATATGTTTTCAGAAATTAGAAGAAAGCAGTTATAAACTCCTTCTTGTCTATGCAGTTTCAGATGCCGAAAAAGAAAATCTCAAAAAATTAGTCATGGCTAGGAAAAGGCAAGCCGAAATCATAGCGAAAAATTCGATTAAAACTGTTGTTGATGATGAGTTAGAACGCGAACTCGAAGGAAACGGGGGAGATTTTGAAGAATAATCTAGTAAAACTGGGTTATGATGCCCAATACAGAACCCCTATTTTCGCCAATTTCTCCGATACAGGTCATCTGTGCTGTATCGGAGGTACTGGTTCTGGGAAATCGATGGCAGTTTTATACTTTTTGTACAATCTTCTAAAAACAGTAGAAAACGTTGAACTCTGGATAGGGGATTTCAAAAAATCCGGGGACTATAAAGGATTGAGCAAAAATTTTTCAGAGTTTGATAAGGTGACCAATTTAATCGAGGATTTCTATAAGGTCTTTGAAGGTACTCCAGAAAACTCCAATGAAATAAAATTTCTTCTCATCGAGGAATATGCCGGATATATCACATGGCTTGCACAGGCTGATAAGAAAAAATGCGAAGAGATCAAAGGGAAAATCTCCAATTTATTAATGCTAGGGCGTTCAAAACATACTTATGTCTGGTGTATCCAACAACGTATGAGTGCCAGCCTGTTCCCTAGTGGCATAGGTGCGATTGATAACTACCAAATATGTGTTGGTTTGTCAAGGCTAAATTTTGAAAGCCGTAAAACATTATTTGCTGGGGAGCATTTTGAAGATGAAGCCTTTGAGAAAACATACGCTCCCGGTCAGGGGCAAGGACTGATCCTTATCGATGGACAGCCCTTAAGGCCCCTTGTAATTCCTCGTATATCGAGCAAAGAGGAGTTAAAGGACTTATTAAGGAAGTATGCAAACAGAAAGTAATATTGCGCAGTTTGGGACTGCATAGCGTGGGCGAAGCCCAAAGCGAAGCAGTTCCAAATGTAGCAATGCAAGCTACGCTTGCATTTTCGGGTATATTATTACCCCGAAAATGAACAAACGTGAAAAAGCCCAGTGCCTACAAGGGGAAAAGCAATGTTCGTTATAGCTGCACAAACTGCACAAAATACGAAAAGAGAAATGACAGGTCAAGATATTTCTGAAAACATTGCTCTTCTGGCAAGACTTTGCTGTTTCGGCTATCGAACGGTTTCTCAGACACATATATACTCTATCTTAGATAAATGCCTAAGATTCTAAAAAAAGGGCAAGAAAGGAAAAACAACATGGCACAAAAAAAGGACAGTCAATCCAACAAATACCAGCTTACCATTAACAATCCCATCGAAAAGGGATATACCCACGAAAAGATTTTTGAAACATTAAGAAGCAATTTTAAGACCCTAAATTACTGCTGCATGGCAGATGAACAAGGCTCAACTTTCCATACTCATATTTTTGTGGTCTTTGATTCAAGGGTTCGGTTTTCAATGGTACAGAAACATTTTCCAGGGGGTCATATCGAGAGTTGTAAAGGTACCGTCACTGATAACATTACCTACATAAAAAAATCTGGTAAATGGCAAGATGATATCAAGCATGGTACCCAGGTGGAGGGTAGTTTTATCGAGTATGGAACCCCACCGCCTGACAGTAAGGGTAAGCGTGGCGACATGACCGAGCTATACCAGATGGTATCCGATGGGCTTTCAAATGCTGAAATTCTAGCAATAAACCAGGATTATATTTTAAACATAGATAAAATAGACAAAGTGCGTACTACTCTTCTAACGGAAAAATTTAAGGGGATTTTTCGTATAGATTTACGAGTCATCTATGTATGGGGTGAAACGGCTTCAGGTAAGACCAGCGGTGTGTTACAAGAGCATGGGTGTGAGAATGTTTATCGTGTAACCGACTACCTCCACCCCTTTGACGGATATACCTGCCAGCCTATCCTTGTCTTTGACGAATTTAGAAGTTCTCTCCGTATCAGGGAAATGTTAAATTATTGTGATATTTACCCATTGGAATTACCTGCAAGGTTCAATAATAAGTATGCTTGCTATAATGTAGTTTACATAATATCAAACTGGTCTTTAGAAAAGCAATATCCTGAGATACAGGAGGGTGACAGGGAAACCTGGCAAGCGTTCTTAAGGCGTATACATAAAGTAAAAGTCTTTACGAAAGAAAAGGTTACCACTTACGATTCAGTCGAGGATTATTTGAAAAGGCATGAAAAATTCCATAAATTAAGCAAAGAAGAACAGCAACGCCTACCGTTCAAATAGAATATATGGAGGTATCATCATTAAAGAAATTTTCGTAACAGCTTATGAATTATCAAAAATTAAAGGGATACCGCTTCCCGAAGTTATAGAAGCAATCAAATGCAAAAAAATCAAAGCTATAGTTTCACAAAAAAATGGAATGACGATTCCACTTTCTCAATTTTTCCCTTCATGGGTTTACATAGAATAGATTAATAATTTTAAAGGCCTTTAGAATACAACAAATACAAAATTGCTAGTTACTTAGCACCGAGTAGGTGATAATAATTGTGTATTTTTAACAATAAATCAGATAAAACACAACAAAATAGATGGATAATTTTGTCTAAATATGATATAATGGACTTAGATACAGAAGAGCTTCTCGAATTATATAACATGAAAAAACAACAAAAAATTGAGAACGCCATCTTAAAAGAGCACATTGAAAACTTTTACCATATCTGGACAAATGACAAAGGATCTTTTCTCTCGTATCTTCCCGATTCTACAAAACCAAAGGGACGAAAGCCCGTTACCGCTACAACGAAAGAAAAGCTTGAGCGAAAGATCATTAACTTTTATCTGGAACAGCAACAGCAGGAAGAAAGCCAGAGAGAGCAGGAACGGCTATCCACCGTAAGGAATATCTATCCTTTATGGCTGAATATCAAAGGTCTGGAAACAACCGCCACAAGCTATATCAGACGCATAGACAATGACTGGAACGCTTATTATACTAACGACCCTATCATTGACATGGATATTCGAACCTTTACAAAAGCCACACTAAAGGAATGGGCATTAAATATGGTCAGGGACAAAGAACTAACCAAAACCCAGTATTATAACATGTCCATGATTATCCGTCAGTGCCTTGATTATGCCGTTGACCATGAATTGCTTCCCCTAAATCCCTATAATCAGTTTACCGTAGACAAAAAGCTGTTAAAAAAAGTTAAACAGCCGGAAGATAATACGCAAGTATTTCTAACCAATGAACGCCCGTTAATAGAGGAGGAAGCATGGTCAGACTTTAAAGAAAAGGGATGTACCTCTGCTTTAGCTATTCCATTGGCTTTCCAATTAGGAGTACGCTTGGGGGAACTTGTGGGGATTAAAGAAGCAGACATTTCCCCGGACGGAAAATATCTACATATTCAGCGAATGATTCAGAAACAGGAACGGCAACGCCCGGACGGATCATGGTATCCTGCCAGATGGGAAGCCGTAGAGCATACAAAATCCTCCGCTGGTGACCGCATGATTTATCTTACCAAAGAAGCAAGGCGTATCATCAAAGTGATTCTTGATTCCAACAAAGAGAACTGCTTCTATGATGATGGCTTCCTATTTATCCATGGTGGAAAGCGAATCAATCCCCG
>NZ_DAMAUN010000098.1:0-19981 GCF_032078915.1 Lacrimispora sp. | reverse complement strand
AAAATAAGTAATAATGACAATTATTTTTTACATTATTGCTAGTTTTCATAGAATATTTTATAATAATATTGTTAAAAAATAAACTAAGCTATTCATCTGGCTGAACCAGAACACTTATGAAAAATATTCCTGCATCTTGACGGTTGAAAGGCCTTTGAAGAAAAGGAAAATGCCAAAAAGTGATTTTTCGTTCAACAGATGACAGAAAAGGGAAGGTAAAGAAAGGAGCGCGACACATGGAAGATTTTAAAGTTCTTGAGATAAAAACAAGTGTCTTTGCTGACAACAGCATACAAGCCGAAAAGCTTCGTGAAGAATTAAAGGATAAGAAGGTCTTTCTTCTTAATCTGATGTCCAGTCCCGGTGCCGGTAAGACCACGACTCTGACCCGTACGATTAATGTCCTTAAGAACGACCTTAATATTGGTGTTATGGAAGCTGATATTGATTCTGATGTGGATGCCCGTACCATTCAGCAAACTGGTGCAAAGGCTATCCAGCTGCATACCGGCGGTATGTGCCATCTGGATGCGGAAATGACCCGCCAGGGATTAGAGGGTCTTGATACAGAGGGTCTTGATCTTGTAATCTTAGAGAATGTGGGCAACCTGGTCTGTCCTGCAGAATTTGACACCGGCGCAGTAAAAAATGCTATGATCCTCTCCGTACCGGAAGGAGACGACAAGCCTCTTAAATATCCGCTGATGTTTTCTATCTGCGATGTGATACTGATCAACAAGATGGATGTAATGCCGTATTTTAATTTTGATATGGAAAAATGCAAAGCTAATATTAGACTTCGTAATCCCAACGCTATTATCATTCCCATCAGTGCTTTAAAAGATGAAGGTATAAAGGAATGGACCGACTGGTTAAGCAATGCAGTAAAATCTTGGTGTGAATAACAAACGTATAACTATCATAAAAGGTATTCATAAGCTTCATATGCGCAAACAAGCGCGGGAAAGGAAATTATGAGTGAATTAAGACCCAAAATTGTAAAACTGGCGAAGATGGTAGGCGGTATTGCCGGAGCCATGAACAAAATCGATGAAAATTCTCCCGAATACTACTCTCTAAATTGTGTTGTAACAGATGACATGGCTGATATTGCTATGATTATCGGGCTGCGTAAACCCCGTACCTTCGAGTATGTCGCTAAGCGTTCCGGAAAAAGTAAAGAAGAGACAAGGGCCCTCTTAGAGCAGCTGGCCTACACAGGTGTCGCTAAAGTATGGAAGGATAAGGAAGATCATAAAGAACGGTTTTTTGTGAATATATTTGCCCCAGGTATGTTAGAAATGATGGTAAATAACCGTGAACAGCTTAACGAACATCCTGAAATCGGTAAAGCCTTTGAAGAATATACCAGACTGCGCCTTGCGCCTATGGCAGCAAAATTCCCTCAAGGCATGGCAATGATGCGTGTCATTCCAGTCGAAGAGTCCATCAAGGATATCCCCGGTACAAAACCCTGGGAACATCTCTCTTATTACCTGGATAAATATGATACGTTTACGGTATCTGACTGCTCCTGCCGCCAGTCACGCCGTGTACTGGATGAGGGCTGCGGTCATCTAGAAAAAGACATCTGCATCCAGATGGGTGAAGGTGCCGAATATTACATAAAAACAGGCAGAGGCCGCCAGATTACACGGGAAGAAGCAAAAGAAATTATTAAATTTGCAGAGAATAACGGACTGATGCATGAAATGCCCCATACCGACGGACTTGGTGAATCAGCGGCAATCTGCAACTGCTGCGGCTGCTCCTGCTTCTCCCTGCGTCTTGCAACACTTTTTAATACTCCAGATTCCATACGTTCCAACTTCACTGCCAAGGTAAAAAAGGAAAACTGTGTAGCCTGCGGACAGTGTGTGGAAAATTGTCCTGTTAATGCTTTAAAACTTGGCCAAAAACTCTGTTCCAAAACACCTGTTACCATAAAGGCAGAACATACCGCGCGTGACCATGTCTGGAAAGAAAGCAACTGGAATGTGGATTACCGCGAGAACCGTAAAGATGTTACAGAAGAAGGTACATCTCCTTGTAAAACTGCCTGTCCCGCTCATATTTCCGTACAGGGTTACATAAAGCTTGCCGCTTCCGGCCGCTACCATGAAGCATTAGAGCTGATAAAGAAAGAAAATCCTTTCCCTGCTGTCTGCGGACGCATCTGTCCTCATGGCTGTGAAAGCGAATGCACCCGCGGAGATATTGATGAACCGGTTTCCATCGACGAAATCAAAAAATTTATTGCGGATAAGGAGCTGGATGGTTCTATCCGTTATATCCCGCCTATGCGTTATCACCTTGGAAATAAAGTAGCAGTGATCGGCTCCGGACCTTCCGGTCTTTCCTGTGCATATTACCTGGCAATTGATGGTTATCAGGTAACCGTATTTGAAAAGGAAGAAAAACTTGGCGGTATGCTTACCCTTGGTATTCCCTCCTTCCGCCTGGAAAAAGAGGTTCTTAATGCTGAGATAGACGTTCTGCGTGAAATGGGTGTTACCTTTAAAACCGGAATTGAAGTCGGAAAAGATATTACTCTCAATGGACTTCGGAAAGAGGGGTATGAAGCCTTCTATCTGGCAATAGGCGCACAGGGGGGCAGAAGCCTTGGCATTGAAGGGGAGGAAGCTAAAGGTGTTATCTCCGGCGTTGATTTTCTTCGCAATGTAAACCTTGGAAAAAAGGCAGAGCTTTCCGGTAATGTAGTTGTGATCGGCGGCGGAAATGTAGCAATTGATGTAGCCCGTACAGGGGTAAGACAGGGGGCTGCGGCTGTTAATCTTTACTGTCTGGAAAGTCCCAGTGAAATGCCGGCATTACCGGATGAGATTGCAGAGGCTGAGGAAGATAAAGTTTCCTTTCATAATGGCTGGGGTCCTAAGCGCATCCTGACAGAAGATGGAAAGGTGACCGGTGTAGAATTTAAGCGCTGCGTCAGTGTATTCGATGAAGACCATCATTTCGCTCCAAAGTACGAAGAAAATGATACGATCACTGTGGAAGCTGATACCGTACTGCTTTCCATTGGCCAGTCCATCGAGTGGGGCGGACTTCTCTCGGAAAGCAAGGTTGAGCTTGGCCGCGGCGGTACTGCCAAAGCTGACAGTCTGACCTTACAGACTTCGGAACCGGACGTTTTTGTCGGCGGTGACTGTTTTACCGGACCTCAATTTGCTATCCATGCCATTGCAGCCGGAAAAGAAGGCGCAATCTCTATTCACCGTTATGTACAGCCGGGACAGTCTCTTGTATTTGGCCGTGACCGACGTGAATACCATGCTTTTGATAAAAATAACGTTGCTATCGATTTGCAGAATTTTGATACGACTCCCCGCCAGAGACCCGGCCATTCTCCTGAGAAAAGAGGCAGCTTCTATGATGAACGTATGACCTTCACCGAGGAACAGTTAAAGAAAGAAACGGAACGCTGCCTTGGATGCGGTGCGGTAGAAATCGACAGTTATATGTGTATTGGCTGCGGCATGTGTACTACCAAATGTAAATTTGATGCAATTCATCTGGAGCGCACCTATAACACGGTTCCCAATACCTATGAAAAACTTCCTGTCAAGATTGCTGCCAACGCAATTGTACGTACCGGAAAGATTGCTGCAACCACCCTCAAAGAAAGCGTTGGCAGAAGAAGCTAACGGGAAAAGGAGAGGTAACAATGCATGAGCTTGGTGTATTAAACTCTATGGTCCACACCATTGAGCGTATCGTAAAGGAGCAGAATGTAACTGAGGTCCACAAGCTTGTCATCGAAGTTGGCGAGCTTTCCGGTATCGTGCCCCGATACTTAGAGCAAAGCTGGCCAGCTGCCTCCTATAAGACTTTTATGGAAAAAACTGAGCTGGAGCTTATCGTCATTCCCGGTATTGTTAAATGTAAAGGCTGCGGCAGGGTATTTAATGCCGTTTACAGTGATTTAAACTGCCCTGACTGCGGCAGTTTGGATATGGAAATCCTGGAGGGTGATGACATGATAATAAAGGAGATCGTGTGCAACTAAAGTAATAGAAGCGTGTTAAACAAGGAGGAATGGGTATGTTTGTGTTTTCAGAAAGTGTTCCGACAATATTGGTTTTACTGGTATGGCTTGGGGTGTTTTTATCGTTGTTTGCTGCAAATGAATTGAGCCGCCGTTTTAAATGGGTGGGGTTTGGCTGCTTTGTTGTGCTTCCGGTTGTTTTAACAGTTTTATGGGTGACGACGTTAAAGGATACTTCTTATATGGACTGGTTTCATCTGGCAAAGGTTTACTCTTCTACGGCGGGGTGTATTGGTTTTTGGTGTATCCGTCATATCAAAAAGCTGCAGCATAATAAGATTGCGTTGTGTTTCCCGCCGTTAATTCTGGCTATCAATATCCTGGAAGCCTGTTTCCGGGATTTTGAAGTAAGCCAGTATGTGACACCGGTTATGGAGTATATGAACAATCAGGTTCAGTACTATATCGGCGGTTCATGGAATGTCATGAACGGGATTGCAGGTCTTTTAAATATTGTGACCATTACTGGCTGGTTTGGAATCTGTATTCGAAAGAAGACAAGTAAGGATAAAAGCCAGGATATGCTTTGGCCTGATATGATGTGGTTCTGGATTATCGCCTATGATTTATGGAATTTTGCTTATACCTATAACTGCCTTCCGACTCATGCATGGTATTGCGGATTAGCGCTTTTACTGGCCCCCACAATTTGTGCATTTACAGTGGGTAAGGGGGCATGGCTGCAGCATCGTGCCCAGACGCTGGCACTGTGGTGTATGTTTGCCCAGACGTTTCCGGTATTTCAGGATGCCAGCAGTTTTCTGGTGCATTCCCGATCCAGTAAGGCTATCGCAGAAGCAGCGATACGGGAAGGAATGCTTTCCCCTGACGGGTATACGGTATTGACCGGAACAGGAATCCAACCGCTGGCAGGTGTATCACCGGATACTACGTTTTTATTTGTCATAAGTTTGCTGGCTCTTCTTGCAAATATCGGAGTATTTGTCTATATGATCCACAGAATACATAAGACAAAGAGAAATCCATATACCGGAGAATTATATACGGATCATAAGAAGTATCAGGAGATTAAGGCTTTGGCGGAGTAAATTTAACCTCATCAAGCAGGGGCGCGGATTGCGAATATCCGATTGACTGTATCGATGGGGCGTTGTGAAATCTGATATGCTCCCTTCTGGGTTAACAAGTGAAATAATAAAAGCTTGTCACTTAGGAGGGAGCATATTTTTATGCCTGTCGATCGTTATACTCACTAAGGCAGATGCATTACATATTATAAGATCATAAATATGTTACTGCGTTACTGTTGTTGATTTTATAACAAAACGGTACCTGCGTGACTTCGTTCTGGTTGGGCACAGCTTCGGTGGAAGTGTCATTTAAAAGGCTGCAGAACAGATACCAGACTCCATAAGACGTGTTTTGTAATAGGCAGCATCCACATTCAGCAATAGCGTGGCGCATACCACAATCTTGCTGGAAAAATTGAAAGAGCCTGGGGGTGCTGGTATAATAGAAATAAGCCAATGTTTTACTGATTGAGTAAGCAAAGGATTTAATGAATCATAGCGAAGAAAGGGAGCAGAAATATGAAAAAGCTTAAAATAACACTTGCCTGTGCCGGAGGTATGTCAAGCAGTATGTTGTGCAAGAAAATTATCACTGCATCAGAAAAGAGAGGTTATGCAGGTACAGAGTGCGAAGCCTATTCCGTTCACAGTTTGCAGTCCGCAGCTCCGGGGAGTGATGTAATTTTGCTTGGACCACAGGTAGGATATATGAAGGATACGATTGTGAAAAAATACCCGGATATTCCTGTTGAGGTTATTTATATGAAAGACTATGGGATGATGAACGGTGAGAAAATATTTAATGATATGGCAGAAAAGTTTGGTTGGTAAATATGGATATTAAATGATTAAAAATTATTGACTTGTTGGATAATTGTGCTATAATCTAATTGTTAAACAATTAGATTGATAAACTTATGAACTTTAATAGTACATTGAATTCTGGAGGTCATATGAAGAAAGAAATTAAAATACTGGCACCCTGTGGAATCCTTGGTTACGGATATCCCAAGTCTTCTTTTCTAAAAGGAATGTCTTATAAACCGGATGCGATTGTTGTCGATGCAGGAAGTACCGATGCAGGACCGCATAAATTAGGTGCCGGAGTAGCAATTGTAAGTGAAAAGGCCTGTAAAAAAGATTTGGAGATCATGATTACGGAGGGGGCAAAAGCCGGGATTCCGGTGATAATCGGGTCAGCAGGAGGAAGCGGGGGAAGAGTTCATGTTGAATGGACCTGGAATATTATAAAAGAAATTCTTAAGGAACAAGCATTGCAATCACAAAAAGCAGCAATCATATGGGCGGATATTCCTAAAGAAGTGGTAAAAGAAAAATTACATAATGGCAAAGTTCAGCCGTTAGGCCTTTCTGTAAAAGAATTGACGGAAGAACGGTTGGAATTAACCAATGGTATTGTGGCTCAGATGGGGCATGAACCGATTGTAAAAGCATTAGAATCGGGAGCTGATATCATAATCTGCGGAAGGGCTTATGACCCATCTCCCTTTGCGGCAGTAGCCGTGTATCACGGATTTCCGCTGAGCTATGGATATCATGCTGGTAAGATTCTTGAGTGTGCAGCCCTTTGCGCCGTACCGGGAACTACGAAAGACTGCATCCTTGGAACCATAACAGAGGAAGGATTTATGATCACACCATTATCTGATGAAAGAATCTGCACTCCTCTTTCCGTGGCAGCACATACATTTTATGAAAAAGATCATCCATATATCCTCCATGGTCCGGGAATAACCTTAAATTTAAAAGATTGTGAATTTAAGCAGGTTGATGAAAAAAGCGTATTTGTAACCGGAAGCAGGATTGAACAATCAGATCCTTACTGTATTAAATTAGAGGGGGCCATGAAAGTTGCCTACAGAACCTTTGTGGTAGCGGGTGTAAGAGATTCTCTTATGATATCACGGTTAGAGGAAATAGAGAGACTTGCAGAAGAACAAGTCAGAACTTATTATTCGGATATACCGGAGGAAGATTATACGATTCACTTTATTAATTATGGAATGAATGGTGTCATGGGAGAACTGGAGCCTTCGAAAGAATTACCCCATGAAGTCGGAATCGTTTTTGAGGTAATTGCAAAGTCCCAGGAACTTGCCGATGGAGTATGCGGTTCGCTCCGATCCAGTTTACTTCATTATGGTTATATCGGAAGAAAATCCACTGCCGGAAATCTGGCTTTCCCATTTGCGCCAAGTGATATTCCATTTGGTCCGGTATATGAATTTTCTGTTTATCACTTAATGGAAGTGGAAGATGGCTGCCAGATGTTTCCCATTGAATACCCTGATATGTAATGGAAAGGAGGAGATAAAAATGGCGGAATGCAGTTTATATGATTGTGCGAAAGTAATACGTTCAAAGAACAGCGGACCTTTTGAGATTACTCTGGATGTACTTTTTGATGATCCGGTAATATATCAAAAAATAAAAGACAGTAATATTATTAATAAAACTACGATTTGCAATCTATACCGGTTGACTGAGGATAAAATCACACAAATCGTTTTTTATGACAAGGCGTTGGGGTTTAAAATTACATTTGCGAGAAAAATATCATCGGGTACTTGTTACGATACCGATGTTTATGGGGCACAACAACATGCACCTTTAAGTGAATTAATCGTCAGCATTTAGAAAGGGAGTGTCGGGTGATGGCAAAACAAAAAGCTGGGGGGGCACAATCAAGGTTAAAGCGCATCTGGCGGGACAGGGTTTTATATCTTACCTTACTGCCGACTTTACTATATTTCTTTGTATTCCATGTGATTCCGATCATTGGTATGAAATTGGCCTTTTATGATTACCGGATTAAGGGTGATAATGTATTTGTAGGATTTACATATTTTAAAAAGTTATTTTCGACTCCGGTATTTTTACAGATACTGGAAAACACTTTGATTATCAGTGCGATGAAGATATTCCTGTTTTTTCCGATGCCTATCATTTTTGCAATTATGTTAAATGAATTCAAGGCAGGTCCTTTTCGAAAGGGGGTACAGGTGATTTCTTATCTGCCGCATTTCCTTTCCTGGGTTGTAATTGCAGGAATATGGTTTGAATTTCTATCCCCTTCTACCGGGATTTTAAACAGCGTTTTGTCCAGTTTTGGTTTTGAAAAAGTAAATTTGCTGACAAGCAAAAGTTCAATAAGATGGGTTCTGCTGGCATCAGAATCCTGGAGATCCATTGGGTGGGATTCCATAGTATATCTAACGGCAATTATGGGGATTGACACAACTCTATATGAAGCTGCAAAAATAGATGGGGCTAACCGCTTTCAGATTGTTGGAAGTATCATTCTGCCGGCTTTGGCTGTAACAATGGTTACTGTTTTAATTCTGAATATCGGTTTCTTTATGAATGCAGGTCTGGATCAGGTGCTGAACTTTACCAATGCTGCGGTTAATTCTAAGATTGATATCATAGACACCTATGTTTATCGGATTGGTCTGCAAAATTCACAGTATTCCTTAGCAACAGCAGCGAATTTATTTAAAGGTGTAATAGGTACACTCTTAATTGTTTCTACCCATCTGTTTTCTAAAAAGCTGACTGGTAAGGGTGCATGGTAGGAGGAAAAGGATGAAAAGAAGAAAGAAAATATCAGTTGGTAAACTTCTATGCGGCTCTATTATGATGCTTTTAGCTTTATGTATGTTAGTTCCATTATTAAATATCCTGGCAAGATCTCTTTCACAACCGGATTTAGTTTATGGCCTGAAAGGATATGATATACTGCCCAAGGGATTTTCCACGGTTAATTATCAGGTTATTTTAGGACAGCCTATTGTAATCAGAAGTATACTGAACTCATTATTTATTACGGTTGCCGGCGTGCTTTTAAATATTATATTAACTGCCAGTGCGGCTTATGTTTTAACTAGGCCGGGACTGGTTGGTAAAAAGGTCTTTATGTATTTCTTTATTATTATGATGATATTTGAGCCGGGCATTGTACAGGAATATTTTTTGATGAAAAATATTCATTTATTGGATAACCTGTTTTCCATGGTTATTTACAGAAGTGTAAATGTCTATTATCTGATTATATTAATGAGATTTATGGAAGAGGTTCCGGCTTCCATTCAGGAAGCTGCAAGAATAGATGGAGCGGGGCATTATAACATCTTATTTAAGATCATGATTCCTTTATGCAGAATCCCATTAATTACGGTAGGAATGTTTTATGCGGTGTTCCGCTGGAATGAATTTTTTAAATCCAGTATCTTTTTAACCAGCAAAAATCATACTGTTTTACAGGTGCTTTTAAGGCAATTTGTTGTTAATTCAGATTCACAGGTAATTGTCGGTGCATCCAACATTTTAGCGAATAATAAGATTGCCCAACTGGATAACGCTTCCTTAAAAGCGGCAACCATTGTGGTGGCTGTTGTACCTATTCTATTATTATATCCAATTATTCTTAAATACTATACCAATGGTGTTATGTCAGGAGGTGTGAAAGAGTAGATAATCGTTTGCTTGTGGGAAGGCATAGAAAAAATTATATAAATTATATGGAGGGTATGCAATGAAAAAAACAATTTCATATTTATTAGTTATGGGAATGGCAATACTGACCCTGGCCGGCTGCGGAAAAAAGATGGATTCCGATTCCAATGTACAGAGCACTCAGGATAGTACGAATGATTCATCATCTGTAACAATTAAAGCAGTAATAAAGGATTTGTCAGCAGATGATGAAGTTTCCGTAAAATTTCTGGAAGCAGTAAGCAGCGGTGTATCAAAAGAGCTTGGCCGGGAAGTACATATTGAACTGGCGCCGATCTCTGATGGAACTTATTCAGAAAGTATGAGCCTGCTGCTTCAAAGCGGTGAGATTCCGGATCTGATGTATTTCCAGGGCGGCGATTATCAATTTGCCATTACCCAGGGAATCTTGGAAGATTTGACCCAATATGTCAATGATTCAACGAATATTAAAGCATTAATGCAGCCATATAACAATCAAAGATTAGCCAACTATCCATATCTTTTATGGTTGTCACCGGATAGAATAAAGGTTCCGGTTGTGAGACAAGACTGGTTCGATGCAGCAAAATCAAGTAAAACACTTTTGGATAATCCAACTGCAGATAATTACAAAGCATTCTTTCAGGAATTAAAAGAGAACAACAATTTAAAAGCTGCATTTACCGTACCCGGAGATATAGCCGAGCTGGATACCGTATTTAATCTGGCCTTTGGGGTTAAGGCAACCTGGATAAAAGAAGGTGATAAATACGTTTACAGTAAAGTTACAAATGCAGAAAAAGAAAAATTGGCATTTTATGCAGAGCTTTATAAAGAGGGCTTATTGGATAATGAATGGCTGACAAAAAAATGGGATACAAAAGAAAGTGCCTTTTATAATGGCGAAGTTGGTGTTGTAAGCGGAACCCAAGGCAGTGTCGTTAATGTTTACAATAATAAGATGGTTACACAAAATGGTGAAAATGCAAAGTTAGTTATTCTTCCGCCGGCAAAAGGTGAAGCGCAAGGATATACTCCAGGTGATGTCAGTAAGGAATCCCGCGGCTGGGCAATCAGCAAATATTCGGATCATAAGGATGTTGCTTTTGCAGTCTTGGAGTATATGGCCGGCAAGGAAGGTCAGCTTCTTGACAAATTGGGTTACGAAGGTGAAGAATACAATATAGAGAACAATGAAATTGTATTAACCGATAAAATATCGGAATGGTGGCCTCGTTTCCATGAATCAATTGCAAATTTTGATGCGCCCATATCAAGTGAGACTCCGTATTTTAGCGAAGCAGCCCTTCAATCTTTAAACATGGTCAATACCTATTCTTCTTTTGACAATGCATTTGTTATACCCGATGAATATGCAACAAACTGGGATGCAAGTCAGGCACTTTACATAGAATTTGCAGCGGATGTAATAAGCGGTAACCGTTCCATTGATGAATTCGATCAATTTGTTGCAGATTGGAATGCGTTAGGCGGAGCAGAAATTACAGAATATGCGAACACGATATTGAAATAATCAAGGGAAGAAAGGAACGTATGATGTTAACTAGAGAATATCTGATTCAAAATAAAGAAATTGCGCTGGATAAAGCAATCGGTTCACTCGGTGGTTTAGCGATCGGTGACTCCTTCGGTGATGCTGCAAGAAGCCCGGAAAACCAAAGAGATTATGGAATAACTACGGACTTTAATAAAGGCTTTTCCTGGAGTACGGACGATACGGAATTTGCCCTTTTGACGGCTGAAACTATGATTGAAGCCGGTGGTGATTTTACCTCAGAAGATGTAGTGACCATGTGGTTAAGACATGTGGCAACAGAAGATGAGTTAAAACGCGGCGGTGTCAGCGAGGTGGAAGCGTGCAATAATCTGCGCAGAGGCATGCGTCCGCCGGAATCAGGAAGATTCAATGCTTACTATTTAAGTGATGGAGCTGCTATGAGAAGCGGCCCAATTGGTATCCTATGCGCAGGTGATCCCGAAAGAGCAGCCAGACTGGCGGAAATTGATGCCAGCGTAAGCCATCATATGGATGGTGTCTGGGGAGCACAGGCCGTTGCTGTTGCAGTATCCCTGGCAATGGTTGATGCTTCTATGGACGAAATATTAGACGCTGTTTTAAAAACAGCACCGGAAGGGTCCTGGTTTAAGGAAACATTATTACGTGCCTTTAAAATTGTAGATGATGCAGAAGGTGATATTGCAGATGCCTGGATGCCATTGCATTATGAATTATTCTCCACACACCGTTCTACGGTGGCGGAGGCGTTGCCGGAAGTATTTGGGTGCCTGAAGTTAGAACATGGCAGTTTTAAGTCAGGTTTGATTCTCGCCGGCAATTTTGGACGGGATGCAGATACCATAGGAGCTGTAGCAGGAGCCGTTCTCGGAGCAAAATACGGTGCAAAAGGAATACCGGAGAAGTGGCTGCAAAAAACCAGATATCCATCCGGAACCTGTTTAGGTTTTACAAAAGGAATTGATATCTTTGACCGCGCAGCCAAATTAGCAGCCTTAATTAAATAATATCATATGGCCTGTCTGTCTGATTGACAGACAGGTCATAGTGATCAAAGGAGAATGAGCACATGATACCTGATAAATATTTGGAAAAGGTATATTCCGGATTTTTGGGGATGAATATTGGGATTCGTTTAGGGGCTCCTGTAGAGCCGACCATATGGACGTATGAACGCATTTTAAATACATACGGTGAAATCACGGATTATGTAAAAGACTTTAAAAATTTTGCTGCAGATGATGATGTAAATGGACCGGTTTATTTTCTTCGGGCTTTATATGACGATGCAAAAGACGGTAATTTAAAACCCCAGGATGTTGCCAGAGCATGGCTGAATTATGCCCGTGAGGGGGTCGGCATGTTCTGGTGGGGCGGCTATGGCATCAGTACGGAGCATACTGCTTACTTAAACTTAAAGCATGGCATTCCTGCACCGCAATCCGGGTCTATGAATCAAAATGGTCAATTACTTGCAGAACAGATCGGAGGCCAGATCTTTATTGATACCTGGGGACTGGTTAATCCTTGCCAGCCGGCCAAAGCAGCCGAATTCGGGCAGAGTGCCGCCAGTGTGTCCCACGACGGAGAAGGAATTTATGGCGCCCGTTTCTTCTGTGCTTGCATTGCCCATGCCTTTTGGTGCCAGGATATCCATGAAATTATTCAGGCAGGGCTATCACAGATCCCTGACCATAGCTTATATGCAAAGGTTGTAAATGCAGTACTTGATTTTCACAAAGAAAATAATAATTGGCGGGATTGTTATAACATGCTGGTACGTGATTGGGGGTATGATAAATACGGCGGTGTCTGCCATATAATACCTAACGCAGGTGTATGTGCATTATCCATGGTGTATGGGAATGGAGATTTTGCAAAGACAGTTGAAATTGCGACCATGTGCGGCTGGGATACAGACTGTAATGCAGGCAACGTAGGAACCGTGCTTGGTGTTATGTGTGGGACCGAAGGACTGCCGGAAAGGTATCGCAAGCCAATGAATGATGGTATTATTCTATCTGGAATTTCCGGTTATTTGAATAATCTGGATGTACCTACTTATGCGAAAGAGGTCGCTTTGCTAGGGTATAGACTGGCGGAGGAAGAACCCCCGGCCTCTCTTCTTGATGGTATAAAAGAAGGAGAAGTTCATTTTGATTTTGAACTGCCGGGATCTACCCATAATATGCGGTTATCAAACTCATTTTATTGTACGGCAAGCCATTCCACCGATGCAGCATATAAAGGAAACGGTTCGTTAAAGATATTAATCGATCGGATGACACGCGGAAATCAGTGTAAGCTTTACTATAAACCTTTTTACCGCCGGGATGAATTTTCTGATGAGCGCTATATGCCAGTATTTACACCTACGGTATATCCAGGCCAGACAGTATCTATGAAGCTTTATCTGGATCAATGGAATGGCTGGGAAACACTTGGGATCGCGCCTTATGTTCGTTCCATGAACGATAAGAAAGAGCATTTACAGGGATATATTAAATTAGTGCAGGGGGAATGGATTGACGTGACCTTTGCGATACCGGAGGTAGACGGGGATTTAATTGATGAAGTAGGTATTGTAATCGAAGGCTATTCCATTGCAAAAGCCAAAACCCTGGGATTTTTATACTTCGATGAATTTTCTATTACAGGTAAAAGCAAGTATACTGTTAAGATTGCAAAGCAGCGAAATGAATTTGGTACAATCACCCCATTTTCTGTTGATCATGGAGCCTGGGGGAAAGACGGAAATGCGCTGTCTCTAATGAGGTGTGAGCCAGCCTTTGCCTATGCCGGTAATTATTTTTCAAAAGATGTAAGGGTGGCAGCGCCGGTTACTCCCATCAATGGGGAAAGCCACTTATTACAAATCCGTGCCCAAGGTGCAATGCGTGGATATATTGCCGGATTTTCAGAAGAAGGTAAAGCAGCAATTTATAAAAATGATTTTGGTTATAAAAAAATGATAGAAACTGATTTTGCCTGGAAACATGAAACTACTTATAAACTGACTCTGGAAGCAGTTGGTGATATGATTACCTTGTCCATAGATGATAAGAAAATATTAGAGATGAAAGATGACAGCTTCCGGTACGGTATGTTTGGCTGTGGTTCCATTGGCATGGGGAGAACCTTATTCGGTGATTTTGAAATCATGGAGATTTAGCAGCCAGTTCCACTCCGGACAAGGAAGAGGTCGACGCAATTCGTTGACTTATCTATTAATTCAGGTATAATTAATGTGTCAGACCTTTTTAATTTTAAGTTAGAGATGAAGCGAGGTATCAATATGGGTTTTGCTCCAATTGAGAATGAAAGACTATCAGATAAAGTTGTACGGGTTATAATGGAACAGATAAAAGACGGTACTTTAAAACCTGGAGATAAATTACCAAATGAACTTGATTTGGCTGATGAATTCTGCGTAAGCAGAGGAATTCTAAGAGAAGCCCTAACGATATTACAAGCAAGAAATTATATTTGTAGAAAGCCGAAAGAGGGTACATTTGTTAATCCGAATATTTCAGAAATTATGAATGTTTCTGCGGGAATCACACTAAAAGAAGGTACTTATAGCGATTTAATTGAAATGCGAATTTGCCTGGAACAAAGGACCGTGGAGAAAATCATTGAAACTGCATCGGATGAAGAGATTGTAGAATTATATGATTTGATTTCAGAATCAGACAAGAAAAAAGGAGCGCGTTCCATCGATCACTATTTTCACTATCGTCTTGCAGAGCTTTCCCATAATGCGATATTTATGAATTTTATTGATTCCTATTATGATATCATTGATGAGGTTGTCACCCATACAACTAAGAATACAAACCGCAGACAGGAGATATATAAAGAACATTGTGAAATTATTCAAGCTCTTAAGGAACGAGATAAAGAGAAGGCAAAAGCAGCAGTGGTAAGCCATCTTGAAAATGTATTACAAAATATTAAAAACGATTGAGGTAAATGAGCTCATCGGGTATCCGTTCATCATAGTTGATCTTATTGAAAAAGTATAAGATTGTTGTTGAGTTTTTAAAGTGCTTATGTTATTATAATAAAAAATAAATTTTTAGATATTAGGCATAAGCCTTGATCCACGTTTGCTAGGGAAAATCTTAGCAAACGTGTTTTTTTTTGGAGGATAGGATGAAAAAAAGAAGATTAGCACTGGAAATTTTAACGATCATGTTGGGAAATTTTATTTATGCAGTAGGAATTGTATTTTTTATTATGCCTTCTGGTTTGATTACCGGAGGAACCACGGGGATTGCAATTGCCGTTAATCATTATACAAAAATACCTGTATCAAGTATTGTTTTAGCTTTTAATGTAATTATGTTTATGATCGGATTGTTCGTTTTGGGAAAAAAGTTCGCATTAACGACGCTGATCAGTACATTATTCTTTCCATTATGTTTGGAAGTATTGCAAAAATTGTTCTTAAATTTTGTAATTACAGATGATATTTTTTTATGTACAATATTTGGAGGCGTTTGTATAGGAAGTGCGATTGCTCTTGTGATCAGAGTTGGGGCTAGTACTGGAGGCATGAGTATACCACCTTTAATTTTGAACAAGTATATGCATATTCCAGTATCTGTCAGTTTATACGTAGGCGACTGTATCATACTTGCTTTGCAGGTAGCTTTTAGCGATAAAAATAAAATTCTTTATGGAATTATTTTAGTTATGATTTATTCCATCGTTTTAGATAAACTTCTTTTACTTGGTACAAATAAAATACAGATAAAAGTAATAAGCGTTAAATCCTCGGAGATGAAAGATGCAATAATTTCGAAATTTGATAGAGGAGTCACGCTTTTGCATAGTAAATCAGGATATCTGGAACGAGAGATGGATATTTTACTAACTGTTATTTCTAATAATGATTTATCTAAATTTGAAAAGCTGGTTCATGAAATAGACGACGAAGCCTTTGTTATTATTAGCCACGTTAATGAGGTAAGAGGCAGAGGATTTAGTATAGGAAAAAAATATTTATAATATCAAAAGCAAGATAGCCAAAGGGTCAAAAAGCTGTCAACTGCCAGGTTAAGATGAAAGTTTTCATGACGCCATTCGGGTATGATTTAGATTGATTTCACAATGAGGGGAGGTTTATTATGGAATTAAAAATTATTCAAGGAAATGTTTCAGAAGAAATCTTAGAATTATATGTAAAATCTTTTCGTTTGAAGCCTTGGAATGAAACGTGGACGTTGGATATGGCTGGTATGAGGATAAATGATTATCTTCGGAATCCCATGGCTCTGGGATATGAAGCTCGTCAAGATGGAAATATAGTTGGGTTTTTAATGGGATACATAACCTCCTATTTAGGGGTTAAAGAATTTCATATACAGGATTTTGTGATCTCTGTAGATTTTAGCAGAATGGGACTGGGAACCAAAATGCTGTCTTTGGTTCAACAGGATGTGAAGAGAAGAGGGATAGAAAATATTAACTTACTCACTTTGAAAGATCCAAGAACTGAAGGATTCTACAATAAAAATGGATATGAAACTGATTCAAACCTTGTGTTTATGAATAAAAAAATATAAATTAAAGTTTGAGTGAGATATGTATATTGTATTTATAGCAAAATTTGACTATGTGGCAAGGGTGGCATACTTCTTTCCAGAGGTTTTATAAGCAGGCCCAGATATGAAGCAATAGTAAATAGAATAAATTATATGCGGCGCCTTTTGATTAAAAAAGAAATCATTAGGCGCTAATTTCATTTTCGGAGAAACAAGCATATAATCACTGTTCCATACGGGCGGTATCCCATTTCTACGGAGATAGTACGTTTAAACTTCGGCGCTGCAACTTCTAATTTTTTCTTTTTAACAGTTCCGCATACATCCAACCATTATATTTTAAGATTGACTGATCTTTTAAAATAGACATTTGATGCCGCCATTCTCTTGGGGTTGTATTCATTATTTCCGAGAAGTGGCGGTTAAAACTGGAGACAGAATGGAAGCCCACCCGTTCAGAGATATTGACCACAGAGTCTTCTGTCATGCGCAGCAAATCAGCTGCTTTTCGGATTCGTATGCTGTTTAAATGTTCCAGAGGGCTGGTGTGCATCACGGAGGAAAAGAGTCTGCGAAAATGTGTGGGACTGAGTCCGCATAAAGCTGCAAGATATTCCATTTGAAAGTCATCCATGTAGTGATAACGGACATAATTCAGAGCAGGGGCAATGACCAGGGCGTTTTTTGGCTGGTCATTGCCCCTGTTTTTTATTGCGGATGTAATTCTCATCAAGTTGGTAGCCAGCGCCAGGAAGAGGCCACGGACACTAAGCTCGTACCCATCCTCTTTTTGTTTCATCTCGTCAATGATTCTGATGATGAGGGAGTAGATGATAGGATATTCTTCCCGGCTCATGATCAGACTAAGGTGATGCTCAGAAAAAGACAGGAGATCTATGTTCTGGATATCAGTTCCCAGGAAGAGCGGATATAATAAATCGGCTAAGTTCACAAAAAGGTAGGACCATTTACTGGTGGAACCGGTGGTGCTGTATGTGGTATGGGGGATATCGCAGGAAACAACGGTAACATCGCCTGCGTGAAAAGGATAAGCGGTGTCCTCGAATTCCATTGTACCGCTGTCTGATTCACAGAAACCGATCTCCAGGCAGTTGTGAATGTGGAGGCGACCGGAAGGAATATCAGAAATCCGCCAATGTTCCCCGGTAAGCAAAAGTACTGGAAAATGTGATGGTAAATTATAATCTCTGTATTCAATGATAGATTTCTTGGGTCTGGCCATGTTGCTCCTCCGTCTTTTCATAGTGATACCTTGATTATATAATATAACCAATTGAATTTTCAACCATTTATATCTTTTGAAATAAAAAGAAAGTCTGACAAAGTGTTCAAAAAAAAGTGAGAAAATAACAAATAGTTAACGAAAAAGATAAAATAGTACGGAATATCGCAAGATAAATGGTTGAAAATGAGTAGTTTTCGCAGGAGATCGCTTTGAAATGGAATTGTGATTTTCATATAATGGATCCATAAGTAAAACATTCAGGTAGTAAAAAAGTAATAAAGGGGGATGGAGACAGACTATGAAAAGATCTAAGACGCCTGCAGCCGCATTGCTTTGTACTCAAAACAAACAGCATAGTATGGGTTGGTACTTGAGACGAGACTGGCAGTTGTATGCTTTACTGGTACTTCCCATGCTGTTTATATTGGTATTTAAGTTTCTGCCTTATACGGGACTGTCCATCGCGTTTAAAGACTATAAGGTGGCAAAAGGATATGCAGGAAGTAAATGGGTTGGATTTGATATCTTCGGGAAAGTTTTTAAAAAGAGGGATTTTGGACAGTCGGTTTATAACACCCTGCTTTTAAATGTTCTGGATTTGGTATTTGGATTTCCGATGCCGATTATTCTGGCGTTGATCCTGAACGAAGTTAAAAGTAAATATTTTAAAAAGATAACTCAGACGCTATTATACCTTCCTCACTTCTTGTCCTGGATTATTATCGGAGGTATCGCATATTCAATGTTTTCCTTAAGCAATGGCGTGGTAAATGCTCTTATACAGAATATCGGACACAGTCCGGTTCCGTTTTTACAGGGAAATGGCTGGTGGCTGTTCAGCTATGTACTGATTGGCGTATGGCAGTCCATGGGCTGGGGAACGATCATTTATCTGGCGGCAATCACTGGTGTAAATTCAGAACTTTATGAAGCTGCCAGGGTAGATGGGGCCGGAAGATGGAAGCAATGTGTACATGTGACGATTCCATGTATTCGAAGTACCATCGTAACCTTGCTTATTATGAACATGGGTAAGCTGATGGGAGGCTCCTTTGAGCGTATCTTTGCTCTCTGCAATGCCAAGGCGACACAGTACACGACTACCATTCCGGTTCTGGTCTACCGTTGGGGAATTGGAGACGGGAAGTTCAGTGAGGCGACGGCACTTGGACTATTCCAGTCGGTGATCGGCTTGATTCTGGTGCTGGCGGCAGATTGGGTTGCAAAGAAGCTTGGGGAAGATGGACTAATCTAAAGGAGGATCAAGTATGAGTCTGAATAAAACGAATCATGATCGCAGATGGATAAATGCAAAGGCGAAGAATATGGCGATTGACATTATGTTTTATATCGTTCTGACCCTGGTGAGTCTTACTTGTGTGCTTCCATTCATACATATTTTTGCAAAATCGATCAGCAACGAAGCGTTCGTTGTAGCCAATAAGGTATTTCTGATTCCCAAAGGGATTAACTTTACGGCTTATAAAAAGATATTTCAGGATGTGTCCATTGTACGTTCCTTGTATGTATCGGTCATAGTGACACTTTCTTTTACGGTTATTGGCATGGTGCTGACCATCAGCTCCGCCTATGCATTGACCAGAAAGGAATTAAAGGGCCGTAAGGTGATGAGCTTTCTGATTATGTTTACGATGTATTTTACGGCAGGCACCATTCCGGATTATTTGCTGATGAATGATCTTAGAATGCTGGATACCTGGTGGTGTATGATTTTACCATTGTCCTTTTCGGCATATAACTTTTTAATTATGAAGAATAATTTTCAGTCCTCCATTCCTGAAAGCCTGATAGAATCAGCGGTTATTGATGGAGCCGGGCATTTTAAGATTCTAACAAAGATCGTGATACCGCTTTCCAAGCCCATCATCGCGACGATTGCGCTGTTCTATGCAGTAGGACGCTGGAATGCCTATTCCGATGCATTGTTCTATATCAAGCAGAGGGTAAATTTGAGACCTTTACAATTGAAACTATACTATCTGGTGGTGGCTGCCACGGAATCCTTTAAGGCGGAAGGCGTTGTGGCCACAGGAC
>NZ_DAMAUN010000097.1:0-21350 GCF_032078915.1 Lacrimispora sp. | reverse complement strand
AAACGGCCGGATCAGCTGCAAAATGCTTTTTCCCAATGTGGTTTTCCCACAGCCCGATTCCCCTACCACTCCGAGGATCTCCCCTCTGTAAATATCCAGATCCACATGATCCACCGCCTTTACATAACCGGCAGTCTTTTTAAATATCCCTTTCCTGACCGGGTAGTAGGTCTTTAATCCCCTCACAGAGATGAGTATTTCTTTCCTCTCCTTATTCTCATTCATGATGCTGACCCTCCTCTTTTAAACGGTCATGGCAGCACCGGCACATATGCCCGGGAGCAATCAGATGCTCTTGTGGAAGCCGTTCCTCGCATACCGGTGCTGCATATGGACATCTGGGAGCAAATTGACAGCCTGACGGCCGGTTATAGGGATCAGGAGTAGAACCCTTGATGGGCTCAAGCTTCTGCGTTTTTCCCCGTCCCAGAACAGGAATGGAATTTAACAGTGCCTTTGTATAGGGATGGGATGGCTCTGTCAGAACTGACCTGGCATCTCCGCTCTCTATGATATTCCCCATATACATTACCGCAACATCATCTGCAAGTTCGGCCACCACCCCCATATCATGGGTGATCAACAGTATGGCGGCGTCATTGTTATTTTTCAGATCCAGCATCAATTCGAATATCTGAGCCTGTATCGTGACATCCAGGGCCGTAGTCGGTTCATCCGCAATCAGCACTCTGGGCCTGCAGCTCATTGCCATGGCGATCATCGCGCGCTGACACATCCCTCCGGAAAACTGATGAGGATACTCATAAAACCGTTTTTCAGGCAAAGGTATTCCCATTTCCCTCAAAAGCCCGATAGAGGCCCTTGTAGCTTCCTCTCTGTTTTTCGCTCTCCCATGGGATAGAAGCGCTTCATTGATCTGGTATCCTACGGTAAACACCGGATTCAACGCCGTCATCGGATCCTGGAATATCATGGAAATGCCATTTCCCCGGATCTTACGCATTTCACTTCCTTTTCTCTTTAGCTGATCGATCCGGATATCCTTGTCATTATTAAAAAAGTGAATTTCGCCTTTTTCAATCCTGGAGAGATCTGGAAGCAGTCCCATAATGGAATTTGCTGTGACCGATTTCCCACATCCGCTCTCTCCTACGATACATAGAATCCTTCGCTTTTTTAATTCAAAGTTGATTCCTCTGATTACCTGATTGCAGCGATCATTGTTGTAAAAGTTCACATGGAGGTTTTTAACACTCACTACCGTATCATGACTCATCTGACCTTCCTCCTTAACCAATCTGAGACGGATCTGCTGCATCTCTTAAGCCATCGCCAATAAAATTGATGCTGATTACAAACAGGGTTACCACAACACCCGTAGGTACCCAGACCCACCATGCACGCTTAAGTATCATGATATCCTGCGCCGCATTCAATATATTTCCCCAGGTAGCTACCTCCAGCGGAACACCCAGCCCCAGGAAACTAAGTGATGTCTCCTGAAGAATGAACATAGCCGTTGACAATGTTATGTTGACAAAAATAGGGCCAATTGCGTTAGGCAGCATATGAAAAAAGGCAATCCTCATGGATCCTATGCCAAATGCCTTTAAGGCCTGGACATATTCCTCTTCCCGCAGGGAAAGCATCTGGGATCTGGCCATTCGGTACATGGATGGCCAGCCGGTTATGGAAAATATAAAAATCAGATTCCAAAGGCTCTGCCCGGTTATTGTTACAAGGATCAGCACCATGATCATCTGGGGAAATGCCATTAAAATCTCTGAAATCTTCATGACAATCCCGTCTGCCAGCCCTCCTTTATAACCTGCGATCGTGCCCAGGGAAACACCGAACAGCGTGGCAATCAGCGCAGATCCAAGGCCAACTGCAATGGAAATTCTGCCCCCGTACAGGATTCTTGCAAAAATATCTCGCCCGATTTTATCCGTGCCAAGAATGTGCTTCGCTGACGGTGCCTGCAGGATGCTCCTTAAATCAATCTTTGTCGATGAATAGGACGTGATAAGGGGCGCTGCAAAGCAGATAAAAAAGATAACGATAAAAATAATAAGACCCGCAATGGAAAGTTTATTGGCAAGCATTTTCCTTAACACCCTGCTTTTCAATCGTTTCTTTGGTCTCCCGGATTCCTCCTGAGCAAGGATCCGATCCATTTTTTTCTCTAATGCACTCATAGATCCATACCTCCTAACTCAGTTTTATCCGGGGATCCAGCATGGCGGTGACTAAATCAACCAAAATGCTTGATACCAGAACGATCAGAACGGAGAAAAATCCGATCATCATGACAAGGGGAGTGTTCTGCGCCCGCACGGCCTTGATGAACAGACCGCCGATTCCAGGCCACTGGAATACCTCCTCCACAACAACCGCTCCGCCGATCAGCATGGGCAGCCGGAATCCGATCAATACCACAACAGGGGTCACCGCCGCCCTGAGACCATGCAGGAGATTCACCCTCCACTCCGGGATTCCCTTTGATCTTGCGGTCTTCATATAATCCCTGCCCATGGATTCTAACATGCTGCCTCGCGCATACCGCATAACACCGGCTGTCATGGAAAAGCCCAGGACCGCAGCCGGCAGGATTAAGTACGGTAATCTCTGTATGAAGCTCTGCCCTGCATAAGCCATCCGCCCTCCAACCGGGAGAATGCTGTGATGCAGAGCCAATGTATTGATACAAATGAGGCCGAATAAAAATTGAGGGATCGCCACACCCACCATACCCACTACGTCCAGGATATGATCCAAAACACTTCCCTTTTTCAGGGCACTGATCACACCCAGAAGAATACCGAATATGGAAGACATGATCAGAGATGCTACGGATAATTCAAGCGTTGCCGAAATATGATTCCTCATAATTTCCGCAACAGGTACTCCCGACTGCAGAGAGTAACCAAAGTCACCGTGCAGGATGCCCACCAGCCATTTAACGTACCGGATTACAAACGGATCATTTAAGCCAAGAGAGTTTCTCATCTGATCAAGCTGTTCCGCCGACATCGTGGAAAGTGCATCCGGCGGAATCAGGAAATCAACCGCATCACCTGGCATCAGTTCAATTCCCAAATAAATGAGAAAGCTGATGACTAGCATCATTGGAATTAATGATAAAATCTTTCTGATTGTATAAGTAGCCATTTAATTCCTCCTGTTATAAACGGTGAACCCTGGCAGATCCACCGTTTATATGCTTCACCAATTGGGGGCGGTAAACCCGCCCTTTTATCTTCACTTGCACAGCAAGTTCAGATTACTTAATATTTGCGCCATGGGGAAACTGATTGATAAAAAAGCATCTTGTATATCTGATATTTGCCGTATTGACCTTCATATGATCCATGGTTTCGATCGCCTTTGCTTCATCCGTAGACTTAGACCAAGCATAGTCAATCTTGCCTGCTCCCGCATTCTTTACGAGGTTTGCATCATTTTCACCGCTTGCAGACATGTAAATTGTCTCGATATTGCCGTTTCCTGTCTTATAATATCCATCCCATCTTTTCAGCGTCGCGTAATTGTTCAGAACGACTTCATCAACTCTGTATGGTCCTGACCCGATTGGTTTCTGCCAGAATCCATCCTGCTGGAGAGCCGCCGGGTCTGCCTTTTCAAGACAGTGTTTGGGAAGAATGGGCCACTGGGCAAATACCTGAAGTGCATTGGCGGAAACCTGATCAAAATTAACCGTGATCTTATTCCCATCGGTCACTACGCCTTCCAAATGGTCTGTTTTTCCGTCAATGAAGTCCTGGGCACCATGGATTGCCTTCATGACTTCCGAAGCAACCGCATTGGTACCGGGTGCCTTAAGCATCAGTTCAATCGTGAACCGGACATCCTCTGCCGTCAGAGGTTGGTCATCGTGCCATTTTAGATTGTCACGAAGCGTAAACTCGATGGATTTGGAATCCTCACTCACCTTATAGTCTTGGGCCAGCATACCTTCCTTAGGATTTAAGTTCTCATCTGCGTTTATAAGCTTATCAAAAATCAATTCCGTATTAATCAGGAGTCCCGGATTTACCAAAGGATACCAGAAAAATTCCTGGGGTCCGCCATTTGTATACAAAGTACGGTCGTCCCGGCTGATCTTCCAGTCCAGGATGTTCTTCTCATATGAGAACTGGTCGTTCCCGAATCCTGCCCCTGCCATATCAAGATCTTTGCTGGTATAAATAAAGCAGACCTGATGATAAAGAGGCAGTGCAACAACATTCTCTGCTACATAATTCTGGATTTCACCGAACGCCTTCTTCTGCTCGTTGGTATCCATAGTCCCATTGGCAGAAATAATTAATTCATCAAGCCCCTCCTGCTTTGGAACAGTGGAGTTATTGGAAGCGGTCGAACTGAATCTGTTATAGAACTCGGATTCTGCCAATGCAGCCACTGCAGCATATGCCAAATCCCATTTTACTGCAGAAGGGCCCTTTACCCGGTCCACCGGAGGTACCCAAAGCTGTGCGGCCAGATCACCTTCCAGCTTTCTGAACTGGGCCTTTACCCCTATCTCCTGCCAGTACTGCCCGATAATGGTCATTAAGTCAACGGTCTGCTGATCATCATAATAATAAACCACATCAAGGGTATAATCCGATGGCCAGCCGGCTTCCTTTAAAAGCTCCTTTGCCTTTTCCGGATCGTACTTATATGTAGGAATATCTGCATTCAGCCAGTCCCCGGGGGCGGTAAAACTTTTTGCTGCCTCCGCTTTGCCGTTAAACAGTGTCTCTACAATTGCATCCATGTCAATCGCATAAGCCAGGGCCTGTCTGACTCTTAAATCCGCCAGCGGGGTCCCAAGCGCTTCACTGCTTTCAGTCCCCGGATTCCCATTCGTCGAATCCCCGGAACTGGCATTCTCTGTCTTCTCCCCGGTTCCTGCTGTCTCTGATGGCGGCTGTTGTTTTCCGCTGCAGCCGATCAAAAGTGAAGCGGCCAGGGATGCGGCACATAAAATGCTTACAAGTTTTTTTTGTTTCATAAATAACCTCCCTTTCCAATTTGTACTTTGTAGTATAAAGTATGAACTTGCAATTGATATTTTAAGTTTAATTAACTTTTTTTTAAATGTCAACCAACAACCTCACCGAATATATGATTATTATTTGTGCATATTTTACATATTTTTCTTCGTAAAAGTTTATATTTTAGTTTTTATGTTTCTTTTATTGACACACCTATATTTATAAATTATAATATTAAGCAAGTTATTACTTTGTACTACAAATATAATTAAGAATGGATCGCTGACTTATGAAAAATTTAAAAACCAGAAAGTTGTATTTACAGGTATATGATGAAATCAAACAATATATCAAGGAGCACAATCTTCAGCCAGGAGATAAACTTCCCACCGAAATGGAAATCTGTGAATCCTTGGGAGTAAGCCGGAACGTACTCAGGGAAGCACTTAAATCCCTGGAAATCACCGGTGTCGTGACCTCCAAGCCAGGGGTCGGCATCATTATCAGAGAATTTAACTCCGACTTTTTCATGTCTTCATTGATTTCTCACGTAGACGCTTCCAACGACAGCAAGATCAAGGATTATATAGAGGAATTGCGCCATGTCCTGGAACTGGGCTTTGATCAGAAAGCCTTTTACAGCCTGGGGCTGGCCGATATTGACCGGATGAACGAACAGGTGACCATCATGCAGAGCCATCTGGGTGTAGATAATGGCGGAACGAAACCGTTGGGCATCGAATTTGCAAAAGCAGATGCCATGTTCCATAAAACCATGTTTTCCAAAGTGGATAATGTGCTCCTCTCTTCTATCATTGATTTCTTCTGGGCTTATGACAAATATTACAACACGAAGCTCTCCTCGAAATCCATTGAGATAACGATTGAAAAGCATGAGCGCATTATCAAGGCGCTTTATGACCACGATTATGAAAAGTTTCATCAGGCCATGATTTACCACTACACTTATGAATATCTTAAAAAATAGACTGTTATCACATGGTTATTATCCACTGAATTCACGTTAAATGATGCCATGGGAAATATTTAGTACGAAAAGAAAAGTAAGAGGAAATTAAGGCTGTCGACGATGTTTCCGCAGATAAAAAAGATAAATAAATCAAAAGAGCGTGTGACATGCACATGGAATCAGGGCAATCAAAATAAGAACTCCACCCTTGTTACCTGCCATAGGATACAAGGGTGGAGTTCTGCGCCTGTTTCAAAGCTTAAAGAACAATACTGTATACAATCAGTCAAATACCCCGCCGCAAGCAGTGGGGTATTTGACTCTTGCGGCAGCCGCCGCCCATCTAAAAGCTCAGCACTCCCTCCGGCTGGTTCTGTGCATAAATCCCGCCCAGATATCCTCTCGGCAGCATAGGCTGTCTTTCAAATCCGGATTTCATCTCATAAACCCCTTTAGTTTCCCCACTTTCAATGATTCCCGTAAGGATTTCCAAAGCATGAAATGCCATATCACCATTTGTCCTGGGTACGCGGCCTTTCCTTAAGGCCCAGGCCATCTCTGCCACTCCAAGACCTCTGTCATCGCCATCGTATCCATGGGTATGGGGAAATACCATAGGCTCTGTCCGGCCTTTTAAGATAACCTTCACATCGCCGCCAAAGAAGTTGGGATCCTCCAGGAATATAATACCTTCCGTGCCATAGAATGCCACATAAGGCTTTTCTGTGCGGATGCTTCTGGAATTAAAGTGAAGCGTACCCATACAGCCGCTTTTAAAGCGCAGGGTACCCATAAGGTATGTCTCTGATTCCTGGGAATAGGTCTCTCCAAAATTATCATTCTTTACAAAGTAGTGCTTCTGCTCCGGCATGGAAACGCCGGACATTCCGCACACTTCCATTACCTCTCCCAGCACGTTAATCATGGCAGTGGTATAATAAATTCCCACATCTATCCCGATTCCGCCTCCCGCTTTCGCTGTGTAGGGAAATTTTTCAGCCAAAAGGCGGGCATCCCTTTGAAGGACAGCCACGCTGGAAGTCACGGTCCCGATCATGCCCGATTCTACCAAATACCTGGCGGTCTGCACAGCCGCCCCCAGAAATGTGTCCGGTGCGCTGCAAAGCAGCTTTCCCCTATCAGCTGCCAGGGCTATCAGCTCTTTTGCCTGGGTAATATCAGCAGCCAGCACCTTTTCCGTATACACATGCTTCCCCTGCTCCAGAAGATTCTTTATGACCTGGTAGTGAGCGGCAGGATTGGTCAGATTCACGACGATTTCAATTTCACTATCCTCCAGTATTTCTTCCATAGTCATCGCACGAATACCGTAAGCAGCCGCTGTTTCTTCTGCCAACTGACGGTTTAAATCGCAGCATCCTGTCAATTCCAGAATTTCAAAGGTCTTTGCCATATTTTCAATATAGATCCGGCTGATAGCTCCGCACCCGATTACCGCTGTCTTTACTTTCTTTATTCCTTTCATACGAAAGCCTCCTTATACCGCATTCTGCTCAATTACCTTTGAATACCAGTGTCCGCTTTCCTTGATAATTCTCTCCTGGGTATTGAAGTCCACGAATACGATTCCGAAACGGCTGCTATATCCGAATGACCACTCAAAGTTGTCATACAAAGACCACTGGAAATATCCCTGTACATTAACTCCCTGGGAAATAGCCTCCCAAAGTGCTGTTAAATGCCTGTGGAGATAATCCTTCCTTGCGCCGTCTTCTACTTTTCCTTCCATGGAAACCACATCCGGGAAGGAAGTGCCATTTTCCGTTATGTAGATCTTGTCAATTCCGTACTCATTCTTCATCCGCAAAAGCATCGTTACCAGGCCCTGCTCTGTCACCGGCCAGTTCCTGTCATTGACGGGAACGTATTTGGGATTCTCTATCTTGAATCCAAGAGGCCATACGCTGTCATCTGCCTTCACATGAAAGTCATTGTAATAATTTAAGCCGATGAAGTCCAGCTTCTGTCCAATGAGCTTCATGTGCTCCTCTTTAAATTCCGGAAGCCCGACTCCCTTGGAACGGTAAAACTCAATCATTTCCTGTGGATATCTGCCATACACAATAGGCTCAGCAAACCAGCGGTTTAAATACCCATCCGCCCTGGCTGCTGCCTGGATATCCTCTGGCTTATCCGTAAGAGGAAGCCTTCCCATCAGGTTTAAGGTAATTCCAATTTCCCCGTCACAGCCCTTTTTACGGAAATAATCCACCGCAAGGCCGTGACCTACATAAAGATAGTAAGACACCCGCACCGCAGCAGAAAAATCCCGGATACCAGGAGCCTGACGCCCCTCGGAATTGCCTAGAAACGCAGCACAATAAGGTTCATTTAATGTAATCCATTTCTTCACCTTGCCATGAAATGCATCTATAACAACCTTTGCGTATTCCAAAAAATATTCCGGCATCTGGGGATTGGCCCATCCGCCTATATCCTGCAGGGCCTGAGGAAGATCCCAGTGGTATAACGTGATATACGGTTCGATTCCTGCATCCAGAAGTTCATCAATAAGACGGCTGTAAAATTCAAGCCCCTTTTCATTGACTTCCCCATATCCCTTTGGAAAGATCCTGGACCAGGCAATGGAGAACCGGTAAGCCTTGATTCCCATGCGCTTCATCAACGCAACATCTTCCTTATATCTGTGATAATGGTCACATGCTATTTTTCCATCATCTCCATTTAGCACATTACCGGGAACCTGGCAATATCTGTCCCATATCGTTTCTCCTCTTCCGTCTTCATCCCAAGCGCCTTCAATCTGGTATGACGCAGTAGCCGCCCCCCATGCAAAGCCTTCCGGAAACTGTCTCTGTCCCATGATTGTGCCCTCCTTCTTATTCGTCACGCTCTAGCAGCTCTACTACTACTTTCAGGCTGTCCAGTGCATCCATGAATGCATATCTTCCATTTCCTCTCCTGTACTCACCTTTTTGCAGCAGTTCCATTCCCCAATCCTCACAGGCGCTGATGGTCTTTTTCATACCTTTTACATTGAAGGAAATATGATGGATTCCTTCACCAAACTGTTCTAAATGTTCCTTCCAGATGCTTGGCTCTTCATTTGGCTGGATCAGTTCCATCTGTAAATCTCCGAAATAGAAGAATGTCATGTAGCACTTTGCCTTTGGCGCCGGCTCTCCCCTGTATTCCGTCTTTGTAATCTCGAATTCACCGCTATTTACGGTTTCAGGTTCCTCTACCCCGAAAAAGCGTGCAAACTCCTTTTTTGTCTTCTCAATATCATTTACCAGAAATCCAATCTGTGCCAGTCTCATGTCCTCAATTGGTTTATCCATAATTATTCTCTTCCTTTCAATTTACGCATTTTCCATTGTTTTTAATTTCTCTATCGCTTCCATCAATCCTTTTATGTAAGCAGTATCCGCATAGCGAACCTTGTGGCCCCAGTCTCTGTCACCTTCAATGCCAGGCACGTGGTCACTGACCATAAAGCCGTCAAATCCTGAATGCATTAATGCATATACCACCTGAAAAGGATCGAAATTCCCTTCTCCCAGGAAACATTCCTGGAATTTAGGCACCGTGCCTTGTACATCCCTCATATGGGCATAAATCAGCTTTTTCCTTGGCCCGAAATATTCAATGGCATCAAAAATGTTCTTTGCCCCGCCTTTCATCTGTGAAAAGGTACCGATACAGAACAGCAATCCCCAATTCGGGCTGTCAATCATGGCCTCCGCCCGTTTATAGCTGTCCACATCAATAAACATCCTTGCAATTCCAGACAGGCTTTCTATCGGCGGGTCGTCCGGGTGGAGTGCCATGGTCACATGGTATTCCTCCGCCACCGGTATGACTCGTTTCATAAAATATTCAAAATTCTCCCACAGCGATTCCACGTCAGGCACCTTCACATCTCTTCTCTGGCCAAAATCCGCCATATCATCAATGCCCTGCTTCTGTTTTTCTAAGTCAAAGGCCTGCACAGAAGCACCATATCTTCCTACGGGAGCGTGATTTTCCGTTCTCCAGACAAAGGACGGTGAAAAGTGATACCCCAGCACGGGGATCCTGACACGGCCCAGGCTGCGGATGGATTCACAGACATTTTCAATCTGCTTATCTCTTCCCTCCAGACCCAGCATCGCTTTGTCATAAAAAGAAATTGGCATGTTTTCCATTGCTTCCACGATAACACCGTACCGGTCGCACCGTTCTTTAAAACGAGCCAAATCATCGTACTTCCAGTACTCATCCGCAGGCAGATCATAAGGGAGGTTGAACTGTACCCTGTCAATCCCCATCTGCCTTGCGTTGGTCAGGATCTCCTGATCCACGCTCCGAATCTGTCCATATGCTAATCTCATCATTTTCTGTCAGCTCCATATCCGGTCCAGAGAGGTCTCCTGGTTCCATTCATCGGTAGATACCCATACATCTTTGCCCTTCATAGGCCCATGTTCCCGGATCAGTTCCTCGTTTAGGGACTCAATTCCAAGACCAGGTGCATCCGTCACTGCCGTAAAGCCCTCCTGCACAATAGGCTTCACCGGTCCTATGATCAAATCCTGCCACCACTCAGAGTCAAAAGCGTCATGCTCCTGCACAAAGAAATTCTCACTGGCAGTAGCCATATGGGCACCAGCCAAGGCTGATATTGGGCTTTCGCACATATGGAGTGCCATACATACCCCATACCTGGCCGCCATATCACCCAGTTTCTTCGTCTCAAGGATTCCTCCGGAAGTCAGGAGGTCCGGATGCACCACATCCAAGGCACCTGCCTCAAAAAGAGGTTCAAAGGTCTCTGTCAGGTACATATCCTCTCCCGTTGCGAGGGGAGAAGTCGTCGCGTGCTTTAGTTCCTTGTACTGATCCGTCAGATACCAGGGGAGCATATCCTCCAGCCATGCCAGGTTATATTTTTCAAGCCTTCTTGCAATCTTAATCATATCCGGAAGGGGGAAATGCCCGAAATGGTCAATCGCCAATGGAACTTTTGTACCAATCACATCCCGCACCCTTCCAATGTATTCATCCAGATGCGCCAGCCCTTGTTCCGTCACATGCATATTGGTAAAGGGGTGAGAAATCCGGTTAAAATCATACAATGCCGCATTAGCTGCAGAAACTTCAGCCCTTGTACCGGTTCTTGAAACCCGGCGTACTTCTTCCTCCACAGCCCGCAGCTCATTGACCCAGTCCAAGGGACCGGAATAATTCCCCTCCTGCGCCATAAGGAGCTCCACACTAAGAATCTTCACTGCCGTAAATCCCTGATCCATATATCCTTTTAAGATTTGTCCCACTTTCTCCGGCTCCATTAAGATGCCGGTGGCCCTGCCTTCCTCAATATGGGTATCTGCATAGAGCCTGACCTTATCCCGGAACCTTCCTCCCAAAAGCTGATACACAGGAACCCCGTACGCCTTTCCTGCCAGATCCCAGAGGGCCAGTTCAATGGCGCAAACGCCTGCAGACTGTCTGGACTGGCCACCGAACTGCTTGATCTTTCTAAAAATACGATCTACATCACAGGGATTTTCGCCAATGATCCTGCTCTTTAACTGTTTTAAATAAGTGGCGCTGGCGCCGTCACGCATTTCCCCATATCCGCTGATTCCCTGGTTGGTGTCGATTCTCACCAGATAACAGCCCCAGGGAGGAAGATCCACCTTGGTGAATTTTACATCCGTGATCCGTAACTTAGACGGATTGGAGCTTTGTCTCACAAAATTCAGACACTCTTCATAATTTATATCTGTCCGACCGCTCTTATGTTCCATCGTCAACCTCCTGTCCATTCCAAATCTTATCCACTATTTCCTATTCATTTATTACTGTTCAGCCAGCTGCTGTTAACCTTTTACCGCACCGTCTGCCATACCCTTGACAAAATACCTGTTGCATGAAAGGAAAATAAGGAGTACCGGAAAAGCTACAATGGCCGATGCAGCCATCGTGGAACCCCAGTCTACCGCAAACTCTCCTGCAAACATGTGGATAGCAATGGGAAGTGTTCTTGTCTTAGTCGATGTGCTTAAGTTCAGTGCAAAAAGGAATTCTTCCCATGCATGGATGTAGGTGTAAATAGCCACGGAAATCAATCCCGGTTTTGCGATAGGCAAAACCACCCGAAACAGCGCCCCGATTCCCGTACAACCATCAATTTTGGCCGCTTCCTCCAGTTCCTTTGGCACTGTCTCAAAAAAAGAACTGAGCATGATAACACCCATAGGAATCGTCAGTGCCAGATCTGCCAGGATCAGTGAGAAATGTGTATCCAAAAGCCCTGTTTTTGCAACCAGGAAATACAAGGGGATGATGATTACCACACTGGGAATCATCTGTCCGAACAGAAGGGCAATTTTAAGCACTCCATGTCCCCTAAACTTATATCTGCTTAAGCCGTAACCTGCCAGGATGGAAATAAGCAATGTGATTACAACCACACTGACCGTAATAATGATGCTGTTGACAAAAGCGTCAAACATCTTGGAATTAGTAAGTACATTAATATAATTGCCCAATGTAGGTGTGTCTGGGATGATCTGAGGAGGGATATCGTACTGCTCCGTAGGAAGCTTGATGGATGTGGACAGCATCCAGATTGCCGGGAACACGGCTGCCAGAATCACAAGAAGTAAGATTGCATAGGTGCAAATCTGCCAGACAATATTCGTTCTTGTTACAGATTTCTTCATTTTCACCATGTTAGTTCCCCTCCTTTTCTCTTGTAAGATAGAGATATACAAGACTTACGAACATCGATAATGCAAACAAGACCGCGCTGGCTGCACTGGCTATTCCGAAATCATAATCCATGAATGCCCGTTTATAAATGTACATGGCCATTACTTCTGTCTTATGAGCCGGTCCGCCCTCTGTCATTGCATAAATAAAGGTAAATGCATTCAGGGTCCAGATGATCATTAACAAGATCGTTGAATAGCAGGTTGCGGCAATCGATGGCCAGGTCACGTTTTTAAAGATGCCAAATACATTTGCTCCATCAATAACCGCAGCCTCTTTTAAATCCTTGGATACACTCTGAAGGGATGCCTCAATCATCAGCAGGATGAAGGGGAACATCTTCCATGTGTTGACTGCAATGACAGACCACATGGCAATCTTTGGATTGGACAGCCATGTCTGGTTCTTTTCAATGATTCCCAGAGAGCTGAAAATGAAGTTGATAATACCATAATCAGCATTGTACATCCACTTCCACACAGCGGAACCGATGATGCTGGGCGTTACCCATGGGATCATTAACAGGATACGAATAAGAGTCTTCCCTTTTACAAATGGCTGGTGAAGGATCAAAGCCATGATAAAGCCCAGACCAAACTGGAAGAAAACACTTCCAAACGTCCATACTAACGTATTTGTGATAGAACCAAGGAACACCTTATCCTCAAACAACTTTTTGTACTGGGAAATGCCGCAGAAAACAGGAGCTTCCAGGAACAGGGTGTTGTTAAAGAACCCCATGACCAACGTATAAAGCAACGGATATATCATGACTACTGCAACGGTAATCACAGCGGGAAGTACATATCCGGCTCCTGAACGTTTGATTTTTCTAAGCATACTTTCATTTCACCTTTCTCTTTTAAAGGCAGGCCCCGCTTATAAACGGAGCCTGCCTGCCCCACTTCGGATTACTTTAACAGTTTCGTTGTTGCCTGATCTAACAGTCCGCTGGCTTCTTCGGCAGACATATCCTCAGAAAGCATCAGCTGAAGGTTATCCATAATAGCCTGGCGGATACCTACAATGTTCTCAACTGCCGGAAGTGCATTCGCATACTGCAAAGCGTCAGCATTTGGCTTGATGATTTCTTCCGGATAGTCCGTGTAACGGGCCGCTACTTCTGCCGTACCCGTGAAAGTATTTGTATAGATAGCCGCAATATCAGGCCTGCTAAGGAATTTCACAAATTCCCACGCAGCTTCTTTCTCCTTGCTGGACTCTGCAACCGCTGCGGACCAGCCTCCTAAAATGGTGTTTCTCTCCGCACCGTTTGCAGTAGGAACCATAGTACATGCAAAATTTAAATCAGGATTTGCTTTCACAATTTCTGCCAAGTCATAGATGCCGCTTAAGTACATAGCAATTTTGCCGCTGGCAAACAGGGTGCGGTTTGCAATGTTGTCATTCTCCAGTAAGGATGCAGGTGCATAAGCTGCCAGATCCTTATAAAGCTGTGCCGTCTGGATCGCCACATCGCTTCCCAGCGTGGAGGCAGTATTGTCAGCATTTAAAATATCACCACCGGAAGAACGGAGCATGGTTATGTACTGGAAAGAGAAATTCGAGTAATTTGTTCCGCAGAGGCCATAACCATACACGTCGCCGTTCGTACATGCAGCCGCCACCCCTTTCACCTCATCCCAGGTTGCAGGAGGCGTTTGATATCCTGCTGCCGACAGAATGTCCTTATTATAGAACATGACATAAGTTTCACTGCGGAATGGAAGGCCATAGAGTTTTCCGTTCACAGTGGAGGCATCGTTAGCACCTTTGACGAACTGATTCACATCCAGGGAATCCTTTGCCACGTATTCATCAAGTGGTGCAAGCAAACCTGCATTACCGAACGTGGTAACCCAATCCAGCGCGCAGGACAGGACATCTGGAGCAGTGCCATTTTTAAGCGCCAGCATGTATTTATCATTTGCAAGATCTGCCTGGAACTCTGCTTCGATCTTAATATCAGGGTGTTCCTCGTTCCATATAGCCTCTACCTCCGGCCAAACAGCCTCCTGCCAGTTGCCATCCCAAAATTTAATGGTAACGGGTTTCCCTGAAGCTTCTGTTTTCTGATCAGACTGGGGAGCCGGACTTTCAGATTTCTGTTCTCCCTTTGCTGAAGAGCATCCTGCCAAAAGTCCTAAGCCACAAGCTACTGCCATCGTCATACTTAATGTTCTCTTTACTACCTTTTTCATGTTTTTCCTCCTTGCTCTTTTTACCCTCTTTTTAAAATGTTAACGTTTTCATTTTATTACAACTACATACTAGCAAATACTTGTGCATATTGCAAGCTTTTTTTCACTATATATCTAATTTTTAATTAATTTTGATCATTTTCATTTTATAAACGTTTTCATTTTTAGCCACTTTCCTGCCTTGAAAGTGATTTTCAGATATGATATAATGAAAAAAGTACAAATATTTTCATAAGAAGGGATTAAAAATGAAAACCATAAAAGATGTAGCAGCTTACTCTGGCGTATCTTTAACCACTGTATCCCGAGTAGTTAATGGCTCTGATAAAGTCTCTCCCAAAACCAAAGCCAAGGTTGACCAGGCCATAAAGGAACTGGGATATTTTCCTAATAATGCAGCCCGCTCACTGGTAAAGAAGCAAACAGATTCCATTGCTATACTGCTGCGTAATATACATGATCCTTTTTTCACCGATCTCATTCGCGGTATTGAGGACGCCTCCGCTCTTCTTGGCCGTAACGTCATATTTTGCAGTCCGGGAAGAGACGAGAAAGTCAGGGACCGCTACATCGAATACCTGACAAACGGTATTTCAGACGCCATCATCTTATATGGTTCACTTTTTTCAGACAAAGCAATGATTGAACATCTGCAAGAAGTTGGATTTCCCTTTCTGTTGATTGAAAACAACTTTCAGATGATGCCGGTTAACCAGTTCCTTATTGATAATGTAACTGGAGCAAAGGATGCGGTGAATTATTTGATCCATCATAATCATAAGCGTATCGCCCATGTGATGGGAAACCCAAATAAAAAAGTCATCCTGGAGCGTTTCAGCGGCTACATGGAGACCATGCAGGACAACGGTCTGCTGATCCAGGATTATTATATCCAGAATACCCTTAATGACTCCTCACTCTCCCTTCCCAATTTCAGGGAAATGATGGCCCATCCAGAAGGCGAACGGCCCACCGCTATTTTCTGCAGCAATGACAAAATTGCCATGCAGGTAATCAACGAGCTGCAGCAGTCTGGCTTTAAGGTGCCTGAAGATGTTTCTGTCGTAGGTTTTGACAATCTGATTACATACGGCTTTTCCTACCGGGGGCCGCGGATCACCAGCATTCAACAGCCTTTGTATCAGATTGGGTACGACAGCATCCTGTCTATAGATGGGATGCTTCAGGGCAGTATCACAACTCCTATTAACAAATTTTATCAGACTACTTTGGAGGAACATGAGACGGTGTGCTTTTGCACGGAATAAATGATAGGGGGATTTATTATGGAGACTTGCATATTATCAAATAAACAATCGATATACTTTCTTACGGATAAACAAGAGTAACATCAGAGTTTAAAGGTTTTGGAATTGTTAATGTTTTACAGACATATCATTAAGAGATCTTTTCCGGACTCTTCTTATGAAACGGGCAGATTTATTGAGAGAATTGTATGTAAAGATGTGTTATAAGATGTAAAGAGATGTATTCCACTTAAGCTGCCATAGGGGCAATACCTTCCCCTATGGCAGCTTAAGTGATTGGCTCAAACGATTTTGATTTTTCTTTTTTGGTCAATTCATTCAGTTTATCAATTCCGTATTTTTCAGCAACATCTAACAGCTTATTCAGTACCGCTATACGTTCTTTCTCGCTGTTGAAATGGAAAAATTGAAACTTGTATTCGGGTTCATTAGAAAGATCTTTTGATTCGAAGGCCGGCAGCCCCTCCCCATGGGCATATATATTTAGTGCATAGGCATCTTCCCATCGATTTTTTTGCATAGCTATATACTGGGTCATCCCTTCTGTCTCTCGGCTAAAGATCCAAAGCAAATAGTCATCCCCCGCAAATTGAAAGCCATAGGGGGACAACCTTTTTTCCATTGTTTCAACTACAACACTTTTCATTTCTATCTCCCTTTCTAGTAGCTAATGACTCTTACCATAGGCAGCCAGTACATTTAGAATCTACAAAAATATATTTTTCTATATCTTCTAAAAAATATCACACTTTTTCATACAATTCAATGCAACGGCTAAATTTGGTCACTAACTTTCCGAATTTGGTAGGCTTACTATTTCATTAATCCAAAAAGGCTCTGATTAATTGGGCAAATTCGATATGTTTGACAACATTAACACCGCTAAAAAGGTATCCCCCTCTTCATAGCATTTTAATAAGCCTCCATACTTTTCTGATAATTCTTCTACCTTTTTAATCCCAAAACCATGTTTTCTCTTTTTGATCTTTGTTGTAAAATATTTCTCTCCTATCTTATGCGGTTTGATTGTAAAATTGTTCTCTATTCTTAATATGACAAGTGCTTCATTTCCCTTGTATAAGCTTACAAATACATAACCTTCCTTGCATCCTTCGGCTGCCTCCAAGGCATTGTCAAGCAGATTTCCAAACATACTGATTTATTTCCTCTATCCTTTGATAATGACTTCGTTCCAGTTTTGTTTTTAAAGCAAGTAATTCAGCATCTCTGGCTGCACCTTCTGCCTTTAATAATTTTTCCACAGTAGAAAAACCAATTACAATTGATATAATTAATAAAACCCCTCCGACACAGATTAATAGATAGCCGGAAGAACTTTGCTCTGATAACAGAAATCCATTTAGCAAAACCAAAGAGGCAATAGGAAGCATAAACAAACATCTTAAATATTGAAAGCTACCGATATCATATGGGCCTTGGTGCAGCTTTTTTATCATCTGTACTACTGCAAATTCAAATATCTTCTGAATGAATAGAAAAAGGATCATACTAAAATCAGCTTTAGAAACATCAATTTCCAGTAAAGTATAGATATGAATAAATGTAAATTCAGTTACTGCTAAAATTGTGTAATAAAATAAAACATAAAAAAAGATATATTTTAGTTCTATACGAAACATCAGCCATACAAAGAAAAGATATATAAGCGGTACACAAAATAAATTTATGGTAGGCACATTTAAACGATTGATTAAAAAGATCATCATACTGCAGCCAATAATCTCCATAAAACGGATCCTTTTACGTTCATCATACGCCCGATATATAACTTCCAATAAATTGTACAATAAAAATATTTCAAAAACGCAGTTTAGGTACATCACCGGCTCATATAACATTTGTGCCATATTCATTCCTTTTTTGTCCTCGCTCGATTATACCTGACTCCATAATATTTACCAAGTTCTTCATCAAATGCCTTTTTCATCCTTCTGACTACCGAAAGATTGTGGCCGCCCTGCATCCGAACAAAATCTTTCTGCCGGGATACCACCTTCTCTGCATTGATGATATAACTTTCACTGGCATAAATAAAGCCGTAATCTTTCAATTCCTGATAGTATTCTTTTAATCTGGTTTTAGTTTCGATAGTCTGTTTACGCTCTTTTTCGGAGAGTCCACTTCCCCAGATTTCCTCTGTTTTTTTATCAGTCAGCCATATTTGGCTTCCTTTCCTGTATATTTGGATGTATATAATATCTGATATCCGTAAAATAAATATCTTCCCATCACATACAACGGGCAGCCTGGGCACCTCCTCCCTGTTCTGCACTTCTTCTAATACTATATCCAGGCATTGAGTTAATTCTTCTTTTGAATACTGCTTCAGCAAATAATCATAAGGCCGTATGGACGATATCCTGCTGGCTGGCGATTCAAATTGAGAGTAAAATAAAATGATTACTTTCGAATCACGCTTACGTATATTTTGGGCTGTAAGAGTCCCATTCATGCCTTCTCCTATTTTCATATCCAGAAATATAACATCAAAATCCCTATAATCAGCCAGCAAAGCCTCCCCACTGGAATACTCGTAAAAATCTTGATCCTGGGGACAGAATTTGCTTTCTTTAATACACTCCTCCAGTTGTCTGATATCTTCCAGACAATCATCGCATATAGCTATTTTCATACCTGATCCCTCTTTATCAACCGTGTTGTCTCTGAAAATTATAGCATATTATACGAATAATTGTCTTTTCAAAATTGCAGTGCTCCCTATCAATAGCTTTAAATTATTACAAAGTCACCCAAAAATTAACGTCTATATCGATATATCTTTCTTTTATCTGATATGGATAAGAATCATTTCATATGATAAATGTTCAAGCTGCTGCTTTTAAAAGCTGTATCATTGATGCATCATAAGAATCTATATTTTATCTGTGAAGCATGAGTCTTATATACTGCCAGTTTCCATTTCTACTTTCCTCTTTTTATAGAAAAAGGCCGCTGCAAATCAATTTTGCAACAACCTTCTAAACATATTATTTATCTATATTATCATATGGAGGCATTTTGATCGGGTAATAAAGTGAATGAATATTAATTCTCTTCTTCCCACTGATCCAGAATCTGCCGAATTTTTTCTCCGCACCGTTTTCCTTTACAGCTGCCATTGCCAGTATTCGTCTTACTCCATACTTTCTCAACGGTATCTGCGCCTTCAGAAATCGCCTTTTTTATTGTTTGTTTGGAAACGCCTTTGCAGATACATACCTTTGTCATTTTATCAATGATCTCTTGGTTATCCATAGATAGAATTTTCCTCTCTTAATCTAAACTTTACGGCTGAAGTTCTTTCCTGCTAACGTACAGCTCACAGGACCAAAAATAACTTTATTATTGTTATGTATTGGTGCCACTGGTTTTCTGATTTCTCCTAAATTTAATATCATTGCCTGATGTCAAAATATAACGGACATTTACTAACTGCTTTTGCAAAATTTCACTAGTAAATACGTCATTACTGCAAATAAATCCATTAGACTCATAAAAATTATCATCTCTTGCCTTACCATAAGCAATACAGCCTACTGGCAGTTCATTTTCACATATGAGCAGTGCTGTTAAAGTATTATTATTTAACCAATTTTGAAAAGATGATACCCAAAATGTACATTTTAATTCATCCAAATATTTTTGTGGTACAAGACCTTTATATGCTGATTTCCAACTTAAAGCATATATGTTACTAATTGTATTTGCATCTTCCAAAGTTGCTTTTCTTATTTTCACGTCCATTTTTTCACCTTTTTCTAACCAATAATTAAAGGCACTAAAATCCAGGATTCATTTAATTCATGTTTTTGGTAAGAAAGCATAGGGTATCGCTGCTTCGGCTATCCTGCTTGCGGAAAGTCCATTCTTAATCCAGCCCCGCAGTTTCAAGCCTATTATTATTTTTAATCACAAAGAGCCTATTCATACCTTTCTGCCATGGATATTGAAATTCTAAATAATCAATAATCTCACCAAATTCTGATAGCTGTTTCTTCCAGTATTCTGTAGTCGCCTGTCGCAGATGAAGCACACCTTCTTCTTCATAGAGATTTGCCCCCGTTTTCTGATAGCCTAATGAATCAAGTTCCTCATTAGAATAATATGGGTTCATTTTGACAAACCAGTATCCGTCATGTTTCAATAGTTTATTTAACTTCAGCATTATTTCATAGGAAACATCTTTGGGCATTACATCGAGTACATTTGATAAAATAATTCCGTCAAACGCCTCTTTCTGAAACTGATCTAAGAACTCCTCTCCTGCAGTAAAAAAATGGGTTCTTTTATAATGGCTCAACCTGGCGGTTTCTTTTGCAAATTTAATCCCAATTTCTGCTTTATCTACTCCAATAATCTGATGATCCGGTTGATATTGCAGATATTGAAATGAGACATCTCCTGTTCCGCAGCCAAAGTCCATTACTCGTTTCGTTTTGCCGGCAAACAGTTCCAATGCTTCGTCAAACATTGGTTCTACCCTTAATTCTACTCCTCTTAGATCTATTGGCTGATATTCTTCAAAAATCTTGTTCCACATATCTGTCTCACGTTCATAGGCTTTCATGTCTAATACCTCCTTTGCATTTGAAAAAGGAAGTGTTCAAAAACTTTCCCTCTTATTATTATTTACAATCCCATGGTTAGGCTATTTCCTGACTACTCCATTATTTATATTTTATGCTGGTCATTACTATACTATATACTGTATCATCACTTTATTTAAAACGCAATATATATGAAAACATTTCAATATTAAGTGTATTATCAACAAACTCTCACTACAGGATTCCCCTTTACAATGCCTCTGTGACGCACCTAAACGAACATATTCAGCTTTCATGGTTGCTCGTCTAGTTTTTTTTTCCTGATAAATTCTGACACTAAAATAAGCCCATATACTTATTTTACAACAAGCATATAGACTTATTTATATGTCAAGTGTCTTGCAGTTAAGTGAAAATCAACACACCCATCTGCACAAAAAAACGATTTCATTTTTTGATTTACCACATTTTATTTTTGGATTACTACATTTCATTTTTCTACAGTTAATAAAATACCTGCATCAATTTCAGTCACCTGCTCCATACTCTCCGGATCATACACCATGAATACAGCAGTAGCGGTATACTCCCCGGCTTCTGGTACCTGTTCCAGTTCTACATAAGCATTTCGCTCTCCCGGC
>NZ_DAMAUN010000096.1:0-21856 GCF_032078915.1 Lacrimispora sp. | reverse complement strand
ACTAGGGACTTTCACCCATTAGAACGTGCGCCCGCTGGGCACACTACAAAAAAACAAGGTACAGATTATTATTCCTGTACCTTGTTTTCTACTATTGGCTTATGAACAAATCATAAGTGTAGGCGCTTGGCATAAAATTTGTGCCTGGCATCATCATTCATTTTCATAATGCAGCTGTCCGCATGCAGCACTAATTTCAGAACCAAATTGCGTTCTGATAGTTACGCTTATACCGGCCTTCTTTAGGATACCGCCAAATTGCCTGATAGCACTAGAAGATTGAAATTTAAAAATTGTTTTGTCCGTAGAATTATAAGGGATTAGATCAATGTGATATAAATGTCCCCATGAACCGCGGCTTTTCAATAAACTGACAACTGCTTCTGCATGATCTTTGGTATCATTAATTCCTTCAAGCATAATATAAGCAATAAACACCCGCCGGCCCGTATGAATGATATGTTCATCTAATGTTTTCATTACTTCATTCAATGGAAATCGTTTATTTATAGGCATTAAATCGTTTCGTTGTTTATCAAATGGTGAATGAAGGGAAAAAGTCAGATTCACTTGTGGAAATTCTCTGGTCAATCTTTGAATCCCCGGTATTATGCCAATTGTTGAGACAGTAATTCTTCGCTGCCCTAACCCAAATAAACTTTGATCCGATAAAATTTTTATTGCGTCAAATAACTCCGGATTTGCAAGAGCCTCACCCATTCCCATAAACGAAACACTATTGAGTTGATGAGAATTAAAAAGGAAATAAAGTAATTGGTCCGTTATCTCATCAGCCGTAAGATTACGTTTAAAACCAGCACTTCCGGTCGCACAAAAGCGGCAGCCAAAACCACAGCCGCATTGGGTAGATATACAAAACGATTCCCACCCCTGCTTATATTTTAGTCCAACAGCTTCTATTTTTTCTCCATCCATTAATTCAAACAGTAATTTTTCAGCTTGTTTGGAATCTTGTATAAAAACAGGTTTTACACTTGATACACGATTTCCAAACTCATTTACTAACGCCATCCTTAACGCTTTTGGCAGTATCTGCATATTATCAAAATTATCTATTCTTTGATGAAAAATAGCATTTACGATCTGTTTGTATCTATAATCAGGTAATTTTAAATCTGATACTATTTGTTTCATTATTTTATATTTTGTTTTTGTCTGTTTCACGCAGGCTTCCTCCTCACTTTTAATCGTTAGGAAGCAAAGCCAGTATGATTAGCGACTTATATTACTCCATGCAAGCGTCGCCCAAAACATCCGGCTTTGCATGGAGCCTATTGTGTGTTGCTATTATTAACTCTTTAAACATACTAATTTCCTTTTCTACTTTACAATTTAATAGTTTTTGTTGCCACATTTTCACAAAACGTTCTGTCATGCTCGACAAACAAAATTGTCAGTTCATGTTCTATTAACAATTTCTCAATCTGCATACGGGAAATGACATCAATAAAGTTCAATGGTTCGTCCCAAATATATAAATGTGCCCGTTCACACAGACTTTTAGCAATCAATACCTTTTTCTTCTGTCCTCCGCTAAAATCCTCGATCTGCTTTTCAAACTGTTCTCTTGAAAAATCAAGCTTTCTAAGCATGGATTTAAATAAGCTCTCGTCAATACCGTTCTTATCCGCATACTCAGATAAATCACCATATAAATCTGAAGTATCTTGTGAGACATAGGAAATGATTAGTTTGTTGTTCTTTCTTACAGTTCCACTATGAGGGATGTCATCACCATAAATCATTTTCAATATACTTGATTTTCCACTGCCGTTCTTTCCTTGAACAGCAATTTTATCACCTTGCTCAATGGTGAAACTTATTCCTTCACAGACAATTTTATCATCATAATTAATTGCAACATCGGTAAGCTCTACCAGCCTTTTATCATGGAACGCAGACGGTGCTAATTTTAAGCTTTCATTTGATTCAATATTTTTAAGAAGCTTTGACTTTTCCTCTATCATGTTTTGTTGTCTGGTTTCTATATTTTTAGCACGCTTCATCATTTTTGCAGCTTTATGTCCAACATATCCCTTATCTAATTTGCTGCCGGAATTAGTGGTTCCATACTTACTGCTTTCAACGCTATCTGACCAGGTGGATGTCCGTTTCGCGGAGCTGGAAAGTCTGTTAATATCCTTTTTTAATTTTTCATTTTCTGCCAGCTCAAAATTATCTTGTAATTCCTTGTTTCTCCACCATGAAGAAAAATTTCCCTTTTGTATTTCAATATTCGTTTTATTAATAGACAAGATATGATCTACACAATTGTCTAAAAAAGACCGGTCATGGGAAATCAGAATAAATCCTTTCTTCTTTTTCAAGTAATCACTCAGTTTTTTCCTGGCTTCAGCATCCAAATGGTTGGTTGGCTCATCGATCAGTAAGAAGGATTTCTCCTTCAAAAACATGGCAGCCAACAGTGCTTTCGTCTGCTCTCCTTTCGACAGTGTATAAAACTGCCTATATAAAGTGTCATAGTCCATATCCAACAATGACAATTCTTTAACGATCTCCCAATCCTCTGAATTTGGACTGATTTCCCTTATGATATCTATGGTGAAATTACTTTGTTCCCGCACTTCATAAGGAAAATATTCAAACGTCACATTTGCTGAAATGCTTCCGCTGTATTCGTATTTCCCCAGCAAAAGATTTAGAAAAGTAGTTTTCCCTCTGCCATTTCTTCCGGTAAAGCCTAATTTCCAATCGGTATCAATCTGAAAGCTTACATTTTCAAAAATATTATCATAACTACCTTCATAAGCAAAGGTTAAGTTTGCTACATTTATTAAAGACATATATTTGTCCTCCTCTGAATTTAATCAAATAAATAACAAAGTCGGAACAATAGGCGACCTTATTATTACTCCATATATGTGCCGCCTGCAGTATCCGACTCTATATGGATATTAACATGTGTTATCAAAGTGTCTGTATCTATCATAATTTATTGATCCTCCTTATGGAATTTTATAAAAAATAAGAGCTGCAAGAATTAATTATTCTTACAGCTCATAAATATACGCAGTTAAGCTAAAAATTATAGCAAAACACAAGTATATAAACTAAGAGAAAAAAGAATAACTTTCTTGCATGAGTACAACAAAACAAACAGGACAGCCCTGTTTCGCTTTGTATTAAGTGTACTGTAAAAATCAGCAAGAAATATTAATCATTTTTTCACCTCAAATTATTTTTTATTATTGTACTATTATTTGCTTGAAAAGTCAATAAAGAATGACTCATGAAAATCTATTTCTTATATGCCCACATCAAATTCATACCCCGACAGTATAACCAGCAACTTTTATTAGCAAGATTTACGGCGTTCGATTCGATATCTCGTTCTCTATAAAGTCTTTGGAAATATTCATTGCATGTATGATAGGGGTAAATCGCCTGTACTGAATTGTTTCTTTGTCATATTTAATTTGAGCCTTCTCAGTTTTACTTATGATTGATAGAACAGGCGGTAATGCTTTTATTAAATCTGTTTTAGTATATATCCCTATATTACTATCTTTTTCTATTAAAGCTCTTGAAATATACAACGCCTTAATTCTATTCTTTAAAAGAGAATGCTGTGATGTACCCTCTGCAAATTTTAATTGCATTTTTTCACAATTTTTTATGGTTGTAAATATGAGCTGTAATGCAGCATCCAGCTCTTTTTGTGAATAATTTTCCATGTATTTCTCCTCGTAAGGTTAGCGTCAGGCTGGAATTTAGCCGAGGTTCTCATGCTTCTCAATCATGCTTCTCAATTTTGAGGGTTATACAGATCAAAATTGTCAAAAACAGCAAGAGTCCCACAAACGCTTTCCCTATATAAGATAACATCGCCGTAGTTATAGCAGAAATTTCAAACAACTGGGGCAGTATCCACAGCGCCCCAAATGCCCCAAATACCATTGTAACACAAATAAACACACGCAGCTTTGTAAAAGGAATACAACTTTTAATAACCGACAGCATAGATACCAGAATTAAAAGCATGTACATAATCGTCTGCCTTTGCTGTGTATCAAATGGTAAGGTAAGGCTGATAAAAATGATTCCAGCTGTAATTGTCAGCGCAAACGGTGCTGCATTTGCCAATGCTGTCCTTAAAAAAGAGCTGCGGACTCTCTTTGTATTTGATTCAAATATTGTCAGAAACGATGGATACGCTTCGATAAAAGCGTCAATCAGCGTAATTTGAATTGGAATAAACGGAAAAGGCATATTAAACAGCAGGAAGAAAATGGACAGCAGCAAAGAATAGATCGTCTTAATAAAGAATACCCCTGCTGTTCTGGTCACATTATTAATCACTTTTCTTCCTTCCAGCACCACCTGGGGCAGATTTGCAAAATCTGAGTCCAACAAAACGATCTGTGAAATCTGGCGGCTGGCATCACTGCCTTCGGCTATTGCGATTGAACAATCTGCTTCCCTAAGGGCCAAAAGATCATTCACACCATCGCCAGTCATCGCCACCTGATGTCCTGCGCGCTTCATAGCCATCACAAGCAGCTGCTTTTGTTTCGGTGTCACCCGGGCGAATACAGTATATTTCATGCATATGCTGTCATAATCCGTATCTTCTCCAAAAGAGGACAGATCGACTGCATTATCCCATTCCTTTAATCCTGCTTTCTTCGCGATTACAGACACCGTTTTGATATGATCACCGGAAATAACTTTTACGTCGACGCCTTCTTTGCGAAAATACTCCAGTGTTTTTGCAGTGCCTTTTCGAATGCTATCTTCTAAAATAACGGCGCACAGCGGTTCAATCTCATCCGGCAGTTCCCCTTCATTTTGCCATTCACCATCGTAAAAGCCTATTACAACAGCACGGCAGCCCATTTCAATCTGGCGCTCTACATCCGCAGGCAAAACGTTCACAATCCGCTCAGCCGCACCGATGAATACTGTTCCGGCAGTGTTAAAGCTGACCGCCCCCCACTTCCGAAGGGAGGAAAAAGGAATTTTATATGTCTGCTGGTACACGGAATTTGTTCCAAAATGCTCTTGAAGAGCCTGAAAGGTTGCGTTATTATCATCGCTCGCAGCAAGATAAGACTGAATCAGCGGCGACAGTTTTTCATTCGGAAAATCCCTTAACGGAAGCACTTCCTTAACCTTCATCTTACCGTCTGTGATGGTTCCCGTTTTATCAAGGCACAGAACATCCACATGCGCCAGTGTCTCCAGGGAATAGATATTCTGAACCAGAATCTTCATGTTTGCCAGACGGATAACACCGTTTGCAAGCGAAACGGCAATCAGGAGCACCAATCCTTTGGGCAGCATTCCCAAAAGTGCCGCCGAAGAAGATACCACAGCATCCGAAACCAATACCTGCCTGAGGATGATTGCCTCAAGGAACAATAGGATCCCCAACGGCACAATGAGAAAGCTTGTAAAGCGGGTCACTTGTTTCATGGAGCCCAGCAATTCAGACGACACTCTCTTTGCCTTTTTTGTTTCCTCCATGAGCTTCACGGCATAATTTTCACTGCCAACGTGCGTTGTTTTCGCATAACATTTTCCAGTAACGACAAAGCTTCCGGAATAAAGCTCGCTGCCCTCTGTCTTTAATATGGCATCACTCTCACCGGTTAGCAGCGATTCATTAACTTCTGCCGTACCGCCAAGCACAATCCCGTCATTGCAGATTTGATGTCCGCTTTCCAGTACCATCACATCATCTATAACGATTTCCTCGGTTTCAACGACAATCTCTTTGCCGTCTCTTACCAACTTTGCCTTTGGCCGGTTTAAGATCGACAGCTCGTCTATCAACTTTTTTGCTTTTAGTTCCTGTGCAATCCCGATCACAATATTGATTATAATAATGACAATAAAAATCATATTGGAATAAGCACCGACAGCGAAAAGCAATGCCGCAATTATAAAATTGAGCAAATTGAATAATGTAAAAATATTTTCTTTAAATATCTGCGCTTTGGTTTTTGTAATGGAACCTGGCGGTTTTCCCAAATCTCCCCGTTCTTTGCGATCCATTACTTCCTGCGCAGACAGACCTTGTATTGGTGCCTCCATATTTTCCTCCATTTATATCCAGTCTTATTTTCCGTATATTAACCATATCATCGATCGTAAACCACTCTCGATCATCGGATGAACAGGCTGAACATCAGCCCTTTTATCTCCACTTGCGACGCCAGTTCAGATAAGTTATATTATCTAAACATAAAGTCCAGTTAAATTGAAGTTAAACTCTTCATAAACTAAACAGTTTCCCTGATTTGGCAAAACTACTTTTTATGCGATATAATAAAGCAGCAAATATTTTTTAATTGTTTTTGCAGGGTTAAAGACTAATAAAAAAAATTATGCTATACTTTTAAATATTGTTTACAAGGCGGTGTTTTATATGAAAATAAAAGCAATATTTAATAAAAATATAACAATAAAAAAACGACTTGTTATTTCCAATATTCTGATGATCATTGTACCGGTAGTAATCACTTCATTTATTGGAATTGTTTGTGCTGGTATTCTCTGGTTTGTCGTCACATCTGGCTCGGGCCTTGGTTTTAATGACAGCGAAGACTTTTATAAGGCCAGCCGGGCCATTTCCATGATCGTCGAGAAATCCCTGCAAGGAGAAAAATACGCAAACCTTGCGGAGGATCTGGCCGGGATCAGCGGGATATTGGACAAAAACTCCATAGTGTTATCTGTGGATTCTTCCGGTAAAACTCTCTATCAGTATGGGAGTGCAACCGAAGCAGATGGAATTCTGATGGAAGCTGAAGCGATATTGGGAGGAAAAGGCTTTGTTTCCAACGGGACTCGTGAGCTGTATGTTCAGCAAGTCGAAAATAACGGCGCCGTTTACAGAATCGCCATTTTTGCCAGCCCTTCAAAGCTATCCTACAGTATCCTGAAAGTTGTTCTAGTACTATTGGCGGTTATTCTTTTGATTGCCATACTCTTCTCCATACTACTTACAAACCGATTTCTCACTAAGTTTGTGTTCCAGAAAATCGAACAGCCGCTGAACATTCTTTCTGACGGCGTGAGGCAGATCAGCGATGGAAATTTAGAGCACCGCATTGAATATGATTGTCAAGACGAGTTCGCACCTATCTGTGCCGATTTCAATGAAATGGCCGCAAGACTCAAAGCTTCGGTAGAGCTGACTGACCAGCATGAGCAAAGCCGCAAGGAACTGCTGGCCGGTATCTCCCATGACCTGCGCAGTCCATTAACTTCTATACGCGCCTATGTGGAAGGGCTTCTGGATGGTATTGCCAAAACACCGGAAACCCAAAAAGGATATTTAGAAATCATCAAAAGCAAAGCAGAAGACATCGACCGTATGCTGTCCAAGATTTTCCTGTTCTCCAAGATGGAACTGGGTGAATACCCAGATAACCCGGAGCTCCTACGGCTTGACGATGAAGTACGGCAGTTCATTCGGGCATTAGGGACAGAGTATGAGGAAAAGGGACTGGTTTTATCCGCCAATGCTCTTGTTCCGGCTGCGGTGTTGGCTGACCCGGACCAGCTTCGGCGTGTGATGACCAACATTATGGAGAACAGCGCTAAGTATAAAACGAAGGATACAGGTACTCTGACCATCTCCCTTTGGGAGGAAAACGGCGGATACTGCCTTTCCCTTTGTGATGACGGACCCGGTGTTCCAAATGAGGCACTGCCCCACCTGTTCGAAGTGTTTTATCGCAGCGATAAATCCCGGCAGAATCCTCATCGCGGCAGCGGTCTTGGCCTTGCTATCGCCGCCAATGGAATACAACGCATGAATGGAACGATTGAAGCAAAAGCTGGCAAAAACGGTGGCTTGGAAATTGTAATTTGGCTGCCAAAAGCGGAGGAATAATATGGAAAGAATACTGATTATAGAAGATGATACAGCGATCGCAGCAATTGAACGGGATTACCTTGAGATCCATAATTTTGAGGTGGAAATTGCGACGAATGGAAATATCGGATTGGAAAAAGCATTACAGGGCTGCTACGATCTGATCCTGCTTGATCTAATGCTTCCCGGTATTGACGGCTTTACTATCTGCCGCAAGCTGCGGGAGACACTGGACATTCCCATCCTGATGGTCACGGCCCGTTGGGAGGATATTGATAAGATACGCGGACTCGGACTCGGTGCGGATGATTACATTGAGAAGCCTTTTTCTCCCAGTGTGCTGGTAGCAAGGGTCAAGGCGCACTTGGCACAATATGCCAGATTGAAGAAAACAGATAGGACCGCGCCGATACAGATTACCTTTGGTAATATCCGCATAAACACCGATACTCGCAGGGTCTATGTGAATGACCTTGAAATCGAACTGAAAAACAAGGAATATGAGCTTTTACTGTTTATGGCACTCAACGAAGATGTGGTCTTCAACCGGGAAACGCTTTATGAGCGTATCTGGGGTATGGAGGCCATGGGCGATAATGCCACTGTTGCCGTCCACATCAACCGGCTGAGGGACAAAATAGAGGAAGATCCAGGCAATCCCCTGTATATCCAGACGGTGCGGGGGGCGGGGTACCGGCTTAAGGCGTAATTGAGATGGGCAAGCAAGCCGAATATGGACATAAGCAAAAGAGCATTGGAAAATTCATTGAATAAACTATAAAAAAATGTGTCTCAAATGTTAGACATCCCTATAACATTTGAGGCACATTTTATGGTGGATCATTTTTTTGTATGCTATAAAAACTTTTTATAACTGCCGTCCGACTTATGATCAAGAATCTTTTCATATAATAACTAAAATTTCTTTCTAATGTTTTTCATAATAAATCCGCTTTCAGGCAAAGTAGGAATTCTAGAAAGGCTGTAGCTTAAGTCTTGTTCTGGAACTTCAAAGTCAACTTTATTAACAAGAAAGTTTAAACCTGTTTTCATCATTTCAATCGTAATACCTTCACCGGGACAGCGATGCCCCTTACCTGGATCGCCACCACCTTGTGGGATAAAACTAAATGTCCGGTCTTTTTGTTCTTTAAAGCGCTCCGGACGAAACTCATCAGGATCACTCCATATTTTAGAATCATGATTCATCCCATAAACATCAAGTAATACAAGTACTCCTTTTTTAAATTCATACTGATTCCAGACAAAGTCTTTGTGTACCCTTGCTCCTAAAAATGGGGTAAACGGATAGTAACGGCGAACCTCCTGCACAAACATTTCAAAATAATTGTTGTCACCACGCATCAGTTCTTCATGACACTCAGGATGTTCATACATTGCTAAAGTTGTAAAAGTAATGTATGTTGAAATAGCAACAATAGGTCTTATTACGTTTATAAGTTCTTTTGCAGCCATCTGTAACTCCATTAAGCTGCCATCAGGCTCCCTGTGAAAAGCCATTAAATGAAGTGCGGAATCATCGTTTACGATCAGCTTCTCTTGTCTCACATCGTCTATTATTCCTCTTATCCATTCCTCGGTTCTATTTCGTGCCGCCTTTCCTTTCCAGTATCTGGGTCCAACTCCGCCCAATCCATCAACCATAGCACAAAAATCATCTGCCCTGCTTTCTACATCAGATTCCGGCAATGGAACTCCGGTCCAGAAACATGCTATCTTGCATATAACATTTTTAGCTTCGCAAAAAAGTACAACTTCTTCCATATCGACCCAATTATGAACGGAAGCTTCCATTTTTTTCTCAAAAAGCTCCGCAAGTTCCTTTTGATGAACCTCAGTCATTAACGACATAAAAAATAGTTTTCGCTGAATATGTGCTTTATGATCCATCCCCTGAATGGCATTAACTCCAATCAGTGTTTTTTGTATTCTCTTCGGCATTGCACCTTTTCGTTGAAATAACTCTTCATTATAAAAAATTTCACATGCTTCTTCTCCACTTATGCAAATTGCTTTTTCTCCCATGATATGGGTTTCGAATATATTGCATTTATAAAGATCCATTCTGTTTTTAATAAAAAGATATCCTTCTTCCAATAATTTGAAAGTGTGATCTAAGCCTTTATCCTGCACAATTCTTTCTTTAACTTCCATTTCTTCTCAACCTTCAGCTTCTATTATAATTTTATTTAACATTGTAAATACTTTTTGATTTATTATCGCTCCATTATCGATAAATATTCATAGAAAACAGGCCTTAATGCACTGTTTCTTTACAATGAAAGCAATGGTTACTGATAAAGAATTCTCAGTTTAAAAAGAAATAATGTTTAAACATCATTAACTAATCAACATTGTATTTTCAGTTTTCATCTAAGCCTCCTCATGCCATAGGCTCCATGGTCTCTGGGAGCAATGATATATTTAAAAGGCGGTTACCATTTAACAACAAAAGGTTGTTAAATGGCAGCCGCCCACTATAGGATTTTTTCTGTCCAGGACCTAAAATTTCCGCTATTCTGTACCTGTTATCTCGCATTCTTTCGGAGAACGGACATTTGATAACATCGTCTCCTCACAAGCACCATATTTTTTATAATTGCTGCGCCCTTCCAGAATTGTTAATCCATGATTACAATCACTTGGCTCATTTTCCGAAGAAATAAAAGCATCATTTTCCCAGAAGCATACAGGGCAAATGAAACCAACATCCTCTTTTACAGGAACAGGATATGTATAACAATCGCAGCATGGGCATTTATATCTCGATGCCAAAAACTTTTTCAATTTCTCTTTTTCCTCCAATAATATTTTTTTCACCATACCAACAGACTTTGGAGCCTAATACTCAAATCCAAATTATTTATATAGTTCATCTGCTAAAAGAAAATGAACCCGCATTATGCTTATTCTATTCAGGCTTTTTATACATGCTCGAATCCCAAGGAGCATTTGCGTCATAATCATCGGGCGGCTGATGCTGCGGGGCTGTGATATACCACCAAACACCAAATTTATCTATCACTTCGGCAGCGCATGGGCTCCATGGTAATGGCCCGATGGGTGTTTTTGTTATTCCTCCCTTGCTAAGGAGTGCATACGCTTTTTTCACTTCTGTTTCATCATCAAACGTAACACCCAACTGTACCGTATGCTCCTTGATATCATTATTTGCCGCTTCAACAACAGAAAGAATTTCTTCGCCGTTTTTATAGAGCTCTGAATGAAAATATGTTCCGTCTGGGTTTTTCACATGATACCCCAACTCCAACCCGAATACTTCCTTATATAGTTCTACAGCCTCCACGCTGTTTTTGACATACAGTCCATATCCTATTTTCACATTGATACCTCCCTTCATGAGATATGATTTTTCACGTTTGCCTTTTGCTTTATTTGATTATTCAGAGAGTATTGCATAGACCTCTATATTACTCTCTAAGCAACTACACCACATTAGAACCATTGATCTTCCTGCTATAAGTAATTATACTACTTTTCCGTTCTCCTTTTAAGTCTTAAATCAATAAAATAAAGGATCCCCGCTAAAAATGGGAATATAGCCATCAATGCGAACATCGTCTCATATCCTGCAAAAGTAGATATGATTCCTGCTAAAACTGCTCCGGCTCCGATTCCACCATCAAAGCCTGTAAAAAATGTGGCATTTGCGGCACCAGTTCTTTCCTTAGGGACTTTAATAATTGCCATTGTCTGTAAACTGGATTGCGCTGCACCTATGCCGGTACCATAGATCACCGCACAGATCAGGATAGTAATTAAGCTGCTGCTTACCGAAAGCAACAGTAATGCGATCGGTATAAGAAGTACCCCCGACCAGACACCCATGCCAAAGCCCCTGCGGTCAACGAGCTTTCCAAAGAATGGGCGGGTAATTAGCATACTTATAGCATATACCGTAAAAAAAGCTCCTGTACCTGAAATGGATTTTTGCACTCCATACAGCGCTAAAAAGGTAATGATCGCCCCCCATGTAATCATAATTAAAAATATAACAACGGATGGTAAAGCAGCTTCTTTCGCATACAAAGATGGTCTTTTAGTCATTGAACTTTGAACAGCAGGCCGGTTATTAAAATTCATAATAAATATTAAAGAAATAGCAATTATTAAAAATGCAGCTGCCAGTATAATATTATTCTGCATTCCAAGCGACAGGGAAATCGCCGGAGCAAGAGCCATAGCAATACTGCTCGCAAGGCTAAAATATCCCATACCCTCAGAAAAACGTTCTTTTTGTATGTTATCAGAAGCTGTCGTGCTGCATGCTGTATTGGCTATTCCCCAAACCATTCCGTGTACGCATCTGATGACTATGATCATTTCGATCAAAGGAAAAAACCAATACGCCGTTGTTGTTAATAGCATACCGATTAATCCCATAACAAAAATCCATTTTCGCCCGTATTTATCCAATGCAATGCCGGCAAAGGGACGAATAAGTAATGTGGCAATTGTCATGATTCCTTGCAGCCATCCCAAAACACTGTCATTCGCTCCAAGTGATTTCAAATAAGGCGGTAACGCTGAAGGAAATAACTGAAATGAAAAAAACATAAAGAAGTTTACCAATGTTATGATAACTAGATTTCTTGTCCAGAGCTTTGTTTTATTCATTTTCGTACTCTTTCTCTGATAGTAGCATATTCTCAGAAATAATATTATTCAAGACCTTCTGCATGAGAGTCAGGAGTTGTGTAATTTCAGTCTGAGATAGCTCTCTTGTGGATACTTCAATAATTTTCTGAAATATACTCTGAACAAAAGGAGATTTTTCCCGCCCTTTTTCAGTTAGGTACAAATGCTCTAACCGGCCATCCTCTTCGTCTTTTTGTCTTATGACATACCCCTTTTCAGTTAGGTTTTTCACTGCTTTTGCGGTAGTAGATTTACTTATGTGCAAATGTTCACTTAATTCTTTTTGTGACAGACCTTCTCTCAAAGAAATAACAAGGAAAAAGTCATATTGTCCATTTTTTATATCTAAATCAGTTAAAGTACTACTAAGCAGAATTTGTATATTGCGATAGATTGCGGCATTCATCTGTCCTATGTTAATGTTCTTTTCCATATGAGTTAATCACCTCTCTTAATATAGTTGCAAAGGAAACTATCTCTAATTTAACACACATTAGTTTCCTTTGCAACTAATTTTTATAACTGGGTGCTGTTGCATTTACTCTTGTTGCATTCCATTCCGAAAAGAACCAGGCTTTATCAACTGACAGCGGCAGATTCACAAAAAAAGGCACTCCAACCGTTTATAAAACGTTTGAAGTACCTTTTTTCCATATCTTATTCTGCTGCTGGAACCACCGGTATGTCCGTCTCCGGAACAGAAGTCTCAGAACCTCCAACCCCAGGTCCGATCTCAGAATTTTCTTGCACTTCCGTGGTCTGCGGCTGTGTCTCCGGAGACGTCTGGGACTCGGTTTCTGCTGGAGGAACCGTGGTATTCCGATTAATGACTGCAGGTTTCCCTTTATAAGTACTATTATGAAGCGGCTCTTCCTTTATCACCGTATCTCCCTTTTTATACACCCGGTAGCTTTTGTAAACAGCCCCGGTGGTGCCCTTATCGACTACTTTTTCCGTTCCATAGGGCAATGCAGGGTTTTCTTCGTATACAGGCTCCAGCGGCTCCAAATCACGAACCTTCTCGGATCGGATTGTCACTTTCACCCCGGCCTCAAGAATAGGAAGCCCTACCAGAGAAATCTTTAAGCTTTTCCCGTCCAGTGCAGCACGGACCGCCATAGTATGACCGCTGGTATTTATAAATTTTAAATCCGGACCTGCATAGCCGTCAAAGCTGACCATGGCATCCTGTCCCTTTTCCACATAGGACGGTGCAAAGCTGTGGGCATTGCGCTCTGTGGTTTTAAAACCGACTTCAATAATGGCATGATACAGGGTAGTGGACACCTGGCACACGCCTCCGCCCGGTTCTTCAATCAGGACTCCGTTCCGGTATGCACCGGCGGGCTGATATCCTTTTTCCTTTGTACGGTTCCCTGTTGTATTGTTAAAGGAAAATTTTTCTCCCGGCTTAAGAATTAGTCCATTGAGAGAATCTACTGCCAGACGGATATTTTGATTTCTGTTTTTATTATCCGTCGTCGTCGTTGTAAAGGTTCCGACGACCTCATACTTCTCCTTTGCCTGGGCCTGAGTCCTTTCAGGAGTTGTTTCCGTAAATCCTGCCATGATTTCAGCCTGGTAATTCTCTGATTTTACCGCGTCCATCAGCTGCTCCACCAGCTTTTCCCGATCCAGGACCCGGCCGTTCTGTTCTTTTGTATACACGAAAGCCTCGGTTGTCTTATTAAAAGACTCCAGTTCGGAGTTGACTGCGCTTTTGTTCCAACGTTCTGCAAGCGAAGCCGCCTGACTGATAAATGGCTCTCTTAAGGCCTCATAATCAATTTCATACTGCTGCGTCTGATCCGGGGGCGTTTCCTCCAATTGTTTTATAATCGCCTGAAGCTGTGATTCTATGAGATTGTCCAATAAAACCGAATCCTTACCGTCACTGACTATCAGCTCCCACTGGTAACGCTCCTTCAGGGTATCTTCTGCCTCCATTACCGTAAGCCCGGTCAAGTCTGTCTGTCCCACCCGGGCTGCGGAAAGGATTTTATCCGTCAGGTTCTCGGTAGTTCCCTTTTCTGCCGCTCCTACTGACTGCAGGCTGTCGGAACCGGCCCTGGAATACAGGTAGCCTCCTGCTGACAGAGCTGCTAAGAGCAGCACACCCACTGCTATATTTCTGTTTCTTTTTATTTTTCTTCTTCTTTCCCTGTACTTACCCATAGATTCAATTCCGCTCTCCTTTCATCGTCTGCTCAATGATGCTTTTCATAATATCCTCGGAAAGCTTTCCGCTTGCATTGCCAAATGCAATTCCAACCCACGCCTAGAACCATCAGGGCATCGTTCCTACACTCTTATCAATGAAAAACCTAATGCTGTATCTCTTTTGCAATGCAAAGTTTTTTGATTCTGTACTTTTATCAGTTACAGTTTATAACTGTAACTATATCATTTACACTATCTGGTGTCAAGGGTTCCGGGAAGATTTCATAACAAAATTTGTCTTCATAAAAAAGGCATTTGATCTTAAAAAGGAAATTAATTCCAGCAATAATATAAAGATAGCATAAAGAAAACATTTGATCTCTTAACTGCCATTAAATCCTATGTTTAATCAACCGATATAAGATTGTCATGCAAAATACCAAAGAGGTTTATACTTCTGAAAATTACTGTTAGGAGGTTTTCAATGTTTAAATTTACAAACTCAACATTGATCGGACTTGTATTTGGTGCATCTCTGATTGTCGGATCTGTATTTGTATCTGGTCATGCAGAACTATTTTGGAATGTGCCCTCGGCATTTATTATTTTCGGTGGAACCATAGGAGCCACTATAATGGCTTTTCCACCTCAAAGGCTTAAAACCATAGGAACTGTAATTAAAAAAGCATTTTCAAAATCACATTTTGACCTAAAAAAGGATATTGCTTCTTTAGTCAGATGTGCTGAAATATCCCGGAAGGATGGGCTTCTGGCTCTTGATAATCATATTGATGATTTAACTGATGATGCATTCTTGAAGATGGGAATTCAATATATCATTGATGGCGCGGATGAAGATCAGTTAAGAAATTTATTGGAAGGTTCGACCTATTTCATGAAACAGCGGCATCAAAAGGGCGCCGCAATGCTGGATATGATAGCGGCTACTGCTCCTGCACTGGGGCTTCTTGGAACCTATGTGGGCCTTATCCCCATGCTGAATAATCTGGATGATGCAAGTACGCTGGGCCCAATGATGGCGCTGGAACTGGTTTCTTCTTTTTACGGAGCTTTTGTCGCCTACGTCATCTTTTCTCCTCTGGCTAAAAGGCTGAAATTTATGAATAAAGAAGAAGAAACAAGAAGAGAGCTGTTGATCGAGGGACTGGCTGGCATACAGCAGGGGAAAAACCCAAGGCTTATCAGAGAAGAATTGCAGGCGTTTGCAAATATAGCCCTGGATACGGAAGGGGAAGTGGCTGAAAAACCGAAATCTCGTTTTAAATTAAGGAGGTGACTGGCTAGTTATGGGCAGATTCCATCGGATCGAAGAGGAATATGAGGAGGATGAGGCAAGTTGGCAGGACAGCTACAGCGATTTAATGACTGATTTGCTTGCTATTTTCGTAATTTTATTTGCATTTGCCATGATGAATCAAGCACTTACGATTCAGGAAAACAAAAGAGAAAAAGAAGCGGCTGCAATACAGCAGCAAAACAATTTCGTATCGAATGCAGAAGAGTTCAACAAGCTCTATGAATACATTAAAGCATATATAGAGGAAGAACAGCTTACCGATGAATTGAGCGTTACAAAGCTGGGGAACGAACGGATCTTGTTACGCGTTGCGGCTTCCGTATTCTTTGATTCGGGAAGGGCCGAAATCAATGAGGCTGCAGAACCTGTGCTTCAGAAAATTTCCGAAATATTGGTAACATACCAGGACTCCTTTAAAATGGTCAGGATAGAAGGCCATACGGATAACCGTCCAATTAATACCTATCTCTATGACAGCAACTGGGAGCTTTCAACAAGCCGTGCCGTTAACGTTCTTAAGTGGCTTCTGGATACCTCCGGAATTGAAGCGAAAAAATTCTCCGCCATAGGCTACAGCGAATATTATCCTGTCGAAGATAACTCTACCAGCGAAGGCAAAAGAAAGAACAGGCGGGTGGACTTTTTTATAGAGGGAACAAACGATTAAACGCAGATTTGAGATACATCTGTAAGCATTGTTATCAAACTAATAGAGTAATTGCAAAGGGGCAGAAAATATACAAGATAATACAAAATTGATATCCCCATAAATCAAAAGGCCATAGGCTATCCACATATGCAGGAGTCTATGGCCTTTAATTTTTTACTACGCAATGGTGCTTTGCGTAGAATGATAAGAAAGCCATTTCCAAACTTCCTATAAATAGGAACTGGAAACGGCTTTCTTTTCTCTTAAATTATGTTTTATTTATACAAACATGGTGCTACTTCTGCTGAGTCCATATTTGAGGCGTCATACCATAGACAGCCTGTGTCTATATCGTTAACCGGTTGTCCAGTTGCCGCCTTTGCTGCCAGCATAACCGCCTGATAGCCGATTTGTACCGGATTCTGGGTAATGGAGCCTGCCAGGATCCCGGCCTTTACGGCGTCAAGCTGAATGGAGCCGGAATCAAACCCTACACCGATCACGTTATCCGGTCCCAGCTTCTGAAGGCTTTCATTGGCAGTCACCAAATTCTTTGCCGTAAACTCATTGGAAGCATAAATGGCAATCAGATCGTTCTTATTTAGCAGCGTGCTGGCCACGATTACACAGGCTGCGTCATCCACGGTTGCCGGAATTCCCACATCAATAATCACCTTTGCACCGTCAGCCTTTACGTTATACTTATCATGTCCTTCCACCGCACAGTCGCTTTCCCCGATCAGGGTGCGCATTTTGTCGATAAAGCCTCCGGTTCTCTCTCCAATAGACTGGGAGGTGGCATCCTGAGAAACCACACCGATTCTTACCACCCGGGCGGGATCTGTTACCTTTTCCTTGATGATGTCGTACATTTTTTCAGCTGCCAGACCTCCTGCCACATAATTATCCGTTGCCGCATTTGCTACAATAGAGCCTTTAGGCGCATCCGGAACACCGGAGTCAAAGCCTACGATAGGGATGCCTGCCGCCTGGGCATTGGAAATGGCATCCATAGAAGACTGGGTATCAAGGGCTGCCAGACAGATGGCGCTGGGTTGTTTATTAACCGCATTGTTTAACTGCTCAATCTGCTCAGCTACGGCGCTTTCATTGGCCGGCCCTACAAAATTGGTGGATTTTAAGCCTAATTCCTTTGCCGCCTGCTCTGAACCCATCTTAACTGCCTTCCAAAAATCATGCTGAAATCCCTTTGCCACGATCTCCACCGAAATACTGCTGTAATCGATCGTTCCGCCCTCCGCTGCCTTCGGACTTTCGGTTGTGGCAGCCTCTTCCTTCGTGGCCGGAGCCTCTGTAGAAGCAGGTGCCGGAGCCTTTGTCTCTCCGGAACATCCAATCAGCATTGCAGAAGTCATTGCCGCGCATAGGAATGCACCAAGTAAACGATTTTGTTTCATTTGAAAACCTCCCTTATAATTTTTTTATAATTTCCCGCTTTTAACGGAAGATTATTTAATAATAAATGAAATCCCTTTAAGCCTTTCCCTGCTTTCTCCGGTTCAGCACATCCACAAAGACTGCTATCACAAGAACAAATCCGGTGATTAAAAGCTGGTAATGAGGCTGTACCCCTATAAAAGGAAGACCGGTTTTTAAAACAGCCATGATAAATACGCCAATCAGAGTTCCTGCAATGGAGCCTACACCGCCCGCCAGGCTGGTTCCGCCGATAACAACTCCTGCAATGGCATCCAGCTCAAAACCGTTTCCCGTACCTGGCATCAGAGTAGAATATACGGCCGCATAGGATACCCCTGCCAGACCGGCAAATAATCCACTGATGACAAAGGCCAGAGTTTCATATTTCATCACATCCACTCCGGACAGCCGTGTGGCCTCCTTATTGCTTCCCAAAGACAGAATGTAGCGGCCCGGACGTGTTTTATTCAGAAGAACAGCCATAGCCACAGCCAGAATGATAAGCAAGAGAAAGCCTGTTGGTATTCCTGCCTGGGGAAGCCCCGGCGCCTTCAGCTTAAAAAGGCTTCGAAAGGCTCCTCCGGAAGCCGTTGCCTGCGGGAAGGTTACAGTAGCGGTATTGGTGACAATAGAGCCTAAGCCTCTGGTAATCATCATCGTTCCCAATGTGGCGATAAAAGCCGGGAGCTTCATAACCGATACCATAATTCCGTTAGCCAGCCCGAATAATCCTCCCAGAAGAACAGCAAGAACCACGCACACTGGCATAGGCAATCCAGCCTTGGTAAACAGGGTACCCGTTATAAGAGAGCAGCAGATACAGGAGGTTCCTATGGATAAATCAATACCACCGGTAATGATGACAAAGGTCACACCGATTGCCATGAATCCGATATAATAAGAAGAATCCAGGATACTGATAATGGTGCTGTATTTTGCAAAATTTTCTCCAAAAAACCAGAAAAACAGGAATAACACAACTAATGCGATAATTGCTACTAATTTTTGAGTACCAATTGCCTGAAGCAGACTTCCATGGTCTTTTTTGGCCTGATTGTTTTTGTCTTCCATTTTCATAATTCCTCCTAGTTAATTTCTTATGGTAGCAGCATGCATGATCTTTTCCTGGGTCGCCTCATCAATGTTTATTTCTCCCGTCTTGCGCCCCTCACACATTACCAGAATACGGTCACTCATCCGAAGAACCTCGGTCAGCTCTGAGGAAATCATGATAATTGATTTTCCCTGTTTGACCAGCTCGTTCATCAGCGTGTAGATTTCACTTTTCGCACCTACATCGATCCCTCTGGTTGGCTCATCAAAGATCAGGATTTCACAGTCCCTGGTGAGCCATTTGGCAATAACCACTTTCTGCTGGTTCCCTCCGGATAAATTTCTTACCTGCTGATGCACAGAAGGAGTCTTGGTCTTCAAGGCTTTCACGTACTTCTCCGCTGTCCTTACCTCCGCCTTGTTGTCAAGAAACAGCCCTCTGGTAAACTGCTTTACAGAAGACATTGTGGTATTTACCACCACCGACTTTTCCACGATAACACCATACCGTTTCCGATCCTCAGATAAATAGCCGATTCCGGCCTTAACCGCATCTTTAGGAGAACGGATATCCACCTTTTTTCCATTGACAAAAATTTCTCCGCTATCCTTTTTATCCGCTCCGAAAATGGCCCTGGCAGTCTCCGTGCGTCCAGCTCCCATAAGCCCGGAAAAGCCCAGAATCTCCCCCTTATAAAGTTCGAAGCTTAAATCCTTTACGGCTCTTCCTACATTTAAGTTCTCCACCTTAAGAACCACCGGAGCCTCCTCCGGCACGCTGCTTTTTGTCTTGGGCGCCTCATAAACAGTCCGCCCCACCATCATGCGGATGATATCATCCTTCGTACAGTCCTCAGTAATCAGGGTCCCCACATATTCGCCGTCACGCATGACGGTAACACGGTCCGTGATCTGGTTGATCTCATCCATCCGGTGGGATATGTATATAATTCCGATTCCTTTGTCACGCAGGTCCCGGATGATTTTGAACAGCTCACTGATTTCAGACTCCGTCAGGGCCGCCGTCGGTTCATCGAATACAATTACCTTAGCCTCTGTGGAAATAGCCTTTGCTATTTCACACATCTGCTGCCGCCCTACCGTCAGACGCCCCATATTTTCCCTTGGATCTATTTTAATATTCAGCTTACGGAAGAGCTCTGATGCATCCTCTGCCATCCTTTTGTCATCTACAAGCCTTCCATTCATCCTCTCTCTTCCGATAAAGATGTTCTGGGCGACGGTCAGATGATTCATCATATTTAACTCCTGATGAACGATCACGATTCCTGCGTCCTGGGCCTCCTTTGGGTTTTTAAACTGAACTTCCTGTCCTTCAAAGCTAATAATTCCCCCGTCTCTGCCGTAAATGCCGGTCAATATTTTCATTAACGTGGATTTTCCTGCGCCGTTCTCTCCCATAAGAGCATGAACCTCTCCCCGCTTTAGTTCCAGACCGGCCTTTTTCAGCGCATAAACCCCTGCAAAGGATTTATCAATATCCTTCATGGTCAAAATAACCTCTCCCACTGATCTCCCTCCGTTCCTCTCCGTCTCTTTGATCTTGCATCAGTATATCAGGATAAGGGTTTTAAAAAAATCGAAAAACCTCCCAAAATAGGTTAAAATATTACTTTTTCAAGTCTTTTAACCCTTTTTGAAAGGTTCTTTTCCTTCTTTATTCTATTGGCTGTTGATTTCTTCTTTTTTCGTTGCCCTGCTTCCCAGAAAAGGAAACAGCAGCTTTTCATTATCTTCGGTATAGATATCCCCCACAGTAACCAGCTTGGATCCAGAGTTTAAAAACAGATCGTTTTTTCCTCCTTCTATGCGTTTAACTGCCTCTTCAATCCCCAGATACCCCATATTAAACGGATTCTGAATAGCCAGGGCCTGATATACACCGGATTCCAGAAGCTGAATCTGAGATACGGAACTATCAATTCCAAAGGTTTTAACCTTACCTTTAAGCCCTGAATCCCGTACTGCGCTGGCGGCACCGAGCGAGGAATACTCATTGAATCCGGCTATAATATTGATTTCAGGGTGCCTTTTTATAAGCTGCAAGGTTACATCATAGGCCTCCTGATAGATAGAATCACAGAACACCACTTCTTCAATGGCATCAGCTTCTTTTCCCAGGCCTTCCCGTATTCCCTTCTCCCGGTCTATGGCTGTAGAGCTGCCTTTTACATGTCCTACCAGACCGATTTTAGGGTTCTCCGGAAGAAGTTCCTTCATATACTCCCCCAGCCTTCTTCCAATTTCCACATTGTCCGTGGCAACAAGAGGAATAGACAAACTTTCATTGATATTGGAATCAATGAGAATAACTTTAACTCCCTGATTTACCGCCTGTCTGATGCTGGAGGTAGTTCCCTCATAGGAGCAGGGACTGACTAAAATCGCATCCGGCCTTCTCCTCGCCGCCTCCAGTATCAGCCGGTTCTGCCCTTCTACATCCGATTCCGTTTCCGGAGCCACCAGGCTTAATTCTACGTTATACTCTTTTGACGCAACCTGGGCTCCCGCTATAACAGAGGACCAGAATTCGTTGCTCTCGTCAATCTTTTTGGGAATCAGAATAATCTTTGGCCCGGCCTTTTCCCCGGTCGTTTCATAAAGCTGATAGCAGATTCCAAAGACTGCTCCCAGCAAAAGCAGGTACGCTCCCAGCTTAATTACCGTG
>NZ_DAMAUN010000095.1:0-21862 GCF_032078915.1 Lacrimispora sp. | reverse complement strand
AGGGTGGACTAGGGACTTTCACCCATTAGAACGTGCGCCCGCTGGGCACACTACAGACAAGGACAGAACCTTGAAATAACCGTTCTGTCCTTGCATAACTATCAACATATTTTATATCAGTTTTTCACCAAATAACCAAAAAAAGCCACCTATCATTAAGCCAAATAAAACAGTTAAAATATTGAAGTTACCAAGTATTAACGATGTAAAATCTCCCAAAGCTATATCTTGACTTATTACGCAAATATAACCATAATAGTATGCATCAAGACATGTTATTAAAAATAATATACAAAATAGATATTTTATTCAAAGTATTATATTTAAGGCTCTTTTTCCTCGTTTACACATGGTATTTAATATTAAATAAAATAAACTTAACGAAACTGGCATATACACACACCATAAGAAACTAGTTACTTCCGAAAAATTTAAAATTTTAATAAATATCTCTAGTAGACCCAGCGCCATTATTATGGAGATAACAAAATATAATTTCATATCCCGATAAGAACAGGTTGTTTTAGGTTTAGCATATCCGTATATTAAATAACTCATAAATAGAGTATCTATTATTATTAACAAACTTTTACCTCATTAAATATGATTAATCTTTCTGTATTATAGATTTTAACAGTATGCCCTGGTCAATTGCTATGCGATTAATAACTTCACAATATTGAATAACATTATAATTCATAGAAACAAAATAGTCTATTACAATTATCAATCAGTATTGTTTACAAAATAAGTCTACTTTATAGATAATTTGGGAGTTCATATCTCTTATAGATATTCCTCATATGACCTTCAACGCATTCTCTTGAAAATTTTTCTGCCTTCAATGCATTCCGTTTTCCACAAGCTTTCAATTCGTCTGGATCTTTTAAAAAATATTCAATTGCTTCTGCATATGCCTCAATATCATCTGCCTTATCTACCATTATGCCGCCATCACAATTTCTCCATCTAGTTTTCATATCATCCTGAGTGTTCTCATCCATCAAGTCCCTGCTTCCCCGTATATCAGAACATACAACCGGCAGTCCATTAGCCATAGCTTCAAGTAGTGCCATAGGTAACCCCTCCTGAAAAGAAGGGAATACATACAAATCAGCGATCTGATAAATTTCAAAAATGTCTGAGCGGTACCCTGCAAAAAACACACGATCTTCCAGCATCATTTTTTTAACCACATCTGCTAGGTGCTTAGCCAGCTCCCCTTGGCCACAGACTACATACAACAGAGATTCATCTTGAATTCGTGTGATTGCTCGTATCACGCTTTCATGATTTTTCCGCTTAATTAATTCCCCCGCTGACAAAACAATCTTTTTATCCGTAGGAATTCCCAACTCCGCCTTTTTCTTGTCAATATCCGTCTCGGATACGTACCTAATTTTCTTCAAATCAATTCCAACTCCAGGAATATAATCCACATAACGGGCATGAAACTTACTGGCTCGTTTATAGTCCTCTTCATTAATACACACCAGCTGATCCGTATAGCGTGACAACCACTTTTCTACCGGATAATAAAACAACCAATTAACTAATGGTGCACCTTTATAAAAATGAAACCCATGAGCCGTATAAAACACTGGTACAGTCCCTGTAGCATGAGCGGCCAACCTTGCCACCACCCCTCCCATAGGGGTGTGGCAGTGCACCAATTGGAAGTGCTCTTTTTCCATTAAACTTTTTAATTGCTTATATGCCTTCCAATTTTTCAAACTATAAGGACTCCGCACAAAATCAATCTGATGTCTTACAATTCCGGTACCATCCAGGCGACTATTATCCTTTCCATAAGACGGTATATGGTAATTTGAAGCATAATGTATCTCATATCCCATCTGCTGTAGCAGTCTGACATTATTCATCTCAAACTGCGGCACAAATCCGCTTACAGTAGTAACTAATAACGCTTTTTTCATCTTCAGCCTCATCCCTTTAAAAAAGAGTGCGCAAATGCAAATATCATTGTTACTCTTTCCGCCAAATCATTCTATTTATGATTCCAGTATAGCTTTGAATGATCTTTACAACTTTAGTCGAAACGTTCTGGTCTATATAGTCCGGCACATCAGTCCCTAATTCATTGTTTTTCTGCATTGCAGTGGCAAGTTCTACCGCTTGTAGAACCTGTTCTGCAGTAATACTTCCAATCACAAAGTTTCCTTTGTCTAAAGCCTCTGGTCTCTCAGTACTGGTTCTAATCGAAATTGCAGGAAATTTATAGAAAGACGCCTCCTCCGGTACAGTACCACTATCCGAAACCACACAAAAAGCATTTTTTTGCAGATTATTGTAATCAAAAAATCCAAATGGTTTTAAAGTTCTCACATTAGAATGGAACTTAAAATTTCTTTTTTCAATAAATTTTGCACTACGTGGATGAGTGCTATATATTACTGGCATATTATACTTCTCTGCTATAGAATTAACTGCACTCATTAGCTGCATAAAATTAGCTTCGTTATCAATGTTTTCCTCTCGGTGCGCAGATAGTAAAACATAGTTTCCTTTTGTTAATCCCAACTGTTCTAATGCATTGCTGTTCTCAATTTGATCACTATATTTCGCTAAGACCTCTGCCATTGGAGAACCAACAACATATGTATACTCTTTTTTGACACCAGCATTTGATATATATCTGCGTGCATGCTCAGTATAACATAGATTAACGTCACTTGTTACATCAACAATTCTTCTATTTATTTCCTCTGGAAGGTTTTCATCAAAACATCTGTTACCTGCTTCCATATGAAAAATCGGAATTTTAAGTCTTTTTGCAGAAATTACAGATAAGCAAGAGTTGGTATCTCCTAAGACGATAAGTGCGTCTGGTTTTATTTCCTGCATCAATTTATACGATTTGGAAATTACATTCGCCATGGTTTCTCCAAGATCCTCGCCTACAACTCCCAAATAGTAGTCCGGAGCGCGCAGCCCCAGATCATTAAAAAACACTTCATTAAGCGTATAATCATAGTTCTGACCAGTATGTACTAATATATGATTAAAATATTTGTCACTCGTTTTAATAATTTCTGACATTTTAATGATTTCGGGGCGTGTCCCGACAATGGTCATCAATTTTAGCTTAGCTACATTACTCATAAATACACCTACCTATAATAATGGGGGTACAACTCTATATGAGCCATTACCCAGTCGTACATTTCCGATATCATCTGCTCGTAACTTGGTACAACAAACGAAAAATCTCCTCTTGTTCTAACAAGCTGTTTATTTACCTGAAGTTTGTCACTAGGTAAAATTTTTAGTTCATTATTTCTAAAATATTTATTAAACAATCCCAACAAATCATATTTAGAAATAGATGAATTGTTTACTAAGTTATAAAGCCCTGATAAGTTCTCCTGCAATGCCTGCTCCATAGCTTTCGCCAATGTCAAGGTTGTAACACCAGTCCACATAGCACCAGTATAACCATTAATTGTACCACCTTGTTTCATAAACCAATTAAATAAGCCAATCCCATGATCATACATATCTGGCCCAACAATAGAATTTCTAAAAGTAAGATTCTTGCTGTCCGAAATTTCACCTAGCGCTTTTGATCGGTCATAGAAAGTTTCACCGTCTCTAAAGCTTTCTTCTGTATAGTTGCCTGTCCTTCCTGAAAAGACACAGTCTGTACTCATGTGTAACACCTTAGTTTTTGTTTCCTTAGTTAAGTCAACTAACTGATGAGGTAAATAGCTATTGAGGTATACAGCCAACGCTTTATTATCCTCTGCACTTTTGTTAAGTATGCCTATGCAATTAATAATACCATCGAATTTCCCTTCAGAAATTACCTTTTTTAACAATTCTGTATCAAAAGCATTACCGACAATATTTTCACAATGTGCAAATGGTGTAGTGGAAAATGAAACAACATGATGGCCACACTCTTTAAAATATAGTGAAATCATATGTCCAGCCATACCAGTTGCACCTAAAACCAATATTTTCATCTATTTTTCCATGCCTCCAATTCATCTCTTACATAACTTAGGGTTAACAATTTCTCTTTTACTTGTTCAATATTCAGCCTTGTTGTGTTGTGGGAGGTATATGGCTCAATTGATTCAATCTCGGTATTACCTACTTCAAAGTACTTTTCATAATTAAGATCTCTCTTATCAACCGGCACACGGAAATATCCGCCTTCATTGATACTCTTTATTTTTTCCTCTGCTGTCATAAGTGTTTCGTAAAGCTTCTCACCATGTCTGGTTCCAATATTTCTAATCTCTGCACTTGGATCAAATAATTCAATCACTGCTTCAGCCAAATCGGCAATTGTACAAGCCGGTGCCTTCTGAATAAACAAATCACCAGGATTAGCATTTTGAAAAGCATAAACCACTAATTCCACTGCTTCATCCAGACTCATCAGAAAACGTGTCATATTTGGATCGGTAATTGTCAGTGGTTTTCCAGCCTTTATCTGATCGATAAACAGCGGGATAACACTACCTCTAGAGCACATTACATTGCCGTAACGAGTACAGGCTATTGTAGTTTTATCAGAAGGTACAGTTCTTGCTTTCGCGGTAATAACCTTTTCCATCATAGCTTTGGAAATCCCCATTGCATTAATAGGGTAAGCAGCCTTATCAGTAGAAAGGCAAATTATACGCTTAACTCCCAAATCAATTGCCGAAGTTAGTACATTGTCAGTTCCCAGCACGTTGGTTTTCACAGCCTCCAGCGGAAAGAATTCACAAGAAGGAACCTGCTTTAGTGCTGCCGCATGAAATATATAATCAACGCCATACATTGCATTTTTAACACTAGAAATATCTCTGACATCACCAATATGGAATTTAATCTTGTCATTTTTATACAATTTTCTCATATCATCCTGTTTTTTCTCGTCACGAGAAAAAATCCTAATTTCACCGATATCTGTTGATAAAAATCTTTCCAAAACAGCATTACCAAAACTACCGGTTCCGCCTGATATAAATAGCGTTTTTCCTTTGAAAATGTCATCTGGTTCTTTGGTCATCATAGTTTCTCTCCTTTTAATAAGTCTTTAATATCCTGTACCAAGCGATTGTTTATATATATATCCTCACAAAATAACTCTCTATTCTGCAAAGCGATCTTCTTTCTCTCTTCAGGGTCATCTATCAATATCTTTATACCATCAAATAAGCTTTGCTCAGTCGTTCCCGATATTATCCCCCCTCCATGGTCCAGTTGCTCATGTGCGCTTGGGAAGTCCGTAGTAACTATAGCACAACCCAAAGCTCTGGCTTCTGCAAGTGCAATGCAATAGCTTTCATATTTTGATGGCTGCACATAAATATCTGCGGCCGCCATAGTTCTGTAAGGATTATCTAATTTACCTGTAAATACAGCATTATCTTTGCATCCTAATTTAATAGCAAGTGCCTCTAGCCTATCACGATCCACACCGTCACCAATAAAATACCAGTGCACATCATATCCAGCTACCACCAACTTCCCCAATACACTTAATGCTTTTTCAATGCCCTTTTCATGACTGAGTCTGGCAACTGTAACAATGTTAACACCATTTGCGGAAAGTTCAACACCATTGAATATAGCTGCCTTTCGGCAAATATCTGCACAGTCTATATGAGGCAATAATACCTGGGTACGTTCTGCAAACTCTGGCAAACACCGCAAAAAACTTTCTCTAGCAGATTGAGAAGTGCAATAAATACTATCAAATCTACCATAGATTTTCATTTCAACGGAAGCATCATACTGGGCCTTTTCAAAATCAGTATGTATTACCGCAAGTTTACATATTCCTGCAATGTTTTTTGCAGCATACCACGTTGCCATTCCATCTTGAAAGGCAACAACTACATCATAGCTATCATTTACTAAGGTGTATCTTTTACTTACCAGCAAATGCCCATGTCTATGATAAATTCCCTTCAATACATGGAAAAGAGGTTTTAAGCCCAGTCTATTTAAGAAGTTGGAAATATTTTTACGAAGACCTTCCAAATCCTTAATTCCGGCTACCTTCTTTACAGTTACCCATTCAGGTAACTGATCAAGCATTTCGCCTTCCCTATTTAATAAAAGAATTTCCACTTTACAAGTAGAGTCTTTTAAATCACGCAAAATATCAAGCAACATTTTCGAAACGCCACCCATTGTCATAGAAGGGAGTAAAAATGCAACTTTCCGCTCATATCGCATTACTTTACACCTACTTTTGTTTATCTTTTTCTTATTATATCAACCAAACGTCTTGCTGGAGCAGTGATTTTCCAACTACTGCTCGTTAATATCATTGCAATCTGGGCCTTTAGTTCATCAACAATCTTTGCATTCGTCTCAGCCCTCTTACGTTGCATACCCAAGTCTGACTCTAATTGGCGAGAATACTCTTCAACAGTCAAAATCTGCGACTGCGACTCAATATATTGCTGATTTTTCGCTTCAATCGATGTCTGAAGTTCCTCAACCTGCCTCAGTAATTCCTCGTTCTGACTAATTGCTGCCTTAGCCTGCGACTGTAACGCTTCTCGTTCTTTTATCAAAAAATTGTATTGTTCTTCTATACGCAACTGTCCGGAATTTCGGTAATCAATCGGTGCTTTTGCTACCATGCTTCTTAAATTTACAAGTTCTCTTTCAATATTTTCCGGTACTGTTTCATCATATCGCAACGTCACAAAAAATTGTTGCGTATTCTCTGCAGTTGGTACAAAATCAGTGCAAGTAAATTTCAGCAAACCAGCACGAGTACAATCATATAGAAATTTCAAAAAGCCAATATCACTAAATGGCCAATAATGGACATCATCCTCATGCAATCCGTCCATTATACGGTTATAAGCAGCTTTAGCGGCTTCAAAAGAATTAACTGGCATATGGTTCTCCATTTGATATGCCTGCCAAAAAAATGGCTCAGAATTCTCTTGAATCGCATTGAACAAAAAGTCAAATACCATTCTCCCGTTTGCCTTATAACCTTCTTGACTCACTTCAAAGGCATCACGAAAAGAAGCTTCTTGCCTGTAGTGATCAAAACAATACCGTTTATCTGGGTAAACAATAATTAATGATCCACCAGGTTTAAGAGCAGATAGAATATCATCGAAAAAATATAAAATATCATCGACATGTTCTATAACATGTGACATTATTACAAAGTCAAACTTTTCTATGTTTTCAAAAGTATTTGAGTAGTTTTTTCTTAAAACAAAATCAATATCGACTATAGTATCTATGGCGATAGAAATACCTGTTGTCTCTAAGTATGCATTGCCAGAATACAAAGCTTTAATTGCTTCCGTCGTTCTTATGTCACAGTAAAAACAATTCGGATATTGATCTTTGGTAAATATTGGTCGGTTAAGAGGTCCAATTTCCAAGATTCTAGCATTTCTATCTTCTACCTTTGGATCCGCATATTTATATCTATCATCCATAAATACTATCCTTTCCTTATAATACAAAAAGTTTTCTTTTTACTTTTTTTAAAGTCTCTTTTAAACCACTTTTTTTCAATGATAACTGCGTTTTCCGAATTAAACGAAGAGGTTTCGTAATTTTCCATGAGAAACTATTCATCATGTCAATACATTCCTGCTGATATGCGCCATCGTATAATGGATAATATACCAAATCACCTGTTCCATTCGTAACTTCTACACGTGAAGCCAACAGATTTCGGATGCAATTTTCATATTCCTTTATTGCCTGCTTAAACAAAGCCTGCTGATTTTTGGACTTAAACATAAAATTTTCTCGTAAAGCAATGTTTAAATCAGCTTGCTGATCCATACTATATTGAAGAACAAGTTCAATAAGATTTTCCCAGCGGCTTACAATTTTATCTTTGCTGTACTTATGGATAATATTACTAGCTGCTAAGCTCATTTGATTTAATTTTTCATTATCTTCCAATAGATCAATAATCTTTTCTGACATTTCATCAAGGTTGCCTTGGGGAATAATATAGCCATCAACTCCATCGTTAATGATATCATCCAACCCAGAACCTTCAAAGATCACTGATGGTATTCCGTAAGACGCTGATTCAGTTATAGCAAGTCCAAATCCCTCATAAAGGGAAGTCATCAGATGCAGGCAGGCCTTCTCATAGTATTGTTCTACGTCCTTAATCCAACCTGTAAAATGAATTCTGGAAAGAGGTAAATTCAATCTTCTAATCAGCATTTCATAGGTCATACCTTCATCACCAGGTACATTCAACTCCAAATCATACGGACCTACAACATATAATTCTACAGCTTCATTTTTCATTGAAATCTTTTTGAATACCTGTAATAATTCTTTTAATCCTTTACGTTGATCATCAAATCTACCAACGGCAATTATATTTTTCTTTTGGTGTTGTCTAGCACGCTCAAAACTCTCCATTGTTATCATATTAGGCATAATCAAAGCATTGTCATGAAGTTGACTATAAAAACTAGCACTAGTACTATTTAACCAAATAACCGCATTTGCACAGGAGAGTGCGTTATTTTTCATGGATAGACATTTATACAAATCGGTATTCCAGTATGGCAAAAAGTAAAATTCATGAGACCACGCAATTGTTTTAATCCCCATACTGCGAAGTGGCTTGTATAGATTCAAAGACGACGGTGCACAATTGTAACTATTAATGCAGATATCAACATCAAGTATTGCCAGAAGTTTAGGCAAAATTTCTGCATTATCAGTAATTTTCGGAGCTTTAACTTGTATAACATCTTTGCAGAGAGGATATCCACTTTCATCATAATGGTCATCTACAACCAACAGTATTTCATACTTTTCAGTTAATAAGCTGGCCATTTGTAATACAATTCTATTAAGACCTCCAAGCTCATTAGGAAATGGTAACAAAAATGCAATACGTGGCTTCGTTTTTATTGTTGCAATAGTGCTCTTTATAGCTTTTTGCATTAATATGTGATTAGATATATTTATTTCTTTTGCCAATCTTTTAATATGTAAATAATCGTTTCTCACTTCCTTAATAAATTCTCTAATGATGCAGCGCCACAAATAATTTGCAACGTTTACATACCCCGTATTTCTAACTATAAAATCTTTTGTTTCTATATAAAAATCAAGCACGGTATCACTTATCTGGCACTTTTCATCTTCAGATAAATTCTCTATCATACTAATCCAAAGATTGTCACACTCCGCTATATGTGAAGTAATCAACTTTTTACTATCCTGCTCGTCGTGACTTCTTGATTTTACATAGCAACCTTCGTAATATGCAATTGTCTGTCCACGTAAAATACGAAACCACAAATCATAGTCTTGTGTGGTTGGCAAATTGGGATTAAACATTCCCACTCTCATAAAATGACTTTTATGAATTAAAACTGCACAACCATTAATACCTCCCCTCATAACTGCAAATAGAGGTTTCTTAATTTGATCATTCGTATACATTTTATGAAGATTAACATCATATAATGTCTTACCATTTGCATCGACTACTGTATAACCCCCAGCAACAAAAACAGTCTTATTTGGTTGCCTAAATAAAAATTCTATTTCTCTTTCTATCTTATCATACGTATACATATCGTCATGACTAAGCCAAGCAAAGTAATCACCAGTCATGTTCTCAATACCTGCATTTAGAGCAGTAGCTACCCCTCCATTTGACTTATTAATATATCTTATTCGATCTCCGTAAGAGCGCGCTATTCTATCAGTTTCTCCACTATCTGTCGAGCCATCATTAACTACAATAACTTCAATATTAGGGTAAGTCTGAGCAAGCGCGCTACCAATGGCATCTCGCATATAATTTGCGCCATTATATACAGGGATAACTATAGATACTTTGGGGCAAAATCTCTCAGGTAAATTTTTCCACTTACTTATATGTTGTTTCAACTCTTCTAACCTACCTTTCGAAAACAACTCCATTGCCTTCTCATAATATAGCCGAACACCTATTGGTGCCCACATATCTAAATTATTTTTTAAAAAGACATTTTTTTCAGGGACCAAATAATTTTTTAGGTCATCTTGATAATTAAGCTGTTGATAGAACATGCTAATATAATCAATATTATCCATTTTCAGGAGTTCGATAAATGTGTATAAAATACTTGTTGAAAATAAAATTCTACATGCTACGTCTCCATATGGCAATTGGCGAACTCTATCACAAGTCAATCGTACAGAAATTGCTACATCCAATCTATGTGAATTAAAACCAGAGCGTTCTAATGATCCAGCTCTCTGCACATAATGGTAATATTGAAACGGGTAGTAAACTATTTTATTTGCATTGAGCAAAGAAGGAATAACCGCTGGTATATCATCACAACACCTTCCTTCGAAAAAGGGATACTTACAAATAAGTGATTTCTGAATAAGTTTTGTACAGGCAGATGCACCAGACCAGTGGCTTACAACTACATCGGCATTAATTACTTTTGTCTCGTTGACGATGCCATCATGCATAACCTCATTTTCATCAATGTGAGATCTTATTGTTTTATCCGAATAAATTAAGTCTATATTAGTACATATTACATTCGCACCAAATTTTATTCCTGCATCATAGAGATCCTTATAATAATCTGGGTCTATAAAGTCATCAGAGTCTACAAACCCTATATACTCTCCACGGGCTTTTTCCAATGCAATATTCTTCGTATATCCAGCCCCCATATTCTTTTTATTTTCATAGAAATATATATAATCATACTTTTCTGCATAATGCCCTATAATTTTTGCTGTTTCATCAGTAGAAGAATCATCAACTACAATTATTTCAACTTCCTTTAAAGTTTGGTTCATAATAGAGAATAAACACTTTTCTATTGTCAATTCACAATTGTAAGCTGCAACAATTACTGATACTTTGGGTCGTTTACGCTCTCTTAAATTCATTTAGTGACCCCCCGTTATTTTAATCTGCTATTTAATTATTAATTGATAAGCGCTCTAACCAAGAATCCAAAATCTCCACACCTTTACGGCAGTGAAAACGCTCATCACTGTCAATATGTTTACCAGTAGTATTTGATACACAACTCAGTAACATGTTTGCAATTTCTTTAGTATCGTGTCCTGCTATAGCACACCCAAGTTCCTTTGCAATATCAGATGTAGCGCTGTCATCATCAGTTATTGCAATTATCTCTGCACCTACCGACATATAGTCGTAAATTTTTACAGGTACATACATATTCTTGCTTTTTTCCGGAAAATAAGGATCAAGAATCAAAGCAAAATCTGCTGTTCTCATGTACTCCAAACTCTGTTCATAATCAACTTCATCTACAAAGCGAAAGCTATTAGCAACTTTCGAACCGACAATAGCATCTTTTTCAGAGCTACAAATAAATCCAACTTGTATAAGCTCCAAGCTATTATACTGATTTGGATAACCTTGCTTTAATATCTCAAAAGCCTCAACAACTTTGGTAAACGTACGAGCACCGTAGATCTGACCGACATGGGCAATAACTACTTTTTCACCTGGTTGTTTTGGGTTACATTCTTGTAACTTGACCCCTTCATGCCCATAAGGCGTAATCACTATTTTATCTTGAAAACGTTTATATTTTTTTCCTAGAACATATCTTGCTAAGCGGTCATTATTAAAAACAAGTAGATCTCCAAATCTCGTTCCTAACCATGCAGCACATCCAAACACCTTCATTAAAAGGTAATTAGGTTGTTGTTGAAGATTTTTTCTAAAAAGCGAGAAAAAGCTAATAAAAGGTGAATTCCAAATCGGATCAGAAAAGTACACCACCCATTTTACATGCGGCCTCAATAACTTAATTAAAATCCCAGCAAAATGCCCATTCGGCGGCATAACCCTTGTCATTACAACATTATAATGTTCCGTTTTATCAAGCTTTAAAAACTGTTTAACTACGTTAAAAGGCCATTTTATATATCGACCTTTAACAGGAAATACTCTCACCTTATTGGTATCGTCGCACTGCACCTTTTGCATACAACTGCAAACATCATAGTATAACTTTGAGTTTTCAAGTGTTCTCTTACAAACCACACTTTCCCCCGACATCTTCGGCGGATAGCTCCATGCTGCTACAAAAATTCTCTTCAACTATTCACTTCCTCTATAGTATAATCATCACTGCATTGACAGATATCTTTCGCAAATTTCTCTTGCAGGGCCGACATCTTTAAGTTCTCCCTTTTCTAGCCAAGCTGCCCGATCACAATATTCTTCAATTATATCTGACGAATGTGAAACCATCAGTACAGTAGTACCATCACTCATGAGCTCTTTTATTCTATCGTTACACTTTTGTTGGAACTTATAGTCTCCTACACCCAAAATCTCATCAACAATTAATATTTCAGGTTTTACTATAGTAGCAACCGAAAACCCCAATCGCGCATGCATGCCTGATGAAAAATTTTTAATGGGAACGTCAACAAACTCCCATAACTCAGCGAAATCAATGATTTGCTCAAATCGTTCTTTCATATACTTCACCGAGTAGCCCATCACTGCACCATTCATAAAGACGTTTTCTCTGGCTGTAAGTTCGGTATCAAAGCCAGCTCCCAATTCAATAAGCGGCGCAATAGTTCCTTTAGCAGACACAGTTCCTGTAGTTGGTTTAATTACCCCTGCCACAAGCTTTAACAAGGTTGATTTTCCAGCACCATTAAGTCCCACCAAACCAAACACCTCGCCCTTTGAAATTTCAAGTGAAACATCCTTAACAGCTATAAACTCATCATAAAATAATTGTCTTTTCATAAGTTTAATCACATACTCTTTGATGCTATCGACTCTATCTTTACTCAAATTATACTTCATTGTAACATGATCCAATCTGATCACCGAATTATCATTCATTGAACTCTTCTCCTAATGCACTAAACGTATAAGATAAATCTATCTTGTTGCCTATAAAAAATAATTATACCAGATATCAAAGAAACAAGCGCTAGTAAAATGCAAACTAAATTCTGCCATAAACTGGGCACTCCTCCGTATATCGCGACTGTTCTGAAACACTCCACAAAATGATATAATGGATTTATTGATATCAACCATTTAAAATGATCCGGTATGATGCTTATAGGATAAAAAAGGGGGGTTATATACGTAACAGCAGTTATCAGCACTCCATATAAATAAGACATATCCCTGAAATATACTATGGCCGCCGCTAATATTAAACCAATCCCTAGAGAAAAGACAAAAATATACAGAACAGGTAAGGGTGCCAACAAAATTGTTGAGTAAATTGGACTTCCAGTCGCAAACATTACTATTAACAATGCAATTGTTGAAAAAAAGAAATTTATAAGTGCAGATATTGCTTTTGATAATGGAAAAATATATTTTGGTGTATTGACTTTTTTCATAAGAGGTGCCGATGCTAAAACCGAAAACATGCAAGTATTTGTTATTTCACTAAATAAAGTGAAAATTAATTGTCCACTTAACAAATAAACTGGATAATTTTGAACATCAAAACGAAATATTGAAGAAAAAACAATTGTCATAACACACATAGTTAATAATGGATTAAGAACTGACCACAATACCCCTAAAACAGAACGCTTATATTTTGATTTAAAGTCTCTTTTTACTAATTGAAAAAGTAATGATCGAAATCGATATAGCTTGCTTAAAAACGGGTAGAAACTTTTTCGTTTAACATATAAAATAAGTAGAAACATTATGACAAAAGCCAACATGCAAGATAAAACCATATACCTCAAAAAATTCCATGTTAGGTTCTCATTTAATGTTATAAACAATGTACTATCTTTAACTAATTGGAAGATTCCCAAGCTAAGTAACAAATAACTAATTATGCCTATTAATTTTTTCAAAATACTACTCCTTCATTATCCAAATATTGACCTTGCTATTTACTTTATTATTAAATATTATAACTTTACAAGGTATTATTTTCCAATCGTCATATTTTACCATTAATAAATAAATCCTTTTAAACCCAATCACTATTCGCTACTGGATCTGTAGCCAAATACACTTTTAATGGTAACGCAAGACCAAATAGTCAGGTTTTCAGGACTGTTCTTTTGAAAAATAGTACCTATCAACAAGCCCGTTACTTATGTTAACAGGTATAATCATCTGCTTCCACACCTTCCGCACTTTCTTTCATAAACATAATTTTAGGTGTCATAATAATCAGCTTTAGATCTAAAAGTAATGAATAATTACGAATATATGTTAAATCTAGTTTTAGTTTATCATATGCAGTTGTATTATACTTTCCAAAAATTTGCGCATAGCCAGTAAGACCTGCCTTGACCTTCGTCCGGTAGGAAAATTCTGGCATATCTATAAGAATTTCTTTTACAATTTCTGGTCTCTCTGGTCTAGGACCTACAAAGGACATATGACCCATTAATATATTAAAAAGCTGTGGAAGCTCATCCAATCTTGTTCTCCTCAGGAAATGTCCAATAGGTAAGATTCTAGAATCCCCCTTTGAAGCCAAACGTGCCACCCCATTCTTTTCAGCCTCCTGAATCATGGTACGAAACTTATATATACTAAATATTTTGTCTTCTCTAGTCAGTCTAGATTGTTTAAAAAAGACAGGACCTTTATCTGAAAGTTTAATGCTAAAACCTATGATAATAAAAAGAGGACTTGTTATCACTATTCCTATTAAAGCTCCTATTATATCGATTAACCGTTTCATAAATAGTTGCTCAATAGTAAATCCTTCATTTCTGGAAAGTAATAGTGGAGAGTCAAACAAATTCAACTCAACAGAGCTTTTTAATAAAATGTCTGATATCTTTGGAACACTGTAGGTACGGACAGAATTTGCAAAACAATACTTTAATATCAAATTTCGTTCATGAGATGAAATATCTCCTACTATTATACCATCATATTTACATATCTCCTGTTGCAAGAAAGCAATTCCCTGCTCAATATTTATTACTCTACATATCTCATACTTATCTTCCCTAGAATTAATTTTTTCCATAAGATGATAATCAGACCTATTACCAGTAATTAGAAGCATCTTTCTTGGCGGAAATAGCTTTCCATAAATCCCTTGATAGATGAAAGTCCAACCTACAATAACTAAAAAATCCCACGCTGTCATTCTGATTAACTGTAAAGGATTTAAAAAATGCTTATCTAAAACTGCAATTTGTAAGTACGTAAAAATATTAGTGAAAATTACTGCTAAAATTTGAGAATATATTAAATTTCCTTTTTTTAAATATCCAACTTTAAATCCACCATATGTACTCATAAAAAGAATAAGAAGAATCCCATAAAGGAAAATCATCATCCAATTTCCACGTCGAAAAAACGGAAACTCAATAATTCGATTATAATGATCTATCCAAGTCCAGCCATACAGTACAATCAGCATTGATGTAATTCCAAAAGTAAAAAACACTTTAACAAGTCTTTTATATTTTCGTTTATCTTTCATATAAATGCACCTTTACTTATCATTTTGTATTTCTACCTCCTCAAAGCGTTACTAGTATACCATAGTATTCACCTTAATTACAATGTTCTACAAAATAAAAAGAGCTGTTAGTTTTTAAGATTTTATGAATATTTTTCCTTTTTATCAAATTTTTACTACTTAATGATTTTATATTAAATTTTTACTTAATTATTATTAAACTTGGAACTACCCATTCCTAATAAAAGCCAATAAATCGGTGTAACTATTGGAAGATTAAGATTTACAAAGGCTTGAATGCTATAACAAATTAGCCCAAAAGCGATTGCTATAATATATGAATTTTTCTTTTTAAAATTAAAACATTTTTTTATACATGCAAATATAAATACCAAATACGAGACCAAACCTACTATACCAATAGTAAGTAAAAAATGTAAATATTCGTTATGAGCACTATCAAAAATCAAATTATAAGGATTACCTTTTGTTTGGTACATTAATAAAATCCCAAATGTTTCTGGGCCGAAACCAACCATTTTTTGCCATATGTTGAACTTTGAAAAACGCTCAATAGCATTTCTCCAAATATAACCTCTATTGGTTCCCCAATCATCGTCAAATACAAGGTAATTGCCAATATTCCCGTATTTACCAATGTTTCCCTGAATATTACAATCATACATTACATATAAAATTATAATTAATACTGATAAAAGCAAGATTAACCAGATATATCTAAATAAATTTCCATATTCTCTATTCGGGTTTTTTTTAACATAATCCCATAAATACCAAAAGAAAATCAATCCCCAAAGGAAAAAGGTAAAAATCAACAATATGCCAGAATTAGCTAGTATGATAAATATACTATCTATTCCTATTACCATATCCTTAAAATAAAAGTTAATCAAGTTAATAAATTGAACAACAGAAAAAAATGTCGCCAATACAATAACATATTTCCGAATCCCGCTCTTGCTTCCAAACAAGTACAATGGTAAAAAACCAAATAATGCTCCTAATGAGAGATATGCATTGTCACTAACTCCCATAATAATAGCAAAAAAGGCAATCACCATACATAAATAGTGCCAAAACATGCTCTTAATCTTTTTATCTGTTGCAAACAAGACTGTTGCAATGGCCGCAACAATACCAACATACGCCGTATAGGTATTTATATTACCTATTGTTGAAGTAAAAATAAGCCACTGATCCGGAATCATAACAGCCTTAAAATGAAAAATATCTAATTTAAAGTAATCAGTAATTCCAAACAAGCATACAAGCATTCCAGCAACTAACATGATGTCAATATACCAATTCTTAAATTTCCAAAATCTACTTACACAAAAATAACTAGCAACATACCAAATTATCAAAAATAACCCTGAAAATCTTCCTTCATTGCCCCAGAAAGATTCAAAAAGATAGTCCGAAGTTAAAGTGGATAATATTGCAACTATTAAGAATATTATGACAGCATAATCTGCAACAGTAAACTTTTTCAAAGAAACGCTAAAAGAAAACTCCTTAAAAGACAAAACTGTCTGCTTTGCTCTTACTATGGCAAAATAACCCAGCACTAATATCACCATTAAAATCGTACAAATACAGTAATAATAGTATTTAGCAACAAGAATGTCAAAGTAACGATCTTTAATAACAATAGGAAGTCCTACACCAATTAATACCACATATATTCCAAGTACTATAGACAAAAATTCTCTTCTCTCTTCATTTTTACGTAATTCAATCATGATAAATAATCCCTTTCACATTTAATGTACTTAGTATAACACTTTGTTTTTAATCCTGCAACTTCCTCAACATCAAAGCCCTTTACCATATACTAGAATTAGTTCTTCGCCATTATTAAAAATAAAACAGATTAAATATTAAAATAGAATTTCAAGGGAATTTTAATACTTCAAACGATTCAAAACCCGTATACTCCACAGGCCACCCAAATACATTATCCCCGACTAAAGTTCGATATTAACGGATGTGCCCTAATTATAGCTAGGCTTATTCGACTTGGAAAATATCTTTGTAAAAAGAGTTAATCATGCGGATGCCTTCCTAAAGTTCTTCATTGAAATACACCCTTTAGAGCTGTCCTGTTCTTGTTCCGGTTGTAAAACCAAAAAGGTCCATATTACCCAACTCAGGAAATTAACGCCATCAGAAACGTCGTTATCTATGCACAGCCCGTGTCTACCTTTTAGGGAACACTACTCTTTCTTGCATCATTATCATCGCAAAACTAGATATCTGGCCTTTTATACCAATTCACTACTCTGACAAACATTCTCTTTAAAGTAGGTTTCCCTCCTTATGTTAACCATCTGCAGCTCCTGGACATAGTCCACTATGCAATGCCAGATAAGCTAACTAAGGCTATCTCCATCGATGAATTTTAGGGCAATGCCTCTACTGCGAAATATCTGTACATCTTTGTGAATCCTATAAAGCACGGAGCCTAGACTTCCTGCCGGACGTACACAGAGCCAGCTGGGTCATCGAGAAAGTACGCAAACAGCTCCAGCGATCCATGTCGGCATCTCTCAGAAAATGCTACATACGGAACCGATAGCTAATCTTAATCCGGATACTCCATTGTATATCACATGAAAAAACGGTCGATGATACAAAAGTTTATTCAGCATGAAAAAAAACTGCATATAGCAGGATTAATTATCAAAGCCGTTCTAATCGAGTAGGAGGCAGATAATTATTTTACCTGCTGACCTCTCACACCACCGTGCGTACCGTTCGGTACACCGCGGTTCCTTAGTTTTCACAATCTTTCAGATAAAACTCTGTGAATGTGGGATATCCCCATTCATGAAGTTTTGCGTTGTTTTTAGCATATTTTACCATTCGATTGTTACTACAGTTCCATACTCCTTGTCACATACTAGCATGCCATGCTATATATTCTTCTGGCATACCTAATGCCTTTAGCTTTCGGTATCTTGTCTTGACTTTCTTTCATTGTTTCCAATAGATTGCCCTGATTTTGTGTCGTAACCATTCGTCCGTTTTGTTAAGCAGCGATTTCATGTCCGCTAGACTAAAATAGTTTACCCAGCCCCTTATAAACTGTGTCAGTTTCCTTGCACGGTTTTCTTTTCCCCATCCATTGTTTCTATTTGTCAGTTCTCTGATTCTCTTCCTCATCTTTATTACTGACTTTGGGTGTACTCGTAGCCTGCATTTTCCCTTGTAACGGTAAAAACTATATCTAAGGTACTTGACTCTACTGATGTGTTTCACACATGTTTTCTCTCAGTTTACTTTCAGAAAAAGTTTACCCTCGATAAATGGCACTATGTTTTCTAAGGTTCTTTCTGCACACCTTTTGCTTTTACAGAAAATCATGCAGTCATCTGCATATCGGACAAATCTGTGTTCTCTACATGTCAACTCCTTATCCAGCTCATTCAGCATTATGTTACTTAGCATTGGCCTCAGTGGTCCGCCTTGTGGCATACCAACTTCACTCTTTTGAAACACTCCTTTGCTGGTAACTCCTGCATTTAGATATTTATAGAAAAGTGATATCACTTTTCCATCTTTGATGGTTCGTGATAATACTTCTATCAGTTTGCTTTGGCACACTGTATCAAAGAACTTTTCCAAATCCATGTCTACCACGTATTCATATCCGTCATTGATATTCTATTGGCATTGTTTCAGCGCATCATGTGCACTTCTTTTAGGTCGAAAGCCAAAACTATTCTCTCAAAACTCTTTCTAATAGATCGGAGTAAGCACCTGGGTAATCGCCTGCTGAAACACTCGGTCAACCACTGTTGGTACTCCCAGTTTTCGGTACTCGCCTTTTGTCTCTTTGGGTATTTCTACCCTGCGAACTGGGTTAGGTTTGTATTTCCCAGCCTTTAACCTTTGGATCAGTCGCTTCCCGTTATCTTTGAGGTATAGCAGAAGTTCAGCCACTTCCATCCCATCGACACCGCCTGCTCCTTTATTAGATTTTACTTTCCTATAAGCATTATTTAGATTTCCTGCTTGTAAAGTCTTTTCCATCAGTTTGTTCATCTGAAAATCTGTAATGATGTCGTTGTTTTCAGTAATCTTCTGATGGGCGGACACTTCTGCATACTCTTTCTGTTCCTCAGATACCATTTGCAGATAGCCCTTAATATGAAGTTGTCTGTCCTTTAATCCATCATTAGTTACTTTCATTTACTCACATCTCCTAAAGTTCAGTCCTTCCCACAATGTTTGCAACCATCATGGTACTATGACCTCGGCTGACTTCTCGCCATTCGTTGTTACTACAGACTTCATACTCTGTTTCTATCTGCTGACGAGACCTCCCCGAGTACTCACACGTTCTTTCTCTCCATCTATCTGCCTCATCTACTAAGTACATCTCCGTGCAGTTATAGGACTTTAGTTTGGATTGCAACCTTATCCATGCACTTAGCCTAATGAGATTTCTGTTCGTCAGACCAGAGATTCGCCGCCGCCTTTCTTCAGGTTCCACCTCACGATGGACACCCTTGGTATTGGCTATACCCTTCCCACTACCGGGTGGAATACGGACTTGCACCGCAGAACGTGCGCCCACCGGGTGCACAATGCAAGAATGGAGCGGGATTCAGAAGAATCCCCCCCCAACTATTGACAAAGAGTCAGAAAAAGACCGGAAATTCTTAATAACTTCCGGTCCTTTCTTTAAATTATTGCAATAAATTAGTTTTCAACGAAAACCTTTACAATGTTACCACTACCATTAACTTCGTAGCAACGGTCATTGCCGTCTTTAGCTTTGTTCTTGCCCTTCTGAACAGTACCAGCAGTATTAACTAATCTGTACTCAACAGTTGCAGTATCTTTTGCTGCATCTGTTAAATTGTATTCCTCTGAATATTTATCATTAGTTACAACACTATCAACGTCCATTAAGCGTAAGAATTCATCTGTTGTCAGAACAGTTGCACCAGTAAGTTTTCCATCAGTGCCAATATTAGCCTTAACTACAGCATACTTATCATCTTTATCTGCCGCTAACAGCATACCAGACTGATAATACTTCTTGTTATCAAGAGCTGTCTTACCTGCACCCTTGAAGGTACCAGACTTATTCAGTAAGAAACTATGAGTATCACCATCAATAGTGATGTTCTGTTTGTTAGTCTTTACAGCACCATCATCACCGAAGAAGTAGAATTTGTAGCCTTCACCTTCCCAATAAGAAGCATTAGCCTTAAATCCATCTGTTGTGTCATATGGATGAGTTGAATCGTCTTTCTTTGCAAGAGTAACAATAGTTTTATTGTCAGAAGCTAATTCAACAAATCTATAACCATCAATCATAGCTCCCTGGTTATCAAAAGCATACTTCTTGCTGTTGATAGTCTTCATTTGTCCTGTAATCAGCTTACCATCTTTATCAGCATAGTACCAGTTTTCAGAATCGTCGTCATAGTCACCTTCATTTAAGTAGGAGCCTGGAACAACCTGGAACCAACCCTTAGTTACTCTGGCGCCATCTTCTGGACTTCCATAATATCTAAATCCACTGCTGTATACCGGATTACCCTGTGTCTGAGTAGCTGTTTTGTCTCCGCTTGCCTGTGTAGCAGTTGTCTGTGTAGAATCCCAGTTAACCCACTCAGCATTCATACGGCCATCTACGTCAAAGCTGTACTTTTTGCCGTTGATAGTCTCGCCTTTTTTATCAGCTATCTTCTTACCATTGCTCTTGAAGTAGAACCAACGATCCTGCTCTTCATCGTCAAATGTATTGTCGCTGGAGAAACCTTTCTCTAAATCGCCAGTATTTTCCCACTGATCATCTTTGATGTGCATATATGCCCAACCAGTAGCCTGTGCGCCATCATTTTCATCACCGTGATAATAAACACCGTTATCAGCACGCCAAGCGTTGTCATCAGTTAATCTCTGGCCATCAGCATCAATCCAGCCATATAACATCTTAGCTTCATCATCAAAGATGTATTTCTTTCCATTAATGGTCTTGAAAGAAGCGCTGTTGCTGGTGCTGGAGCTCTTATATGCTTTACCATTAGAGCCAAAATAGTACCAATGATTTACAGGCTCATTATCATCATCACCATCATAATCATCGTTCTCAATGGAAACCCACTTATTGCCTACCATAGAACCGTTCTCATCTACATAATAGTAGTTGTCATTGTACTCAACAAGTACATCGGTAGCCATCTCGCCATCTTCGTTTAAGTAGAACCAGTTATCTCCTGATTTTTCCCACTTCTCTGTCTCTAAATCGCCGTTCTTGTCATAGTACACCCATGTACCATTTTCTTCCTGCCAGCCAGTAGCTGCGAAAGAGGACATGGAAGCGCCTAATGCCAGCAGTGCTGCTGTAGATAATACAGCAACTAATTTGGTCTGCTTTCTCATAATTAATGCACTCTCCTTTT
>NZ_DAMAUN010000094.1:11211-22510 GCF_032078915.1 Lacrimispora sp. | reverse complement strand
GCCGGATATCCAGATGGCCAGGGATTTCCAACCATTGAATACATGACCAATGACCAGCTGTTCCATAAACCATTAGCTGAGTATTTACAGAGCTGCTGGAAGGAAGCACTGGGAATTACTATGGACATTAAGATCGTTGAATGGTCTACCTTTACACCTACCCGTCGTGCAGGAGATTTCCAGATCGCACGTAACGGCTGGTTATTAGACTATGACGATCCATCCAATATGCTGAACTTACTTAAGTCCACCAGCGGTAATAACGATGGTAAGTACAATAACCCTGAAGTTGATAAGAAGCTTGATGAAGCAAACTCCACTCCTGATGTTGCAAAGCACTATGCATTGCTGCACGAAGCAGAGAACATGATTATAGAGGATTCCGCTATAGCTCCGGTTGCTTATTACAGCCAGCCATGGTTACAGGATCCTAAGTTAAAGGGTACATGGTATTCACCATATGGATACTGGTTCTTCCAGTATGCTACCATGGAATAGTAAGGATTATCTGAATTTTAAGAAAGCATCCGGGGATTATTTCCCGGGTGCTTTGTTTTTGCCCGGTCTTTATTCCCAGCCTGCAAACTTCCTCTTTCCAACCCTGGGAAAGTATGTTATAATCTCCTAAGACAATACAAAAGTACAGGAGAGTTAAGGCTATGAATCCAAGACGTGTATTATTAAAGCTTAGTGGCGAAGCTCTTGCTGGTGCGAATAAGACGGGCTTTGACGAAGCGACTGTTAAGGAGGTCGCACGGCAGGTTAAAATATCCGTAGATGCAGGTGTCGAAGTAGGCATTGTCATTGGCGGAGGTAACTTCTGGAGAGGCAGAACCAGCGATGCCATTGACCGTCCTAAGGCGGATCAGATTGGCATGCTTGCTACAATAATGAACTGCATTTATGTTTCTGAGATTTTCCGTAATGCCGGGATGAGTACACAGATACTGACCCCGTTTGAGTGTGGTTCCATGACAGAACTTTTTTCCAAGGACAGGGCTAACCGGTATTTTGATGAGGGGAAAGTTGTATTTTTTGCCGGAGGAACAGGCCATCCTTATTTTTCAACCGATACAGGCATTGCGCTTCGCGCCATTGAAATGGAGGCAGATTATATTTTACTGGCAAAATCCATTGATGGTGTATATGACAGTGATCCGAAGACAAACCCCGATGCTGTTAAATATGAAAAGATTTCCATTCAGGAGGTCATCGAGAAGCAGCTTGGTGTCATTGATTTAACGGCTTCCATCATGTGTATGGAAAATAAAATGCCCCTTGCGGTATTTAGCTTAAATGAAAAAGATGGCATTGCCAATGCAATGCAGGGAAAAATAAACGGTACCATAGTTACCGCATAAATCAGGAGGACGATATGCAGGAGAGTTTACAGGTTTACGAAGACAAGATGAACAAGACATTAAAAGCGCTGGAGAATGACTATATGACAATCCGCGCAGGACGTGCCAACCCACATGTTCTGGATAAAATAAGAGTGGATTATTATGGTACACCGACTCCTATCCAGCAGGTCGGCAACATTTCTATTCCGGAAGCCCGTATGATTGTAATCCAGCCATGGGAGAAGAGCCTGTTAAAGGCAATTGAAAAGGCAATTCTCACTTCTGAACTGGGAATCAACCCCACCAATGACGGCAATGTGATCCGCCTTGTATTTCCGGAGCTTACTGAGGAACGCAGAAAAGATCTGGTTAAGGATGTTAAGAAAAAAGGAGAGGCTTCCAAGGTCGCTATCCGTAACATCCGCCGTGATGCCAATGACCTATTTAAAAAGCAGTTAAAGGCAGAGGAAATTTCTGAAGACGAACAGGCAGAGGCTGAAGACAAAATTCAGAAGCTGACAGACAAGATGATCGCCCAGGTAGACAAAATGATTGAGGAAAAGTCAAAGGATCTTCTTACTGTATAAAATCTTGAACAAGGGCAGGCATTTTGCCTGTCCTGTTTTATATATCAGGGAATTCCCTGATATATAAAACAGCGCTCCGTTAGGATGCGCACTAGCGCTAAGGAAGTATTGGTTGCTAAAGAAACCGCGCTCCGGCGCAAGAGTCTGCGTTGCAGACTCTTTATTCTGTTTTAAAAGGAGCAGCATTATATGGACAAAATGAATGAGAATATGGTGATTCCGGAGCATGTGGCTATAATATTGGATGGCAATGGCAGATGGGCAAAAAAGCGTGGGCTTCCAAGAAGCGTGGGCCACAAGGAAGGATGCGTGACCGTAGAAAGAACGGTAGAGGATGCAGCAAGGCTTGGAATTAAGTATCTGACGGTTTATGGTTTTTCAACGGAAAACTGGAAACGTACCTCAGATGAAGTAGGAGCCTTAATGCAGCTGTTTCGCTATTATATGGTCAGGCTTTTGAAGGTCGCCAAAGCCAATAATGTGCGTGTAAAGATGATCGGTGATAAGGATCGGTTTGACCAGGATATTATAGAGGGAATCGGTAAACTGGTGAAAGAGACGAAAGATAATACAGGCCTGACCTTTGTCATTGCTGTTAATTACGGCGGCCGTGATGAGATTGTTCGTGCTGCCAGGAAACTTATGAAGGATTCGGCAGAAGGAAAGCTTTTGCCGGAGAATATGACGGAAGAGGTTTTTTCTTCTTATCTGGACACGGAAGGACTTCCGGACCCGGACCTTCTTATACGCACCAGCGGGGAGCTGCGGCTATCAAATTATTTACTGTGGCAGCTGGCCTATACGGAACTCTATGTTACGGATTGCTTTTGGCCTGATTTTAATATGGAAGAAATGAAAAAGGCAATTGCAGCGTACAATAGTAGGGAACGAAGATTTGGGGGAGTGAAGTGATTCGGAGGGAGGAAACACCATGTTTACAACCAGACTGATAAGCGGAGTCATTCTCGTTATCATAGCTCTTTTTACAGTTGGAAGCGGGGGAGTATTGCTTTTTGCCACAACCCTTTCCATATCTATGATTGGTTTGTTTGAGTTGTATCGCGTGATGAAGATACAGAAAAACCCATTGGGATTTATGGGATATTTAACGGCCCTGTCCTATTATGGGCTGCTGTGGTTTCATGGAGAGCAGTTTATGATGCTCATGTCCATTGCCTTTTTGATGGCCCTTATGAGTATTTATGTATTTGCCTTTCCAAGATATCAGATGGAAGAGGTGACAGTTGCCTTTTTTGGAGTTTTTTATGTTGCAGTCATGCTGTCCTACCTTTATCAGGTCCGTTCCATGGCAGACGGGAAATATCTGGTGTGGCTGGTATTTTTAAGCTCATGGGGGTGTGATACCTGTGCTTATTGTGTGGGTATGCTTATAGGAAAGCACAGGCTGGCTCCTGTACTCAGCCCTAAAAAATCCATAGAAGGGGCAATCGGCGGAGTGGCCGGCGCAGCTCTTCTGGGTATCCTGTATGCAACTCTTTTTGGAGGAGCCATGACAGAGATCCGTAATCCGCAGGCAGCCTGTGGACTGGCTTGTGCCATTGGGGCGGTAATCTCCCAGGTTGGGGATCTGGCTGCATCTGCAATCAAGCGCAATCATAAAGTAAAGGACTATGGAAAATTGATTCCGGGCCATGGGGGAATTCTGGACCGTTTTGACAGCATGCTCTTTACGGCGCCTGCCATTTATTTTGCAGTAACATTTTTACGTTAAAAGATTATTTGGCTTAAAAATCGGTAAATTGGAAAAGAAAAGGAGTAAGCAGCATAAGATGAGGAAAATAGCAATCCTGGGTTCAACTGGATCAGTCGGGAAACAAACTCTGGAGGTGGCTGAAAATCAAAAAGATATAGAAGTGACCGCCTTGGCGGCAGGCAGTAACATCCGCCTGTTAGAGGAGCAAATCAGAAAATTTCATCCAAAGACAGCATGCGTATGGAGAGAAGATAAGGCCAGGGAGCTGGCGGCATCGGTAAAGGATTTGCCGGTCCGCATTGTTTCCGGAATGGATGGCCTTATGGAAGCTGCCACAGAAAGCTCTGCAGAAATTGTAATCACTGCCATCGTTGGTATGATTGGAATCCGTCCTACCATCGCAGCTATTGAGGCGGGAAAGGACATTGCTCTTGCCAACAAGGAAACCCTTGTAACTGCCGGGCACATCATTATGCCTTTAGCAAAGGAACGGGGAGTGAGGATTCTCCCTGTGGACAGCGAGCACAGCGCCATTTATCAGTGCTTAAATGGAGAAGATAAAAAAGCCATACATAAGATCCTTTTGACAGCGTCCGGTGGTCCTTTCCGGGGAAAAACCAGAAAAGAGCTGGAGTCTGTGCAGGTGGAGGATGCGTTAAATCATCCCAACTGGTCTATGGGCAGGAAAATTACCATTGATTCCTCCACTATGGTCAATAAGGGACTTGAAGTGATGGAGGCAAAATGGCTTTTTGGGGTGGAGATGGACCAGGTAGAAGTGGTGATCCAGCCTAAGAGCGTAATTCATTCCATGGTGGAGTTTGAGGATGGAGCAGTCATGGCCCAGCTTGGAACGCCGGATATGAAGCTTCCGATCCAGTATGCACTTTTCTATCCGGAGAGGAGATTTCTTCCCGGAGATCGTCTGGATTTCTGGACCATAAATCAAATAACTTTTGAAAAACCGGATATGGTAAATTTTCCAGGTTTAAAATTGGCATATATTGCCGGGGAAAAAGGCGGAACACTTCCAACAATTTTCAATGCTGCCAATGAACGGGCAGTTGCCAAATTTTTAAACAGAGAAATTTCATATCCAGCCATAACTGATATGATAGAGGGAGCTATGAACGGGCATACTGTAAAAGAGAATCCAACAGTAGAGGAAATTCTTGAAGCAGAGGCTGCAGCTTATGAATATATAGAAAGCAGGTGGTAAATTGTCCAGCGTTATCGTAGCGATTCTGGTTTTTGGGCTGATCGTATTAATTCATGAATTAGGACATTTTTTATTCGCAAAAATGAACGGAATCGCGGTGGTTGAGTTTTCAATCGGCATGGGACCAAGGCTGGTCCGTTTTAAAAAAGGTGAGACTATTTATTCCATAAAGGCGCTGCCTTTGGGCGGTTCCTGTATGATGCTGGGAGAAGATGAGGAAAATCCCGATGAGCGGGCATTCCAGAATAAATCGATTCCGGCCCGGATGTCAGTCATTGCAGCCGGTCCTATCTTTAATTTTATTTTAGCCTTTTTCCTGGCTGTACTTCTTGTAGGGATGAACGGATATGATACGACCTATATAAAGGAAGTAACAGAAAATTCACCTGCTTATGAGGCAGGAATCCAGCCGGGAGATAAGCTGCTCCGGATCAATGGGGAAAGTGTATCCATGTATCGGGATTACATTCTTTATAAGCTTTTAAAGCCTGAAGAAAAGATGAATCTTGTGGAATATTCCAGAATGGATCCAACGACCGGAACTGAAAGCATTCATTCTGTTTCCGTTAATCCACAGTATTCAAAGGAAAGCGGAAAATATCTGATTGGTATTATCATTGCACCGGAGAATAAAAAGGCCGCCTCTTTTGGCGAGCTGGTAAAATACGGTTACATGGAAATGGAATACGATGTAAAGCTGACAGTAAAAAGCCTTGGCATGCTCTTTACCGGCAAGGCAAGTGTTAATGATTTAAGCGGTCCGGTGGGCATTGTTGTCATGATTGATGATTCTGTTAAGGCTGGACTTACGGTCAGTGTTGTAGCGGCACTTATGAATGTGATCAGCATGTGTATCCTGCTGAGCGCAAACTTAGGCGTTATGAATCTTCTTCCGATCCCCGCCCTTGATGGAGGGAGGCTTTTGTTTCTGATTATTGAAGCCATCAGAGGCAAGCGCATGGATCCGGATAAGGAGGGCCTGGTTAATTTAATCAGTATGGCTGCCCTTATGGCCCTCATGATTTTTGTGGTGTTTAACGATATCAGCAGGTTTACGTGAGAAACCATAATTACTCAGGCAGTTAGCCAAAGGAATATGCATGCATATTCCCTTGAAGTCTGCCGCAATAACCGGATGGAACTCGCGCAGCGGGTTGCTTCCGGTTTTGAGGTATATGCAGAATGGAGGAACGTATGAGCAGAGAGAAAACTAGAGTAATCCGCATCGGAGACCGGATGATCGGCGGAGGAAATCCGGTCCTGATCCAGTCTATGTGCAATACGAAAACACAGGATGTGGATGCGACAGTAAATCAGATTAAAGCCCTGACAGAGGCTGGCTGCGATATCATCCGGGTTGCAGTGCCGGACATGGAAGCGGCGGGCGCCTTAAAGCAGATAAAGAAGCAGATTTCCATTCCACTGGTAGCGGATATCCACTTTGACTACCGGCTGGCCATTGCTTCCATAGAATCCGGAGCGGATAAGATCCGGATAAACCCAGGAAATATCGGATCCGCCGACCGGGTCCGGGCGGTTGTGGAAAAGGCCAGGGAATATGAAATTCCCATCCGGGTAGGTGTAAACAGCGGTTCCCTTGAAAAGAATCTGATTGAAAAATACGGTGGGGTGACTGCAGAAGGTATTGTGGAAAGCGCTCTTCAAAAGGTACGGATGATTGAAGACCTGGAATATGAAAATCTTGTCATCAGCATTAAATCTTCCAATGTGCTCATGTGCGTCAAGGCCCATGAACTGATTGCCAGACAGTCGGATTATCCTCTTCATGTGGGAATAACCGAAGCAGGCACTTATGTCTCCGGGACAATCAAATCCTCGGTAGGTCTGGGAATCATTCTTCATGAAGGAATCGGAGATACCATCCGTGTATCGTTAACAGGAGACCCGGTGGAGGAAGTGAAGACTGCAAAGCTGATTTTAAAGACACTTGGTTTAAGAAAAGGCGGTGTAGAAGTGGTATCCTGCCCGACCTGCGGAAGGACCAGGATCGACCTGATCTCTTTGGCAAACCAGGTGGAAAAACTGGTTTCGGAATTCGACCATCTGGATATTAAGGTAGCTGTTATGGGCTGCGTGGTAAATGGACCGGGAGAAGCCAGGGAAGCAGATCTTGGAATTGCGGGAGGAATCGGAGAAGGACTCTTGATGAAAAAAGGAGAAATTATCCGTAAGGTTCCGGAAGATGAACTGCTCCAGGCCCTAAAGGAAGAGCTTATGAAGATGCAATAGGTGATAGAATGACAAAACGGTTTTTGGAGGTTTTTCCAAGTTTACATATTACGGAGGAATTACGGGAGCTTTTAAATCTGGTGGAAGTGGAGAAGGTCACTTTAGGCAGGGATAGAAGCTCTATTCGTATTTACCTCATGAGCCCGAGACTCATACATAAACAAAATATTTACGGGCTGGAAAAGGGGATCAAGGACCAGCTGTTTCCCTCCAAGCGGATTACCATAAAGATTATCGAACGGTTTCGTTTATCGGGCCAGTACACGCCGCAGAAGCTGTTAAAGGCCTATAAGGATAGCCTGTTAATGGAACTTAAAAATTACAGCATTATTGAATACAACATGTTCCGTAAGGCGGATTTCCAGTTTCCTGAACCGGATCTTCTTAAAATGACGGTGGAGGATACCATTGTTACCCATGAAAAAGCCGGAGACTTAAAACGGGTTCTGGAAAAGATTTTCCATGAACGGTGCAGCATGCCGGTAGAAGTCCAGTATGAATATGTGGAACCCAAGGAAAATGAACTGGCAAAGCAAAAAGAGCTTCAGATGCAGCGGGAGGTAGAGGAAATTGTAAGCCGTACCTCCTTTGCGATTCTAAAGGATGAAGACCGGATTGAGCATGGTGCCGGGACCGGCGGGGTAGCCGGCGGTCCTTCCATGGCAGATGGCATTTCTTTGGATGCCCTGACTGCAGAATATACGGCTTTCGCTCCGGCAGACCAGGCTTCCCAGGCTTCTCAGGCTCCTGCGCCTGCACTGCGTATGGGAGGGAAGAAGGAAGCTGCCAAGACCGGCGATTTAAATTCCGGGAAAAAGGAGTGGAAGGACTTTAAGAAGGGCGGCGGCTCCTATGGACGCCGTTCGGACAATCCGGATGTATTATACGGCCGTGACTTTGACGGGGAAATCATAGAGATTGAAAAGATTGATGGTGAGATCGGCGAAGTTGCCATCAGAGGCAAGATTTTAACTGTGGACAGCAGAGAACTGAGAAGCCAGAAGACCATCATGATCTTTGATGTGACGGATTTTACAGATACGATCACGGTGAAAATGTTTGCCAGAGAAGAGCAGATTGACGATTTAAAAGCTGCAGTGGTGCAGGGAAGCTTTATACGCATCAAGGGCGTTACCACCATTGATAAATTTGACGGTGAGCTGACTCTCGGATCAGTGGTTGGAATCAAGAAATCCGAGGACTTTACCGGGAAGCGGGTGGATAACAGCCTTGAAAAGCGGGTAGAGCTTCACTGCCATACGAAAATGAGCGATATGGATGGTGTATCAGAGGTCAAGGATATTGTAAAACGGGCAAAGCGATGGGGAATGCCTGGGATTGCCATAACCGATCACGGATGTGTCCAGGCCTTCCCGGATGCAAATCATGCTCTGGATAAGGGAGACTCCTTTAAGCTGATCTATGGCGTGGAAGGGTATCTGGTAGATGATTTAAAGCAGCTTGTGGAAAATTCCAGAAACCAGGGCCTGTCGGATTCCTATGTAGTATTCGATATCGAGACAACAGGGTTCAGTTCTTCCAGGAACCGGATCATTGAAATCGGAGCGGTAAAGATTATGAATGGGATCATTACGGATAAATTCAGCTCCTTTGTAAATCCTGATGTGCCCATTCCTTTTGAGATCGAGCAGCTTACGGGAATCAATGACAACATGGTTCTTCCTTATCCCAAAATTGATGAAATACTGCCTCAGTTTCTGGAGTTTTGCGGAGATTCGGTCCTGGTAGCTCATAATGCATCCTTTGATGTGGGCTTTATCGCCTATAATGCATCCAGGCTTAACCTGGCCTTTCATCCTACCGTCATAGACACGGTGGCGCTTGCAAGGCTTCTCCTTCCGAAACTTAACCGTTATAAGCTGGATACGGTTGCAAAGGCGCTTAATATTTCTCTGGAGAACCATCACAGAGCGGTAGACGATGCAGGTTGTACGGCTGAGATATTCGTGGCATTTGTGAGAATGATCCGGGAACGGGGCGTGGAAACCCTTGACGAGCTTAATGGTCTAAGCGCCATGACGGCGGATATGATTAAAAAGCTTCCTACCTATCACGTGATCATATTGGCTGCCAACGACGTGGGGAGGGTAAATCTTTACCGTTTGATCTCTTATTCCCACATTAATTTTTATGCAAGAAGGCCCAGGATTCCCAAAAGTGTTCTGAATAAATACCGGGAAGGACTGATTATAGGCTCCGCCTGTGAGGCAGGGGAGCTGTATCAGGCCCTTCTTCGTGGCGTTTCCGATGCAGAGGTTGCAAAGCTGGTTCACTTTTATGACTATTTGGAAATACAGCCTTTGGGAAACAATGCATTTATGCTTAGGGATGAAAAAAGTTCAATAAAGTCGGAACAGGATTTAATCGACATCAACAAAAGGATCGTAAGCCTAGGTGAGCAGTTTGGTAAGCCGGTTTGCGCTACTTGTGATGTTCACTTTCTGGACCCGGAGGATGAGGTTTACCGAAGAATCATTATGACCGGCCAGGGCTTTAAGGATTCCGACGACCAGGCGCCTCTATACCTGCGTACAACAGAAGAAATGCTGAAAGAATTTAAATACCTGGGGCCGAATAAGGCGGAAGAGGTAGTAATAAAAAATACAAGAAAAATTGCCGACATGTGCGAAAAGATTTCTCCGGTACGCCCGGATAAGTGCGCTCCCGTCATTGAAAATTCCGATGAAGATTTAAGAAAAATCTGTTATGACAGGGCTCATGCCATCTATGGAGAAACGCTCCCGACAATTGTTACGGAACGGCTGGAGAGAGAGCTCCATTCCATCATATCCAATGGATTTGCGGTTATGTATATCATCGCCCAGAAACTGGTTTGGAAATCCAATGAGGATGGGTATCTGGTAGGTTCCCGAGGCTCTGTCGGTTCATCTTTTGTCGCTTATCTGTCAGGAATTACGGAGGTAAACTCCTTAAGCCCGCATTATTACTGTGCGTCCTGTCATTATTATGATTTTGATTCAGAAGAAGTAAAACAGTTCTCCGGTATGGCGGGGTGCGATATGCCGGATAAGGTCTGCCCGGTGTGCGGACGTCCGCTGGCAAAAGACGGATTCGATATTCCTTTTGAAACCTTCCTGGGCTTTAAGGGGGACAAGGAGCCGGATATTGACTTAAACTTCTCCGGTGAATATCAAAGTAAGGCTCATGATTATACCGAGGTTATTTTCGGCAAAGGCCAGACGTTTAGGGCAGGGACCATTGGTACCCTGGCAGATAAGACTGCCTTTGGTTATGTAAAAAATTATTATGAAGAGCATGGGGTAAGAAAACGCAATTGTGAGATCAGCCGGATCGTACAAGGCTGTGTTGGGGTCAGAAGAACCACCGGACAGCATCCGGGAGGAATTATCGTACTTCCTCATGGAGAGGAGATCTATTCCTTTACTCCGGTTCAGCGGCCTGCCAATGATATGACCACCATGACGGTAACCACCCATTTTGATTACCATTCCATTGACCACAACTTACTGAAGCTTGATATTCTGGGGCACGATGATCCTACCATGATCCGTATGCTTCAGGATTTGATCGGATTTGATCCGGTAAAGGATATTCCCCTGGACAGCAAGGAGGTCATGTCGCTGTTTCAGGATACATCAGCCTTAAAAATTATGCCGGAGGATATCGGAGGATGTAAGCTTGGAGCCCTCGGGGTTCCAGAGTTTGGTACGGACTTTGCCATGCAGATGTTGATTGACACGCAGCCCAAGTATTTCTCTGACCTGGTACGTATCGCCGGTCTTGCCCATGGTACGGATGTGTGGCTGGGGAATGCCCAGGCCCTGATCCAGGAGGGAAAAGCCACCATTCAGACGGCAATCTGTACCCGTGACGATATCATGGTCTATTTAATATCAATGGGAATCGAAGAGGGACTGTCCTTTTCTATTATGGAGAGCGTCCGAAAGGGAAAAGGGTTAAAGAAGGAGTGGGAGGAGGAGATGACTGCCCACGGAGTTCCGGACTGGTATATCTGGTCCTGTAAAAAGATCAAGTACATGTTCCCAAAGGCCCATGCTGCCGCCTATGTTATGATGGCATGGCGTATTGCCTATTGCAAGGTGTTTTATCCTCTGGCTTATTATGCCTCCTTCTTTAGCATTCGTGCCAATGGCTTCAGCTATGAGCTGATGTGCCAGGGACG
>NZ_DAMAUN010000094.1:0-11201 GCF_032078915.1 Lacrimispora sp. | reverse complement strand
GGGATAAGCTGGAGTATTATCTGGCCGACTATAAAAAGCGGTTCGACACTCTTTCCAAAAAAGAGCAGGACACCCTAAGGGACATGAGAATCGTACAGGAGATGTATGCCAGAGGGTATGACTTTATGCCCATCGATATTTACCGGGCAAAGGCAAGGCATTTCCAGATCATTGACGGCAAATTGATGCCGTCCTTAAGCAGCATTGACGGATTGGGTGAAAAAGCGGCTGATGCCGTCGTGGATTCGGTAAAGGATGGAGCTTTCTTATCAAGGGAAGATTTCAGAAACAGGACAAAGGTCAGTAAGACCGTATGTGATTTGATGGGAGACTTAGGACTTCTTTTTGAACTCCCGGAATCCAATCAGCTGTCCTTGTTTGACTTAGGCTGACAGGAGGGATAAGATCCCTTCTGAAGCCCGGGGCTTTTCCGGACAAGATAGTAACAGAAATTTATTGAAATTTTTCCAGAATTTTAAAATAATAAAAAAATTTTGAAAATAAGGTTGACATTCGCTGGGATTTATATTATACTACCTAACGTAATCGAGGCGTGGCTCAGTTTGGTAGAGCGCTGCGTTCGGGACGCAGAGGTCGCAAGTTCGAATCTTGTCGCCTCGATTCTGTATCAATAATATGCTGTAAATGGCCTATTGGTCAAGCGGTCAAGACGCCGCCCTCTCACGGCGGAAACCCGAGTTCGATTCTCGGATAGGTCATAGTAAAAACCTTCAGGAGCAGCCTGGGGGTTTTTGTGTTAAGCGGGACAGTTTTAAAATAAGAGCGCCGTTATTTTTTGATTGATGTATAAAACGATTGGAAATACATAGGTTTGTCATAGATAAAGAAGATAGGAGGAGCCTGTTATGAAGAAGATTGCGGTAGTATATCAATCAAAATATGGAGCGACCAGAAAGTATGCGGAATGGATCGCCGGGGAATTATCCTGTGATCTGTTTGAAGGTAAAGATATAAAGGCCAGTGATCTTTTGCCATATGATACCATTATTTTAGGCGGCGGCCTGTATGCCGGAGGTGTCAACGGGATTAAGATATTGACGAAGAACTTCTCTAAGTTCTCCAACAAGAATCTGGTGCTTTTTACCTGCGGACTGGCGGATCCTTCCGATACGGTCAATACGGATCATATTAAAAAGAGCCTGAATAAGGAGCTTACTGAAGAAATGCAGGATAAGATCAAACTATTCCATTTACGCGGGGCCATGGATTATTCTAAACTCAGCCCCATGCATCGGACAATGATGGCTCTTGTCTGCAAGATGGCAGCAAAAAAGGACCAGGATTCTTTGACTGACGAAAATAAAGAGATGTTAGCAAGCTACGGAAAAAGCGTTGATTTTATAAATAAAGAAACGATATTGCCGCTTATAAATCATATAAGAAATTTATAAGCATTACGGGGTTAAAATGGATAATATTTCGCTGGATGAGATAAAAGACAAATTGGACTTTTTTTATAAAATGTATGATATCGTACGTTTGGTTGATCCGCTCCACAAAAGGGTGCTGGATTACCGGCAGTCATCGTTAACCGGAACACCGGATATATGCTATCATTATTGGGAAAACGACAGGATTTGTGATAACTGTATATCCATAAGAGCTTATCAGGAAAATAAAAGCTTTGTAAAAATGGAAAAAAGCAGGGAAGAGGTTCTTCTTGTTACAGCTATTCCCATTGATAACGCCGATAGCCCGGCGGTACTTGAGCTGTTAAAAAATGCTACCGACACAATGCTCGTGGGGAACGGTGATTATAACCAAGGAGAAATATTTTCCCGCTTTATAAAGGAGCTTAATGATGCGGCGGTGAGAGACCCGCTTACAACTCTTTATAATAGGCGTTTTGTGGATGAACGCCTTCCGGTTGATATTATTAATGCTTTGCTAAAGCATAAGCCATTGTCCGTATGCTTCATTGATCTTGATAACTTTAAATCAATTAATGACCTTTATGGGCATAAGGCGGGGGATTCAACGATCCAAGAAGCAGGCGATGTCATTTCCCGGAATATTTCTCATGAAGATGTTTGGGCGGCAAGATATGGAGGAGATGAGTTTCTTCTTTGCTTAAGCGGCGTCGATGAAGACCAGGCGTGTGAAATTGCAGAAGGCATACAAAGTGAAATTGAACAGATGCCGGTAAGCCAGGCTGTAAAAGGGGTTCCTCTTTCCATCTCTTTTGGGATAGAAACCATGAAGGACGTTCCTATGACTGCGGAGGAGCTTATACGCAGGGCAGATGAAAAGATGTATCAAGCAAAAAAGAAAAAAAGTTCGGATATATGATAGAAATAAGATTAATAAAGTAGAAAAACCACCCTGTATAAGGATGGTTTTTCTATTTTTGTTTTTATTCTTTATCTGTGCTTTCAGCAATATCCTTGCTGATGTTTGCAACAATTACTTCGTTTGCCGGTTCATTAATATTTGTACCGTCAGGAATTCCAGTAATATTTACATTTCTGGTTACCTTGGCATCATATGTATTTGCTTTCATGATCTCTGTGATATCCAAACCGGTTGTTTCTTTTACAGATTCAATCGTCCTAGCTAAGACAGCTGGTACATAGCTCCCCATGGAAGTTACGCCTGTATCACCATTCCCGCTGTCAATGATAGTAACCTTATCAATTGCAGCTAATGGTTCTGCAATAGCCTTTGCCATCTCTGGCAGTGCCTGCACAATCATTTCCATCATTGCGGCCTGCCCGTATTTTTTCATTGCGTCCGCTTTCTTCTCCATTGCTTCCGCCTCAGCAAGCCCCTTTGCCTGAATAGCAGCAGCTTCTGCTTCTCCTTTGGCTTTAATACCTTCGGCTTCCTGGAGCATAGCGAATTTTTCTGCTTCTGCCTGGGCTTTTCTTGCTTCCGCCTCTTTTTCCTGCTCGTATTTCTTTGCTTCCGCTTCGCGCTGTCTTCTTGCTAAGTCAGCGGAAGCTTTCTGTTCTACGGCATAGCGTTCTGCATCGGCTTTCTTATTAATTTCGGCTTCCAAAGTCTGCTGCATAACGGCAACTTCTTTGTTCTTTAGTTCTGCTTCCCGTTCTGTTTTTGCGATCTGGGCATTCACTGTAGCCGTCTGAACTGTTTTTTGCTGTTCCTGGTTCTGAATTTCATAGGCTGCATCCGCTTCCGCACGTTTTGAGTCAGATTCTTTCTTTAATTCAGCCTTTCGAATCTCAAGTTCATTATTCTTCTGAGCAATTTCTGTTTGAGCAATTACTCTTGCATCATTAGAGGCTTTATCTGCTTCCGCCTGGGCAATTGCAATGTCTCTTTCCGCCTGAGCTTTTGCGATAGAAGCGTCTTTCTTGATTCTTGCCGTATTGTCGGCACCAAGATCCTTAATAAGGCCATTCTCATCGGATATATTCTGGATATTGCATGATACAATTTCAATCCCAAGTTTTTTCATATCTTTTGATGCTTTTGCCATTACCTGGTCAGAGAAGGAATCTCTGTCAGTATTGATTTCCTTTAAAGTAAGAGTACCGATAATCTCACGCATATTACCCTGAAGAGAATCCTGTAAGTCCTGGGTAATCTGATCCTGGTTTTTATTTAAGAAGTTCTTAGCCGCTAATTTGATTCCTTCTTCCGTTGGTTCAATTCTTACTTTCGCAACAGCGTCAACATTCACGTTGATGAAATCATTTGTTGGCACAGATTGTTCTGTCTTGATATCCACCGTCATCTGACCAAGGTAAAGCTTATCTAATCGTTCAAGAAATGGGATTTTAATTCCGGCGCGTCCAATTAAAATCTTCGGCTCTTTTTTCAATCCTGAAATAATGAAAGCCCTGTCAGGCGGAGCCTTTACATATCCGCTTGCTAAGATACCAAGCAGGACAATTACAGCTATAGCAGTAAGAACGAATGGTAAAATGATCTCTAACATAATTTCTCCTTTCAATCATAAAAAGTTTCAATTGCTTCGTGTAAGTAATTCTTTATATGAAGAAAAAACCTCGTAAAAACGAGGTTTTTATAAAGCTCCCGGGGGGACTCGAACCCCCGACCCACGCATTACGAATGCGTTGCGCTACCAACTGCGCTACGGAAGCAATCCGGTTATATTATTATAAGGCCTGAACCTTTGATAGTATAACAGCTAAATGGTAAAAAATCAACCCCTACTTGAAAAAAAACTTAAATTGCGTAAGGATTGCCAAACCTCCCATAAAAAGTTATAATTAGTAAAAGATTCAAGGAGAGAACGCTCATTACTGAGGAGTTTTTTACACAAAATTACGATAATATTCAGCCGGGAAACCAGTTCGTTTTTTATAATAAAATATATGTGACCATTGATGAGACTATTATTAAATAAAGGAGAAACCCTGTCACGGAGGAGATCAGGGTGCAGGTGATTGCGATGGAAAAATGGGATAAAATTCGAAAGCATGTTTATGTCAGCGGACGGGTCCAGGGGGTGGGATTCCGTTTCCGAACCCAGCAGCTTGCCCGGGGCCTTAACCTTACCGGTTGGGTGAGAAACTTAGATGACGGACGGGTGGAATTGGAACTTCAGGGGCGGGAAGAAGAAATAGACCGCCTGTTTGACCATTTAAGGCAGGATCGTTACATTATGATTGACAACTTCCAGGCGGCAGAGATCCCGCCAGTGAAAGAAAGCGGATTTCGGGTAAGGTATTAAATGAGAAAGATTGACAGCGGCTGCATACCCATGCTATACTACCAACACAACAGAATAGCTCATGAGGGAGTAGTTTGCGCGGACTGCCGCGTGTCAAGTCAACATACTGACCATTGGTCTGGCTTGTCTTAAAAAACGAGACTCATGTATAGCCCAGGCTATACATAGGTCTTTTGCTTTATATTGGCTCAAGTATAACCTGACAGGGTTGTACGGGAGTCTTTTTTTGTTGAATAACCGATTTGGTACGGAGGAAGTAAAATGAATTTAATCGAACTCTTTATTCTTGCAGTGGGGCTGTCTATGGATGCCTTTGCCGTGGCAATCTGCACCGGTCTGACAATGAAGAAAGCAACTGTAAAAAAGGCAATGATTGTCGGTCTGTATTTTGGGATATTTCAGGCGGTTATGCCGCTTATGGGGTATTTTGCAGCCACATGGTTTGCGGACAAGATTATCTCTTATGACCATTGGATCGCGTTTGCGTTGCTCTGCTTTCTTGGCGGCAGAATGATTTTTGAAAGTTTCAAAGAAGGGGGCTGTCCTGACAGAGTCTGTCCGGCTGAATCGTGCAAAGACAGAAACTGCCCTGGAGGAAAGCGGCCTGACAACAAGGAAGCCACTTTAAAGCCCGATGAGATGCTGCCCCTTGCCCTTGCCACGAGTATAGACGCTCTGGCTGTAGGCGTGTCCTTCGCCTTCCTTCAGGTCAGCATCGTTCCGGCGGTTTCTTTTATCGGGATTATAACTTTTGCCTTATCCATGGTCGGTGTTAAAATAGGAAATGTATTCGGCACAAGGTTCAAATCGAAAGCGGAGCTGGCCGGAGGTATTATATTAGTTTTAATTGGTTTGAAGATATTGCTTGGGCATTTGGGGATTATTCCTTTGTAAGCGTTAGCCTTCCATCATTACATAGATGGGAGATGGTGCGGATGAAATATGAATTTAAAGACCTTATGGCTTTTGGTATGTTCATAATCGCATTACTTACCTTTATTTTCGCTTATTGTAAGCAGCGTTTTTCTATAAAGTCCCGGAAACGGGCAATAGTAAACCATAAAGTGTATCTTATTCGATCTTTTTGATTCTCAAAGTGGTGTCAAGTCATAAAAATAGGACTATCCAAGTTATCTTGGAAGTCCTCGTTTTCCTTGTAAATTAAAGGTTTAGAGCAGATAACGGGAATCGGACCCGCCTCCTCAGCTTGGGAAGCTGATGTTCTACCAATGAACTATATCTGCATAATTTATTTGATACGTTTTATATTATAGCATAGGGTATTGGAAAAGTTCAATACTTTTTTAAGAATTTAGCAAAAAAAATACCAGAAACTTGCCAAAACTGGAAAAGGCATTGTATAATGGGAAATGACAATACCAGATGTGGAGGAGTAACATGGCAAAAGCACAGTATAATGCGGATAGTATTACCGTATTGGAAGGCCTTGAGGCGGTTCGAAAACGTCCGGGCATGTATATAGGCAGTGTTGGGACAAAGGGATTGAACCATTTGATTTATGAGATTGTAGATAACGCGGTGGACGAGCATCTTGCCGGTTACTGCAGTCAGATATGGGTCACCCTGGAAGCAGATGGATCCTGTACCGTAAAGGATGCAGGACGAGGAATTCCGGTGGAGATGCACAAAAAGGGAATATCGGCGGAGCGAGTTGTACTGTCTACCCTTCATGCAGGCGGTAAATTTGATAATGACGCCTACAAGACCAGCGGCGGCCTGCACGGAGTCGGTTCCTCGGTTGTGAACGCCCTGTCTGCCCACATGAAAATTAAAGTATATAAGAATGGTCTGATTCATTACGACGAATATGAGCGGGGCATACCAACGGTAGAACTGGTGGATGGCCTGCTTCCCACGTTAGGAAAAACAAAAGAGACAGGAACAGAAATCAACTTCCTGCCTGACGGGGAGATTTTTGAAAGAATCCGTTTTAAAGCGGAATGGTTAAAAAGCCGTCTTCATGAAACTGCGTATTTGAATCCGGAGCTTCATATCACCTATGTCAACAAAAGACAGGGAGAAGAGGAAACCGTCATTTATCATGAACCGGATGGAATCATCGCCTATGTAAGGGAGTTAAATGCCGGAAAAGATGCAATTCACGATCCGATTTATTTTAAGGGAACCCTGGATAAGGTTGAAGTGGAGGCTTCCCTGCAGTTTGTGGATACCTTTGAAGAAAATATCCTGGGCTTCTGCAACAATATTTTTACCCAGGAAGGGGGAACCCACCTGGCCGGATTTAAGACACGCTTCACTCAGATGATCAATAACTATGCAAGAGAACTGGGGATTTTAAAAGAAAAGGATGCCAACTTTACAGGAGCCGATACGAGAAACGGTTTAACGGCTGTAGTGGCAGTAAAGCATCCGGATCCCATTTTTGAAGGACAGACTAAGACAAAGCTTGCAAGCGCCGATGCCACAAAGGCGGTATTCACGGTGGCAGGAGATGAGCTGCAGCGGTATTTTGACCGAAATCTGGAAGTCTTAAAGGCAGTGATCAGCTGTGCGGAGAAATCTGCAAAGATCCGCAAAGCAGAAGAGAAGGCAAAGACCAACATGCTTTCAAGGTCAAAATTTTCCTTTGACAGCAATGGAAAGCTTGCAAACTGCGAAAGCCGGGACGCAAAAGAATGTGAAATTTTTATCGTAGAGGGAGATTCCGCGGGCGGTTCCGCAAAAACGGCCCGCAACAGGCAGTACCAGGCCATTCTTCCGATCCGCGGTAAGATATTGAACGTAGAGAAGGCCTCTATGGACAAGGTTCTTGCCAATGGGGAGATAAAGACCATGATCAATACCTTTGGCTGCGGATTTTCAGAAGGATACGGCAATGATTTTGATATTTCAAAGCTGCGGTATCATAAAATCATTCTCATGACCGATGCCGATGTGGATGGAAGCCATATCGACACCCTTCTTCTCACCTTTTTGTACCGGTTTATGCCGGAGCTTATTTATAACGGCCATGTGTTTATAGCCATGCCGCCCCTGTTTAAGGTAGTGCCAAAGCGGGGAGAAGAACAGTACCTTTATGATGAAAAGGAGCTGGAGCGCTACCGCAGGACCCATACGGGAGAGTTTACCCTGCAGCGGTATAAGGGACTTGGAGAGATGGATGCAGAACAGCTGTGGGAAACCACTCTGGACCCTGAAAGGCGGGTGCTGAAACAGGTGGAAATCGAAGATGCCCGTATGGCTTCGGAAATTACCGAAATGCTCATGGGAAGCGATGTGCCTCCAAGGCGGCAGTTTATCTATGAGCATGCGGATGAAGCTGAGATTGACGCGTAAGGAGAAGGAGTAATGGCAGAAAAAATCATTAAAACAGAATATTCCGAGGAAATGCAGAAGAGCTACATGAATTATTCCATGAGCGTGATCACAGCCAGAGCGATCCCGGATGCAAGAGACGGATTAAAGCCGGTACAGCGGCGAGTATTATATGACATGAGCGAGCTTCGTTTAAACCATGATAAGCCCCACCGTAAGTCGGCGCGTATCGTGGGCGATACCATGGGTAAATACCATCCCCATGGAGACAGCTCCATTTACGAAACTCTGGTAGTCATGTCCCAGATATTTAAAAAGGGGATGCCTCTGGTCGACGGACACGGAAACTTCGGTTCCATTGAGGGAGACGGAGCGGCAGCCATGCGTTACACGGAAGCAAGGCTTGAGAAGTTTGCAGAGGAAGTCTATTTAAAGGACTTGGATAAGACAGTTGATTTTGTCCCCAATTATGATGAAACGGAAAAGGAACCGGAAGTTCTTCCTGTGCGGGTTCCAAACCTGCTGATCAACGGGGCGGAGGGGATAGCGGTAGGTATGAGCACCAGCATTCCTCCCCATAACTTAGGGGAAGTTATAGATGCGGTACGGGCATATATTGATAATCAGGATATTACCATAAAGGAATTAATGGAATATCTGCCCGGACCGGATTTTCCTACTGGCGGCATCATAGCCAATAAAAGTGATCTGCCTGCCATTTACGAGACCGGCGTCGGAAAGATCAAGCTCAGAGGAAAAATAGAAGTGGAGCTTGGAAAACGGAAGGCAGATAAGGATAAACTGTTAATCACAGAGATCCCCTATACCATGGTCGGAGCCGGAATTAATAAATTCCTGATGGATGTGGCAGACCTGGTTGAGAGCAAAAAGCTTACGGATGTGGTGGATATTTCCAACCAGTCCAACAAAGACGGGATCAGGATCGTTCTGGAGCTGAGAAAGGATGCGGATGTAGAGAAAATCCGCAACATCCTTTATAAGAAAACAAAGCTGGAAGATACCTTTGGAGTCAACATGCTGGCCATTGCAGGCGGGCGTCCGGAAACCCTGGATTTAAAGGGAATCCTTAAAAATTACCTGGATTTCCAATATCAAAATGCCACCAGAAAATATCAGACCCTTTTGGAAAAAGAGCTGGAAAAGAAAGAGATCAGGGAAGGCCTTATAAAAGCCTGCGACATCATTGATTTGATCATCGCAGTTTTAAGAGGTTCCAAGAACTTAAAAGACGCAAAGCACTGTCTGATGACCGGAGATATCTCTAATATAAATTTCCGGGTCAAGGGATTTGAAGAGGATGCGAAAAAGCTGTGCTTTACGGAAAAACAGGCGGGAGCCATTCTGGAAATGCGCCTTTATAAGCTGATCGGCTTAGAGATCCTCCAACTGGAAAAGGAGTATAAGGAAACGCTGGCTAAAATCGCTGAATATGAAAAAATCCTCTCCAGCCGCAAAAACATGGATGCGGTCATTAAAAAAGACTTAGACAATATCAAAGCCGAATATGCGACTCCAAGAAGAACTCTGATTGAGGATGGCAGGGAAGCAGTTTATGTGGAAGATGCAGTCACCGTATCAGAGGCCACCTTTGTCATGGACCGTTTTGGCTACTGTAAGGTGCTTGATAAGAATACTTATGAAAGAAACAAAGAAACCATTGAAACAGAGAATCCTTATGTGGTAAACTGTTTGAATACGGATAAAATATGTATCTTTACCAATACGGGAAACTTACATCAGGTGAAGGTTCTGGATATTCCAGGCGGCAAGCTGCGGGATAAAGGTACGCCCATTGATAATTTAAGCAAGTTTGATGGGACCAGGGAAGAGATCATATACCTGGGCCATGCACAGGGCTTTAAAGGGCGTAAATTTTTGTTTGCTACCAGACAGGCTCTTGTAAAACTGGTACCGGGAGAAGAGTTTGAGACAAATAACAGGACCGTAGCGGCCACTAAGCTTCAGGACGAAGATAGTGTCATCAGCGTTCAGCTTGTGGGCGGACAGACGGATGTGGTGCTGCAGACGTCGGCAGGCGTATTTTTACGTTTCCAGGCGGAAGAGATTCCTGAGATGAAGAAGAATGCAAGAGGCGTGCGTGGAATCAAGCTGGCGCCTGGCGAGGAGTTAGAGAACGTGTATCTTTTAGGCGAGGATCCTATCATTCATTACAAGGAAAAAGAGGTTCATTTAAACCGGCTGAAGATTGGAAAACGTGACGGAAAGGGCAGCAAGGTGCGCCTTTAATGCTTTACTGCAGCATACATTTTAAAGAAATGTATGCGTGTGACGCACAAATGTATTTTTCTGGCGAATAAATATTGATTTTTTTTTCACTTTGTTATAGGATAGTTAAGAATTTAGCATATGATAAGATTACAAAATGAAAAGAAAAGAGGAGAAAGCGATGGAAAAAAGATTGCGAGTTGGCGTTTTAGGAGCAACCGGTATGGTGGGACAGAGATTTATTTCTCTTCTGGAAAATCATCCATGGTATGAGGTGGTAACAGTGGCAGCAAGTCCTCGTTCTGCTGGCAGAACCTATGAGGAAGCAGTGGGCGGCCGTTGGAAAATGGCCACTCAAATGCCTGAGGCCGTAAAGAATCTAACTGTCATGAATGTAAATGAAGTGGAAACGGTTGCTGCCAGTGTTGATTTTGTTTTCAGCGCTGTGGATATGACCAAGGAAGAAATAAAGGCCATTGAGGAAGCATATGCAAAGACCGGGACACCGGTTGTATCGAATAACAGTGCCCATCGGTGGACGCCGGATGTTCCTATGGTGGTACCTGAGATCAATCCTGAGCATTTTGAAGTCATTGAGGATCAGAAAAAGCGTCTGGGTACGGACCGTGGATTCATTGTGGTAAAACCCAACTGCTCCATTCAAAGCTATGCACCTGTTTTGACAGCCTGGAAGGAATTTGAACCCTATGAAGTGGTGGCTACGACCTATCAGGCAATCTCCGGAGCAGGAAAGACCTTTAAGGACTGGCCGGAGATGGTAGAAAACATCATTCCTTATATCGGAGGAGAAGAAGAAAAGAGCGAGCAGGAGCCTCTTCGCCTCTGGGGAAAGATTGAAAACGGAGAGATCGTAAAAGCCAGTGAACCGGTCATCACCTGTCAGTGCATCCGGGTACCCGTATTAAATGGACATACGGCGGCTGTATTTGTAAAATTCCGGAAAAAGCCCACCAAG
>NZ_DAMAUN010000093.1:0-22739 GCF_032078915.1 Lacrimispora sp. | reverse complement strand
TTAATTGACCATGATGCAGGGATATTTTAAAGAGAAAGATGCCAACGAGACCGTCATATTCGATGTATTCTACCGCAGTAATCCGGGAGGCAACGGGTACGCGATCTGCGCAGGCTTGGAACAGGTCATTGAATACGTAAAGGAACTTCATTTCGGACAGGATGATGTGGATTATTTAAGATCCACCGGACTGTTTGAAGAAGATTTTCTGGAATATCTCCATCATTTTAAATTTTCCGGCGACATCTACGCCATTCCAGAGGGCACTGTCATATTCCCTCGTGAACCCTTAGTAAAAGTCATTGCCCCCATTATGGAGGCCCAGCTCATTGAAACAGCTTTGCTTAACATCATTAACCACCAGAGCTTAATTGCCACAAAAGCGGCCCGGGTCGTATTCGCTGCCGCCGGAGACGGAGTTATGGAATTCGGACTGCGCCGCGCCCAGGGACCTGACGCCGGAATATACGGAGCCAGAGCCGCCATGATCGCAGGCTGCATCGGTACCTCTAACGTACTGGCAGGAAAAATGTTTCATGTTCCGGTGAGAGGGACCCATGCCCACAGCTGGATCATGAGCTTTCCCGATGAATTGACCGCATTCCGCAACTATGCAAAGCTTTATCCCACTGCCTGCATTCTTCTGGTGGACACCTATGATACGTTAAAATCCGGTGTTCCAAATGCCATTAAGGTATTTAAGGAAATGCGGGAAGCCGGAATTCCTCTTACCACCTATGGAATCCGTTTAGACAGCGGAGACTTGGCATATCTTTCCAAAAAGGCGAAGAAGATGCTTGATGAGGCCGGATTTACAGACGCAGTGATCTCCGCCTCCAATGACCTTGATGAGGCTCTGATCAACAGCTTAAAGATTCAGGGAGCTACCATAAACTCCTGGGGTGTTGGAACGAATTTGATCACCTCCAAGGACAGCCCTTCCTTTGGCGGCGTGTACAAGCTTGCGGCAATTATGGATAAAAAGACCGGCCAGTTTATCCCCAAGATCAAGCTTTCCGAAAATGCGGAAAAGATCACCAATCCCGGGAACAAGGCCATCAAGCGTATTTACAGCCGGGAGACCGGTAAGATCATTGCGGACTTAATCTGCCTGGAAGGAGAAAGCTTTAAGGAAAACCATTCCCTGCTCCTCTTCGACCCAATCGAAACATGGAAGAAAACACACCTGGCTCCCAACAGCTATACCATAAGGGATCTCCTGGTACAGGTATTTAAAGACGGAAAATGCATTTATGAAACTCCTGCCGTTATGGACATCCAGTCCTACTGTAAAAAGGAACTGGATACCCTATGGGATGAATCCCGCCGTCTGGTAAATCCTCACGAGGTTCATGTAGACTTATCCAATGAGCTTTGGCATATGAAGAATCAGCTGCTGGAAAGCTATCATTTCAGAGACTGATCGGATGCGGTCTGTCCATTGTTCACAGTCTGGTCATAATCTTTTTACAGCCTGGTCAAATTTTCTTCATATTTAACCGATATACTGAAAACATCAGAAAAAGATGTTGCCAACATACTTTGAGATAAAAATTTTTTTCATAATTGCCGGTATTCCTCCATGGGATACCGGCTCCTCCCTTTTTTAGGCTTCTTTTTACATATCTCCTTACATCTGTTTCCTCACAACCGAATAGTCATCCCCGAATTTAAAATGAGGACAACGTTGAAAAGAGTTGCTTAGAAACTGTATCATCTCATCCTCATCCAGATTGATTTCACACTCATAGCATTCGTATTCTTCATTATAATCATAGTGTACACAATATTCACAACCCGTTTTCTGGTCCATTTTAATCTCTCCTCATACCTTTTTTCCTTCTATCATAAACCGCACCCACTGCTTTATTAAGCAGCCTTCCTACGGTCCCGTCAATGATCCAGGCGGCCGCCAGGGAGATCAGAAACGTAAGGATCGTCTCACAAAGGATTTTGGGCACGTAATAATGTCTTAGGATCGTCTTTTCCACCAGCCCTCTGGCTGCCTGACCCAGAACCAGATAATGAATTAAATAGATGGAATAGCTGTACCTGCTTATGCATCCCACAACTTTTGCAAGGACAGGCGGCTTGATGTCCCCGAAATGTTCAAAAAGCAGAAAAATAGCTGCAGCCATTGCTATCATGGTGGGAGCTAAGTCGTGAATTCCCGGTGTAAAGGATGGAGTAACACACTTTTGAACCATGGTGATGCAAAAGCCGGCGATACCGAGTACTGCAAAGGGAAGGTAACTGCTGCTGCCGTACAGGCGCTTTAATGCATATCCCAGGACAAAATAGATGAGCCAGCCTTTAAATATCATATATTGAAAGCCCTCACCCACATCCAGGCCCAAAGCCGGAAGATAGGTGCAGATTCCCTGAACGATCACCATAAGTGCCAGAAAAAGCTTTAAATCCCTGTCGCTCATGGCCTTCATCATACAGGCTATAAAAGGCGCGCAAAGATACAGCGCCATGATCACATACATAAACCACAGATGGGGCGTCATAGGAATGGTTCCTGTAAATAGTCCCTTTCCAAAAGCTGCCAGATGTTCCTGCCACCGAAGGGGCTCCACTCCCAGATAAACAGCAAAATACCAGTAATAAATCCCGCTGTAACATACAAAGGGAAGAACAATTGTCTGAAACCGGCTCCAGTAAAATCCCGGAATGTCCTCTGTTCCGGACTTTAAAAGGAAAAGGCCGCTAAGCATAAAATAAATCCCTACAAATGCCAAAAGCACCGGCGAAAGAGCTGCTGAAAACAGCCACTGTTTAAAATTCAGCGTCTCCGCAGGAACCGCATGAACCATAATGATGGCAAAGACCGCAAGAGTCCTTAAATAATCGTATTTCACTTCCCGCTTTTTAAGCCCCATATCTCTTCCTCCCTGTTTTCTCTGGGTTTAGAAAAGTATAGCATATAAAATCCGTTTTTGACAAATTTTTTATTTTATAAAAAAAAGAGTAGACAAACGGAAATTCCTATGGTATCATAATGAAGTTGTCAGAGATGACATACATAAAACGGCCTATTGGTCAAGCGGTCAAGACGCCGCCCTCTCACGGCGGAAACCCGAGTTCGATTCTCGGATAGGTCATAAAAATCAAAAACCCTGGTTTTTCCAAAAGGAAAATCAGGGTTTTTTGATTTTTTTTATTTACCGGAAGACCCTACCGTAAGCTGCCGGATGGTCCTTCCATTCTGCCACAGGTGCACATACATTGTCCTGCACTTTTTATATCTGGCAAATAGTTTCACGGCCTCACACTCATCGGAATACACTTTCCAGCATCCGGTGCATTTGCAGTTCTTTCCTCCGTTTTGGATAAATCCCACCACATCTCCCAGGGGATAGCCGAGAAAGACCCCGATTTCATGAGGAAATTCTCCTTCCTGATTCAGCCTCTCCTTAAGCCTTTTTAACGCGGCATCCACTTCCATATGCTCATAGCCGTAGGCCTGCAGAAACTTCCCCACTTCGGGCCGGCTTAAATCAGCCTGTAAATGGGCTTTCCGGTAGACATAGATAAGCGCCTTATTCCCTCGCCTGCATAACAAAAGCAAGGATATTCCCTTCTCTCCCAGCTGGTCGTTTAGGCGGGAGAGCTGGCTTTCCAAGTCCATTTCCGACGAAAAGGGATGGCTGAATAAGTTTGCCGTCTTAATGGAGGCCAGTGTGGGAGAACAATATTCAATTAGATTCCTTTCCAGCAGCATATCCATACCTCCGCCTGTTTTCAGCTCTACGGAACATCCCATAACAGGATTACTCTGTTATGAATAGTATAAGCAGCATCGGCTTGGATACATTTCCAATTTTTGTCAGAATTTCTTCATTACTTTCATACTTTCTTTAGAACCTGGTCAAATTTCCTTCACATTTTTCCTGTATGATAATATTATAAACATAAAAGCAAAAGAAAGCGGTCAGAGCGCTTACATATATGTTTTCACTAAGTCGGCAGAGTCGCTCTGAAAGGCCTCTTTGCCGGCTCAACCTAATAATAAGAGCCGGAATTGCTGCCGTCTTTTTCCGATGCTTTTATATCACATACAGTAAAAGGACCGCCGCCACATCGATGAGTAATCATCTATGGGCGGCGGTCCTTTTTATCTGGAAATAAAGCCGGCCTCTCCGTGAATCTGTTAGTCAGATTCTACGATACCCAGAGAGTCGTCTCCCTTTCTTGCCTTTTCCATCAAAAGAGATGCCATTTTCTGGAAATTGCCTCCCGAAACAGAGGCACCGCTTACGGCATCGATTCCCTTGTCGCTTTGTGATGCAAGGAAATCAGCTGCATATGTGCGTGTATAGCGGTTGGGGTATGTCCCTTTTTTATCGAGCATATTGCGCATATAGGGAATGTCCCAGGCTTTAATGAATCCGCTTGAATTTTTAGCATTGTATTCAACCGTAACGATCTTGCTGCCGCTGACACGGATGGTAACAAATTCCTTCCAGCCATTGATATAATCCGACATTTCTACCGTGTAAAAGCCATCCTTCAGCCTGTTTTCCTCCTTTTTACAGCCGCTTATGGAAAACATCATCATAAGAATCAGAAAGAGCATGATGAAGCGTTTTCTTTGATTCATTGTCCATCCCTCCCTTCCGGACCGGAACGAAGACGGAAGCGCCCGGACATTTCTTCAAGACTTTGAGCCTGTTGTGCTAAATCTCCGCTTAAAGAAGCCACAGCACTGCTTGATTCAAGGTTTTGGCGGGCGTGCCGGGAGATCTGGGAGATGTCAAGAGACGCATTCTCAAGGCTTAATTTCTCATTTCCCACAAGTTTTGCCAGGTCTTCTGTTATCTCATAGGTCTGCCTGGAAATATCCGTCAGCTCATTTAAAAAATGAGCGGTAAGATTGGCATACTTGGCCCCCTCTTCGATCGCCTGTTGGGAATGTACGATCATCTCAGCTGTACGCTTGGAAGATTCCGCACTTTTTTCAGCAAGGTCACGGATTTCATTTGCTACTACGGCAAAACCTTTTCCTGCTTCGCCTGCATGGGCGGCTTCAACGCTTGCATTCAGGGCAAGAAGGTTTGTCTGGAATGCTATTTCTTCCAGGAATTTTGTTATTTTTGTTATTTCGGCTGCATTATGGCTGATATTCTCCATTGCCTGAAGGGTATTCTCCATATGTTCATCGCCCATTGACAGCTTTTCCATGGACTGCTCCATAAGTTCACGAGCGGTTCTTGCATGCTCATCCACTATGACAATGTCTTTTGAGATGGAGTCTGTCTCCTCCACGAGCCTGTCTATGGACATAGACTGATGACCGGAAGATTCATTCATAAAGCGGGCGCTTTGAGATACCTCCTGGGCAGCATGGTTCAGGGTTTCAGCCGACTGCTGAAGGTCATTAATTAACAGGTTTAAGAAATCCGTAATATTATGAATGGAATCTTTCATAACCACAAAATCTCCTGCAAACTGATCGTTTACGCTGACGTCTAAATTGCCGGCGGAAAGCCGTTCCAGGGCATTTTGAAGCTGGGAAATGTATCCGCTCACCTGTTCAATGGTCTCTTTCAGCGAATTGGATAGGGTCTGGGCCTCATCGTTTGTCATCATCACTTCCACAGGGCTGGTCAAATCTCCCTGAGCCAGCTTCTGTATCCGCTCTGTTACACTTCTCAAAGACTTTGATATTTTTCCTGCAAACCGGGCTATAAATAAAATTGCAAACAGGGTAAGGGTTATGGTAATGCCGATATTGATCATAACGGCAGTGTTTACGATATTCGTAAAGTCTGATTTTGGCGTTATGATGGCTAAATACCAATTAGCACCTCGTACAGGTGCATAAACCACAAGAGTATCCTTCCCATCTAAGGACACAGAAGCGGATCCGATCCTTCCTGATTTCATTGCATCAAATACTTCCAGGAGCTTTCCATTATCCTTATAAAGAGAATATACATTCTCTCCGCTCCTGATTAAATCGGTATCAGGGTAAGCGACCACCTGGCCGTTTTCGTTCATAACAAAAGCGTGGCCGCTGTAGCCAATATGTATACTGCTGATCACATCATCAAGCATGTCATACTTATAACTTCCCACCAGATAATAGGTATTATTCTTTTCTGTGGTTATGGGCATTCCCACATATACTTCAAGTCCATTTTCCCCGACAGAAGTATCACCGATCACAAGATTTTGGGTTTCCTGCATCCTTTTGAACAAATCACCGCCAGAAATATCGGAAGGGCTGTTTCCGTTGCCTGTATACAGTCTTCCCTCCTGGGTGTAGAGGGCCAGCCATACAAATTCTATGCCTGATGTTGCCTTGTCAAGAACCTGTTGCTTTTCCTCAAGAGTCGCTTCTTCTGATGTCAGTTCATGATTTTCCCCAATCATAAATATACGGTCTGCCATGATATGCAGACTGCTTTCAACGCTTTTAGAAGCAGTTTTAGCAAAAGGCATAAGGGTTTCCTTTAATGTGAGATTGGTCAAAGACATGGCGGATACGGACAAGACAATGGTTGTAACCACAGAAATAATTATGGTGACAATCAATGTATTTAAGATGATCTTCCGCCGAATTCCTTTTAAATTCATAAATCCTCCTTTGTATTGTTACAAAAATAATTTATAACATATAAAGTAATATAATCGATTTAAAATAAAAAACAATAGTTTTAAAGAAATAAAAATCTTTAATGGGAAAAATTATCTCATTAGTAATAGAAACTTCTTGAATTAGATGTAAAAACAGGGAATTGTATCCCTTTTATTTTTTTGCTTTCTAACGTCCTGATTTCTCTTATCCCCTGCTTCCCCCTGACAGTAACTTCCTGAACCTGCGGACATACTATATATAAGAAATACGTATTTCTACAATCTGTTAAAAGGGGGCAACCTTATGGCCAACTATAAACCAATCGCGAAAACAATCTCAGCTGCTTCTGCAATTTCAGGAGTACTGGTTCCTGCTAATCTTTCTACAACAAGCTGGGGGTTACTTTTGGTAAGAGGTTCTGCATTATTCAGTGATACGATCCTAAGAAGCGGTGCTGTAGCAGTATGGGAAAGTACAAATCCTACCACTGCTGCTCCTAACCGGGAAACTTTTACCGATGCAAATGCCATCTATGGCATTACCTGCAGAGCCGGGGTAAATCTGATATTTAAGTTCTATGCTCACTAAGTTTTAAAAAGGGTGCTTCAAAGGTTAAAAATCCAACATCACGCTCACCAAATACGAACGAATTCAAGTTAATATTAGAATATCTGGCATGTATGGGATTTGGGAAGGAACCTTTGAGGCACCTTTCTTTAAAGAAATATTTTATAAACAAAGGAGGGGGAGAAATGCAGCAAAAAATAATATTCACAGGCTGTCAGATCATTTGTTCCGGAATCGTGACAGCAGATATCACCTTATCAGATAACGCGTTTATATTAATCACGGGAACTGTATACAGTCCGACAGGAAAGCCGCTGCCAAATGCTGCGGTTGAAATACTTCTCGTGGATGATTCCCATATCCCTTCTGAGGAAAAAAGCTTAGGTGTCACCTTTTCGCTTCAAGATGGTACTTATGGAATATCACTTCCCAGGATTGGTGAAAAGCAATACAAATTAATTGCTTATTCGCCCGTTTAAACGGAATAAAAACCCAGTCAACATGGAGATTATCATGAAAAAATATAAAACAATGGATGGATATCAAGTATATCGGATAAAGAAGAATAAGAAATTCTTTTTTCTGGCAGACCAGCTGGATTACAGAAAAGAAATCAATCAATTATTATATACTTTGGAGGATTTAAAATTTGATTCCCTGATCTTTTTATTCGGAATTGATACGGGAGAATACCTTGAAGATCTAAAAAAATTACTGTGTGCAAAAAACAGAGTGATTATTTTTGAACCAAACCCTGCGATCTGCAAAAAATTCGATTCCAAATTAGCTGACAATATAAGTCTTGTTCTGTTTGAGGAAAACCAGGTAAGACAAATTTTTGACAATACCATTCATTTTAAAAATATCAATAATATTTATTTTCACGCATTCGGCAACTATTCCAGTGTTTATAAGGAAGAATACGACCGTTTGATTGATCATTTGGATTGGACCATCATCAACGCAGCCTCCCAGGTGGAACTTGCAAAACGTTTCAAAAAAATTTTCATACAGAATATGACTGCAAATATGAAGGTTCTAAATCAGAGCACTCCCATTCACCACTACCGGTCTGCCAATCTCAATGTTCCCGCACTTGTGGTATCCGGAGGCCCTTCCCTTGATTCAAACATCAGGGATATGCTCATTCATAAGGATCGGTTAGACCAGTATTTTATTATTACCGGAAGCAGGACCGCAGAGGCTTTAACGAAAAATGGGATCCTTCCGGATATGATCGTATCCGTAGATCCGGTTGATGCAAACTTTGATATGATGAAGAACTGCCTGAACTTAGAGGTCCCCCTTGCTTTTTATGAATACAGCAACCGATATCTGGTTGGAAATTATAAGGGAGATAAGATCTTTATTTCACTCCTGTTCTCTCAGACAATGAAGGGCTTTGAACATTATCAGGGCGTGTACTGCGGAGGTTCGGTCGCCCACGCCTGTATTGATATTGCAAACATGATGGGCTGCTCTCCCATCATATTATTAGGCCAGGACCTCGCTTATACTTATAACAAACATCATGCAGACAGCGCAGTCTTTGATTATGATAAGAGCCTTTCCTATGGAGCCACAACCATTGTAAAGGATGTGTACGGCAATCCGGTCGGGACGACCATCTCCCTGGATCATTACAGACGAAGGCTGGAACATTATATTGCTATTTATAAAGATCAGAAACGAATCCGGTTTATTAATTGTTCCTATGGAGCGGATATAAATGGCGCGCCTCATAAGGAGCTGTCGGAAGTATTTAAGGAAGAAACTGTTGGAAGGCAAAAAAAGAATTGCATCCCAAATCAGGAGATCCAGATAGACAGCAGAAAGACCATAGACTCCCTTCTCTGCTTCATCGAAGAATACCGGATCAAGGCAAGTCAGGGCCTGGAGTTATGTGAAATCATATGCTCTGAAAACCAGACAAAATCTCTGCTCTATATGGAAGAAACGGATATTGACTTACAGCGGATCTTATATATCCTAAAGATTGTAAATGATTTTGAAAATGCCGCTGACACCAGATATTTAGGTGGATATTTCAGCGAATTCGTTTATGAAATGAAGGAAAGAACGTTTGACATGTCTGCTATGGATTATGAGAAGCTGACCTCTGATCTGCAGCATCAGGCAAGAGCTTTTAAGATATATTTTGAAAAAATGAAAGAAATGCTTGAAGAAGTAAAAGAAACCATTTTGGAAACGGTAACAGAATTCTATGAACCGCATATAGTTTAATAAAAAAAGGGGATATGGTTATGGAAACGGAAAGCAGGAATAAAGAAATCAATGATATAAAATACAAAGAGGTAGAAGTAAATAAGATGATCGTCAATGGGAAGGAACAGGTGGGAAACATTATTAATGCTGAGGATACGAAGGATAGGCAGGAATTAAATGTAACCGTATATACCCGCAGCATTACGGAACCCCCGGAAAGCGGAGGGAGGCATAACAAGTTATATGAACTGCTTCAAAAAGTCCTCATTAAGAATAAACGGAGCTAAACTCCAATCCCGTCCGGAATATCATTTTGACATCCACTTAGAAAAACAGAAATTCCAGATCATCAATGGAACCGTATACAGCGAGAGCCAGAAACCTTGTGCTGGAGCTGCGGTCCGGATCACCCAGATCGACTGCAGGGATAATACCAGAAGCCTGCTGGGTTATACCTTGACGGATGAAAATGGGTATTATTTATTCTCGATAAAAGCAAAGACTTATATGAAGTATGAATTAGCGGTCTATGCTCCCCTTCTCTGATGCAGAAAGGAGGAAACCCATTGAGCGGTTATACAGAGATCATCTTGTCGCCAAAGCATTTTAAGAACCGCGACATTCTAAAGACAACCATTACCATTGAAAAGTCAGATAAGGTTTTATTAACAGGCACTATTTATAATTCACGCGGTGAGGCCTTAGAAGGCGCGGTTGTCCAGGTCAGTAAAATTACCGGGGATAACCAGAGGGTGGGCAAAGGCTATGTGATCACCAATGAGTCCGGAGAGTTTGCCATAGCCGTGGAAAAAGACATATTTGCCTGTTACCAGCTGGATATTTACGAACCACTTTTAACCACTTAGGCGGGGTTGCATTATGGAACAGATTAATCATGAATATCATATGGAAGGTATATTAATAAAAGGGAGGGTCCGTTATAAAGATTCCTGTCCGGTTAAAGGTGCTATTGTTATCTTAGAAAAGCTTGTCCCCATATATAACGAAGAAGTACAGGATCAAAAATATGAAGGGACCTATCTTGAGCATGGGCTGACCAACGATCAGGGAGAATTCTGCTTTTCTATTTCAGATAAAATGAGCAGTTATAAAATAAAGGTTTTCGATAACCATCACAGGTAAGGGAGGAAACATGAAAAAGGTTCTGGTTACTGGAGCGGATGGATTTATAGGCAGTCATTTAACGGAAACACTTGTGGAACGGGGATATGATGTAAGAGCGTTTACCTTTTATAATTCCTTCAATTCCTGGGGATGGCTGGATTCTCTTCCTGATGAAATAAAGAAGGAAATCGAGATACACCCCGGGGATATCCGGGATCCAAACGGCGTAAGAAACGCCATGACAGGGATAGAATCGGTCTTTCATCTGGCCGCTTTAATTGCCATCCCCTTTAGCTATCACTCTCCTGATTCCTATGTGGATACCAATATAAAGGGAACGTTAAATGTACTCCAGGCCGCAAGAAGCCTTGGTACGGATAAGGTACTCATCACCTCTACTTCTGAGGTTTATGGCAGCGCCAAATACGTTCCGATTGACGAGTCCCATCCCTTTCAGGGACAATCGCCCTATTCCGCTACAAAGATCGGAGCCGACCGGCTGGCAGAATCCTTTTACAGAAGCTTTTCTCTTCCGGTATCCATTGTCAGGCCATTTAATACTTATGGCCCCAGGCAGTCTGCAAGGGCTGTGATACCGGCCATCATCAGCCAGCTGCTGACTGGGACCAAGGAGATCCGTCTTGGCAGTCTTACCCCCACCAGGGATTTTAATTATGTAAAAGATACTGTAAACGGTTTTATTGAAATAGAAAAGTCAGAAAAAACCATTGGCGAAGAAATCAACATTGCAAGCCAAACGGAAATCTCCATTGGCAAACTTGCATCGGAACTGATCTGCCAGATCAATCCTAAGGCCAGGATCGTCTGCGGGCAAGAACGGATGCGTCCTCAAAAAAGCGAGGTAAACAGGCTTCTTGGATCAAATAAAAAGTTAAAAGAGCTTACAGACTGGAACCAGGAATACTCTCTTTCCCTTGGCTTAAAAAAAACCATTGACTGGATGGAGAAAAACCAGGATAAGTATAAGGCCGGCATCTATAACCTTTAGAATGAGACCATGAGCGGAGGAACGAATATGATACCTTTATCGGTTCCCAATCTAATGGGGAACGAAAAAAAATATATATTAGATGCCCTTGACAGCGGCTGGATATCAACAGCAGGCAGCTATGTGGCAAGATTTGAACAGGACATGGCTTCTTATTTAAATGTCTCTGGCGCGGCGGCCGTTCAAAGCGGAACTGCCGCCATCCATTTAGCCATGATCTTATCCGGTGTGAAACCGGGACAGGAAGTGATCGTCCCAACCCTTACCTTTATTGCCTCAGTCAATCCGGTAACCTACATAGGTGCTGCCCCTGTTTTTATGGATTGTGATGACTCTCTGAATATAGATTGTGACAAGCTTGAGGATTTTTTGAAAAAGGAATGCGTTATGACCTCTTCCGGGCTGATAAATAAGAGTACAAACCGGATCATCAGGGCAGTTGTCGTCGTCCATGTCTTTGGAAACATGGCGGATATGGAACGGCTGAAAGCATTGACCGGACAATATGGGCTTAAACTGATCGAAGATGCTGCGGAAGCATTGGGAACCTGCTACAATCAGGGAACGTACCATGGACAATTTGCAGGAACCATAGGCGATTTCGGAGCCTATTCCTTTAATGGCAATAAGATCATCACCACAGGAGGAGGAGGGCTGCTGACCGCAAAGGAGGGCAAGTCCCTGGAAAAAGCCAAGTATCTTGCTGCCCAGGCAAAAGATGATCCCTTCCATTATACTCACAATGAAGTGGGCTATAACTACCGCATGACCAACTTGCAGGCAGCCCTTGGAGTCGGCCAGCTGGAATGCCTTGAGGACTTTATCCGGATCAAGGAAACCAATTATGAGTACTACGACAATGCCATATCATCAATGGAAAACTTTGAGCTGCTTAAGTTTAACCAGAAGGCGAGAAACAACCGGTGGTTCTATTCCCTGTTCATAAAAAACGACGGATTGGACCGGAATGCAGTCATAAAGCAGCTAAAGGAAAAGGATATTGAAACAAGGCCTGTCTGGCAGCTTGCCCATACCCAGAAGATGTATGAGAACTGTCAGGCGTATTCTATAGAAAAGGCTCCCTTTTACTGGAACCGGGTCATCAATATTCCCTGCAGTACCAGTCTTTTAAAAAAGGATATGGATCATATCATTCAAGCATTGAGCTACATTTAGCAGTCTGAAAGAGGGATAGGCATGGAAGTTCGTAAATTTATTATTGCACCGGATGTTTCTATTCGGGAGGCAATCAGACAATTGGACCAGACAGCAAGAAAAATCCTTGTTGTTGAAGAAAATAATAAGCTGGCCGGTGTTCTCACAGACGGGGATATCAGGCGGTGGATATTAAAGAATAAGGATATTTCCATGCCGGTGCGCTTAATCATGAATACTGCCCCTGTTGTTATAAAAAAAGAGAAATGCCATCTGGCGCTGGAGATCATGAAAGAAAAACAAATCGAAGGGCTGCCCCTGGTAAATGACAACAATGAGGTCACTGATATCCTGTTTTGGAATGAGCTTAACGATCATGATCCGGGCCGCCAAAAGAAAACTAAAACACCGGTAGTCATCATGGCAGGCGGCAGGGGTTCCCGGCTATACCCCTATACGAAGATCATTCCAAAGCCTCTGATTCCAATCGGCGACACCCCCATTGTAGAACGGATCATGAATCAGATGATGGAGTATGGGTTTTATGAATTCTATCTTACCATAAACTATAAAAAAGAGCTTATAAAAGCTTATTTTAATGATGACCATCGTTACCATCTTCACCTGATCGAAGAAGCTGTTCCCTTAGGAACAGCCGGTTCCTTAAACCTGGTTAAAAAGGATATAAAGGGAAGTTTTCTTGTAAGCAACTGCGACATTTTAGTAGATGCCAATTATGCCAAGCTTCTTCTTTATCACAAAACCCATAAAAACAAGATCACGGTTGTCACAGCCATGAAGAGCTATGAGATTCCCTATGGGGTGGTCACCTTAGGCGAAAACGGGTCCGTTGATGCATTAAATGAAAAACCCAGATATGAGCTGTTAGTGAGTACCGGACTGTATGTATTAGAGGAGGATATCTTAAAATACATCCCTCAGGACCAGTATTTTGATATGACAGACTTGATCCGCATATGTTTAAAAAACGGGGAGCAGGTAGGAGCCTATCCGGTCATGGACAGCGCATGGCTTGATATGGGGGAATTCAGCGAAATGAAAAAAATGGCCGAGAGAATGAAATTATGAAAGAGGAACTGATCCTGATCGGCGGAGGCGGTCATGCGGAAAGCATCATCGATACCATCAGAGGACTGGAAACATATAAGATCACCGGCATTCTGGACCGCAGCAAAAAAGCGGGTACAGAGGTCCTGGGCATAAAGATCATAGGAAGTGATGAAGATTTAGCCGGCTGCTTTAACCGGGGAATCAGGAATGCGGTAATCGCCGTAGGAAGCATGGGAAATCCGGGACCAAGGCGGAAGCTATACGAGCAGTGCAAGAAAATAGGCTATGAATTTCCCAATATCCTGGATAAAAGCTCTATCCTTTCAGAAACTCTTAAAATCGGAGAAGGAAACTTTATCGGAAAGGGAGTCCTCATCAATTCCAATGTTACCATAGGAAATGGAACGATTATTAATACGGGGGCCATCGTCGAACATGGCTGCAGGATTGGTGACTTTGTCCATATCGCACCCGGAAGCGTCTTATGCGGAAATGTCCTGGTCAGGGCCAATTCCCATATTGGAGCCCATTCCACCATCATACAAGGCGTGACCATAGGGAATGACACCATAATCGGCGCCGGGAGTCTTGTTTTAAAAAATATATCATCTAATAAGCTGGCTTATGGAAGTCCGGCAAAGGAGGTAGCTTACCATGAGTAACGTTATGATCATCGCCGAAGCAGGGGTAAACCATAACGGCGACTTAAGCATTGCCAAACAGCTGGTGGATGCCGCAAGCGTCATAGGAGCAGACGCCATCAAATTCCAGACCTTTCGGACAAAGCACCTTGCGGTTCCGGATGCGAAGAAAGCGGACTACCAGATTGAAAATACCGGTCAGACCATGTCACAATACGAAATGTTAAAAAGCCTGGAATTATCCTGGCAGGAGTTTGAAGATCTGTTTCAGTACTGTTCCTTCCGGCGCATTCGGTTCCTGTCCTCTCCTTTTGATGAAGAAAGCCTCCTTTTTCTTGACCGGCTTGGGGTCGATCTCATAAAGATTCCCTCCGGAGAGATCACAAATTATGGGTACCTGAAAAAAATAGCCTCATTAAAGAAGCCAGTCATTCTGTCCACGGGAATGTCCACAGAGGAAGAAGTAGGGGAAGCCCTGGAAATCCTGGAGGAAGGCAGACAGGAAATCATACTGCTCCACTGCTCCAGCTCCTATCCTACTCTGATGGAGGATGTGAACTTAAATGCCATGAACACGTTAAAGCACAAGTTTCACAAGCGGGTAGGGTATTCTGACCATACGCCTGGAATCGATGTCGCCATTGCCGCCGCAGCCCTTGGCGCCTGTGTCATTGAAAAGCACATGACCCTGGATAAAACCATGCCCGGACCGGATCATAAGGCAAGCCTGGAGCCGGATGAATTCCAACAAATGGTGGGCAGTATCAGAAATATTGAAGCCGCCCTGGGTGACGGGATCAAAAAGCCTACGCAGGCGGAGACAAAGAACAGGGATTATGTGAGAAAATACCTGGTGGCTTCCAGGGAAATCAAAAAGGGAGAAGCCTTTACCCTTCAAAATCTGTGTGCAAAACGCTGCGCCTATGGAGTATCTCCCATGAAGATACCCAGCCTGTTGGGAATGGCCGCTCAAAGAGACTATCGGAAAGACGAAAGGATTGACCAATGATCAAATTATGCGTAGTGACCGGAAGCCGGGCGGAATACGGCTTATTAAAGCCGGTCCTGGACCGTGTCGGACAGGACCCGGATTTTAAACTGCAGATCATTGCCACCGGAAGCCATCTGGATACCAGATATGGGCATAGCTGTGAGGACATGGAAAGCAGCGGAATAATGATCGATGAAAAAATAGAGATGAACTTAGCCTCAGACACCTCCCTTGGAATATGCAAATCCATGGGGCTTGAAATGATCAGCTTATCCGAAGCTTATCAGCGGTTAAAACCGGATATGGTTCTGCTTCTTGGGGACCGGTATGAAATCTTTGCTGCAGCCAGCGCCGCCGTCATCTGTAACATCCCAATTGCCCATATACACGGCGGGGAAATAACAAGGGGAGCTTACGACGACTCCATGAGGCATGCCATCAGTAAGATGAGTTATCTTCATTTCACCAGCACAATGGAATACCGGAAAAGGGTCATTCAGTTAGGGGAAGCTCCTGACAGGGTCTATTGGGTAGGAGCTCTTGGTATTGAGAACATGAAAACCATAAAGCTATTAACCAGCCAGGAATTGGAGAAAAAGCTAAGGATCTCACTGGCCCCGCCCATCGCTCTTGTCACCTTTCATCCTGCCACCTTGGATCAGGAGAGCTCTTCGTCACAATTTAAACCCCTGGAAGATGCGCTTTTGCATTTCCCGGACTTATTTGTTGTCTTTACAAAAAGCAATTCCGACACCGGCGGGAACCGGATCAACGAGATGATCGATGCTTACGTAAGCAGGAATCCGAATAAATCGGCAGTGTTCCCTTCCCTTGGCAGCCAGAATTACTTAAGTCTGATGAACTGCTGCCAGGCTGTGATCGGAAATTCATCCAGCGGAATCCTGGAAGCGCCTTTTTTAAAGGTACCCTCCGTGAATATCGGAAACAGACAGGAGGGAAGGATAGCACCTGCCTCTGTCATAAGCTGCGGCTCTTCTGTAAATGAGATCGTGGCTGCAATCCAGGAAGCCCTGGCCTTTGACCGGTATAAAGAAAAGGCTCCAAACCCTTACGAAGGCCTGGATACCAGCAAACAGATCGTCTCGATCATGAAACAGACGTTTAAAAAGGGAATTCATCTGGAAAAACATTTTTATGATGTGGAATGGAGAATGTAATGTATAAAAATAAGACTTTTTTGGCGATCATACCTGCCCGGAGCGGCTCAAAAGGGATCATCGATAAAAACATCCGGGAAATCAATCATAAGCCCCTCATGGCATATACGGTGGAAGCCTGTAAGCGTTCCGGAATATTCGATGATATCGTGGTTTCCACAGACTCTGTAAAATATGCGGATATCGCAGAGCGGTTCGGGGCAAGCGTGCCCTTTCTGCGCCCAAAGGAACTGGCTGCGGATCAGGCCTCCTCCAACGACGTCATCATGCATGTCATCCATGGGCTGCGGCAGCTAGGAAAAGAGTTTGATTGCTTCATGCTATTACAGCCCACCTCTCCTCTTAGAAACGAAATACATATGATGAAAAGCGCTGATATCCTGCTAGGGAATGATGCCGATTCTGTCGTCAGTATCTGCAAGTCAGACTCCCATTCCTATTTAACCGTTGAGCTTACGGAGGAAGGAAGGGTGAAAGCCTTATTTTCGGACAAAAAACAGGTCAGAAGACAGGATATGCCGCCGGAATACAGAATTAACGGGGCTATCTACCTGGCTCTGACCAGTTATTTTATGAAGAATAAAAGCTTTTATGAGGGCAAAACCCTGCCCTATTTGATGAACGCCTTTGACTCCATTGACATCGATGATGATTTCCAGCTGAAAATAGCGGAATTGCTTCTCGTTGATAAAAAATTATCAAACTCATTCTAACGGGAATCCCGTCAATTGCCTTCCGTAATCAGTCCCAGGGCCAGGAGGGCACTTTTTTCAAGCGCATCTTCCGTTGTAAATTCATTGGGCGTATGGACCTCATTCATTCCGCAGGCCACTACGATTCCCCGGATCCCGCCCCGGACAAAGTGGTTGTTGTCACTGCCGCCCAGAGTATACTGGGTGGCGCCTTTTAAGCCAAGGGACCTGCAGACGCGCTTGAACCGTTCCACCACTTCTTCACTCTCACTTATTTCATAGGCTTCGATCTGCTTTTCCACAGCGATCTCCAGGCTTCCGCCATATCCTGCCGCACTACCTTCAAAAATCTCCTTCAGCCTGTTCCATTCTGCCAGAGCCTTATGATCCTTTAAGCTCCGGATCTCACCTAATACAACACATTCATCGGAAACAATGTTGGTCTGCTTTCCACCGCTAATTTTTCCAATGTTTACGGTTGTTTCATCGTCTACCCAGCCCTGCTTTAACTGGGAAATGGCATGAGCTGCGATTTCAATGGCATTAATCCCCAGCTGTGGGCAAAAGCCTGCATGGGCATTTTTGCCCTTCACCTTGATTGCAAAGGAAAGTAGGGTGGGTGCTGCGGTTGCGGCCAGGCCGATCTCCCCGCTTAAATCAAATACATAAGCCTGTTTTGACTTTATTTTGGAATAATCGATTAGCTGGCTTCCTTTTCCGTAATTCTCTTCCGCCACCGGGAACAGGACCTCAATATCTCCATGAGGAAGGTTGTTTTCCTGAACCACCCGGACTGCCTCCAATATAGCGGCGATTCCGGAAAGGTCGTCGGCGCCAAGGACCGTATCCCCTTCTGAGGTGATCTTCCCCTTCTCATCTTGGACTGCGCGTTTCCCCTTGCCAGGCTTAACCGTATCCATATGGGCTGACAGCAAAATAGGGGCAGAACCTGTGGTTCCCTTTAAATAGCCGTAAAGATTTCCTGTGGGAGCGGCGGTTCCATATTCCGGCAGCTTCTCTTTCAGCCGGTGACCGGCATCATCTTCCCGTACCTCAAATCCAAGCTGTTTTAATTCGCCTGTTAAATAGTCCGCGATTTCTCTTTCCTGATAGGTTTCGGAATCGAATTCCACCATTTTTTTAAATTGGCTGACCAGCCTGCTTCTTTGAATCATATCGCCACCTGCTCTTTTCCTATGGGTTCATATTTTAATTATCATATCTTTTAAACTTTTCTTCCGGTGTTTTGCTTAATTCCTTCCGGTTATGCGGAGCAGACCAGATACCTTCGTAATCAATCTGATTCACGAAACGGGAATTAAAATCCTGGAAAAAGGACTTGTTTTCTGATTGGGGCGCCGCAATATCCCGAAAATACGTATTGTTTCTGAATGCAGGAATTTCATATAAATCCCTGCAATATCCCCAGATGTTTTGGTAATCAACGATTCTGTGCTTAATGGGGCCTAAATTCCTGTAATAATGGGTATCAAACCTTGCCAGCGTCACAAAAAGTCTCACATCGCTGTCCGTCACATAATCACCAAATAAGAAACGGTTTTTGGAAAGGCGCTCTTCGATGAGGTCCAGTGCATGATAAAAGTCTTCAAATGCTTCTTCATAAGCTGTGATGGACTGCGCAAACATCATACGGTAAGTCCCGTTATTTACATTGGGGAAAAGCCAGTCATTATAATCATCGATCTCTTTTCTCAGTTCTTCCGGGTACAGATCCGGTGCATCCGGATTCTGAAAGGGACGGAACGCTGTTTCGAAGTAGTTGGTCAGCCTGTGGTAATCATTATTTACTACCTTTTCTGTAGTAACATCGACCAGGGCCGGCACGGTGCAGCGTCCTTCATAAACCGGGTCCGCATGATAGTATAGCTCACTTAAGTACTGAACGCCGAGGACCGGATCTTTTCTGTCCTCATTATACACGAATTCCCAGCCATATGCACGATTTTCTTTGCTGTGGCCAACCAAATTGATACCGACCGCCTCCTGAAGTCCTAATAGCTCCCGTACAATGGAAGCCCGGTTGGACCAATGGCATCCCTTTGCCCAAAACAGCCGGTACCGGCCGCTTTCTGCCTTTAAATCATTTTCACCATCTCCAAAGGGAGTTGTAAAGCGATTGGGCTGACGAATAAATGCTCCTCTTTCATCGATTTCCTTTTCTATTTCTTTTGGGCGTACCTTTTGCCCGATGCTGCAGCTTGACATATGAATCTCCTCCTATTGGCTCAATATTTTTTCTGTATAAATAATCTTAAAAATACCTGTGTCCATCTGTCTGCTGTAATCCGCTTTGTAACCCAAAGCTTCATAAAAGCCTACCGCTTCATCCCGGCTGGTGATGCAGACTTTTTTAAACCCGGATTCCCGGATCCAGCGTTCGGCCTCTTCGATCAACAGCCGTCCCACTCCCTTTTACCATTGTTTCCGTCCTTACATAATGGACTCCTGCCAGCTGCCAAAGTTCGTTTACCCTTACCGCCTTCATAACCGCCACTCCCTTTTTGTTTATCGGATATTTGCAATCCGCCATCCTACTTGATGAGGTTAAAATTGATTTTATCCCTGCCATGAGGTGTTTTCCAGATGGAAAGGTCCGGTCCCTTAGGCACGATACCATATGGATTCGTGGAAACAGCACATAAATGATAGTGTTTTTTGATAGCCTCTAAATCCGTGGTATCGCCAAATCCCGGCTGTTCATATAGATCCCTTGCATATCCCCAGAGATTGGGAAAATCGGAAATCAGGCTGCGGTTTAATAAAAAGCCATTATAGTAGGCCACATCAAAGCGGGCCAGGGTCACATACAATCGAATATCGGATTCCGTGATGTTATCTCCAAACAGATAACGGCTGTGACTTAAGCGTTCTTCCAGCCAGTCAAGACGGTTGAAGACAAGCTGATATGCCTCCTCATAAGCTTCCTGACTTCTGGCAAAACCTGCTTTGTAGACTCCGTTGTTAATTTCATGGAAAAGAATATCATTTAATGCATCAATCTCTTCTCTTAATCCATCCGGGTATAAATCCGGTGCTCCCGGCTTATGGTATCTTTTCCATTCCACCTCCCAGTATCTGGTCAGGTTAAAGTAATCGTTGTTTACGACTTTTCCTGTCGTTAAATCTACTACAGCAGGCACGGTAAACCTTCCCTTATATCCGGGATCTGCTTTTAAATAGGCTTCACTTAAATAACGGATCTTTAATACCGGATCTACCTCATCTTTATCCAGAGTAAATGCCCAATCGGTACGCTCTGCATCAGGCCTTACAGGATCCAGCGTACCCAGGCTGATTGCATCACAAAGCCCAAGCAGGCTCCTTACAATGACAGAGCGGTGGGCCCATGGGCAGGCAGGGGACCAGAACAGGCGGTATCTTCCCGCTTCTACAGGCAGCTGCCCTTCTTCTGTTCCAAATGCCGTTGTAAACTGGTTTTTCTGCCGGTTGAATTTCCCGTCTTTTTCAATTTCATCCTTTATAAATTTCTTTGACATAGTCATTACCTCATCCTTTTTCAAACCTGCCTAATGTTTCATATCGTCTCTGCCGTATTCATCAACAAAGCGGTATTTTTCCGGAAGCAGGAATCCTTCCTTTTTCATCCAGTTTAAAGAATCTTCTGATCCCCGGAATATGCTCATGGCAGTCTTATTCCTGCGAAATCCCATTTTTTCGTATAAGGCGACCGTCCTGGGATGGGTGTATAAGATGACATTCTGGCCCTTTACCTGATCAAGCAGCAATTCGATCAGTTTTCTGCCGATTCCGTATCCCTGATATTCCTCATCAAGAGCAATATTATAGATAGCGGCCTGGCAGACGCCATCGGATAAGGCTCTTCCAACACCCACGATCCTCTCTTTGTCATAGACAAACACCACGGCATAGCTGTTGTTAAAGATGGTCTCCTGATCCTCTGCAGACCGGTCCGATAGCCCGGAACGCCGCAGCACATCGGCGACTTCCTGCCAGTGAATCCCATCCTTTGTTATCTTGTAGGTAATATTATTCATGGGAGACCTCCTGAAGCTTCAATTTATTATCAGGGTCCCTGCTTAAGGTTTCTCTCCCTGGCGGCAGCTCCCAGCCACTGACATCAGGTCCCTTGGCAACTATGGAATATACATTTCCCCATAGCGGCTTTAGATGGGGCGATAACTGATAATGCTTCTTGTATACATCAAAGCAGGTGCTTTCTTTTATTTCCGGTACCTGATATAAATCTCTGGCATAGGGCCACAAATTCTTATACTCCACCAGCCTCTTTTTGTTTGCATGAAAAACCTGATGGTAGACCACATCAAATCTAGCCAGAGTCGGATACAGCCTGATATCAGAGTCCGTGATGTAATCTCCGAATAAAAACCGCCTTGATTCCAGTCTTTGATCCAGAAGATCCATTGCCTCAAAAAAAGCCTCAAATGCCTTCTCATATGCTTCCTGGGATCTGGCAAAGCCAACGTCATAAACGCCATTGTTGATTCTTTTGTATATGAAATGGTTAAGCTCATCGATTTCTACCCGAAGTTCAGACGGATAAAGCTCTGGCGCACCTTCTTTATGATATGGTTTCCAGGCAGTTTCAAAATAGACCGGGATCCAGAAGTGGTCATTATTCACACCTTTTCCTGTAGTGGTATCAGCCAGTATGGGAACGGTGGGCCGTTCCTTGTAATCCCCGTCAGGAGTATCCCTGTCATAAATTTCTTTTAAATAGTGGATTCCCAAAACAGGATCCTTCTCATCCGGATCCTCTGTAAATACCCAGCCTTTGGGATCACGGAAAATTCCCGTTGCTCCAAGGCTGATAACCTGATCCAGTCCCAGAAGTCTTCTGGCTATTATGACCTTGTGCGCATGGGGGCAGGCCGGCATCCAAAGCAGACGGTACCGGCCGGCTTCCACCGGCCACTCCCCTTCTTCCCTGCCAAATTTCTTTTTAAAAAAATTATCCTGGACCTTGATTTCCCCATCCGCCTGAATTTGATGACGAAATGTGCTCTCAAATACTTCGATTCCTTCTGCCATATCATTCTCCCTGTCAAGCGGATATTTGCAATCCGCGACCCTGCCTGATCCTGTTAAATCGTATAATCAGCGCTTTCCAACATGTGAATCTTTACTAAAAAATCCTTTAACCGTTGGTTTTTAGGATTATCAAAGATATCTTTCGGTGTTCCGTCAGCTACTATTTTTCCGTTTTCCAGGAAAATGATCCGATTGGCCACGTTCCTCACAAAATTCATCTCATGAGTGACAAGGAGTATGGTATTGCCCTCCTGGGCTGCCTTTTTTATGGTGATCAGAACTTCGCTCACCAGCTCCGGGTCCAGGGCCGAGGTGGGTTCATCCATGAGAAGCAGTTTCGGATCCATGGCCAGCGCCCTTGCGATGGCCACTCTTTGCTGCTGTCCTCCGGATAAATGCCTGGGATAATGGGACAAACGGTCCCCCATCCCCACCGTCTGCAAGTG
>NZ_DAMAUN010000092.1:0-22761 GCF_032078915.1 Lacrimispora sp. | reverse complement strand
GACGAACAAGATAACGGAAGCTGTGGAGGCAGCCGTAAAAAGAACCAGGCAGATCGCGGCTCCCCTGGATGCAAAGCGGCTTAACAAATCTACTCCCTGTACCACCCTTGGCCGCTGCATTGACTGCGGACACCGGGAGAGGATCTGTAATGACTTTGTTTTGATTACAGGCCAATTTATAAAAGACAGGATTAAAGTGATCCTTATTAATGAGGAACTGGGCTATTAAACAGCCCGGTTCCTTTATTATTTATTCCGCCGTTTTTACGAAGCGTGCAGATCTTTTTTTCTTACAGAGGGGTAGGTTTCCCTTCGCTTAACAAATGGCCTTTCATATATTCGGAAGGTGAGATCCCCGTACTTTTTAAGAAAACCTTGGTAAAATACCTGGTGCTGAAATATCCCACCCGCTCAGCAGTGTCCCGGACCGTTGCAGTATGTCCTCCTGACATGAGTTCCATTGCTTTTTTCATGCGGACGCCGGTTAAATGGTCAACGAATTTTTCTCCGGTTTTCATCTTATAGATTTTGCTTAAGTAATTGGGGGAAATATCAATCATATCTGCAATGGTATTGATTCCGATCTGGTCCATATAATGTTCCTCAATATAAGCGTTGATCTTATCTATTAGATCAATGCTCTGGTTCTGGGAGGTCATCTGCTTTAAAAATTCCACAAGCTGGTGAATGGAGAGAATGCTGGCGGTTGTTCCGGATTCCATTGTGAGAATGCGGTTTAAGGAATCATCACAAAGCTCAAAGATCTTTTTTTCATGGGGAAATAGGGTAAGTGCATGAAGAAGATTTTGAAAGCCCATGACATCATCTGCCTGATTGGCCATCAAAAGCTTTTCCAGTAAATCAGAAAAAGGAAGAAGCTGGGAGAACGTCAGCCGTTCTTTTTCTGATATAACCGATCCAAGGTGAACGCAAAGGCGCAGGCTTTCCTCCCTTTGAACAGACTCAAACTGTGCAAACAGCTCTGAGAGATTACCGGCAGAAACATGGAATCCGGTTGCTACACATCCGCTGGTCTGATGAAACTGGACCAGTATCCCTTGAAACTCTTCGGGAGGGATCACGGTACTGGTAAGATAGCAGATTTCACCTGTAGGCAGAAAGGTGAGTGTATACCGTGCGCCGTAACGGGAGGAGATGGAAGAGAGCATGGCATTTAATTCATCTAAATCATTTTTAAAGGTCTCCTTATGATAATGATCAACATAAAAAAGAACTGCCGTGTAAGGGGGAAGAACATATTTGGGACTCTGTAAAAAACGGATGGAGGTATGGAGGTCAAGAATCTTTTCAAACTCCAGCTCATAATCCTTTTTCAGCAAAAGCTCCCGTTCTCCAAACAGGGAAACTGCTTTTTCCATGGTAGCTCTGACTTCCTCCCGGCTGGCCGGCTTTAAGAGATAGTCCAGGGCGCCTAGTTTTAAAGCTTCCCGGGCATAGGAAAATTCCGCGTATCCGGTCAGCATGACCACCGGAATCTTTCGCATATGAAACTGGGAAAATGCCTGCAGGCCGGTAAGCATCGGCATGTGGATATCCAGGAAGATCAGGTCCGGAATATCCTGTTCCAGTTGTTTTAACAGTTTTTCTCCGTTTTCCACTTCAAAAAACTGGTGCATATTAGGGTAAAGTTCCTCAATCATACTCTTTAATCCAAGCCGGATCAGGCGTTCATCATCAGCTAAAAGAATTTTCATGCAGAAGTTCCTCCTTCCAGGGGTATCTTAATTGTCATGGAGGTAATATCTCCGGTCAGTTTTATTTCAAAGGAAGCATGGGGGTGAAAGATTTTTATACGGTTCTCCACGTTTCTTATGCCAACCTTTCCATCAGAGTAAACTTCTTGAATGTCAATGGGTATTCCATTGTTTTTTACCTTCAGGATCAGGGTATCGCCCTCAATTGATGCGGATATGGAGATGATGATGGAAATGCCGTCGCCTTCCATACCGTGCTTAAGGGCATTCTCCACTAGAGGCTGGATGAGAAGTCTTGGAATGGAGATATTCTTTGCCTCTTCCTCCATGGAGCTTAGAAAGGTCAGGCGCTCATCATAGCGTATTTTAAGGAGATTGCAGTATTGGATGCAGAATTCAAACTCTTCCTGTACCGTAGTCAGCTTTGCATTGCTGCAGGTATATCGGAATATTCTGGTCAGCTGGATAATGCTGTCCTCCAGCTCTTTTTTCATCCCGATCCGGTTCATGGACAGGAAGCAGTTTAAGGTATTGTAAAGAAAGTGAGGGTTAACCTGGCTTTGAAGGGCACGGTATTCTGCCTCCTGCCGGTCAATCTCATATTTATAGGACTGGTCAATGTATAGCTGCAGCTTTTGGATCATCTCGTTTAGATTTTCCGCAATCAGGGACAATTCTTCCGTGTTAAAGGAGTCGTTCTGCAACAGGTCTGAGTCAGGAACGGAAGCCTCCAAGTCTCCCTTTGCCACCTTTTTCATGGTAGTTAAGATGGAATTTAAAGCAAGGGCAGTCTTCTTTGAATTGGAACGGAAAATTGAGAATGCAGCCAGAATGGAGGAAAGGCTTAAAACAGCAGCCAGGCTCCAGACAATAGATACTTCCTTAAAAATATCCTTTTGGGAGGATACAAATATAAGCTGCCATGGCATTCCCGAAATATCACTTTTATACAGGCGGTAAGTATCTGAGTCCGTACGGATGATACTTTCCGCAGAAGAAAGCCGTTTTAGGACACCTTCCTCCACCTTTCCTACCTGGTAGACTGGGGTTCCATCCTGGCCCGCGATGACAAAGCCTGAATTTTCACTTAAGGTTACGCTGCTGAAAATATCCTTGATGATTTTGTCGGAGGCATCGATCCGGATGACGCCCAGCTTCCGTTTGGTATACACGTTACGGACCGTATGAAGGGCAGAGATGACCGTTGTCTCAGAACGGATATATGGGGGAGCCTCTGAAACCATGAAGTGATATGGATCGGTTGTATTTAAAACATCCTGATACCAGGATTCCCGCTGGTAAGGGTAGTCTGTGGTGTTAATGAGGTCGCTGGTTTTTGTTGCAGTAACGATGATGTGGTTGTCCGGGTTTACAGGCATGAAAGAAACGGCCAGGATATCCTCCCTGGCGGTGTTTAATATGCGCTGTATGGAAGTGGTATAGTTTTGCCGGTGAAGCTCGATCCGGTAGTCCAAAGAACCGTTTTTTGTGTATTTCCCATTCTCAACGGCTGCAAAAAAGTTTAGAATATCATCGTAAATATAAGGAGTCAGAGCCAGCCTTTTTAAGTCAGACACATAGGTGCTTAAATTGGTAGAAATGGAGTAAAGTGAGGTTGAAAAGTATTTTTCATTGTCCCTGTAAATTCTTTTTTGGAAGTAAAAGGCAAGTATAGTGGCCATGATAATTATGGGTAAAACAATACTTACGAGAAACAGGGCCAAAAACCGGTTTTGAAAGCTTTGGCGTTTTTTCATATGGGGTCACCTCCTGGGCCTATATTGTATACATATTATATACATTTTTCAATCCCCAAGAAGGAAAATGATAGAAAAGAGCCTGAAAGTGTAGATTTGGGTATCTTACGGAACCCAGAGGACTGTGATAGACTAAAGATACAAAATAGCCGGCTAAAAACTAATATAAATGTAAGGGAGAATTATTATGAAGAAGTTAGCACTTGCCTCACTGGCAGGTCTCATTGCGATCAGCGTAACAGGCTGTTCCAAGGCACCTCAGGAACCTGTGGAAACGACCACAGCGACAGAAACGGTAAAAGAGACAGAAACCAAGGGAAATGCAGTACCCTCAACAGGTGTTACCATTGAATTTTTATATAACTTAAACGGCGAGTCAGTCAGCGATGCCATTCAGGACGTCTGCAAACAGTTTACAGAAGAAACCGGAATCGGCGTGGAAGCAGTCATGCCAGGCAGCAATTTTTCCGACATTATGAAGACCAGAATGGCTTCAAATCAGCTTCCGGATGCGTGGACAACCCATGGCTGGGCAGTTGCAAGATATGCGGAATATTTATCTCCATTAAATGATTTTGAGTTTGCTTCTCATATATCCCCAAGTATTAAGGAACAGATCACAGATGGGGAAGGAAACTTATATACTCTTCCAATTGACATGGATTTAACCGGAATGATCTATAACGAAAATGTGCTGGAAGAAGCCGGTGTGAATGTAGATGACATCAAAACCTGGGCTGATTTTGAGGCAGCCTGCGAGAAGATCAAGGCAGCAGGGCTTACCCCTGTCCAGCTTGGCGGGAAAGACAGCTACACCATGGGAAATATGATGGATTTCGTGGCTCCTACCCTGATTACAAACGAAGATGAGGCCAATCAGGCAGCCCTTTTAGACGGCAGCTTTGACTGGAGCAAATGGAATACGGTTGCAAATCAGATTGATTCCTGGAGACAGAAGGGATATTTCAATACCGATGCAGTTACAGCAGATTTCATGACAGGTATTAAGGCTCTTGCAGCCGATAAGGCAGCTTTCATGTTTACCGCAGCCAGCGGAATCACTGAAACCTACGTTCAGAACCAGGATACAAAAATGGGCTTTATGCCTCTTCCTGCAAGAGAAGAAGGGTTGAAACAGTCCCTGATGACAGGGGAGCACTTTGCGGTGGGCATGTCAAAGACCACAAAGCATCCGGAGGAAGTAAAACAGTTTATGGAATTCCTTGCCCGTGAAGACATCAGCTCTTACCTTGCAACCAAATGCGGTATGCCTTCCGGACTTGACAATGTGGTAAGTGATACGGGCAGACTGGCCCCTTACTATGATAAATATGCAAATGACAGTTCCATTTTAAATATTCCTTATTTTGACAGAAAATATCTGCCAAGCGGTATGTGGAACGACCTTTGCGTAACAGGAGCAGCCATTGTTTCAGGACAGGCAGATTCCCTTACTGTAGCAGTGGATCAGATGAAGACAAGCTATGAGGAAAAGAAAGCACAGGAGTAAACATGAAGATTCAGAAAAAATCAGTAATCAATCTGTTTTATATTCCGGCAGTGATATTGTTTCTTGCATTTGTGATATATCCGTTTATCCAGGGGATCCGGCTGTCTTTTACCAACTGGAATGGGTATTCCCAGACGATGAAATTCGTTGGAATTAAGAATTACACCAGATTGTTTCAGGATGCAAATGTAAAGACAGCACTGGTCAATACCCTTATTTACGGTGTTATGAGTACCGTGATCCAGAACATCTTAGGCCTTGGCTACGCGTTATTTTTAAATACAAAGTTTAAGGGACGTTCCATTGTCAGAACGATTATCTACATGCCGGTTATGATTGCTCCGCTGATTATGGGTTACATCATGTATTTCTTCTTTCAGTATGACGGAGGCGCGGTCAATGATATTTTGACCGCCCTCCATATGGAGCCGGTGGATTTACTGGTCCATTCAGGGACCGCTATCCGGATCATTGTTTTGGTAAACTCCCTTCAGTTTGTAGGCGTTGCCATGGTCATCTATCTGGCAGGGCTCCAGAATGTACCGACCATGTATTATGAAGCAGCCATGATTGACGGAGCCACCTTTTGGGAGCGGTTTAAGCACATTACCATACCGCTGCTGATGCCGGCCATTTCCTCCTCTACCATCTTAAACCTGATCGGAGGATTAAAGCTTTTTGATCTGGTTATGGCGCTTACAAGCGGCGGTCCGGGATTCAGCACCCATTCCCTGTCCACTCTGGTTACAAACCAGTATTTTTCAGCCCAGTCCGCAGGATATGCTTCTGCAATCGGAATTTTCTCATTCCTGCTGATTATGATCATCAGCAATGTGGTCATGGGGTATTTTGACAAAAAGGAGGTGGATGTGTAATGAAAGGATCAAGGGTTTCCAATGCCTGGAAGTATGTCCTGGCTCTCATCATCATCGCAGTCCACTTTGTTCCCATTTATATGGTGGTTGCCATTGCATTCAAATCCCCTTATGATCATTCCTCCAGGTGGGCCTTTCCGGGATACCTTTACTTAAAAAATATTTACACCGCGCTGGAGCGGGGAGGAATGCTTCTGGCCCTTAAAAATACTGTGATCATAAGCGGTATGTCAATTCTGTTTATTGTGGTCATCGGAGCTATGGCGGCTTATCCCCTCGCGAGAAATAAGAGCAGGCTTAATAACCTGGTAAAAGGGTTCATTATGGGAGTCATGATGATTCCCCCCTTAAGCATTCTGGTTCCCTTATATTCCTTTATGGCTAAAATTCAGGGAATCAATTCTTACTGGGGCATGATCGTGACTTTGATCACCTTCCAGCTTCCCACCAGCATCTTTTTGTTTTCAAGCTTTATAACCAGTATACCGGTTGCCCTTGAGGAAGCAGCGGCAATTGACGGCTGCGGACCGTTCCAGACATTTTTCAGGATCATTATGCCTCAGCTAAAGCCGGTAACAGCTTCTGTTATCATCATCACCGGTGTGAACTGCTGGAATAATTACCAGTTTGCCTTATACTTACTCCAGTCCCCCAGGATTAAGACCATCACACTGGCCATTGCAGGCTTCTTTTCCGCAGACTCGGCCAATGTCAATGGAGCGGCGGCAGCGGCCTTTATTGGAATCCTTCCCATGGTTGCGGTATTCCTGTTTTTACAGAAATACTTTATCCAGGGCATGGTGGACAGCGCGATCAAGTAATTGGATATTAACTAAATAGGGTTCAGATAAGAAAAGCGGGAATCGGATGAGACTTCCGCTTTCTTTTTAAAATTTTTGAAAGATTGAGGTTCATTATGAGTGTACAATATATTGAGGACAAAAAGGTGTTCTTATTAAATACGAAGAATACAAGCTACCAGTTCCGGGTGGCGGAATATGGATTTTTAGAGCATTTGTACTATGGAAAGAAAATATCCGATGCAGCGGATTATCTTCCGGTGAGAATCCGCCATGGGTTTGAAGCCAATCCCTATGAGTCGGAAAAGGACAGGACCATCTGCCTGGATGTGCTGGAACAGGAATATCCGGGGTTTGGAGTTTCGGACTTCCGGGTTTCTGCAGTCAGCGTGATTAACGGGGATGGCTCCAACTGCATTGATTTAAGGTATGTATCACATAAGGTATCAGACGGAAAATACCGCTTACATGAAATGCCATCTTTACGGGATAATGGCGGCACTTGGCAGACTCTGGAGGTTCTGATGAGGGATCCGTATACCCAGGTGGAGGTGACTCTTGTTTACGGTGTTCTGGAAGAGTATGACATCATCACCAGATGCGCCAGGATTCAGAATGCAGGAGAAAAGACCGTGTTTGCCAATACAGCTCATTCCACCTGTATTTCTTTCCCCACGGATCAGATGGATATGATCAGCTTCTACGGAAGCTGGGGCCATGAGCGGTGTGCGGAGAGAACTTCCGTGAGACACGGGAAGATCACAGTGGACAGCGCCAGAGGTATCTCCAGCCATTATCAGAACCCTTCGGCCATCCTCTGCAGCCCTGACGCAACAGAGGATGGGGGAGATTGCTACGGAGTTGCCCTGGTTTACAGCGGAAACTTTGCAATCACCACAGAGGTCAACGATTTTAAACAGACAAGACTGGTGGCAGGCATCAACCCGGAAACTTTTTACTGGGAGCTATCAAAGGGCAGTGTATTTGAAACGCCGGAAGCAGTCATGACCTATAGTTCCCAGGGCCTGTCCAAAATGAGCCACAATTTCCACCGGACAGTGAAGCATCATCTGATTCCCCGCCAGTTTGTCAATGAGAGGTGTCCGGTTCTCATCAACAACTGGGAGGCGACCATGATTGATTTTGACGAGGAAATGCTGGTGAACATTGCTGGAAAAGCAAAGGAACTGGGAGTTGAAATGTTTGTTATGGATGACGGCTGGTTTGGAAGAAGGACCGATGAATACAGGGGACTTGGAGACTGGCAGTGCAACTTAAGTAAGCTGCCAAGCGGAATACCTGGATTTTCTGCAAGAATTCACAATATGGGGTTAAAGTTCGGTATTTGGATCGAACCGGAAATGGTCAATGAGGATTCCAGGCTTTATGAAGAGCATCCTGACTGGTGTATCAAGATTCCGGGAAGAAAACCAACCCGCCAGAGATATCAGTTGATCCTGGATTTTGGCAGGGATGAAGTGGTGGAGGCTATCTTTCAACAGCTTTATGAGGAATTTAAGGATGCACAGATTGATTACATCAAGTGGGATATGAACCGGAGTATGACGGACCGTTTCTCTGGGGCTCTTCCGGTCCACAGGCAGGGAGAGGTTTGCCACAGGTATGTGCTGGGACTTTATAAGCTGATGGATAAGATGACAAAGGCTTTTCCGAACGTGCGGTTTGAAGGCTGCAGCGGGGGCGGAGGAAGGTTTGATATGGGAGTTCTTTACTACATGCCCCAGATCTGGTGCTCCGATGATACAGATGCGGTAGAAAGGATTCATATTCAGTACGGAACTTCCATGATCTATCCGCCTTTTGCCATGGGATCCCATGTCTCGGAGTGTCCCAACCAGCAGACGGGAAGAACGGTTTCCATTGATACAAGAGCGGCTCTTGCCTATTTTGGAACCTTTGGGTATGAGCTGGATTTAAATGAAATAACAGAGGAAGAACAGGAAGCGGTCCGCAGGCAGGTAAAATACTATCAGGAACACGGACTTGTGTCCGCCCATGGAGACTATTACCGGCTGACCAACCCGGAAAAAGAGCGGGAGTATGGAGCGTTTATGTCGGTCTCTCAAGATAAAAAAGAGGCGGTCGTAGGATATGTGCAGAGGGTTTCCGGAGCGAATAAGGGAATCATTTATTTAAAGCTGCGGGGGCTTGAAGAGCAGACGGTGTATGAAATTCCGGAGCTTGGCATAAAGCTTTCCGGGGCAGCGCTGATGTACGCGGGACTGCCTATGCCGGTGATCAAGGCGGACAATGAAGCCAAGGTGTTCACCCTGATGGCGCGGTGAGGGAATTGTTTGGACGGTATTGAAGTTTTTTAAAGGGATAAGGAAAGAAAGGATCTGAGACTGGGAACAACACAGTTGTGTTTCCGTCTCAGATCCTTATGGTTTCTAAGTGCTGCCATTGGACCGGATTTATTCACCTTATCAAACTGGTACCGGCTTACTTTACGTCTATAACTTCCTTCGCCATACCAATTAGATCATCACAGCTCAAATCATCAAAGGAACTGAGCGAATATTCCATACCATTTTCACTCCAGTTTACATAACGATATACCTTACGTTCTTCTTCCCTGGTTCCGTAGCTGATCATCAGCTTGCCTTCTTCCTCCAGCTTCGAATCTTCTTCTGATGGTTTTGCATCTGGTGGTAAAAACAGATAGTTATCTTCATGAGCTTCTAAAGTGATATCCTGGTAAACCTCCTGTTTTACCACCGTAGAGGATCCCTGAGGAATCATATCCTGATGTTCATGAATGTCAAGTCCCACACGATTGTTTTCCCCATAGCCGGCATAGAGTACCGGGTAGGTAATCAATGGATTCTGGTTCTCATCCCTTCCTTCAACCATAGTAATAGAGCCTTCGCTAAAGGAGATACCATTTGAAAAGGAATCCACAAACTTTGGAGTGGTCCCCATCTTGCGTTCAGCTAATTGAATCAGCTCAGCTTTTGAATGGACCATTTCGTCCAGGGAAGTAGAACTGAATAAGCCTGTAATTTTACCGCCTGCGATTGCCGTAACAGTTCCCATTACCGTTATTGTACACATTGCGGCCAAAACTGCCACCATTCTCTTTTTACTAAATTTCATAATTCCGCTCCTCATTTCTATTTTTTTATGAACTTCACTAAGGCAACGATTCTCTGCCTGTGCATCCGGCTTTATCTGATCCAGCTCGGACTTAATGATTTGTTTTAATTTATCATCCCCAAAGTTATCCATGGCAAAAACCCCTTTCCATTTCTGTTTTTTCAGTACCGTCAGTCTTCAATAAATCCTTCAGCAGTTTTCTTGCTTTATGCAGACGGGATTTTACCGTCCCTTCCATAGCTCCTGTAATATGGGCGATTTCTCTGGTGCTCAATTCATTATAATAATACAGAAGAATCACGGTACGGTATTTTATATCCAGATTGCTGAGTGCTGCCTGGATTTCTTTTGCTGTTTCTGCCTCTAAAACAGATTCCAGTGGTTCGTCCGCTTTCTTGTCTTCCCGGATATGCTCCGCACTCCTTTTTTCCTCTTCGTTTTCTAAAATACCTTCATAGGAGATCTCAGCTCTTCCTTTTTTCTTTCGTTCCAGCCGCCAGGCCGTCCGGACCAAAATCTGGTACAGCCACGGTTCAAAGCGTTCCGTTTGTTTCAGTTTTGACTTGTAAAGATAGCATTTAACAAATGTCTCCTGTAAAATGTCCTCACTGTCACTTCGGTTACCAGTAATAAAATACGCCATACGGTATAGCTTTCCGGAATAGGAACGGTATAGTTCGTCAAATGCTGCTTCGCTGCCATTTATCATGCTTTCTACCAAAGCCCCTTTTTCTTCCATCATAACCTGTTTCCTTTCCTTTTTTAGATGCATCTGATAATAAGAGTCACCAAAGTACCATTCGGTTCATTTTTTACAGTTTTTATTTTTAAAATATAAAAAGACCGGAGATGGGAAACCAACCGCTGTTGTTCCCATCTCCGATCCTTAAGGGCCGCTAAATTCCATTCTTATTTCTCTTAATCACCTTAAGCCTGGTAAACTCTTCCCTGTCCTTTTCTTCCAGTGAATTGGTAATATTCCTGGTCAGTGTCTCATACCTGGGAATCGTAATATTCTTTAAGGCGTTGGCCCGTTTCTGGGTCCTTTTAATGCTGTTTGCCAGACGGTAGGCAGAATTTTCAACCATGGAGAGCTTTACCGTCAGCTTTTTAACCTTTTCAAACTGGTAACGGGCCTCATCTAAGGATTCCCTGGTGTTGTAATAGGCATAAGTCAGGTTTAAAGGCATTTCATCATGCTTGACCAGGGGAATTTCTGTTCCCATGATGCTCCTGGTTTTGATTTGAACCGAATTGTCCACAGGGACTGCCATGGCAATATCCTGCACATAGTTGATCCCCAGCTCTATGTTGGCCTTTTGCAGGGACTTGTAAGCGGAAGTGAAGGTGACATCAATTTCCGACTGAATGCCTTTTGCTTCATCGATCAGACTCATCAGTTCCTTGATGAGGATGTTCCGTTTTTTATCCATCAGTTCATAGCCCTGTCTGGCTAAAACCAGGGAGCTTTTCGCAAGGATTAAATTCCCCTTGGTGGGAAATGTATTGGGATTCATGAATATCCCTCCTATTCTTCCGATCTGTCAAGGGTGGTTGGCTTGTAATACTGGTCTAATACCTTGGTGTCGATACGGTCCAGCTCGGCCCTTGGAAGAAGCCCTAAAAGCTCCCAGCCGATGCTCAGGGTTTCGATGATATTCCGGTTGGCATGATTTCCCTGCCCGACAAACCGGTCTTCAAATTCCTTGCCGAAGACCAGATACATTTTATCAATAGGGGATAGCTCATCTTCTCCGATGACCGATGCTAAAGCTCTGGCGTCTCCTACCTTGGCATAACAGGAGAATAGCTGGTTTGCCAGGCCCTGATGGTCAGCTCTTGTAAAGCCTTCACCAATTCCGTCCTTCATCAGACGGCTTAAGGAAGGAAGGACGTTAATAGGCGGATAAACGGACTGGCCGAACAAACTGCGGTCCAGAACGATCTGCCCTTCCGTAATATATCCCGTAAGGTCTGGGATGGGATGGGTGATGTCGTCGTTTGGCATGGTCAGTATGGGAATCTGGGTCACGGAGCCATGCCGTCCCTTTACGATGCCGGCCCGTTCATAAAGGGATGCCAGCTCGCTGTATAAATAGCCGGGATAGCCTTTTCTGGAAGGAATCTCCCCCTTTGAGGAGGAAACCTCACGGAGAGCCTCCGCATAGGCTGTCATATCCGTCAAAATAACAAGTATGTGCATTCCCTTTTCAAAAGCCAGGTATTCTGCCAGTGTAAGCGCCACCTTTGGTGTGATCAGACGTTCCACTACAGGGTCGTTAGCCAGGTTGATGAACATGGCCACATGGTCGGAAACGCCGCTTTCCTCAAAGGTACGGCGGAAGAAGTCGGCAACATCGTATTTCACACCCATGGCAGCAAATACCACTGCAAATTTTTCGCTGGAAAGGGCGTCATCTCCCAGGGAGGCCTGCTGTACGATCTGGGCGGCCAGTTCGTCATGAGGGAGGCCGTTTCCGGAGAAGATGGGGAGCTTTTGGCCCCGGATCAGAGTCATCAGCCCGTCGATGGCTGAGATTCCCGTACGGATATAATCTCTTGGGTATTCTCTGGTAACAGGATTTAAGGGTTTTCCGTTAATGTCCAGCCAGATATCGGAATTGATGTCTCCAAGCCCGTCAATAGGCTCTCCGATACCATTAAAGGTGCGTCCCAGCATGTCTTCGGACACAGCAAGCTCCATAGGATGTCCGGTGAGGCGGGTGTGAACATTTCTTAAGGCAAGCCCATCGGTTCCTTCAAACACCTGGATGATCGCCTTATCCTCGTAAACCTCAATGATACGTCCCAGCTTCTTTGTCTTTTTTTCTACGGTCATTTCCACGATTTCGTCGAAAGCAGCATTCTGGACGCCTTCTAAAACAACTAATGGACCGTTGATTGCACTAAGTCCTAAATATTCGATTGCCATAGCCTGCCTCCTCCCTATGCATTGCGTTCGATGACGGAATCATAGAAGGCATCTACCTGCTTTTTGTAGTCATCAAACATATCAAGTCTGTCATTAGGTACATCATATTTAATAGAAATGATCTTATCAAAGATCGGATCCTCTTTTAATACTGACATAGGCATTCCCATGGAAACAAGGGAACGGGATTTCTTGTATAAATAAAGGATTAGATCCATCATTTTAAACTGTTTTTCCATTGGGACACAGGTATCGTCCTTATGAAATGCGTTCTGCTGTAAAAATCCGATCCTGATCACTTTTGAGATTTCCAGTATGAGCTTCTGGTCATCGGGAAGCATGTCTCCGCCGATCAGCTTTACGATCTCCATCAGGCTGCTTTCCTGGGTCAGCAGGAAGACCAGACGGTTTCTGTAGTCCACGAATTTCTTATCCACGTTTTCCACGTACCAGGGTGCCAGATCAGTCAGATATTCAGAATAACTGCTGAGCCAGTGAATGGCCGGGAAATGGCGTTCGTTTGCCAGGTTTCGGTCCAGGCCCCAGAAGCAGCGGACAAAACGCTTGGTGTTCTGGGTCACCGGCTCGGAGAAGTCGCCTCCCTGAGGGGATACGGCACCAATGATGGTGACTGAGCCTTCGGTTCCGTTCATGTTCTGAATCATCCCGGCCCTTTCATAGAAAGCGGATAAACGGGAGGCCAGATAAGCTGGGAAACCTTCCTCCGCGGGCATCTCTTCCAGACGCCCGGACAACTCTCTTAAGGCCTCGGCCCACCTGGAGGTGGAGTCCGCCATGATCGCCACATGATATCCCATATCCCGGTAGTATTCCGCCAGGGTAAGGCCGGAGTAGAGGCTGGCTTCACGGGCGGCTACGGGCATGTTTGAAGTATTGGCAATCAGTGTGGTCCGGTCCATCAGAGGATTTCCGGAACGGGGGTCAACGAGCTCAGAGAACTCCTCAAGCACCTGGGTCATCTCGTTGCCACGTTCCCCGCAGCCAATATAAATGATAATATCTGCATCAGACCATTTGGCGATCTGGTGCTGGGTCATGGTTTTTCCTGTACCAAAACCGCCGGGGATACAAGCGGTACCTCCCTTAGCAAGAGGAAAGAGGGTATCAATGATCCTCTGTCCGGTGATAAGAGGCTTTCCGGCCGGGTATCTCTTTAATATGGGCCTTGGCACGCGGATGGGCCACTTCTGGGTCATGGTAATTTTCTTTTCGGACCCGTCCAAAAGCTGTAGGGTCAGCAGGGGATCGGATATGGTATAGGAACCATCTTCCACCACGTCAAGGACATAGCCTTCCAAATCAGGGGGTATCATAACCTTATGGACGATGGCCGGGGTTTCAGGAACCTCGGCAATGATGGTGCCTGGTAAGAGATGATCTCCCTTTTTTACTGTTATATGGGTTTTCCAGAGCTTCCCGCCGTCAAGGGAATCCACATGAATTCCCCGGTCAATATATGCCCCTCCGGTCTTTGCGATCTCGCTTAAAGGGCGCTCAATTCCGTCAAAGATGTTATTTAAAATGCCTGGGGCCAGTGTGACGGATACGGGGAAGCCGGAGGAAGTGACAGTCCCTCCCGGCTTTAAGCCGCTGGTCTCCTCATATACCTGGACAATGGTGCGGCGGTCTGTAAGGCCGATGACCTCACCGACTAAGTGGTCTTCGCCCACATAGACCATTTCATTCATTCGGAATCCGGAATCACCCTTTAAATAAATGACAGGGCCGTTAATGCCGGAAATGGTGCCTGTATTAGTCATTAGCCGTACCTCCCATCAGATCCTTTACATCAAAGCGGAAGTCGCGTTTTGCCTCCGCCAGCTTGGTTTGAAATGAATTGTCGATTAAAATATGCCTGGAAGGGATAACAGCCCGGGTTCCTCCCAGAAAGGAGTATTCGCTCACCTGGATGTCAGAGCCGCCTGAAATTGCCAGTTCATTGATCTTCTCTTCATCTGCAGGATCGATGTAAATGGTGATGAATTCCTTTCCTGCCAGGGCCTTGGCTTCCCTTATCTGTTTTTCCAAAAGCTTTGTATATTCGGGAGACTCCATAAATGTGGCCAGTTTATCCCGAAGCTCCGAAAATAGCTTATCTTTCAGCTCATCCTGCTTCTTTCCAAAAACCCGTTTCATGCCGATCTGTTCCAGGGAAAGCTTTTTGTTGATTTCCCGTTCGATCCGTTCGCTTTCCAAAGCTACCTGATGTGCAGCCCTTCGCTTTGCATCTTCCTGATGCTCTAAAAAGGTCTGCTCCAAGGCAGCTGTATATTCATCAAGCATCTTTGCACTGCGGGTTCTGGCATCTTCCATGCAAAATCCCAGGAAATGCTGTAATTTTTCCTCAGTCGTCAAGATGACCACCTCTTTCTTATAGTTTTAATCCGATGGCTTCATTAACATAATCTGTGATAAAGTTCGGCTTGCGGCCGGTACCATGGCGGTCAGGGATTTCTATGATCAATGGAAGCTTGCGGTTTAACTTCACATCATTGATGATGTCCGGAAACTCTTTTCCGAACTTTTCCGTCAGGAGAACGATCCCGATCTCCTTATCGGCCAGGACTTTATCCAGTTCACGTTTCAGTTCAGCCTTTTCATGAACGACAGCGCCCTCAACTCCGGCTAATCTCATGCCGGTCCAGGTGTCCACGTTGTCGCTGATCAAATACATTTTCATGGATTAGAGTTTACCTAAGATCATGAAAGAGATGATCAAGCCATACAGACACACGCCTTCGGCAAGCCCTACGAAGATCAGTGATTTACCAAGTATGGAACCATCCTCGCTGATGGCACCGAGAGCGGCGCTGGCAGCAGCGGAAACGGCAATACCGCCGCCGATGCAGGCAAGACCTGTGGAAAGGGCAGCTGCTAGATAACCCATTCCGGCAATGCTTCCAGTGCTGGCTGCGGCGCTTTCCGCAGCGGCAGCCTGGCCATTAAACATCAATGCACTGGATACGATTAAGGTACCAAAAAATAAAAGGGTGTTGATACCAAGGGCGGTTTTATAGCGGCCCTTTGTTTTTGCGCCCATGGCAAAAGCTCCGAAGGGCAGGGCGATACTTAAGGTTAATGCAATTGCTAATGTAATTTTTACTAAGGTTGACATAATATTACCTCCGTTTTGGTTTTATATTTTCTTACCGTATGGTTTAAATGCACGGCCGGTTCCGCGATAGAAACGGCTGAATAATTCGTAATATTCCAGACGCAGAACCTGGATTCCAACGATCAGGCCTTCCATGCCGCAGACGAATAAGTTGCCAAGAATAACAACCAGCCAGTTAGGGTTTCCTGCTTCCGCACCGGACAGCATAAGGACCACTTCCATCATGGCCGCGTGGCTGACAGCAAAGGCCCCTACACGGACAAAGGAAAGGGTGTTGGAAAAATAGCTTAAAAGCACTTCAAACAGTTCAAAGAAACCCTGAACCACAAACATGCCCTTTTCCTTTGGCATGATCTGCGCTTTCTTTTCCACCAGGTTGGTGAGAGGTTCCTTAAAGAACATGACGATCAGCGGGATGCCAAACATAATAACAAGGAGAATGGCAGCAGGAATGGGATTATCTGTCATGTAAAGGACGATGGTGAGCACAAGGCTTGCATAGAAGACAAGTCCTGCCGCACCGTTTGTATCAAACAGGGTCTTTTCCGGGTCATGAAAGCGGATGCTGTTTATGATGTTAAGGACCATGGTCAACAAAATAATTCCCATACCAATGGAAACCGCTACGACAAATACGGTATTCAGTCTCCCTATAAAGGGCAGGTTAGTCATGTGCTCCAGAGGACGGAGCCAAACGGCCTGTATGATATCTTCAAATCCAAAAACACTGCCGAACAGGAATCCAAATATGGTTGAAAATATACCGCAGCAGGATATGATCGCCGCCAGGTTTATCTTTTTCAGTTGGTAGAGGAGCAGCCCTCCCAGCAAAAGGCATATTCCCTGTCCTACATCCCCGAACATAAAGCCAAAGAGGAAGGAATAGGTGATGCCGATCAATATGGTGGGATCGATCTCATTATATTCCGGCAGGCCGTACATCTGTATGAACATCTCAAAAGGTTTAAAAAGCCTTGGATTTTGAAGCTTGGTGGGAGGTTTGCTCAAAATTTTGTTATGGTCATCCTCCACGATACAGAAAGTTTTTTCGTCGCTAGATATTTCTTTCTGAAAGGCAGCCGCATCCCGGTTGCTCATCCAGCCGCAAAGGATATAAAAGGTGTTTACTTTCTGTTTGGTACATGCGGCCAATTTTCTCACGTTAAAGTTGGTAGAAAATACCTCAAGCTTATCCAGTGCCGTCAATAACTCCTCCTGCCTGGATTCCAGCAGTTCTGACATCTGCTTTCGTATGCCGTCGATATCAGACTGGAGAACGCTTATCTTATCTTCCAGAAAATGAATGGCATCTAAAGGCGTGCCCTCGTATACGTCAGGTAAAAAGTAACGCTCAAAACGCATGGAGGCATAAATAGCGTCAATCTGGTTAGAGATGCTTTCGGGCACAAAATAAACCAGCCAGACGTATTCGTCATCCTCCCGGCATTTATAGAGGACGGTATCAATGGTATCATATACATAACTCACAAACTTGTTGTAATACTCATGAGAAATACGCCCAAAACGGAATTTAATGTACTTAAAGTGAAGGATGGAGCTTAGCTCATAGTTTAGTCCGGTAAATGGAAGGATTCGTTCCAGGGATTGCCGGAACGAATTTTGTTCGGATATAAGGGCCTCTTCCTTTGCTGTAAGCTCCTTTACCTGGTCCCCGATCTCGGTGACAATTCCGGCTGCCCGCTGGATAGGAATCTTTTTCCGGCTGCTTGGCTGAATACCCGGAGGGAGTAATTCCGCCAGCTCCATGGCACGCTGGTAAGCGTCTTTGTATGGATTTGTTTCAATATAAGGCCTTAAGTCTTTCACCGTTTTTAATTCCGACAGGGCATTTTCCAAATGGATTTCATATTTGGATAAATAAGTGTCGATGACTCGGTCAATATCTTCCTTGGGCCCGGTGATACTTAAGAATTTCATCTTTTCTATCACGAAAAAGCAACCCCCTTTACATTTTTACTACATAGGAGATGATTTCATCCGGGCTTACGCGGTAACGGATGCTCTCTATGAGGGTGATAATCTTTTGAATTTCTTCCTCCTTAAAATAAAGATAGGAATTCAGTGTGGCAATGGAATACGGATTCTGACGGCTGGAGGAACGGTATATTTTATCCAGTACCTCCTGCGTTAAATATTCCAAATTCGGCATGTCTGCGGCGTCCCAATCTGATTTCCTTCCATAAAAGGTAGTTCTTAGTACGGAAAAGAACTCTTCCAGAGTGGCTGTTTCTGCCATCTTCGTAATCTGCTCCCTATTCAAATGGTAATTGATAGGGATGAGAAGGGAATAAATGTCAGCAGGCTGCAGATGATAATATTTTTTGGTACGGTAAATCCATTGGATATTAAGTAAATCCAGCTTGCTGCCAAAGCAGTGCGTAAGAAGCTCTTGTTCCTTTCTGGTAAGATACTTGCCCATGACTTTCCACATGGTCTTAAAATAAAGAAGATCTAAGTGAACCTCATAGTCAAACAAGGTAGGCTGGTCCCTGTCGTCTAAGTGGGACAGCAGGTCATAATAGACCGAGCCTTCCAGGTTGGCGATGAATTCCCGTAAGTCTGCTGAGGATGACAGCTTCATCAAGTCCAGCTTAGAATGCTTCTCAAAAAAGTCCTGGAATACAGATAGATCGATATCCAGCCGATTTCGCCCCATGGAATTGCGGAAACACTTCTTCAGGATATCGATTTCAAAGTGCATAAAATACAGGTCCAGGAACTTACGCTGAGTCAAAGTGGCGAACCGGTAGAGCTTGGCAAAATCCTGGTACAAGGATAAGATCAGCCGCTGTTCGATGGCTCCCCGATGGAGCACGACTCCCTCCAGGTTTGCAAACAGCCCTTCATAGGCCGGAAGACGTCTTAAATATTCCTCGGCATCAGAAACGGTTTCAAGGGCTGCCATTTCGCGGAACTGACTGTCGGTGATCAGATGGCTCTCCATGGCTCTTACTTTGGTTGTAATGCCGCTGTAGGATAGTAGGTCTCCCATTGGATCACTCCTTTATCATAGTATTGAATAGCTTCTCCACATACTGAGTATGATGATCTTCATAACGTTGTTCCATGGCTATAAGGACCTTTTCGGAATCTCGTCGCTGTTTTTCCAGACGGTTGTTCATACTGATTTCCATGCCAGCCTGCAGTTCTTCAATCTTTTTACTGGTTTCTTCTTCCAGCTGTGCATCAAATGCAGCGGTCTGTTCTTCCATATCTTCGGAAAACGCCTTTTTGCGCTCATTGGCATCATTCATAATAGAAGCCGCTGCCGATTCAATCTCGGATATTTTCTCGATTACAGTATCCATACCGAGCCCTCCTTTTTGTAATAATTTCTTTAAAAATATAGTGCTTGATTTATAATGATACTACAATTTAAAAAAAATACCATAGTCTGTAAGTAAAAAACCCCAATATTAATAAAGTTTTAACATAAATATAGATTACGACAATGGGGCTGTAGCTATGCATGAACAATAGAAAAAAGCGAAGATCAGGAAAAAATTTCCCTGGTTTCTTCGCTATTTTTTAACGTTTTCTTTACGGGGTTGCGGCTGTTGTTGCTGTATTTTCCGCGGCAGAGGTAGACTCCTCTGCGCCCGTTCCTGTCTCACTTTCCGATTCGGTCAGGAATTCGGTGGCAACATAAGCCTCTGTTCCTTCAAACATAATAACCGTCCATTTGTCATCATAAGTCTTGACATATTCCACCACCGTACCGGAAGCAAGGCTTCCAAGCTTAGCGCCGTCGGTAGAAGGCTCAGAGCGGACATTAAGCTTGCTTTTGGTGGTATAAATTTTAGGCGCTTCTGTCTCTGGTTCCGTAGGTTCTGCAGAAGTTTCGGCACTTGTCATGGCTTCGGTAGTAACCTCAGCAGTCGTTTCGGCTGTTGTGGGGTCATTTTTTGAGTTCTTTCCTGGGATCAGCTTTACGATGATCAGGACAAGTACAAGAAGAACCAGAAAGATGAGGGCTGGTTTCAGCAGTTCGTAGGGATCAAACCCTTTCTTCTTGGTACGCCTCCTGCTTCTGCTGTGTGACGCGGGTCTCTGACCGTTTCTGGAAACATTCTTCTGAGCCGGCCTTTGCCCGGACCTTGCCCCATCCGGTCTTGTCCCCGTGCGCCCAGCGCCGCCTGTATGTTCCTGGGTTCTTAAAGGCGCAGTTCTAGCGCCGCTGCTTCTTTGATTTCCCGTTCCCTGGAATTCAATTCTTGGAGCGTTGCTTCTCGGAGGATTATTCCGGGAAGTTGAGGAGATAGTCCTAACGTCTGCAGGACGTTTATTAATTGGGGTCCCCCCCTGGCTTCCTCTATTATTAGAGCTTGCAAAGGTATTGACTTCCTGAGACAGAAGCTGGAAGGCCTCGTTGGCATCATAGGGACTGTCATCTCCTTCGTGAACTGCCTTGTTTCCCAGTACGCGGATCCTGTGATAGTGGTCTTTGGCGGCCTGAGAAATAAAGCGTCCTTCAAATAGCTGGTCTATGCTGTCCGCCAGATCGCCTTCCACAATCAGAGCCCTTTCTCCAAGATAATTTACCATATATTCCAGGGTTTGCCGGGCTTTGATCATAGCCATGTTATATTGCTTCTGGCTCATGAGCTTTTCCGTTTCCCTTTGACCCTGCTGGATTCTTAGCAAGAAACTGTTGTCTGTAGTTCCCATATATTTCCTCCTTTGCAAAAGCGGTTGTATTCCAATATACAGATATTATACTAGATTAATGCAAATTGTGCACCTGTTATTTTGTCGTTTTTTGATTTGTAAGAGAAAAGTAAAAAACATATTGAGAAACATTATAAATAAAGGAAAATTTGAAATTTAAAATTAGCCGTGATACTATTTTGATACTAAATCCTGCTACTTGCTTGCGGCCTCACTATGGCGGACCCTTTTGAAAAATGAGAGATTCAATAATTGATTGCTTTGCCGGGGGCAGAGGGGGAAATAGAGGAATCAATGGATATTAAAAAGCTTATAGATGGAATTTCAAGAATCAAGATAGGGCTGATAACAGCCACCATTGACGGCGAAAGAATTTTTACGTATCTGGAAGCAGCCCAGGAACTAATAGAAAAGCAACCGTGGATTCCAGTGGCAGAACGGTTACCAGAAGGATATGTATATATTGCTAGGTAACCGTGGCATATCCGGGAACTGTAAGATGTGTTCATGCCGGATACTATCCGTTGGACACTGGATTTAGTTGAAGTAATGTTGTCGCATGGGCTCCAAAAGATGCCCTTAAACCGTATTTAAAACCGTAACACTTCTTAATTGCAATCAAAAATAGTCTTAGCTGCTAGATATTTCCCGAAATCATCCTTCCATTTTTTGTGAATCTCCGATGAATCCCAAACATTAAGAATGTCCGGTTCAAAAACCATTTTTATCATTAAATCATGGCGATTTGCTCTGTCAATACAAGATGAAAACGTCTGAACCTGTTGGATTCCAGGTATCTCTGCTGCATGTGAAAACAGATCATTAATTTGGTTGATTAATTCTTCTTTATTAGAAACAGTATCTATAAACTTTACAATGATATGGTGTGTCATAGTGCCTCCTTATTATATAGTTTTTATTTTATAATAGCACATTTTATAGTTATTGAAAACCAAAGTTTAAAGGAGTAAGCGTATGGGAAAAGGCAGCGAAAAAATAGAGTTTGAAAAGATAACACTGGAGTAAGTATAGGGATTTAATATAATAACTGGTGAATTCAAAGACAGCACTGGAAGAAGGGGTGAAGTATCAGCATGGATGCCATTACCAAGAATACATCAATCATACTGAGATTTAAAGCATAAAAAGAGCACCGCGAATTTTGGGGAAAGCGGCGCCCTAAGAAGAGTTATGTTAATTATAGCTTAAAAAGGCAGATAAGTAAAGAATATTTTCCTAGAGGAGTGATAGGTTTATTCCTGGACTGGTGAGCTGCTAACACCTAACCCGTTTGACAGCCGTTTCATTGCCGGCGACGACAATATGGGGAAGGACGGAAAGAATAGGATTAACACGGAACAGCCGAATATACCCCATGAAAGCTATCTTGCCAGCTATGTGACTGCTCTGGATCTCCGCCTGCAGGGAATCATATCCCTGATAATCGAAAAAGCCATGTTTCATACTTCATACCATGTCACTTACGGGAATAGCTTAAAAACATATCTGGCACAGATTGCTGCTATGGTGAGGAAAGGGGGAAATGATGAATCAGGCGTTTAAATATGTATTTCTCTGGTTGGTAGGAGGGTTTATTTACATAGGTATGGAGTTGGCATTTCGTGGCCGCTCTCATTGGACCATGTTTCTTTTGGGTGGAGTTTGTTTCGTGTGCCTGGGCTTGATTAATGAATTGATACCGTGGGAAATGCCCCTCTTTAAGCAGATGCTTATAGGTATGATTATAATTACATATTTTGAGTTATTAACCGGCTGTATAGTAAATATATGGCTCGGTTGGGGGATCTGGGATTACAGCCATATGCCTGGAAATATTCTGGGGCAGATATGCCCACTATTTACTTTCTTTTGGTTCTGGATCAGCGGGGCAGGAATCGTATTGGATGACTGGCTGCGTTACTGGCTGTTTGGAGAGGAACGGCCACATTATAGATTAATATAAGAAAGAGTGAGGAAAATGAAAGTGAAATATATAATTATGGTCATTGACTTTCTTTCCGGATCAGTTCCCTTACAACTACTCAAGCGGAGAGATAGACCGTATCAAGTATATCGTGATCCATTATGTTGGAACACTGGGGGCGCTGCAGTATCCGGGGGTGTCGGAATAGGGTTCCAAAGGAATTTGTAAGATATTATTAATAGTATACTCTTAAGTTGGAACATATAATTATACTGGCAGGTACAAACTGCTGGCAATCGTGTATAG
>NZ_DAMAUN010000091.1:0-23269 GCF_032078915.1 Lacrimispora sp. | reverse complement strand
CTCCGTCGATGAGAGCCGCTTCATACAAATCCTCAGGGACCTGTTTCAGTGCGGCTAGAAACAGAACCATTGAGGATCCGAATTGCCAAACGCTTAGTAAGCTTAAGGTGAATAATGAATAATTCGGACTTGAGAGCCACGGAACAGAAGTCATACCCAATCCATTCAGCATGCGGTTTACTAATCCGCCATCCATAAATAAAAAGCGCCAGAGAATTGAAATTGCAACACTGCCGCCAAAAATAGACGGAATATAATATACGGTCCGATAAAAATTGATTCCTTTAAGCTTCTGGTTTAAAATAACAGCCACAATCAAAGCGGTAATTATTTTCATCGGTAATGACAGAAATACATATTTTAAGGTATTGCCCAGGGAAGTGTAAAACAGCAAATCACTGGAAAACATAGTAATGTAGTTTTTGAACCCTACAAAAGTTGGAGTACCGGTAATGTTGTACTCTGTAAAAGAATAGTACAAAGACGCCCCCAACGGATAAAGCTGGAAAATGAGAAAGCCCAATATCCACGGAGAGATATAAAGGTAGCCCATATTGCCTCGTTTCGTGTATTTTACTTTATTCATATTATACCAAACCTCACATCAATTTTTAAAAAAATGAACCCAGCCGGGACGTTGCCTAGGCCGGGTTCATGGCTTCTAAATTCTTGTTATCTAACCGTATCCATTTTCGCCTGCACATCGGCGAGGAATCTATCGGCTGCCTGCTCTGGGGTGAGCTGGCCGTAAACAACCTGTTCACAGATATCTTTAGCGATGTCGCCTACTTCACTGTTGAACTCAATCAAAGGTACGGGAGCGGCAGGCGCTGTTTCTGCCCAATCCAGCATTTGAGTGATTTCTTCGGAAATGGCGCCGGCATCAACAAGCGCTTTAAAAGCCTGGAAGTTATTCGGGACGGAACGTTGGGTTCCCATCAGCAGAGAGGCATCGGGATCACTCATCAGCCAATTTGCAAAGTGGGTAGCCACCTCAACATTCTTAGAGCGGGCGCTTACGCCCAGCCCCATACCGGCAACAAGCCGGATGTCCTGATTATCTCCATTTTTAGCAAAAGGAGGTTTGCCAACAGCAAACTGCCCTTCAGGCAGAGATGCTTTGTATTTTCCTACGGTTGCCGTCCAGTCTACTGTAAAACCAATTTCTCCGTTGATCCATTTGGGGTTCTGTTCCATCTGGCCGGTGAAAAGACTTGCTTCCCCAAGGGGCTGCGCGGTACCGCTTACAAAGAGCTGCTGCAGAATATCAAAGGCATTGGTCAGTTCTTCTTTCGAAGCAATGATCTTGCCGTTTTCATCCGCCCAGTAATGCCCATATCTGGAATATACATAAGCATTCAGTATAAAAGGACAGATTCCACCGGTTGTAGTACCGGATTCAATAGCCAAAAGGTGGTCGCCTGGATTCTCTTTATTAATCTTTCCGCCAGCCTCAATCATGTCTTCCCAGGTCCACACAGTATCCACAGGAATACTATGCTTATCAAAGAATGCTTTGTTGATCATAACGCCAAATCCGCTGCTGTTCATCGGAAGGCCAATCACTTTTCCATTTACCGTCATGTAATCGTCAATGGCGGACTTCTGGAACTGGGAAAGGTTTACAAACGGGGTATTAGCCATGTCAACGAATAAGTTTTCCTGGCCTTTCCATTCAGGGTTCCAGTAATAGTCGAGCTGCATCAGATCAGGTTCGGTGCCGCCCGCAAACTGGGTCATTAGCTTTTGCTGATAGCCATCGTATCCCTGATATTCCCCTTCAATGGTGACATTTGGATACAGCTTCATGTACAGGTCCATAGCCTTTAAAGTTGCTTCATGCCGTGCATCAGATCCCCACCATGCAAATCGAAGGGTTACATTTCCTGCATCAGCAGGAGAAAACTCTCCACTGTCAGCTGGTTCCGATTCCGGCAGGGTGCTTTGCGCGGTACTGCTCTCATTCGGCTGTGAGGTTGATGTGGGTGCCTGGTTTGAACAGCCGGCTAAGGCGCCCATGACCAGCGCAGAAACCAATGCCATACTTGCAATTCTTTTCTTCATGCCTTTCTCCTCCAAATAGCTTTCTGATATTACCATAAGACTTTGTTTCTATAAACTATTTTAGACTGAATTGTGCAATATGAATAGATAGCGCGGCTGCTGTTTCTTATCCCGGTTAATCCAAATAAAATATGTATCATGCATTTCTTGTCATATGCTATCTTTATTTGATATGTCCGCAGCTTACAATACACCAACCATTTGAAGCCACTTAACTGCAAGATACGCATGTCCTGTATTAGTAGGGTGTACCCCATCTTCTGAAAGCTGGAAAGGAGAATATCCATCCTTCATCGCCTCATCAAACAGTTGTCCGGAAGGAAGATAAAAGTCAGCCATTTCTTTTGCAAGACCCTTTACGATTTCAATCTTAGGGGTGAGATCTTCCCAATAAGTTGTTTTTGCCGGGTCTGTGGGTAAAAGAAACGGTTCAATCACCATGATGGGGGATTGAGGGAAATCCAAACGGATACGCCCCAGTAAATCCCGGTATTGTTTCTCAAACTCAGCTTCTGTGACGATAAGCCCACGATCATATCTTCGCCAGGTGTCATTGATCCCTACAAGGACTGAAACAAAGTCCGGTTTTACCGGGCATACATCTTCATGATAACGATCCAGGAGATCCGACAGCCTATTTCCTCCAATGCCCCTGTTATAAAACTGTACGCCGCTGTTTGGGTATAATGCGGTGTAAATGTCCGCAATCTTTTTAGCATAACCTTGTCCCATATGAAGGGGATTTTCCCTATCCCGTGATGCATCGGTAATGCTGTCCCCATAAAAAAGTACTGTGGCACCCTGTTTAAAATATTCTTTCATCTCTCTTCTCCTTTAGAAAAATTGTTCATTTATCGGAATAAAAAATTCGATACGTGTTTCATGTCCAGGGACACTGGAAATTTTTAATGCAGAGGGCTCCCCATATGTTAAAATCAGCCGCTTATTTAAATTATATAAACCAATTCCCTCTGCCGGTGAATCTTCCTGGAGCAGCCATTCGCGGATTTGTACCAGTCTCGTCTCCTGGAATCCCATACCGTTATCCGTAACAGAAAAGTGTACCATATGCTGGTCTTCCGTGATCTTTATCTCTATTTCTCCTGAATCCACTTGCTTAAATCCATGGGATATGCTGTTTTCTACCAAAGGTTGAAGCAAAAACTTAATGCATTTGATTTCATGCGTGTCAACATTCACGTTCCATTTCACATGAAAAGCATGATCAAACCGCATTTGTTGAATCTTAAGATATTTTTCAGTGTTTTCAACTTCGTCTTCCAGTACAATATATCTGTCGGGATTAACCAGGGTATAGTATAATACGCTGGTCAGCAAATCAATCATTCGGCTGGCCTCGTTGGGCTGGCCGGTCAGCTTTACTGTTTTCCAAAAGATGTTTTTCAGCGTATTAAATAAGAAGTGCGGATTAAGCTGTGACTGCAGAAATGAAAAATGCATGGCCTCCAGGCGGTATTTCTTCTCCACTAATTGCCTGTCCAGAGCAGATTTTTCCAGAAATCCCCTGACAATGCTTTGGGTGATGTACCCATAAACACCTGCAGAAGGCTTTATTTCAGGCAGTTCTTTTCCTTTTTCTGCTGCCTCTACTAGTTGAAGAATTGCGCTTATGTCCTTTGTATTTCTTCGGGTGACCAGAAAGGAGATTGTGCCTCCAAGTAGAAGTGCTGCAACAATCGCTGCAATAACCAGCCTAAGTATATCCTGAGATTGCTGATACAAGGAAGCCCGCGGCACAAGCGATAAATACGTTACGCCATAGGCACTGTTATCTTCTCTGGCAATATAATATAAGCGATCAAGTCCGGCAGTATCCACATGGTCATGCACAGAAAAAAGTCCGGAATGTCCCGCCATACTAAGGATTTCACCGGAACTGTTTATAAGCAATATGGTTTGCTCTGGGTAAGACAGATAATCACTGTAAAATGCATTCAAATATTCCAGTTGTATATTTAAGACCAATACTCCAATTGGTTTTGTTTTATCTGACGCATAGAGGCGTTTGTATATACTTAGGACATCAGTCGAATAAGAAGTCATTGCGTAGGAACTGATGTTTCGAAGCTCCAGCCACTGCTTATATTCTGAAGGCATGGATTGTGCTTGTTCCAGCCACTCTGTATCACGGAAATTAGAAGCATTCGCCAAGCCCACAAAAGAGGCAAAAAAGTTGCTGTGGGTATTATTTAAATAAATATAGAGCGAATGGATATACGTTTTTGAATTCACATTGGAATCCACAAACGTTTTAATCATATATGAGATATCCATATGCTCTTTGTCGGAATACCCATTTTCCAATAATGATTCCAGCTGTAACATGACATGGGGCGTAATACTGTAATTAAGACTCTGGGCATCGGCTTCACTAAATATCAGCTCCGTACTTTCTCTGATCCGGCTTACTGTCTGGGTATTGATATCGGTGATTGATTTTTGCGTGCTGGTATTAATGATATAGATTGCAATCCATCCCAGCAATACAATAACCAAAATAACCGGCAGCGTTACGAGAAGAAAATTTCTTATAAAAAACTGCCGTTTCATAATGAATCCTCCTCATCACCGGGAAGAATACGTCCCATTTTTTCAAAACGATATTCTCGTGGTGAAATGCCATAGTGCTTTTTGAAAGAACGAGTGAAATTGACCGGATTGGCATATCCGGACATGGTACTTATTTCATAGATTTTATACTGCAGATCAGTTAATAATTCAGAAGCTAGCTGCATCTTATAAGCAGTGACATAATCAGAAAAGTTCATGTCTGTTCTCTGTTTAAAGTAGCGGCTAACATAAGAAGCGCTTAAATATACTCTGCTTGCCGCTTCCTCCAGATTAGCACTTGCCGGATTTTGTATCACATATTCCTTAATTTCGGTTATTACCTTGTCTTCATAATTATCATTGGTAACTGCGGCTGAATTACGTTCATCCAATTGCTCCTTTAAGCGGCTGAATATCTGTATCAGCTCTTCGTATTCTGTTGTTTTCAGCACGTAATCGGTACATTTGTATTTCAGCGCCTGACGCGCATATTCAAATTCACTATGGGCGCTGAACAAAATAACCAGTGGCTGCGGATCCAACGTCATTGTGGACAGCTCCCTTGCAAGGTCAATCCCCGTCATACCAGGCATAATGATATCGCTTACGATCATATCAACAGGATTTGATTTTATAAACTCTAGCGCTGCCTTTGCCCCTGTAAATTGGCCCGCAACAAAAAAGCCCAAATTTGCCCACGGAAAGAATTGTGCAAAACCTGTGCTGATTTCTTTTTCATCATCTATAATAATTATCTGATAAGCCATGCCACACCTTCCTTATATTCCACGATATCAATACGGACAGTTCGATGCTCTGCAAATAGAAGTAACCTGGAAAAGATTATTGCGACTCATCATTTCTATGTACTGGTCCAGGGCGTGTCTAACGTTTCGTTTCTAGACACGCCCTGGTTGAATATATTTGCTTAGATTTTTTCCAATATCTTTTTAAGAGATTCGTATGCTAAAGTAAATGCTTCTTCTCCGCTCATCTTTTTCTTCTGGGAAGCATTCTGCTCCAGGGCATCAAATCCTGCAAAATCGCTTAAATGAGGCTCTAAAGATAAAAATCCCTGATATCCTCCAGCTTTTAAAGTCTTTAAGATTTCTTCCACATGTCCGTCTCCCATGCCTGCCGGAACCACACTGGCATCAGACCACAGGGCATCCTTTACATGGATATAGGCGATGTAGGACTTTAACATCTCATAAGCTTCCAGAGTATTCTGTTTGCACTGAACAAAATTTGCAAAGTCAAAGACTGCCTTAAAATGATCCCCATAGAATTCCTTCATAATTTCCAGACAGCGGTCTGCAACATCTCCGTAGATATCCTTTTCATTCTCATGAAGAAGAATGGCCTGGCTGGCCTTAGCGTAATCTACAAATTGTCCCAACTGATCCATGACCTTCCCCCGGTAAGGAGCATAGCTTTCATTCTCAGGCATGAAGAAGCTGAACATACGGATGTATGGGACATCCATCAAATGAGTGATTTCCACCGTATGCTTGTAAAGCTCCATATGAGGGGCAAAATCATCGGTGATCTTTATCTTTCCAATGGGAGAACCAACAGAAGATAAACGGATGCCTGCCTCATCAAGCTGCTTTTTGATTTCTTTTGCTTCATTGATAGAATACTCAACCAGGCCCTTGCCGTTCACACCCCGCATTTCCACATGATGAATATCCAGCTTATTTAATACTTCTATCTGTTTTCCTAAGTCCATATCGATTTCATCTGCAAAACCAGATAATAGAATTCCATCCCACATAATCGTTTCTCCTTTTTTAATTTCATCATTATTGCCCATGTCCTTTGGGCATAAAGGGATACCCGAAGGGTGTTTCTTAATAGCTTCCTTCTGTATCAAACACCACGCCGGACCCTTCTTTTTTCCTGGATTCCCTGCGGCGCTTATTAAGCTCTTCTAAGAATAAATCTTCATCAAAGGGAATCTCCACTTCCCGTTTTAACCAGCTGGATAAATGCATGGCATTCGATAAGGTCAGACCATTAATTCCTTCCAAACCTTCTGCCACAAGGGGTGTACCATGAAGAATCCTGCCTGCAAATGCTTTTAAAACTCCAACATGCTGTTCATTCTCTCCGTCCGTTTCAACCTCTGTCACCGTGCATTCCGGAGTATCAAATCCGCCCTTTGCCGTTTTGCAGAAGGTACGCTCGTTTTCAGACAGCTTATGAAGCATCAGCTTGCCATTTTCACAGACCAGTTTCCCCATCTCCAAAGTGATCTCAAACCGGTTTGTCCCAGGAGCATCTGCGGTTGTGGTAACAAAAACTCCCGTAGCCCCGTTTGGGTACTCCAAGTAAGCCGTTACATCATCTTCCACTTCAATATCATGCCATTTCCCGTTATGGCAGAATGCCTGCACTTTACTTGGCATTCCACAGATCCACTGGATTAAATCCATGTTGTGAGGACACTGATTTAACAGTACGCCGCCGCCTTCTCCATCCCAGGTAGCTCTCCAGCTTCCTGAGTCATAATAGGACTGGGTGCGGTACCAATCTGTTACGATCCAGTTGACCCGCTTGATGGCTCCCAGTTCGCCGCTTGTTACAAGTTCATGCATTTTCCGGTAAATGCAGTTGGTCCTCTGGTTGAACATCATACCAAAGACCCGGTCGCACCTTTTAGCCGCATCGTTCATTTCCCGTACCTGCTTTGTGTAAACTCCAGCGGGTTTTTCACACATGACATGAAGCCCATGGTTCATAGCATCTATAGTCAGTTCGGGATGCTGGTAATGAGGAACTGCAATTAAGACTCCATCACATACGCCTGCTGCAATTAAATCCGTTCCTTCCTCAAAAATAACTACCGACTCCGACAGATTCTCCTTTGCCCAGGCCCTTCTGCCTTCCTGACGGTCCGCCACTGCAGTCACTTCCATCTCCGGGACCTTTCCCTCCAGAATGTTCTTTAAGTGGCCGCTGCCCATGTTTCCAATTCCAATAATACCAAGTCTTACCTTATCCATGTCCTATCTCCCCTCATTTCTTGCTGAATCATAAATATCCATCATGGTGTAAAATGTATTCTGAACCGAGGTAAGGTCATTGAAATAGGCCTTCCCGGTTTCTAAACAATCATAAAAATCTTTGATACAGGCTTCGTGTCCGCTGCCCCAATAGGACTTTCCCAGCAGAGAAGACTTTTTCGCCTGCCATACCACGGGCTCCTCCTGACCTTCCGTCTGATACCAAACAGAGTTTCCTTCCAGGCGGACAAATCCCTTTTCACAGGCAAGTTCTAAGAAAACCGGTGCATCCATAGCATAAGCCGTAGTGGCATAAAAGCTGGCGCTTACCGGATCCGTTCCTTCTGAAAATGTCATATAGGCTTCCAGGGTGTCCTCTACCTCTACGATCCCTTTCAGATGGTGATTACTCATGGACGCTTCTGTTCTCACTGGTTTTCCAAGCCAGGAAAGAAGCAGATCCAGGGCATGAATGGACTGGTTGATCAACGCCCCTCCGCCCTCTGTCTCAAGTTTTCCTCTCCAGCCGCTCTCTGTATAATAGGGAGCATCCCTGTGCCAGGTAACAAAGGCCCTTCCGCCTTTTATCTTCCCGAGGATTCCTTGTGCCAAAAGCTCATTAACCTTTCTTGTTGTTTCATTATACCGGTTCTGAAAACAGATACCTAACCTGCCCGTGCTCCGGCCGGAAACTTTCAAAAGCTCATCGAATTGCTCTCTGCTTATAGCCGGCGGCTTCTCCATGAATACATGAAGCCCTTTCTTTAAAGCCTTTGCTGTCATGGGCACATGGCAGTAGTGGGGAGTGCAGATATGTACCACGTCAAGCGCTTCCTTCTCAAGCATATCCTCCATAGAATCATAAACCTTAGCCGTTCCATCCGTAAAACGGACCGAATATTCCTCCGCCCGTTCCAATCGGATATCCGTAAAAGCACAGAGTCTGGCCTGTTTTATTTCATTCAGCACCATGGCGTGAACTCCCCCGATGTTTCCGCAGCCGATTATCCCAACCCGAACCATGATTACCTCCTCTTTTCTTTTTCCTCTTTCTATGATAGATTTATTATATACTGTTTTTAACGCAATTTGTTTGCGTATATTGACTAGAAGTATGCATATATTGTCTATTTCAGGAGGAAGCCATGAAAAATGAGAGCCTTTATCATTACAGTGAATTTTCTGAGCCTTTCAGCTGTGATTTTACCACCAGCCAGATTGCCGGAAATGTGGATTTTCACATGCACAACAGCCATGAAATTTATCTGCTCATGGACGGCCATATTCAGTATTTTGTGGAAAATGCGTGCTATGATATGAACCCGGGAAACTTAATTCTGTTTTCCAACCGGGAGATCCATAAGGCCATCAACACCACAAGCGAAGCCTTTACCCGCCTTGTCATTCACGTAAATCCTGCCTTTATCCGCCCTTATTGTACTCCTGACACCAACCTGTTAGAATGTTTCCACCGGGAACCAGCCACAGGCAACCTGGTCCTGCTTTCAAAAGAAGAGTACGGGCGCCTGGTTTCCATGGCTCAGTGTCTTCATGAAGCAAAAAAAAATCGCTGCACCTACGGCAGCGACTTAACGGCAATGACTACATTGATCCAAATCCTTATTCTTATTAACAGTGCCTGGCAAAAGACAAGTCCTTTAAGGACCGCACCGAAACCCCACAGGGCCCAGGCAATCATGAGTTATATTGATAAAAATTTAACTACGCCCATGACCCTGGATTCCATCTCCCAGGCTCTTTCCCTTGATAAATATTATATCAGTCATTTGTTTAAATCCGAGACAGAAAGCAGCATCTTTCAGTATATCGTGGTGAAACGGGTGGCTCTGGCAAAGGAGCTGCTTTCCCAGGGACATACGGTTTTAGAAGCCTGCCATTTATCAGGTTTTCACGATTACTCCAACTTTATCCGCACGTTCCGCCAGACCACAGGCTATACGCCCGGACAGTTTAAGCGCCTTAGCCGGTAAGTTTACCGCTGTTTATAAGCAGGATCTGCCGGGTATCCGCCACGCAGCTTTTGCATCCCACGCTGGACGGCATCCTTTGACTGCTTCCAATCCGCATCCTTGTTTAAATAATCAAATTTCTCAATGAACCAGTCGACATCCCCGGATACCCGCTCCATATTTTGCTCCATAATGTGAAAAATGACAGGATAAAATTCCTTACGCTCCTTGTCACTTAAATATTTATCTGCTCCACTGCAAAGGTCAGCAAAGTGGTGGAGGCAGAACCCCCTGCTTTTCTCAAGTTTTTCCCGAAAAACAGAATCCTTTTTATAAAGGTGGAAAAAGGTTGCCACATAGCGCTCATAGCTTTCAGAAAACCGGTCACATATATAGCAGGTCTTCTCTTTCCCTTCAATCCAGGCGCTGACGGAATTGCCATTTCCAGTCTTACCTGTAAAGCGGTCTTTTAAGGAGGTTTTTCCGGGAGTAAACTCCTTAAATTCCTCCTTCATTTCCTTTATCAGTTTCTTATAATAGGTTTTTAAGATCCAGCCGTTTCCTAAAGCATTGCCGTAATCAAACATTTTCTTTTGATGGACACGGCAAAATCCCGAACGGTCTGTAGCTTCTCTTGTATCGCTTTCCATATAGGACGCACAGGAACCTAATGCAAAATCCATAAGCTCCTGCTCCGCTTTTCTCTCGAGAAAGCAGAACAGGCACTCGTCATCTGCATCCATGGCGTCATTTAGCGGTATCTCGTATAATTTTTCTTTCATTTTTATACCTTAAACCGGTAACCGACTCCCCAGATGGTCTCGATGTACTGGGGCTTAGCCGTATTAAATTCGATTTTTTCTCTGATCTTTTTGATGTGGACGGTAACTGTAGCGATATCACCGATGGATTCCATATCCCATATTTTATTGAATAATTCTTCTTTCGTAAATACATGGTTTGGATTTTGGGCAAGGAAGGTTAATAAGTCAAATTCCTTTGTGGTAAAATTCTTTTCCTCTCCATTGATCCATACCCGCCTGGCTGTCTTATCAACTTTAAGGCCTCGGATCTCAACGATCTCATTGTCCGGCACTCCGCTTCCAATCAGCCTCTCATAACGGGCCAGATGGGCCTTTACACGGGCGACCATCTCACTTGGGCTGAAGGGTTTTGTGATGTAATCATCGGCTCCCAGCCCTAAGCCACGGATTTTATCAATATCCTCTTTTTTAGCGGAAACCATGATGATCGGGGTGTTTTTCACTTCCCTGACCTTCCTGCATATTTCAAAGCCATCCACTCCCGGCAGCATTAAATCCAGGATCAACAGATCAAAGTCCTCATGAAGGGCCTTATGAAGTCCTGCTTCCCCGTTATTCTCAATCTCAACCTCAAATCCGCTAAGCTCCAGATAATCTTTCTCCAGCTCTGCAATGCTTTCTTCATCTTCTACTATCAGAATTCTGCTCATTCCTGTATGACCTCCTGGTATTTTCTCAAAACAAAATGTATCTCCGTTCCAATGCCTTCCTTGCTGGTAGCCCAGATCCGGCCTCCATGATCCTCAATGATCTTTTTAACAATGGACAAACCAATTCCGCTTCCGCCCTGAGAGGAATTCCTGGATGAATCAGTACGGTAAAACCGGTCAAAGATACTGGGCAGATCCTTTGCAGGAATACCTTTTCCGTTGTCCTCAATTTCCACCTGGATAAAGTCTCCCACATCCTTAATCCGGATGTTGATGATCCCGTTCCTCTTATCCATATATTTTACAGAATTGCTGACAATATTATTAATGACCCGGCGCAGCTGCTCTGCGTCTGCAATGACCATCACATCTTCATCCACATAATTAAAATATCCCAGCTCAATGCCGCGGTCTTCCATCTCAAGTCCCACTTCATCGACGCAGTCCCTGAAATAGCCGGCCACGTTGATCTTGGAAAAGGTATAAGGGATTTTATTGGTGTCAATTTTTGAATAAAAGGTCAGTTCATCAATCAGCTTATCCATGTCATTGGCCTTGTTGTAGATGGTGCGGATATAACGGTCCAGTTTTTCCGGGGAGGAAGCAACTCCATCCATGATTCCCTCCACATACCCCTTAATGGCAGTAATGGGAGTCTTTAGATCATGGGAAATATTGCTGATCAGCTCCTTGTTTTCCTTATCATACTCCACCTTTTCTTCTGCAGATTCCTTAAGGCGGATCCTCATCTCCTCAAAATCCTGGCAAAGCTGTCCGATCTCATCGTCATTCTCCACCTCAAGAGAGAAATCCAGATTTCCATCCCGTATATTCTTGGTGGCTGTTTGAAGCCGTCCCAGGGGACTTACCACAGACCGGTATACCCACATCATAAGGATCGCATCAGTAAACACGATAATCATTATGATGGCCGTCAGCATCTCTGCCATCATGACCTTGATCTCAGGAAGAAGGCCATTCACATTGGAAACAATGAATACGCTCCCCTTGTTCCCATCAGGATACATAAAATCCAACTGCTTTACCAGATGCTGTGTCTCCCCATCCAGATAAATGGCACCGTCAACATTACTGTCTATTTCCTCATATTTAGGAAGCTGGTCATAAAGGCCCTGGGTGATATGGCTGTTCCCGTCAAAAATCAGGGAATCTCCCTTTCGGACGATCATATAGGCATACTTTGTTGCCAGATTCTCATTGAGCTTTTCCAGATAAGCCGTATCCTGAAACTGCCCTGGGTCGCTTTGCAGGATCTGGCCGATTTCCCTTTGTTCCGACCGGGTCAGGCGGTTAAATAACTGCAGGGAATTGCTTGACAGAAGATCGATCTGCTCCGTTAAATCATAGGCTTTGCGGAACGCCTTCATCTGGTAATTGCCAAGCCCTGCCACCACTGCAAAGATCAGGATCAGGGGGATCACCGTTATGATCAAAAATGCTACAACAAGACGGGTTCTCAATCTTAATTTCACTATTCTCGTCTCTCCCATGCTCTGAAACTTTATTTCTAACGAAAAATTAATATTTCTTAGGGTATTATAACACACATGGACAAGAGAATTTATAAAACAATTCTAAAATTTACGGCATTATTGCATAATTTCCGAAATTTACCAGGAAACAAAGACATCCGGGCAATTAAAAAAGAAAAACTATACTCCTGGCATTTCCTCACAGCTGATTAAAAATGCTGTATCCTTCCAATAAATGGAAGAATACAGCATACATGATTTTATTCTTTATTTAAATTTTACAATTCCTTTGGATCTATTCCAAAATGATCAAATAGAATCTTTTCTGCTTCCCCATTCCATAATCCCTTGTGCGCCTTACAGGAATCGTTCAGTTTCTTAAACAGCGGATCGGTGCTGCCCAGCTCTTCAAAGTCTTCAATGGCCGTCAAAGGCATATCAAATTGTGTGTAGGTAAGCTTCTTTCCTCCAGGTATGGAAGGCAGATTCTTTGTCGCCTCTGCAATGCTGTCGATCCCACCCACATGGGTCACCATAACAGCCGCTTCGATCGCGCCTTCTGCCGAAAGCTTATTGGCCTCGATCAGATCATCCGTATTACCGCCGGTGGTTCCCATAATATGAGTGCTTGTATAATGGCAGTTATAAAGGTTGATTTCCGCCTTAAACTGGCTGTCTGAAGGACCGGCAAAGAAGTTCATGCAGCCGTCAAAGGCCAGAAGCTTATCTCCCATCTCTGCAACCTCTTTCACAGGAACATATACAAACACATCATCGTAGCCCTGGCCGCCTGTAATAGCCAATAAACCAGTAATGGGATCCTCCATCTTATCGGTATTTACATAAAGTAGTTCGATCCCTTTCTCCTTTGCGGATTCTTCTGAAATCACTTCCCTGGCACGGGCAATTCTCTCATCGCTGATATCCGTAACTACAATCCTTTTCGGCTTATTTTCAAACTGAAGGCCATAGCTGACCGCTCCCAGCCCCATAGGTCCGCAGCCTCCCATGATCAGGATACTTCCATCCACTTTGGTCCCCATGGCATGATCATAATTCCGTTTGTTGGTATGATAGTTGGCATGGAATCCGCCTATGATACAGCTCATTGGTTCCCCCAGGGATGCCTCAAAAAAACTATCTCCCGTGTAATCCAGCAGGCATCCCAGTTCCATGACCTCATTTGGCATGATACAGTATGTACAGGCGCCTCCGCAGAATTCATAAGAATATCCCGGCGAATCCAGTTTTCCCATGTAATTCAAAGCAGGCTGCAGCGAAAATTTTTGTCCCGGCCGAAACTGTTCCTGCCACTTCTTTCCCACTTCTACAATCAGCCCTGAGCATTCATGACCTACGATCACCGGATTGGTATCTATATTCTGGGGAGCTCTTTTATGCTTTTTCCCTTGTTTTACCAGTTTATAAGTAGACATGCAGATGCTGTCACTCATGATTTTTACAAGAATCTCATTTTCAGCAATCTGAGGAAGTTCAAACTCTTCTAACCTTAAGTCATCCGTGCCATACATTCTTACCGCTTTTGTTTTCATATTTCTATCCTCCAACCTTATTTATCAATTTGCTTCCGGATTTCCAGCAATTCTACCTGCTGCATCAGTTCATCTACCAGACGGCGCCCAGGCGGCTTGGTTCCTATACTGGTAACCGCACCTGCCGAGGCTCCCATGCATAATCGGATGCACGTTTCAAGGGGAAGCTTCTCATTCCAGGCGTAAGCCATGGCCCCTACCAGGGCATCTCCGGCTCCCACGGTAGAATGGGCTTTCACGCGAAGCCCGGGGCACCGGTACCGTTTATTCCCCGTTAAAAATAAAGCGCCCATCTGACCAAGGGAAATCGCTACCATACCGGTTCCTTGGTCCAGCAGCTTTTCTCCCATGGAAACCAGCTCCTGTTCCGATGCACGGTAATCCATCTGGTAATAACGCTCCAGCTCAGAACGGTTAGGCTTTAGCATATCCGGTGCTGCCTTCAATGACTCGGCAAACAGCGGGCCGTCTGCATCCAGCAGGACTTTTGCACCTTTCCGGTGAACCTCTTCCGTGATCCTCCGGTATATATCCGTTGGTATGCCTGACGGTATGCTTCCTGCCAGTACGAACAACTTATCAGGGGCTGCATAACCATTCAGCCTTTCCAGAAGATCCTCCAGCTGCTCTTTTGACACCTCCGGTCCGGGTTCATTTAGCTCTGTTACTTCTCCATTTTCCTCCACCACCTTCAGATTCGTTCTCGTCTCCCCTTTTACTTCCACGAAATCTGTCTGAATGCCCTGGTCAGCAAGCACATGTCTGATGATGGTGCCGCTGGTTCCTCCTAAAAACCCCATGGCAATGCTTTCTCCGCCTAATTCCTTAATGGTCTTGGAAACATTGATGCCTTTGCCTCCGGCATCTAACTCCACACGTTTTATTCTGTTTAAATCTCCCCGTTCAAACCGGTCAATATCTACGGTTTTATCAATGGCCGGATTCATCGTGACTGTAACGATCATTGCGGACACCTCTTTCCTGTAAACATGGTAAGGATTTCTTCTGCACTGCATCCGGTGATCCGTTCCACATCGGCCGGATCAGCCAGGCAGTCTGCGATGATTGAGAGTATTTCCAAATGCTCCTCTCCTGCCCCTGCGATCCCTATGACCAGTTTTACCATTTCTCCTCCCCAGTCTGTTCCCTCAGGGAATACCATAACTGCAATGCCGGAGCGCTTAACCGATTTTTTAGCTGCCTCTACGCCATGGGGAAGTGCAATTCCATTGCCGATATTTGTGGAAAACGTCAGTTCACGCTGAAGCATGGCTTCTATGTAGGATTCTTCTACACAGCCGCACTGATAAAGCAGCTGCCCTACCTCCCTTATTACCGCCTCCTTTTCCCCGGGTCTGCAATTCAAACGGATATTCCCAAGTTCCAGAAGCTCTGCACTCTTCTCTACATTCTTTTTCCCGTAGCCAAACACCTTTCTTGCCCTCCTGTGTTAACTTTCTAACTAAATTATAGGGGTGTCATCTCCTCCTTTTCAATGAAAACAAAATGGCATTTGGCGCCATTTAATAACGCCAAATCTGAAATCAACAAAAAAACCGGACCCTTTCGGGCCCGGCATTCACCTTGCGTTTATCTCATATCTTATCCAGATATTGTTTGAAATATTGGTTTAAATACTGGGAAACCAAGGCTCTGATCTCCTCTTTTCCCTCATGTCTCACCGCTTCCAAAAACTCTTCCTCCTCGATCAGCCGCTCGCTTAACACACCAAGAATATCGCTGTTTTCTACCTCATGATCATCCTTTGGCACCAGCATAATTAAGACAACACATACCCCCTTAAAATAATGGTCGCTGAATGGTTCTCCATCCTTTGTCTGGCACACCGAAAACACCGGCTTTACCACTCCTTCCGTCCTGGCATGAAGCAGGGCAAAGCTTAAGTCGGGAAATATCTGGCTGCACAGCCGTTCTCTCCTCATTAAATCCTCTTGAATGATGCTCTGCCGTTCCGGATAGGCAGCCAGCTTCTCGCTGACAGCAATCAGAAGTTCCTCAAAGGTGATCCCATTATTTACCCGCTGGTATTCCATGTGCCTAATGACATTTTTTATCTGAACGGCAATAAAATTCACCTGGTCTAATTGAATGGTGAACTCCTTGTTATCCTGTTTTTTAGGCATAAACTCACACCGGCGTACCTTTCCTGCGATCTGCTCCATATCCTCAGCAGGAAGCAGGGGGCTTACATACAGGATATCAGCCTCCTCTTTAATGGGTATGGTGGATACAAAGAAATCTGTCTTGCTCAGCACGTAAGGAGACAGATCCGTCATTCCATAGACCGATAACTCCACCCTGTCTGCAAAATCCCTGGCAACCTTGGAAGACATAAGCCGTGAGATTCCGATCCCGCTGGCGCAGACGATCCCTATATTCACCTTTCTCCGGCTTTCCTTCCTGCTTTCCATCCGAACCTCTGCCGCACCGAAATGAATGGCAAGAAACCCGATCTCTGATTCCGGCACTTCATATCCATACCGCCCTTCGATCACCTTGGCAACGGTTCTGCACCGTTCAAATATGACCGGATAATCCTGCTTAATCTGTTCCAGCAGAGGATTCTGGATCTTCATGCCATTGGTTAAGCGGACCAGAGTCGGTTTAAGATGGGCAATCAAGCCCTGGATCACAAATTCCTCATCCTGTTTTAGCAGATAGGCAATGCTGTCATCATAGCAGTCGATCATCTCATTGACCACATTCCACAGTTCTCTGGATTCCTCTATTTCACTTCTTGACTTCTCATCAATATTGAGCTGCTGGATTTTGGAGCCTTTGATATGCAGACAAATGTAGGCACACTCAATTTCCGGGATCTGAATCTGAAATTCAGCTTCCAGGGATTGGGTGATTCTCTTTGCCAGATCATAATCCTGATCATTTCTAAAACTATCTGACATGAGAGGGTTTTCCTCAATGATCTCCTGCCTACGGATCCGGTTCACAGCAATTGCCACATGGATCACCAATCCCAGGTAGGAATCCTGAGTCAGATTGAGTATGCGTTTATCCCGGATTCTTAAGATGCAGGCTGTCACCCTTTTTACAATATCGTCATCTAAGATCCGGTAAATATTACGCTCACTCTTATTCTGAATCACATTTAATACGGACTGGTTCCTGTCTTCATACATCTCCTGTATGATCTCCGTATGGATGTTTTCATCAATAAACACGCGCAGGGCACGGCGGAAATCCCGTTCGCTGCCCTCAATAAACACGCCATATCCAGGTTTTCTCTTTATCTCCAGATGATACTTGTGAAACCACTCTTTTACCACCTCAAGATCCGAACTGACGGTGGCCTCGCTGACTCCAAATAAATCACTGTAGTAATACAGCTTTTTTAAGGTCTTATCCTTGAGTATCTCCAGGGTCAGTCGCTTCTGGCGTTCGATCCGGTCAGAAACATCAAGAGCATCATCCTCTTCCAGTTCAGCCTTTAGGGCTTCCATCTGATCCTTATCTCCCTCCAGCCAGATCCCGGTTCCTGTTTTTGAGCAAAAGTTGAACCCGTATTTCTTTAACACTCTGGGAATATACTCCAGCTCCCTTTGAACCGTTCTTTTGCTGATATGGATCTGATCCGCAAGCTGCTTAACGGGAACGGGTCCGTCCTCATTAAGAAGAGCCAGGACGATCTGCTGCATCCTGGGTGTAAAATCATGAACTGCCATCTTCTCCACCTCCCATTAACCAGTTCAGGAGTTCCTTATAGCCAGACATATCCGTGAGATTATTGACTGTAAAGCATGGTTTATCAATTCCTGACAGGGAACGGGCAAAATCCTTTTGACATACAATCGCATCCGCGTCAGGCGGAATGCGGTCAGCCGATACATGAAACACTTCAATGCCTGTTAAGCCTTCTAACTTCAGCCTTTTCCTAAACAGCGCGCCGGCCATGGCACTGGAGCCCATGCCAACATCGCATACAAAATAGATTTTGGCATGTTCCACTTTCTTCATTGGCATCCCTTCATCTTTCTGTGGTATTTCTTCTTCAGCAACTATTTTTTGTTTCTTTCCAGACATAATCAGGCAGGACAGGAGGCAAGTCACTCCGGCAGATACAAATATCCCCGTAAGGATTCCAAGCCAATGCTTTTTGTCTGCCATAATCATGATCGTGATGATACTTCCGGGAGACGCCGGTCCCAGAAGTCCGCTTCCGGTGACCATAAAACAGTAATTTCCTGCAATGCTGCCTGCTATGGCAGCAGCTAATAATCGGATGTCTGACAGCACATAAGGAAAGTAAACCTCATGGATGCCGCCCAGGGACTGAATAATAAGGCTGGAAAGCATTTGCTTTCTCATATTCCGGTAAACCAGGGTATAGGCAAGGAGAATTCCAAATCCCGGACCCGGATTGGTCTCTAAGAGAAATAAGATGGAACTTCCCTGTGTTTTCATCTGTTCCAATCCCAGGGGGAGGAAAAAGCCGTGGTTGATCCAGTTATTAAAGAAAATGATTTTTAATGGTTCTACCACAAAGCTGATGAAGGGGATGACTCCCTTTGCGATCATTAGTGATAAACCGTTTCCCAGAAAGGTGAGCAGCCATGCGGCCACTGGTACAAGCATGTAATGGGTAAGTGCTCCTGCTAATAAACCAAGCCCTGATATATATAGGTTGCTAAAGAGCATCTCAAACCCGGCCGGAATCCGGTGCTTGATCCGGTCCAGACCCTTCCGGGATAAAAAGCCGGCGATGCTGCCTGCTATGGCAGACAAAATCATGGCAGAAGCGGGTTCTGTCATGACAACAGCAGAAGCGGCAAGGGTGCCGGCTAAACCGCCCACATCCCCGCCGCACATCGTGCCTGCTTTGTATCCCATAAATACCGGAATTACCAGAAAAGATAAAATATTGGACATTTCAGGCAGGTATCTATTCTGGAATATCACCGCCGATAAGACTGACAGCAGCCCCGCTGTCACAAACAAAGGTATGCACTCGGCAATTACTCTGCTGTAATACTTCAGTATTCTCCCCGCAAACTTCATTTATATAATTCCCCTTTTGAATCCGGATATATCAGTTATAAATATTGTACCGTGGGTCCGCAGTGCGGCTGGTAAAACCTGCGGTTTTACCAGCTCACGGGCATTCGCCCTATGAAATAAGGCAGATATAAAATTTCTTATGTGCAGGCACAACGAAATTTTATACCCGTCTTATCTCGCACTGCTCATTGCTTTCGTGTACATTATACCATGATTCACAATCGGATACTAGAAAGGCTGTCTGTTTTATCTTATAAATATGCTTGTTTATTTTTTAACGTCTCCACCAGTTCATCATATTCCGGTGCCGCCATAAAATTAGTGATTAAAATCAGTTCCGCCTCAGGACTACTGTGGGCGGCACGCTCCTTCAGTTCTTTATGAGTTACTACAATCTGGGCATCTTTTGGAATGGAAGATACGGGTGAATGAACTACCTCGATATCCCCAAATCCTGCTGCCGCCAGCTTTTTCTTCAATATGGTAGCGCCCATAGCGCTGGAGCCCATGCCTGCATCACAGGCAAACACAATTTTTTTAACGGAGCCCGCTGGAATAACTTTCTTTTCTGCGGTCTGATTTCCCTTAGACTCCTGCTTCATTTGTTTCACTTTTTCCGCTGACTCTTCCAAATCCCCGCCTTTTCCTGTAAACCGCAGCAAGGGAAGAGCGACCAGGAAGGAAACCACAGTTGCCACCGTAACACCTGCTAATACTCCAAAGTATCCGCCTCTTGGTGTCATTGCAAGAACTGCAAGGATACTTCCAGGAGATGCGGGTGATGTCAGTCCGACCCCAAGGAGCTGGAATACGAAGATCCCGCTGGCTCCGCCTGATACCACCGCCAGAAGTAAAAGGGGATTCATCAGTATGTATGGGAAATAAATCTCGTGGATTCCGCCTAAAAAGTGAATGATAATTGCGCCAGGCGCAGAGCTTTTTGCTGATCCTTTTCCTGCAAGACAGTAAGCCAGTAAAACACCAAGTCCAGGACCCGGATTCGCCTCAAGAAGAAAGAATATGGACTTCCCGATTTCCTCAACCTGCTGGATTCCAAGAGGAGAAAGGATTCCATGGTTGATGGCATTGTTTAAGAACAGAATCTTAGCCGGTTCAATAAAAATGCTTGCCAGAGGAAGCAGCTTGCGGTCCACAAAGAAGCCAACTCCTGATTCCATCACCCGGTTCATTACTTCAACAAAAGGAACAACTCCCTTTAAAGCGATAACCGTCAGGATAGCGCCGATGATGCCGAGGGAAAAGTTATTTACCAGCATCTCAAATCCAGCGGGGATCCTGCTCTCGATCTTGCGGTCAAACTGCTTAATTACCCAGGCGCTGATTGGTCCCACGATCATTGCACCGATAAACATAGGAACGCCGGAACCAACAATCACACCCATGGAAGCGATTGCGCCGATCACGCCGCCCCGCTGTCCGTAAACTACCGAACCGCCCGTATAAGCGATCAGAAGCGGCAGCAGCATGGAAGCCATAGGGGAGACCAGGGCGCCAAGTGCTTCATTGGGATACCAGCCGGTGGGAATAAACAATGCCGTAATCAGTCCCCATGCAATAAATGCACCGATGTTCGGCATTACCATACCGCTTAAAAAGCGGCCAAATACTTGTACCTTCTCTTTCATATTACATACCCTCACTTAATTATATAGTTTTTACTGCATGATCCGTGTCAGGTATGATTGGCCAATCAATTCCTTTCGATAGCCTTATTATAATCAATGTCAACTTCAGATTTCAACTGGAAGAAACAAGGATTTGGCGCTAGTTTTAGTGCCAAATCCTTAAAAACCGGAATCCCCTGTCCCATTGTCTCCTCAGATTCCCTGCAATCAGCAAAACACTGGCATTGTCCTGAGAATCAATCTGACTGTATAACCAATAAAAAAAGATGCCGCTGGGCAGCTGTGGATCAGCTGATTTTGCGGCATCTTTCTTATGCATGAAGATTATAAATATTTTTTTAAAAGTGAAACTTTATCAAGCTTCTCCCATGGCAGGTCTAAGTCATTTCTGCCAAAATGTCCGTAAGCTGCAGTCTGTCTGTAAATCGGACGGCGTAAATCCAGCATCTTGATGATTCCTGCCGGACGCAGGTCAAAGTTTTCCCTGATGATCTCCACAAGCTTTTCATTGCTTACCTTGCCGGTTCCGAACGTATCCACCATAACGGAAGTAGGATGTGCCACACCGATGGCATAGGAAAGCTGGATCTCACACTTGTCAGCCAGTCCTGCTGCTACGATGTTCTTTGCAACATAACGTGCCGCATAAGCAGCGGAACGGTCTACCTTGGTGCAGTCCTTGCCGGAGAATGCTCCGCCGCCGTGGCGTGCATAGCCGCCGTAGGTATCTACGATGATCTTACGGCCGGTCAAACCGCTGTCTCCGTGAGGTCCTCCGATTACAAAGCGTCCGGTTGGGTTAATAAAGAAATTGGTCTTCTCATCCACCAGCTCTGCAGGCAGAACTTCATCAAATACATACTTTTTAATATCCGTGTGAATCTGCTCCTGGCTTACGTTCTCATCATGCTGAGTGGATAAAACCACCGCATCCAAGCGGAGAGGATTGCCATTCTCATCATATTCCACGGTTACCTGGGTCTTTCCGTCGGGACGAAGATAAGTAAGGGTTCCATCCTTACGTACCTTTGTAAGCTGAAGGGCCAGCTTGTGTGCAAGGGCGATGGGGTATGGCATATACTCCTCGGTTTCATTGCTGGCAAAGCCAAACATCATACCCTGGTCTCCTGCTCCGATGGCGTCGATCTCTTCATCAGACATCTTGTGTTCTTTTGCTTCCAGGGCCCGGTCAACGCCTAAGGCAATGTCAGCGGACTGCTCGTCCAAAGCTACGATCACGCCGCAGGTATCGCAGTCAAAACCATATTTTGCACGGTCATAGCCGATTTCCCTAATGGTCTCCCGTACCACCTTCTGTATGTCTACGTAGGCATGGGTCGTTATTTCTCCCATAACCATAACAAGGCCTGTGGTACAGCAGCTTTCACAAGCCACACGGCTCATGGGATCCTGCTTTAACATCTCATCTAAAATCGCATCAGAGATCTGGTCACACATTTTATCCGGATGTCCTTCTGTAACGGACTCGGATGTAAATAATAATTTTTCCATGTTGTCATTTCCTCCTTGATATCACATGGGGGAATAACAAAAAGAAAAGTCCGCAGCAACGCGGACTTGATTCAACAATGTATCAAATCCTCTTATTGCTCGATTTCTCGCTCAGGTTGGCACCTTCCAACCGCTCATTTCTGGCCAATGCCATCATTTTCGGTAGGGGTTGCCGTGACTTCACAGATCCTTTGTATCTCCATCACTCTGAATAAGGGATATTACGTACTTTTCATTTGTTATTCAATTATAAACTGTTTCTAGTGCATGTATATTTTAACGTATTTAAAAACGGCTGTCAAGGGAATTCTATTCCATTAAACCCATGGATAAAGTTCTTGCAAAAATTTGATCAATAATGTATAATGACGCTATTCTTTAAATGTTCGCCATATGAAATCTGTGGAATGCGCCCAGCGCAGACCGTGGATGGATGGCACTCTGGAGACATCTGCAGCTATGCAGGGGCCGAAGGGGCAAGCGTTTAGGCGCGAAACTCTCAGGCAAAAGGACAGAGGCGATTTTTCCCCTTTCTTTTGGAATATCGCATGATCTCTGTTTTTTTGTGAGTGGGAGTATATCCCACTCTTTTTTTATCAAAAAATAGGAAGGAAGGGAAGTAGAAAACAATGCAAGCAGTTACTGAACTTTTCAACAAGCTGGACTCAGCAATTTGGGGGTTACCCATGATTGTACTGCTGTTTGGCACCCATTTATTTTTAACCGTGCGCACAGGATTTATCCAGCGTAAAACCTTTACAGCCATTAGGCTGTCTGTAACAAAAGACCCTGATTCACCAGGTGAGGTCAGCCAGTTTCAAGCGCTGACTACTGCTCTTGCCTCCACCATCGGTACCGGTAATATTGTTGGTGTGGGCACAGCCGTGTTCTTAGGAGGCCCGGGCGCTGTTCTCTGGTGCTGGCTGACCGGCGTATTCGGCATT
>NZ_DAMAUN010000090.1:0-23285 GCF_032078915.1 Lacrimispora sp. | reverse complement strand
TTTTTTCCTATCCCCTTCTTTTTCCTGAAACCCTTTACAACCGGCCTCAAACGTGTTAAAACGTTGTAGTAAGAAGGAGGAAGGAAATGTTTAAAATAGGAAGAAATGATGCATGCTGGTGCGGAAGCGGAAAAAAATACAAAAACTGTCATCTGCCCTTTGACCAAAAACTTGAAAACTATGCGGTCATGGGAGATGAAGTTCCAGAGCACTATATGATAAAAACCCCGGCTCAGATTGAAGGAGTCCGCCGTGCAGGAATTGTAAACAACAGGATTCTTGACCTGGTGGAAGAGATGATAAAGCCTGGCATCAGTACGGAAGATATCAATACAGTGGTACACGAGAATACCATCAGAATGGGAGGAATCCCAGCTACCCTTAATTTTGAGGGGTATCCCAAAAGTGTGTGCATATCCATCAATGAGGTAGTATGCCACGGAATCCCGGATTCTAAGCGGATCTTAAAGGATGGGGATATTGTCAATGTGGATGTGACCACCATTGTTGACGGTTTCTACGCCGATGCCTCCAGAATGTTCTGCGTCGGCAACGTATCGGAAGAGGCTTTAAGACTCGTCCGTGTCACAAAGGAGAGTGTGGATCTGGCTGTGAAGGAAGCCAGGGCATGGGGCCATCTGGGAGATATCGGGGCAGCTATTTCGGAGTATATCTATGCCAATGGCTTTACGGTAGTGCGGGAAATCGGCGGACACGGAGTGGGCGTGGATTTCCATGAGGAGCCATGGGTCAGCCACATCGGCACAAGAGGAACCGACATGCTTCTTGTTCCAGGGATGATATTTACCATTGAGCCAATGGTAAATGCCGGAAAAGCTGATGTAGTACAGGATGACAATGACGGCTGGACCATTTATACAAAGGATGGAAGCCTGTCTGCCCAGTGGGAGTATACTGTTTTGATCACGGAAGAAGGAGCGGAGGTGCTTGCAAGATAAATGGAGAAAAAACGATGTTTTTGGGTGGATGAATCCTCGCCGGTTTATATGAAATATCACGACGAAGAGTGGGGAGTTCCTGTTCATGATGATAAAAAGCTTTATGAGATGTTCCTTTTGGAAACCTTTCAGGCAGGGCTTTCCTGGATCACCATACTGAGAAAGAGAGAATCCTTCCGGGAAGCCTTTGATGGCTTTGATGTGGAAAAGGTGGCATGCTATGGTGAGGAGAAAATAAATAGCTTAATGGAGAATACGGGCATCATAAGGAACCGGAGAAAAATAGAAGCTGCAGTGAAAAATTCCCGTGCATTTCTGGAGATCCAGCGGGAGTTCGGCTCTTTTTCCGAGTATCTTTGGGGATTTACAAACAAGGAAGTCATCATCAATCAGGATGATGACTTCCAAGTAAAAACGGAACTGTCCGACCGGGTTTCAAAAGATTTAAAGAAGAGGGGAATGGCCTTTGTAGGTTCTGTTACCATCTATTCCTATCTTCAGGCAATTGGTGTGGTCAATGACCATGAGCTTTCCTGTTTCTGCCGGGAGAGCAGTCAGAACGGCTGAAAACAGAGGCAGATCATACAAAGAAAAAGTGGGGAATTATTTGGATAAAGGGTACATAGCTTATGAAATAAGAGGCTAATAGAATAAGGCTGCATCCGGAAAATGTAATTTTTATTGGAAAATTTTACAAATTGTGGTAAAATGTTAAATATTTATTACATTCAACACCTGAAACCATAAAGAAAGTGAACGGAGTATTATGAAAAGATGGCTTTTGGCAGTGATTGCATTCTCGTTGGTGACCTCCGGATGCAGCAGGTACAAAGGAATTTCCGACCCCCCAGAGAAAGACAACAAAACAGAAGAATCTCAGCAGAGTACAGAAGAATCCGAGCAGAGCACAGAGGCAGAGGCTGGGAAGCTTCCTGTTGAAGTATCCGCAAAACCGGGAAAGAAGCCGGTAAAGGTAAAGGGAATCTATATTTCCGGCTATATGGCCGGCTCTGAAGGGCTCCAGGCAATATTGGACAAGATCCAGGGGACTGAGATTAATACGGTTGTCATTGATGTGAAGAATGATGACGGACGGATCACCTTTGCCATGGCGGATGCACCTACGGTTAATGAGATCGGTGCCACAGAAAAGTACATCAAAGATATTGACAGTCTCATGGCCCAGTTAAAGGCCAGGGGGCTTTATACCATTGCCCGGGTGGTGGCATTCAGGGATCCTTATCTGGCCGAGAAAAAGCCGGAGTGGGCGCTTAAGAACAAGGATGGAAGTTTACACCGGGATAACAAGGGACTGGCCTGGGTGAATCCTTACCGGACAGAGGTATGGGATTATCTGGTGGAGGTGGGAACCGAAGCTTCCAAGGCAGGATTTGATGAAGTCCAGTTTGACTACATCCGGTTTTCCACGGACAGCTCCATGAAGCAGGTGGTATTTGACGAAAAGGATACCAGGGGCCGTTCCAAAACGGATATTATTACGGAATTTATCCAGTATGCATATGACAAGCTGTCTTCCCGCAATGTTTTTGTTTCGGCGGATGTGTTTGGGACAATCATCGGAAGCAAGGTGGACGCGGAGGCAGTGGGGCAGATCTATCAGGAGATGGCATGCCACTTGGATTATATTTGTCCCATGATCTACCCTTCTCATTACGGTGACGGTAACTTTGGAATCGATCATCCGGATATGGAGCCATACCGTACCATACGTGCAGCGTTAAAGCTGTCCAGGCAGGATCTGGAATCTGCCGGAGCGGCTGGGAAGCAACAGGCCATTGTCCGTCCCTGGCTCCAGGATTTCACGGCTTCCTATCTGGAACACCACATTACTTACGGGGCTAAGGAAGTAAGGGCCCAGATCCAGGCGGTCTATGATGCAGGCTATGATGAGTGGATTCTCTGGAGCGCATCCAACCGGTATACCTGGGATGGCTTCTTAAGCCAGGAGGCGGCGAAAGAAGAGGCAGAGAAGCTTGCCAGAATAAGAGAAACAGAAGTGACCTCTTCCGTACCAACTGAGGTATCAACGGAAGTACCACCGGAGGTGCCATCTGAAGTACCAACGGGGGTACCATCTGATGTACCACCGGAGGTACAGACGGAAAGCAAAGAGGAGAGGACAGAAAAGAGCCTGGAAGGAAGCATAGCAGCAGAGACGGAACAGGAGACGAAGAAGGAAAATAAAAAGAAAACCAGACCCAAGCCCGATGTTGTCATTGTGACCACAGGCGGCTTAAGAGATTAGGAAGTGAGGAAAGCCATGGACAGAACGCCCAGACCAGGAAATTTCTACCGGCACTTTAAAGACAAGATGTACCAGGTGATAACCGTTGCGGTTCATTCCGAAACAGGAGAAGAGTTGGTTGTGTATCAGGCGTTATATGGATCCTTTGGAACATATGCCCGTCCGTTGTCCATGTTTGTCAGTGAGGTGGACCATGAAAAGTATCCGGAGGTAAAGCAGAAATACAGGTTTGAACGGGTGGATATCGGTTCTGAACAGCCGGTGGCGGAAGCCAGTCTCCATAGTCAGGAGAGCCTGCCCTCGGATGATTGCCATCACGAAAATAAAAATCTCCTTGCATTTCTTGATGCCGGGACGTATCATGAGAAGTTGGAGGTTCTTGAGGATCGGAAGGACCGGTTTTCTGCGGAAGAGCTTCTGGCAATCTGCGAGATTATGGAGATCGGAAGGCCGGATTCAGAACCTGAGGAGAAATATTATGCAGTGAAAAGGTATCTGGAGCTGCAGAATAAATACGAGGGATCAAGATTGAGGTGATTTGTTTCAGTGGACCACAGGTCATTTAATATAGAAGAAGAATTAAAAAAACTGCCGTCCCAGCCTGGCGTGTATATCATGCACGACAAGCGGGACGAAATCATCTATGTGGGAAAAGCCATCAGCTTAAAAAACAGGGTTAGGCAGTACTTTCAGAGCAGCAGAAATAAAACGGCAAAAATCGAACAAATGGTGTCGAGGATCGCCCGGTTTGAATACATTATAACAGACTCTGAACTGGAAGCCCTTGTGCTGGAATGCAATCTCATTAAGGAACATCGTCCCCGTTACAATACTATGCTAAAGGATGATAAGACCTATCCCTATATCAAGGTAACGGTTTACGAGGACTATCCCAGGATCTTATTTTCCAGGGATATGAAAAAAGATAAAAGCAAGTATTTCGGACCGTATACAAGCGCTGGAGCGGTAAAAGATACCATTGAGCTGATCCACAAGCTTTATCAGATTAGAACCTGCAACCGGAATCTGCCAAGAGACATCGGGAAGGAACGCCCCTGCTTAAATTACCATATCAAGCAGTGTTCGGCCCCTTGCCAGGATTATATCAGCAAGGAAGATTACTGGAAATCCATAAACCGTGCCCTGGACTTTTTAGGCGGAAAATATGGACCAGTGATTAAGATGCTGGAAGAAAAGATGCAGGCGGCATCGGAAGAAATGGATTATGAAAAGGCCATTGAGCACCGGGATCTGTTAAACAGTGTAAAGCAGATCTCCCAGAAGCAGAAGATCACGGACAGCGGCATGGAAGACAGGGACATCATTGCCATGGCAAAGGATGAAAAGGATGCCGTGGTTCAGGTATTCTTTGTCCGGGAAGGCAGGCTTATCGGCCGGGAGCATTTCCATGTAAGCATCGCAACGGCAGAGGATAACAAGCAGATCCTGACCAGCTTTGTCAAACAGTTTTATTCAGGAACTCCTTTTGTTCCAAAAGAGCTGTGGGTGCAGACCGATCTTGAGGATGAAAACGTCATAGGGGAATGGCTTTCTGCAAAGCGCGGTCAGAAGGTCCGGATCGTAGTTCCCAGGAAAGGCCAGAAGGAACGCCTGGTGGAACTGGCGGAGAAAAATGCCGCACTGGTTCTTTCCCAGGATAAGGAAAAGATAAAGCGGGAAGAGCTTCGCACCATCGGCGCCATGAATGAGGTAGGCGGCTGGCTCGGGCTTTCCGGCATTAAGCGGATCGAGGCATTTGATATTTCCAACATAAGCGGCTTTGAGTCTGTAGGCTCCATGATTGTCTATGAAAATGGAAGACCCAAGAGAAATGATTACAGGAAGTTTAAGATCAAATGGGTCAAGGGGGCCAATGATTACGCCTCCATGAATGAGGTGCTCACAAGAAGATTTTCCCATGGCCTTAAGGAAGCGGAAAGCTTAAAAGAAAAGGGCGTGGATGAGGAGCTTGGAAGCTTTACCCGTTTCCCGGACTTAATCATGATGGATGGAGGACGGGGTCAGGTAAACATTGCCCTGGAGGTTTTAAAGGAACTGGATATTTCCATTCCTGTCTGCGGTATGGTAAAGGATGATAATCACAGGACAAGAGGGCTTTACTATAATAACGTGGAAATTCCCATTGACAGACATTCCGAAGGATTTAAGCTGGTCACCAGGATCCAGGATGAAGCCCACCGGTTTGCCATCGAATACCATAGAAGTTTAAGAAGCAAGGGACAGGTGAAATCCATTCTTGACGATATTCCTGGCATCGGCCCCAACAGGAGAAAGGCGCTGATGCGCCAGTTTAAAGGGCTGGAAGCCATAAAGGAAGCGACCGTGGAGGAGCTTTCCGAAGTACCGGGTATGAATGCTCTGGCAGTGAAAAGCGTTTACGAGTTCTTCCACATATAGCTTTTCAAATGACTAAATCTGTGTTAGTATGAAAAAAACAGATGGAAAAGAGGAGCGCCATGCATGGAGTAGCTATTACAGATTTGATAAAGAAGATGAATTTCCGGAACATGACTCCGGATATTGACGCGGAAAAAATTGTGATCAGCCATCCGGATGTCAATCGTCCTGCTTTACAGTTAGCGGGATTTTACGACCATTTTGACAACGAGCGGGTGCAGATCATCGGTTATGTGGAACAGGAATACATTCATCAGATGGAACATGACAGAAAGCTTGAGATGTACGACAAGCTTTTATCCAGCCAGATTCCGTGTCTGGTATACAGCCGGAGCCAGAGTCCGGATGAAGATATGCTTGCGTTTTGCAACCATTACGGCGTGCCATGCCTTGTATCAGATAAAACCACTTCCGATCTTATGGCGGAGATCATCCGCTGGCTAAAAGTGAAGCTTGCGCCCTGCATCAGCATTCACGGGGTTTTGGTTGACGTATTCGGCGAAGGCGTGCTGATCATGGGAGAGAGCGGCATTGGAAAAAGCGAGGCGGCTCTGGAACTGATCAAACGAGGCCACCGTCTTGTAACCGATGATGTGGTTGAAATCCGCAAGGTAAGCGATGAGACACTGATTGGAACCGCCCCGGAGATTACCAGGCATTTTATTGAATTAAGGGGCATCGGCATCATTGATGTCAAGACGCTGTTCGGTGTGGAAAGTGTAAAGGATACTCAGGCCATTGATATGGTGATCAAACTGGAGGACTGGGATAGAGATAAGGAATACGACAGAATGGGAATCGAGGACCAGTATACGGAATTCCTTGGAAACCGGGTGGTATGCCATTCCATTCCGGTGCGTCCGGGACGTAATCTGGCCATTATTGTTGAGTCTGCTGCCGTCAATTACAGACAAAAGAAGATGGGGTACAACGCGGCTCAGGAATTATATAACCGCGTTCAGGCAAACCTTTCAAGAAAACAGGATGATTGAGGTGTCTGATGACTGGATTTTATGAAAAACTTCTTGGTGCAGCTGATAAAGACCATATAAAAGTTGGGGAAGAGATGCGAAAGCATACCTCATTCCGGGTGGGGGGGCCTGCCGCCTGCTTTGTGATTCCGGCGGATGAGAAAGAGCTTGCTGCTGTTATGGCTCTTTGCCGTCGGGAAGAGGTGCCTTTTTTCATACTTGGCAATGGAAGCAACCTTCTGGTCGGAGATGAAGGCTATGATGGAGTGGTCATTTCCATGGACTGCTTAAACCACTGCCAGGTGGATAAAGAGACGGGGATTTTAAAGGCCGGAGCCGGAGCACCACTTGCCCGGATTGCACTGGAAGCATATAGGGCGACCTTGACCGGTTTTGAATTTGCAGCCGGGATACCGGGCACCCTGGGGGGAGCTGTGGTGATGAACGCCGGAGCTTATGGTTCGGAGATGAAGGAGGTTCTCCGGTCTGTTAAAGTATTGACACCGGAGGGAGAAGTAAGGGAGCTGCCTGCTGACCAGCTTTCTTTAGGATACCGAGCCAGTTGCATTATACCAAAGCAATATGTTGTGTTGGAAGCCAAAATCCGGTTAAGGGATGGAGATGAGGTTTCAATTAAAAACCGGATGGATGAATTGGCCCGCAGGAGAAAGGAAAAACAACCTTTGGAATATCCAAGTGCGGGAAGCACCTTTAAGAGACCGGAAGGGCATTTTGCCGGCAAGCTCATAGAGGAGGCCGGATTAAGAGGTTTTTCCCTGGGCGGCGCCCAGGTTTCAGAGAAGCATTGCGGATTTGTCATTAACAAAAACGGAGCAACTGCGGCTGATATCAGAAACCTGTGCGAAGAGGTGAAAAAGAGGGTATTAAAAAATTCCGGAGTAGCTCTTGAGATGGAGGTAAAGACACTGGGGAAGTTTTAACGGTGCAAAGGAGAACAACGTGAGGCTTGTAATTGTAACAGGCATGTCAGGCGCAGGAAAGACACAGGCGCTTAAGATGCTGGAGGATATGGGATTTTATTGCGTGGATAACCTTCCCATTCCCCTGGTTGAAACGTTCGCAGAGCTGACCCTGAGCAATCAGGGAGGGATCCGGAACGCAGCTATGGGGATTGATATCCGCAGCGGAGAGGATTTATCGGTTTTAAACAGGATTTTTGATGATTGGTCAAGAAAACGGGTACCCTTTGAAATTCTCTTCCTTGATGCAAGTGACGAAACACTGATTAAGCGCTATAAGGAAACCAGGAGAGCCCATCCCCTGGCGGCTGGCGGAAGGATCGACAGCGGGATCGAAAAAGAACGGGTAAAGCTGGGGTTTTTAAAGGAAGAAGCGGATTTTATCATCGATACCAGCCGGCTTCTTACAAAGGAACTCAGGCAGGAGCTGGAAAAAATATTTGTGAACCGGGAATCCTACCGGAATTTATATATCACGATCCTTTCTTTTGGATTCAAGTATGGGATTCCGTCGGATGCGGATCTGGTATTTGATGTAAGGTTTTTGCCAAATCCCTACTATGCAGAAGAGCTGCGGCCTAAAACCGGAGAAGAAAAAGAAGTGCGGGACTATGTGATGCAGCATGGGACCGCTGCCCTGTTTTTAGACAAGCTTAACGATATGCTGGAATTTCTGATTCCCAACTATGTACTGGAGGGAAAGAACCAGCTGGTAATTGCCATCGGATGCACAGGCGGCAAGCACCGGTCGGTTTCCATTGCCAGATCTGTTTATGACAGGTTTAAATCCAGGGAAGAATTTGGGATTAAGATTGAACACCGGGACATCGATAAGGATAATATACGGAAAAGGATGGTCTAGCCATGTCATTTTCTTCCAAGTTAAAAGAAGAGCTTTCCAGACAGATCAGTCCGGCTAGGCATTGCCAGATTGCTGAGATGGCTGCCATCATAAGCCTTTGCGGAAAAATAATCATATCGGAAGACGACCGCTATACGATTAAAATTAATACGGAAAATGTGGCAGTTGCAAGAAAGTACTTTACATTATTGAAAAAAACATTTAATATAAGTACTGATGTGTCCATTAGAAGAAATGCGTATTTAAATAAAAACCGTACCTATACGGTGACAGTCCGGGAACATGAGGAGGCGATCCGTGTTTTACACGCGACAAAGCTTCTTGATGAAAACGGAGAAATAGGGGAAAACTTAAATCTTGTAAGGAATGTTGTCATCCAGCAGTCCTGCTGCAGGAGGGCATTTATCCGTGGTGCATTTCTCTCTTCCGGATCCATAAGTGATCCTGAGAAATTCTACCATTTTGAAATCGTATGTGCAACAGAAGAAAAAGCACAGCAGCTAAAGTCCATTATCGCGACCTTTGACCTTGAGGCAAAGATCGTGAAGAGGAAACGCTATTTTGTGGTTTATATAAAAGAAGGAAACCAGATCGTAGATATCCTGAATGTTATGGAAGCTCCGGTGGCCTTAATGGAACTGGAGAACATCAGGATCTTAAAGGACATGCGCAACAGTGTGAACCGACAGGTCAACTGCGAGACTGCCAATATTAATAAAACGGTATCAGCTGCGGTAAAGCAGATAGAAGATATAACATATATCAGAGATACAATCGGACTTGATAATCTTCCGGACAATTTATGCGAAATTGCCAGGGAACGGTTGGAGAGGCCGGAAGCAACATTAAAAGAGCTTGGAGAAGCTCTGGACCCTCCTGTAGGCAAATCAGGAGTGAACCACCGACTTAGAAAGCTTGGCGACCTGGCAGGGCGGCTGCGCGGGACAGGCATTAGCAGCGGAATGGAATAATCCGTTCATAGGATTGAGGAGGATAATTATGGTAAGAAAAACAGTCACCGTTGAACTTGCATCAGGCTTAGAGGCAAGACCAGTTGCTATGCTGGTTCAGGTTGCAAGCCAGTATGAAAGCAACATTTATGTTGAAATCGAATCCAAGAGAGTAAATGCAAAGAGTATTATGGGCATGATGACTCTGGGACTTGCAGCGGGAGAACAGATTACGATCACTGCGGATGGTACGGATGAGGAGCAGGCGGTTGCCGAAATCGAAAAATACTTAAGCAATCACGAGTAATATTTAAAGAATACTGTGTGTTCCAGGCGGAGGCTCTGATAATGGAGGCTCCGCCTCTTAACGTACGAAACGAAGAAATCTGGTACAAAAGGTTTTCCGGCATGTTTCTTTATGGTATACTATTTACAAAAGCAATGAGCCGTGTGAAACAGGACAGGAGAAAATTTTCGTTGTGCTTGCACATAAGAGAAGTTTGTCATGGCCTGTTTCATAGGGCGAATGCCCGTTAGCCTGGGAGTCCGCAGGGCTCCCAGGCTCTCACTGCGGTCTTATGCATACATAGGTAAAGAAGAAGGGAGGCACAAATGGCATTTACACATTTACACGTCCATACGGAATACAGCCTGTTGGACGGCTCCTGTAAGATAAAAGAGCTTGTGTCCAGGGCAAAGGAGCTTGGAATGGACAGCATGGCCATCACTGACCATGGGGTGATGTATGGCGTCATTGATTTTTACAGGGCGGCCAGAGAGGCGGGAATCAAGCCCATCATCGGGTGCGAGGTATATGTGACCTCCGGTTCAAGGTTTGACAGGGAAACCGTGGGCGGGGAGGACCGTTACTATCATCTGGTCTTATTGGCGGAGAATAACCAGGGCTACCAGAACTTAATGAAGATTGTCTCCAAGGGCTTTGTAGAAGGATTTTACTATAAACCAAGAGTGGATTATGAGGTTTTAAAGGAATACAGTGAGGGGATCATTGCATTAAGTGCCTGTCTGGCAGGAGAGGTACAGAGGCTGGTCGGCCGCGGACAGTATGAGAAGGGAAGGGAAGCTGCCCTTCGCTATCAGGAGATATTCGGGAAGGGGAATTTCTTTCTGGAGCTTCAGGATCACGGGATACCGGCTCAGAATACGGTAAACCAGAACCTTTTACGGATGAGTCAGGAAACGGGGATCGATTTGGTTGCCACCAATGATATCCACTATACCTATGCAGAGGATGCCACGCCTCATGACATCCTGCTGTGCATTCAGACCGGAAAAAAGGTGGCGGATGAGAACCGCATGCGCTACGAAGGCGGCCAATATTACTGCAAGTCCGAAGAGGAGATGCGGAATCTCTTCTCCTACGCGGGAGAAGCCATTGACAACACTTACAGGATCGCGGAGCGCTGTAACGTGGAGATTGAGTTTGGCGTAACCAAGCTGCCAAAGTATGATGTGCCGGAAGGGTATGATTCCTGGTCTTATTTAAACAAGCTATGCGTGGAGGGCTTTGAGCGCCATTATCATCAGGATGACGGGGCGTTAAAGGAAAGGCTTGATTATGAGCTGGATGTCATTCATACCATGGGGTACGTGGATTATTTCCTGATCGTATGGGATTTCATTCATTACGCCAGGTCCCAGGATATTATCGTGGGGCCGGGACGGGGATCCGCAGCAGGAAGCATCGTGTCCTACTGTCTTGGGATCACCAACATCGACCCAATCCGCTATAATCTGCTGTTTGAGCGTTTCTTGAATCCGGAGCGAATTTCCATGCCTGATATTGACGTGGATTTCTGCTTTGAACGGCGTCAGGAAGTTATCGATTATGTGGTCCAGAAGTATGGAAAGGACCAGGTGGTTCAGATCGTGACCTTTGGTACCCTGGCGGCCAAGGGTGTGGTAAGGGATGTGGGAAGGGTGCTGGACATGCCCTATGCCCGTTGCGACACCATTGCAAAGATGATCCCGGGAGACCTTGGCATGACCCTTGAAAAGGCTTTAAAGCAAAGCCCTGACCTAAGAAATGCATACGAGGAGGATCCTGAGGTCAAATACCTCATTGACATGTCCATGCGTCTGGAAGGCCTGCCCAGGCACACATCCATGCATGCTGCCGGAGTCGTGATCAGCCGGACTTCCGTGGATGAATATGTTCCCCTTTCAAGGGCAGCCGACGGAACCATTACCACACAGTTCACCATGACGACCCTGGAAGAACTGGGGCTTTTAAAAATGGATTTCCTGGGGCTGCGTACTCTGACCGTTATTCAGAATGCGGTAAAGGGTATAGAGAAAAACAGGCAATTATCCATTGATATGGACCGGATCAACTATAATGACAAGGCAGTACTGGATTCCATTGGCACAGGAAGGGATGATGGGGTGTTCCAGCTGGAAAGTTCCGGTATGAAGAGCTTTATGAAGGAGCTGAAACCGGGAAGCCTGGAAGATATTATTGCCGGAATATCCCTTTACCGCCCCGGTCCCATGGACTTTATTCCAAAGTATTTAAAGGGGAAGAACGACCGCAGCTCCATTACCTATGAATGCACCCAGCTAGAGCACATCTTAGGTCCTACTTATGGCTGTATCGTATACCAGGAACAGGTAATGCAGATCGTAAGGGACCTTGCCGGATATACCATGGGCCGCAGCGACTTGGTGCGCAGAGCCATGTCAAAGAAGAAGACTTCTGTCATGGAAAAGGAACGGCAGAATTTTGTCTATGGGAATCCAGAAGAGGAAGTAACCGGGTGTATCTCCAATGGGATCGATGAAAAGACGGCAAATCAAATCTATGACGAGATGATCGATTTTGCCAAATACGCTTTTAACAAGTCCCATGCGGCAGCTTATGCGGTGGTATCTTATCAGACCGCCTTTTTAAAATATTATTATCCCCAGGAATTCATGGCAGCTCTTCTTACTTCGGTCATGGATAACGTAACAAAAGTATCCGAATACATCTTAAGCTGCAGACAGATGGGAATCTCCATTCTTCCGCCGGATATTAATGAGGGAGAAAGCGGGTTTTCCGTTTCCGGAGGATCCATCCGCTACGGCCTGTCGGCCATTAAGAGCGTGGGAAAGTCCGTGGTAGAACAGATCGTGACGGAACGGGAACAAAATGGAATCTTTCACGATATGGAAGATTTTATTGACCGGATGAGCAATAAGGAGGTCAACAAAAGAACCCTGGAAAATTTCATAAAATCCGGAGCATTGGATACCCTTCCTGGTACAAGGAAGCAGAAGCTTTTGACTGCACCGGAGCTTTTGGAGCATAAAGCCAAGGAACGGAAGAATACCATGGAAGGCCAGATGACCCTGTTTGATATTGCAGGGGAAGAAGAAAAAAGCCATTTTCAGATTACGTTCCCTGATGTGGGAGAATTTATAAAGGAAGACCTTCTGGCATTTGAGAAGGAGACCCTTGGCATTTATTTAAGCGGGCATCCCATGGAAGCTTACGAAACCACCTGGAGAAATAATATTACCGCAACCACCATAGATTTTGTTGTGGACGAGGAAACTGGAGATGCCGGTGTTTCCGACGGTTCCTATGTGACCATCGGAGGTATGATAACAGGAAAGACCGTAAAAACTACTAGAAACAACAAAATGATGGCATTCCTCACCCTGGAGGATCTGGCAGGATCCGTGGAAGTAATCGTGTTCCCCAAGGATTATGAGAGCAAGAGGGAGCTTTTTGTGGAAGAGTCCAAGGTCTTCATACAAGGCAGGGTATCCGTGGGCGAGGATCCGGTGGGAAAACTGATCTGTGAGCGGGTAACGACCTTTTCAGCTCTGCCAAAGGAACTGTGGCTGAAATTCCCTGATAAGGAATCCTATATAGCGGTAGAACGGGAAATCTTAAATGACCTAAAGGAATCAGAGGGCGATGATTCAGTCATCATCTATCTGGAAAAAGAACGGGCCAGGAAGGTTCTGCCGGCCAACCGGAACGTGAACGCGGGAGATGGACTCCTGGATACTCTGATTAAAAAACTTGGTGAAAAAAATGTCAAGCTTGTAGAAAAAAAACTTGAAAAGATTGGGAAAATGAATTAGAATACAACATGTATGCAATGAAAAACTTACAATAACAGATATCCGTGAATCAGGAGGAAGCTACTATGGCAAAACAAGTGAAAACCATCGGCGTATTAACCAGCGGCGGTGATGCACCAGGTATGAACGCTGCAATCCGCGCAATTGTCAGGACTGCAATCCATAAAGGATTGGAAGTAAAGGGAATCATGAGGGGATACGCAGGCCTTCTGCAGGAAGAAATCGTTGATATGAACAGCACCAGTGTATCCGATATTATTCACCGCGGAGGAACCGTTTTATATACAGCCAGATGTCAGGAGTTCACAACTGCCGAAGGGCAGAAAAAGGGCGCTGAGATCTGTAGAAAACATAATATCGACGGCATTGTGGTCATCGGAGGAGATGGTTCATTCCGGGGAGCAGGTAAGCTTTCTGCACTTGGGATCAATACCATTGGACTTCCTGGAACCATTGACTTAGATATTGCCTGTACGGATTACACCATTGGCTTTGATACGGCTGTCAACACTGCCATGGAGGCCATTGATAAGGTACGTGATACATCCACTTCCCATGAGCGCTGCAGCATCATCGAGGTAATGGGACGTAATGCAGGCTATATTGCCCTTTGGTGCGGTTTTGCAAACGGCGCAGAGGATATTCTCCTGCCGGAGCGATATGACGGCGATGAACAGGCACTCATTAACCGTATCATTGAGAATAGAAAGCGGGGCAAAAAGCACCATATCATCATCAATGCAGAGGGGATCGGACATTCCTCCTCTATGGCTAAGAGAATCGAAGCTGCCACAGGCATTGAGACCAGAGCTACCATCCTGGGCCATATGCAGCGAGGCGGCGCGCCTACCTGCAAGGACCGTGTCTATGCTTCCATTATGGGCGCAAGGGCAGTAGAGCTTCTATGTGAAGGAAAGAGCAACCGTGTCGTAGGCTATAAGCATGGAGAATTTCAGGACTTCGATATTCAGGAAGCTCTTAGCATGACAAAGGACATCCCGGAAGACCAGTATCAGATCAGCAAGATGCTTGTGAGATAATTGGGTCAGATTCAGCTGGAGGCGAATATGGAATATACGGTGATCAGGCATAATTTTGAAAAACACGGGTTTTTCACACAGCTTTTTTCTACAAAAGAAGAAGCACGTGATTATCTTGTGGAGGCCTTAAAGAACCAGACCATTGGATTTGGTGGAAGCGTGACCCTTTTGGAAATGGGCCTATATGAAGCGCTGCTGCAGAACAATGCCGTGGTATGGCACAACAAGGTGCCTTCCAGAGATGTGCGGCACCTGGCTAACTGCGCCAATATCTATATAACCAGCGCCAATGCCGTATCCGAGACCGGGCAGATCGTTAACATCGACGGAACCGGAAACCGGGTCGCTATGACCGCTTTTGGACCTCAGACATGCTATTATGTCGTGGGCAAAAACAAAATTACACCCAGCCTGGAGGACGCCATTTACCGTAGCAGGAATGTGGCTGCTCCGCATAATGCCCAAAGAATCCATGCAAAGACACCGTGTGCCCAAAAGGGAGACAAGTGCTATGACTGCAACAGCCCTGAACGGATCTGCCGCATAACCGCGGTGATTGACCGGGCTCCTATGGGCATGAAGTGCGAAATCATATTTGTGGATGAGGCATTGGGTTTTTAATGAATTGAAATATAATGATTGGCGAGAGCAAACGGGATTTTTAGTAAATTCCCGGCTGTATCCCGCCATTTTTTTATAGTCTTTTTTAAAATGGAATTTGACAACCGGTTTTTTTCCGGTTATGCTTGTATAAAAATGACCATAGCGAAACGAACGCTTAAGGGGACAAACAGGGACAGAAGGCAAGGAGAAGAAGAACATGGATGCAATTGAAAGGTACATCAATGAACTGATGGAAAAGAGCACACCGGACCGTCCGGTATGGAACATTGAGAAGCTGCTGCAGGGAGAGAAGGCCGGATGGAATTACATAGACGGCTGTATGATCAAATCCATTTTAGAAATGTACGCCATTACCGGAGACTTAAAATATCTGGATTTTGCGGATACATTTATCGATTACAGGGTGAGAGAGGATGGGACCATTGACGGATATGATGTGGAAGAACGGAACATTGACAATGTCAATGCGGGAAAAACTCTGTTCGAGCTTTACGACCTGACGGGAAAGGAAAAATACAGAAAAGCCATTGATCTGGTTTACAGCCAGATCGGAAAGATGCCGCGTACAAAAGAGGGGAACTTCTGGCATAAGAATATTTATCCCAACCAGGTTTGGCTAGACGGTCTGTACATGTGTCAGCCATTTTATATGGAATACGAAACCAGGTTTCATCAAAAGGAAAACTGCGGCGATATTTACAGCCAGTTTGCCAATGTGATAAAGATCATGAGGGATACGGAAACAGGTCTTTACTACCATGCGTACGATTCTTCCAGAGAGATGTTTTGGTGTGATAAGGTGACCGGGCTGTCCCAGAATTTCTGGCTGAGAGCCTTAGGCTGGTATGCCATGGCCCTTTTAGATACCATGGACAAGTCCGATCCGTCGGATAAGGAAAGCTTAAAGGAGATGGAGGCGGCATTCCGTGACCTGATAGACTCCTTGTTAAAATACCAGGATGAAAGCGGTATGTGGTATCAGGTGGTTAACTTAGGCGGCATGGACCGGAATTATCTGGAAACCAGCGGAAGCGCAATTTTCTCTTATGCTATTTTAAAGGGAGTCCGTTTGGGTTATCTACCGGAGTCCTATGCCGGATATGGTAAAAAGGCATTCCAGGGAATCTGCGATACCTATCTTCATCTGGAAGAGGGGAATATAAGCCTGGGAGGAATCTGCCTGGTGGCCGGACTTGGCGGCAAAGAGAAGAGAAACGGAACTTATGATTATTACATGTCCGAGCCCATTGTTAAAGATGATGCCAAAGGGGTAGGACCCTTCCTTCTTGCCTATACGGAGATGAGAAGAACCGGCTGGGTATACAAGCAATAAAGAAACAGGAATATAAATGGGGATTGGGTCCCGGAATACCGGGCTCCAATCCCCAAACCATATTATCTTAAACTATTCTGTGAATATTTCTTCGGTGAAATTCCCACTTTTTTGGTAAAAGCTTTAAAAAAATTACTGTAGTCGTTAAATCCGCACATGCCGTAGACCTCATTGACGCTGTAGCCGCCTGACAGAAGTTTCTGAGCCAGTTCGATGCGGCGGGAGATTATGTAGGAATTGATGGTGGTACCGGTGCTTTTCTTGAACAGCCTGCAAAGGTATGAGGTACTTAAATAAAAATGAGCCGCAATATCTCCGATACGCAACGGGGAATCGATGTTGTGATGGATATAGGCGATAATGTCGGTCACTTTACTGCTGAAGTACTGTTTCTGTTCTGCAGATTCCTTTCCGAGAAAGGACTCTGCAGCCAATTTTGTCATGAAAACCATAAACTCGGCAAAGGCAGAACGTTCCACCACATCCTGGCCGAATCCCTCTTCCACGGCTATTTTATAAAAAAAATACGTGAAATGCCGCTGCTGTCCATGGTTTAAGACGATACGGTGGGAAAATCTCTCAGGTCTGTGGGTAAAACAGTAGGTCAGATCCGTCTGCGGCGTGGAGATGCTCTCCAGATAGGAGGGATCTATAAATATAACAAACCGTTCCTGAGGGCTGGAGTCATCCATCTGCAGCAGCTGGTGCTTTTCATACTGGCTGATCATGAACAGGCTCCCCGGTTCGATTAAGTAATTTTTATTATCGATCAGAAATGTGCTGCCTCCGCTTAGGGAAAAGTGGATTTCGTGGCAGCGATGGCTGTGCATGCTTAAAACTCCCGATTCGTTGTGGTGATGTACGATAGAGAAATACCGGGAGGCAATGCATTGATCAATTCCATCTGAAAAAGAGGTAAGTACTTTCATAAACCGTAAATTCCTTAGCTATTTATACTAAAATCATACCATAGGATGTCAACATTTGCAATGTTTTGTGCGGGATTTGAAATGAAATATAAGCAGATGGATGTTATAATAAGGAAAAAGCAGAGTGTAAGCGCTTACGCAAATATGTCAGAAAATGTAGAAAAAGTGGAACCACTTACACAGGGCTTTGAAGAACTCAATTATGAGGGTAAGAAAAAGGAGAGAAAACTATGAAAAAAATCAAACAGTGGGCTGCGATGGGTCTGGCGGCTGCTATGGCGATGTCTTTAAGTGCCTGCGGGGGGAACAAATCGGCTGAGACTGCAACGTCGGCAGCAACGACTGCTGCTGAAAGCGAGACAAAAGCAGAAGAAACGACGGCCTCTGCAGAGCCGGTAGAACTTCGGTTTTCCTGGTGGGGCGGCGACAGCAGACATGCTGCAACTGAGGAAGCGATAAAGGCATTTGAAGCCAAATATCCCAACATCACGGTAGCTCCTGAGTATGGCGCGTGGACTGGATGGGAAGAGAAGCAGTCCTTAAACATTCTGGGTGGAAACGCTCCTGATGTCATGCAGATCAACTGGAACTGGATCGAATCCTACAGTCAGGGCGGGACAGCCTTTGCAAATCTGGAAGATTACGCGGATGTTCTTGATTTGACACAGTTTTCCAAAGAGAGTCTTGATCTTTGCAAGGCAGACAATAAACTAATGGCTGTTCCGATTTCTTCTACAGGAAGAGTGTTTTACTGGAACAAGACGGCATTTGAAGAGGTAGGCTGCGACATTCCTACGGATTTAGATTCCTTGTATGCGGCAGGCGAGGCGTTTAAGGCCTATGATCCTGATATGTATCCCATGGCCTTAGGTGAATATGACCGTGCAATTCTTTTTGTATATTACTTAGAATCCAAGTACGGTAAGAACTGGGTTGAGGATGGCAAGGTTAATTACACGGAAGAAGAAGTAAAGGACGGCATGGATTTCTTTAAGACCTTAGAGGAAAAGCATGTTACTCCGACGGCAATGGCTATCCGGGGCGATATGGCGGATTCTCTTGATAAGAATGCAAAATGGATTGATGGCAAGTACGCAGGTATTTTTGAGTGGGATTCCTCCGCTTCCAAATTCAAGGCGGCGTTGGAAGGCAGCGTAAATAAGCCGGGCCAGGAATTTGTAGTTGGTGACTTTATTAAAATGGGTGATTATGATGGAGGCTTTACAAAGATTTCCATGGCGTTTGCAGTTGCCGGAAATTCCAAGCATCCCAAGGAAGCAGCTATGCTTATCAATTTCCTGTTAAATGAAGAGGAAGGCGTCAAGATTTGCTCCACTGAAAGAGGCATCCCAAACTCTGCCGAAGGCTTAAAGATTCTTGCAGATAACAACCTTGGTGATCCTCTGACCATTGAGGCCAATACAAAGGTTATGAATTACAGTAAGTTCATCCTGGATAGCAAATTTGAGCACAATGATTTAAAAGCAGATCCGGATGGGGCTTACTATAAAGTATTCGGTAAGTTAAGTACCGGGGAATTTACTTCAGAGCAAGCGGCAAGCGTGCTGATCAAGGCGGTTACAGAAACTCTTGAAAATTAATAAGAATTTAAGATAAATGCAGAATGTGGATTGAATGAAGCAGTTTGAATAAGTGATACATAGTTCATACGGGCCGCCATACTATTATGGCGGCTCTCATAAAGAAAAGAGCAGGCAGACGTTATGGAATGTAGTGATAAGATATGGGACCCATACCGGTTTATGGGGGCTGTGCAAAGGTATGAAGCTGTCGGTGAGGAGACCGGTAAAGATTTTGTGTTGGCGTATCTTGGCAGAGAGGAAGTTCTTAAGGAGCTGATCGAGAGCCTTCCGGCACAGGATTGCCTGGCCTGCTTTTTTGCGCTTGATCAGACCGGGGACGAACGATACAGACAGTTGATCGAGACGCTGGCCGGCAGCAGGGCCTGGACCCTGGAACTTATGCCCTTTGTAACAGCATATGAGACAAGGTATAAAAGAAAAGAACATTATAATGAGATTACGGCTTTGTTTCGGAAAGAGGAACAGATCACAGGGACCGGCCTGATTGCTCTCATTGAAACAATCAGCCAGATGTCAGAGGAAATCTATGAATATTACAGGGAATTGAAGGATTTGTTTAAAGCGGTTGTCAGAGAGAAAATAAAGGAGCTTCCTGATTCTCCTGAGGCTCTTGAAATCGGGTATTCTATTTTAAAGGCATGTAATACAGGCGTGTTGCAAAGGGAGAAATACAGCGGTTTCGGGGAACTTATATGGAATGGTACGGATCGTAATGATAAAGATGCATGCACTGGTTTATGGGAAATGGTCAACGCCCAATATATCATATTAAAAAAACAGGAGGGATAAAAGAATGAAGTCAAAGGATATCCGCAAGGTCCTGGCAAGCAATGCAGGGTTCTTTTTTATCTTACCATGGCTGATTGGATTTATTCTTTTTAAGGTTTATCCGTTCGCCTCTTCGCTGTACTACAGCTTTACAAATTATGATTTATTTAACGGCATTACGAAGACAGGCATGATGAACTACCAGAAGATTTTTACTGATTCTGATATCGTAAAAGCCTTTATCGTCACCTTTAAATATGCAATTTTTGACGTACCTTTAAAGCTGGCGTTTGCTTTGTTCGTCGCATATATTCTGAATTTTAAATTAAAGGGAGTTAATTTTTTCAGGACAGCCTATTATATCCCGTCCATTCTGGGTGGATCCATAGCCATTGCAATTTTGTGGAGGGCGGTATTCAATACGGACGGTCTGATTAATGCTGTCCTTGGTGTATTCAACATAGAAAAAATCAACTGGATGGCAAGCGGTGGTACCGCATTAGCGGTTATCGTGCTTTTAAGGGTCTGGCAGTTTGGCTCTGCTATGGTAATCTTTCTTGCGGCTTTAAAAGGAGTTTCCGAGGATTTGTACGAAGCGGCGTCCATTGACGGAGCCGGCAAGTGGACCCAGTTTTTCAAAATTACGATTCCCTTAATTACCCCGGTTATTTTCTACAATTTAATTACCCAGCTCTGCCAGGCGTTCCAGGAATTTAACGGACCTTTCCTTGTGACAAAGGGTGGGCCAAACGGAGCCACCACTTTGATTTCAATCCTGATATACAATAACGCATTCCTGCGTCATAAGATGGGAATTGCAAGTGCGCAGGCATGGATCCTGTTCCTCATTGTCATGACCTTTACTGCAGTGGCGTTTATAAGCCAGAAGAAGTGGGTTTACTATTCCGATGAGGAGGGAGGCAGCTGATATGACGAAGGAAACCAGGAGAAAGATCAGTTCGATAGTCCGCTATACGGTACTGATCCTTGTGGGCTTTATTATGGTATATCCCTTGCTTTGGATGGTGGGTGCTACTTTTAAGACAAATGCAGAGATCTTCACCAGTGCATGGTTCTGGCCCAAAAAGCCTGTAACGGATGGATATGCCAATGCGTTTGTCGATTATGGCGGAAAGATCAACTTATTTAAGTCCATGATTAATACCTATAAAATTATTTTACCAAAGGTTCTTTTCACCGTTGTATCAGCCACGATTACGGCTTATGGTTTCGGCCGGTTTGAATTTAAGGGAAAGGGAATCTGGTTTTCTCTTATGATTTCCACCCTGTTTCTGCCTCAGGTCGTGTTAAATGCGCCCCAGTATATCATGTTCAATAAGTGGGGCTGGACCAATTCCTATTTACCCTTAGTGATTCCCTCCCTGTTTGCAGGGGATACCTATTTCTTATTCATGCTGATACAGTTTTTAAGAGGAGTGCCAAAGGAGCTGGAGGAAGCTGCCAAAATTGATGGCTGCAGTTCCATTAAAACCTTATGGTATGTGATTGTTCCCATGTTAAAGCCTTCGCTGGTATCCGTTGCACTGTTTCAGTTTATGTGGACCTCCAACGACTTTATGGGACCGCTTATTTACGTTTCCGATATGCCCAAATATACGAATTCCATTTATTTGCGCATGTCCATGGACGGTGATGTAGGATTCCAGTGGAACCGGATTCTGGCCATGTCTTTAATCTCCATTATTCCTTCCCTGATTGTATTCTTCTGTGCCCAGGATGCCTTTATTGACGGCATTGCAGCAGGAGGTGTGAAAGGATAATGAAAAGCATGGGCGTGGTAAATAATTGCCGCGCCCCTTTTAACATCATCAAGTAGGGTCGCGGATTGGGAATATCCGATTGACATAGGAAAAAGTTGAGGTGAAGTCAGAATGGAATTAAAAGTTGTCTTTAAAACGGCACGGTCCGTAACCCTTGAGACTGTGACGGAGCAGATTTATGAATTTAAAACACCGGGAAAGATTCTGGTAAACGGAAATGTTTTTGGAGAGACGAAACGAGTTGTCTTTACGTTGTTTGACTTAAAACCTGATATGGATTATAATATTTCTCTGGAAAGAAATGGGGAAAGGGTGGAAGCAAGATTCCATACCGACTATGAATTTGTAACATTAAATGTAAAAGAAATGGGAGCCAGGGGCGATGGAATCCAGGATGATACCTCCTTTATCCAGGCGGCTATCATGGCTTGTCCGAAGGACAGCCGGGTATTGATTCCAAAAGGAAGATATCGTATTACCAGCCTGTTTCTAAAGAGCCATTTAAGGCTTGAGCTGGCTGCGGGAGCGGAACTTCTGGCAGATACGGACCGGTACAAATATCCCAGGTTTCCTGGAATGATCGAGAGCTATGATGAAAAAGAGGATTATAATCTGGGTACCTGGGAAGGAAATCCTCTCCCGATGTTTGCAGGAATCATAACCGGAATCGATGTAGAAGATGTGGTAGTCTATGGCAGCGGTCTCATCAATGGTCAGGCTTCCTTTGATAACTGGTGGGATAATGTCCGCCAGATGAAGGTGGCATTCCGTCCGCGTATGGTATTTTTAGAAAGATGTAAAAATGTGACCCTTCAGGGCTTTTCCTTAAAAAACAGTCCTGCCTGGGTGCTTCATCCATATTTCAGCCAGGGCTTAAAATTCCTCAATCTGGATATTCATAATCCGGCAGATTCCCCCAATACCGATGGTCTGGACCCGGAATCCTGCAAGGATGTGGAAATACTGGGCCTTCACTTTTCTTTAGGCGATGACTGCATAGCAATCAAGTCTGGAAAAATCTACATGGGCCGCAGGTATCAAACGCCTTCTGAAAACATCGTGATCCGCCAGTGCCTGATGGAAGATGGCCATGGGGCGGTGACTGTGGGAAGCGAAGTGGGTGCAGGCGTTAAGAATATCCGAGTGAAGCGCTGTCAGTTTTCCAATACGGACAGAGGCCTTCGGATCAAGACCAGAAGAGGCCGGGGAAAGGACTCTGTGCTTTCTGAAATTTATTTTGACCACATAGACATGGATCATGTCATGACACCATTTGTTGTAAACAGCTTTTATTTCTGTGATCCCGATGGGAAGTCTGATTACGTACAGTGCAGAGAGGCCCTTCCTGTTGATGAACGGACCCCTGAGATCAAGAGGCTGTACTTTACAAACATCAAGGCGGAAAACTGCCATGTGGCGGCTTCCTTTCTCTATGGGCTGCCGGAGAGAAAAATTGAGCGCGTTGAATTTAAAAATATTGATATTTCCTTCGCGGACGAGGCAAAGACAGGAGCCCCCGCCATGCTGTCCGGAGTAGGAGAGTGCAGGAAAAAAGGATTTCTCATCAGTAACGTAGACACCCTTATCTGTGATCATGTGAAGATTTCCGGCCAGGAAGGGGAAGCCTTTGAGTTAAGCAGCATCAATCATTACGAAGTGAGATAAAGGAGGAGATATTATGCAGATCGGGATCCGGTTACATGAT
>NZ_DAMAUN010000089.1:0-23654 GCF_032078915.1 Lacrimispora sp. | reverse complement strand
GACCCGTTGGGCCTATGTCCCCTTGTGGGCCGGTTGGACCTGTATCTCCCTGTGGACCGATTGGGCCTATAGTTCCCTGTGGACCTGTTGGACCTGTATCTCCCTGTGGCCCGATTGGACCTGTATCCCCCTGTGGGCCAATTGGACCCGTTACTCCTTGTGGACCCGTTGGGCCTGTATCTCCCTGTGGACCGATTGGACCTGTATCTCCCTGTGAGCCGGTTGGACCCGTTACTCCTTGTGGTCCCGTTGGGCCTATAGTTCCCTGTGGGCCAATTGGACCCGTTACTCCTTGTGGTCCCGTTGGGCCTATAGTTCCCTGTGGGCCAATTGGACCCGTTACTCCTTGTGGACCCGTTGGGCCTGTGTCTCCCTGCAGACCCGTTGGGCCTATAGTTCCCTGTGGGCCTGTTGGACCTGTATCACCTTGTGGTCCCGTTGGGCCTGTTGGGCCTATATCACCTTGTTGACCAGTCGGGCCGGTATCTCCCTGTGGGCCGATTGGTCCTGTGTCTCCTTGCGGACCGGTCGGACCTGTATCTCCTTGCGGGCCATTTGGACCGGTATCTCCCTGTGGGCCGGTTGGTCCTGTTATCCCTTGCGAACCCGTTGGACCAATTGGGCCTGTGTCTCCCTGTGGACCTATTGGACCTGTATCTCCCTGTGGACCCGTTGGGCCTATATCACCTTGTGAACCAGTCGGGCCGGTATCACCCTGCGAACCGATTGGACCTACCTCTCCCTGAGGACCTGTTGGACCAACAATTCCCTGTGAACCTGTAGGGCCAGTTGGGCCGGTGTCTCCCTGTGGGCCGATTGGTCCTGTGTCTCCTTGCGGGCCATTTGGACCTGTATCTCCCTGTGGGCCGGTTGGTCCTGTTATCCCTTGCGAACCTGTTGGACCAATTGGGCCAATTGGGCCTGTTGGGCCTGTATCACCTTGTGAACCAGTTGGGCCCGCATCACCTTGTGGACCAGTTGGGCCCGCATCACCTTGTGGACCAGTTGGGCCTGTGTCCCCCAGTAGGCCGTTTACTCCTTGCGGACCTGTTGGACCTATAATTCCCTGTGGACCTGTTGGACCGGTGTCTCCCTGTAGACCAGCTGGGCCAATAATTCCCTGCGGACCTGTTGGTCCGGTGATCCCTTGTGGACCAGTTGGTCCGATATCACCCTGCAAACCGGTTGGGCCGGTCGGACCTATTCCCCCCTGGGGACCAGTCGGACCAGAAGCTCCCTGCGGACCCGTTGGACCTGCTCCCCCTTGCTGACCTGTCGGTCCCATTGGACCGGTTGCTCCCTGCGGACCTGTTGGACCCACTGGGCCCACTACTCCTCTCGGACCCATTGGACCCATTGCTCCCTGTGGGCCTGTCGGACCCGTTGGGCCTGCTGGGCCAGGACAGCCGCTTAACCCTCTGGGCCCCTGGCAGCCAGGGGGTCCCTCCGGCCCTGTATTACCTCTCACTCCCTGTGGACCTTTGGGACCCGTAGGACCTGTAGGCCCAATAGAACAGCATCCTCTGTTACATCTGCAAACTTTTCCTGAACACTCCTGTATTGTCGCCGCCGGGTTAATTTCATGACCATCACTGGCATATTGCATATTATGACACCCTTTCTAGAAATCCCTAAAGGTACATATTAGAATGTCATCAATAAAACGTTCCATCTTTAAGGATCATTTGATTTTTGTACGGCTGCAATGATCTTAAAATTGCTTTTTAGCCGTTCATTATCGGGGGCATATTCAAGAGCACTCTTTGCATGTTCCAGGGATTCCTTCGGCATGCCCAGCCAATAGGCTGCTATGGCGCAAAAATCATCCAGTGTATAATCCCAGGAATATCCCATATTGACAAAGGTCCTCGATTTCTCCTTTATCTTTAAAGCTTCTTTTGTTAAAAAGTAAGTCATCGCCCAGTCTTTTATTTCATAGCACATTTTAGAGAACTCCACATAGGGATCACGCATATCCGGTACTTCAGCAATGGCTTTATAATACCAGGCATATGCTCCCTTCAAGTCTCCTGTTTTATAGCAGGCTTTTGCAATCCAGCGCATAGCGGCACATCGCTCATCACTCCATACAGCAGCCGGCAAAGCCAGATATTCCTTAAGTGTTTCCATGCATTTTTGCCACTGGCCGTTATACATATATTCTCTTCCAAGATAATAACGCATCCTCTCATCCTCCGGATCTTCCTTCACAGCAAGCTCCAAAAGGGGAAGATATGACCCCCGGGATTTATCGGTGTCTGGGTAATGGCTGAGAATCATTCCTTCTATATATATGGTTTCAATGGGTAATTTTCCCGTATATTGGAGAAATTCATGGATAGGACATTTCCAACGGAACCCCTGCCGGCTATGCACTTTAAAATAATAAAATTGAATGTCAGGAGTCCCGTCTTCCTTAAGACTCCAGTTATAAGGGTATCTTCCCATTTTTGCGGTAGGCATGGAACCTTCCGGCCTATGGTTAAGCCATGCTTCCTCCAGTTTGTTACGCCAGCCTGGCTCAAATAATTCATCAAGGTCCGTGCAGACGCAGATGTCGACATCCTCCGGGACATGATTCAGGGAAATATTCCGCGCCACATCGAACCTCCACGGCTTAACGATGTCCACATAGACAACCGCACCCCGTTCTTTCAACTTTTCAACAGTCCCATCATCAGAACCGGTATCCGTGACTACAATCAGGTCGGCCTCACTCATAGAGTCCATCCATTTATCTACAAATTGGACCTCGTTTTTGCAAATAGCATAAACACAGATTTTTAGTTTCATGATGATTCCTCCGCCTTTTCCTGTTTTTTGATCCTATTTTCAATCAATAGCAGATTATTTTGCAGTCTTTCATTAGAAGAATTCAAGCTCAAGGCCATACGGGCATAGTCCCTGGCCTTCTCATACAGCCCCATATTGTAAGCGCTGATGGAACCGTAATCATACAATGCATACCCCCAGCTTTCCGGGTCTACCAGATAACTTCCTGAATTTCTCGAGATCGTCAATCCCTTTTCTGCCATAGCATAGGTCAGCGGCCAGTTTTTTTCCTTATAGGCTGATTTTACCAGAGCAAGATATGGTTCTCTGGCATCCGGGCATTCCGCCAAAGCCCGAAAGAGCCATGATCTGGCCTCTTTCATATTCCCCTTCTCTTCATAACATTGAGCAATAAAGCGCATGGAGGCACTTCGTTCCTCACTCCATTGAGCCGTTTGAAGGGAGAGGTGTCTCTTCAGCGTTTCAATTCCCTTATCAAAATTTCTGTGATACACATATTCTCTTCCAAGCCAGAACATAGACCTGTCATCAAGCGGATTTTCCTGAACAGATAGTTCCAAAAGGGGAAGATATTGACTTCTTGGCTTTGATAAATCCGGATAGTGATTAAGGACCAACCCGTTGATCCATGAGACCTTCTCAAACCCTGTACCGCTGTATTCCAGAACCTCATGTACCGGATGTACCCAGCGGTAGCCATGCCTGATGTGGATTTTTTCCATGGGATACTGCTTTTTGGGGGTACCATCTAGATTAAAGGCAAATGTAAATAAGTATCGTGCACGGGTGTATTCCGGCTTCCATAGCTCTTCCAGCTTTTGCCGCCATCCTGACTCAAAGACCTCATCTAAATCGTTCGAAACACAAATGTCCATATCCTCGGGGACATGGCTTAGCGCCACATTGCGGGCTGTGTCAAACCGCCATGGCGATATAGTTTCTTCATAAACAATGGCTCCTCTTTCCCGAAGTCTTTCAACCGTATGATCGGTTGAGCCCGTATCCGTCACAATGACAGCATCGGCTTCGGATACTGCATCCATCCATCGGTCTACAAACTGTTCTTCATTTTTACTGATTGCATATACGCAAATTTTATATTGATTCACTTCCACCGACTCCTCTAGTCATTTTAATTGCTTTTTTTATTCTTCTAAAATCAATATATGCATCTTGCTGCCCATCCTGTGAAGAAACGGCTTTTGTGAATATTGGTGCGAACAAAAAAAGCCGGCATAATGCCGGACAAAACAATCTTTATGTCTAATAACATAATAAAAAGCTCCATCAACTTCCTGGTTTCGCTTAACCCTATAGACGATTTGAACTTTATACTCCTATTTTGAGAGTTTATAATTAAAAATATCTTTTGTATTCCCCAACAGGAAAAGGATTCTCTAATCCCAGCACTCTTGGCCATAAGCCTGTGTCGTCAATAATAAAGCCCATTATCATTCCCATATGGCTATGTAAATGCCTGAACTGCGCTAAAATCAAAGTGAATTTATTATATCCACAATCAGGCGGAGTATCTAATAGTTGATCATCTGTTAGTTGTGAAAGGTAAGTCTTTACTTTTATATCAATATCAGCAAAATAATCATTTATTTCTTCTCTTAAAAGATATTTACTGGGGATTACATCTAAGTTATTCAAGTCCTTTTCGTGTATTTCAGGCTCTACAAACTCTTTATCACTTGGATTGATAAACCATAAATCCAGCGAATGAAGCATATGATAAATATGTTTCCAACAAGGCATTTCACAATACTCTTTATTCCATAACTCATCTGGTACACAATCAATAACATTTTTCACTTCCCATAAAGCACGGACTGTCTGATCTTTTATAACCTTAACTAATAAATTTTCTTCCATATCAATACCACCTCTCGAATTCAAATTTATATTTGTGATCATCATGATAGAAAATCCACTTGATACCTCTGACTTTGATCTTTTTAACCTCATCAAGCAATTCCCCCACTGCAATGCCGGAAAGGCATAAGTGATAGGTTGAACTTACTTGTGCCAGTGAAGCGGGACACGCTGTGAGCAGGCAGCAAAGCGGATCGCGAATATCCAATTGACGATTCTATTTTTTTAGTGAAAATATGGATTTAATATCACGCCGTAACTTTATAGAAACCGTATTGATAACCAATTCTTCTATCGCCGAAATGCTTGCAATCAAACAGACCAAAATGGCTGCCGCATATAATCCTGATCCAATATATAGAAACGGAAAAGTAAACAAAGCAAACCCTGTCAGCTTGTTAGCGTAAGTGTGTAAAAAGGCAAGTTGCCTATAACGAATAAAACCAACGCCTAGGGATATCAAGCGGACAACAGCAATCGCAGCGATCCAATATATTCCCCATAAAGGCAATTTAAAGCTGGGAACAAATATGGACAACAAAACTATAACCATGAAAACATCAGCAATGCTATCCAGCATCTGACCCTTTTTGCTTACGGCATTCATCTTTCGCGCAATCATTCCGTCCAAAACATCACTGATGCCGCATAAAAAATATACAATGAGAAATTGTCTTGAAAATGGTTCCATTGTTAACAAAACCACGGTTCCTAACACTCTTGTCATTGTAATTAAGTTAGGAATATTCTTCATCTGAGCCTCCGGTATCCCCTTACAGCCAAAGCCGGCATAATGCCGGCTTCTCTGACAGTACGTGGCTGCACTCTCAATTTTTATTCAAAAGCAGCCACACCATATACTATTTCATAAATTTCTTTTTTATACGGCAGAAATTCTTCTTCCGTCACAGGTTTTCCATAACTCATAATCCACAGCTGAATAGGCTTGTCCAAAGGCTTTAAGGGCATTTGCTCATAGTAAAAGGAATTGGAGTGAAATCCCAGCCTTTCATAAAATACTGCCCTGCTTCTGGTTATAGGATTCTCCTCCGTGATTGGTTCTATCTCCAGAAATACAGGCTTTTCTGTTTCCTCCATAACCTCTTGTACCAGCAGCTTTCCATATCCTTTTCCCCTGCATACTTCCGTTGTGGCCAAATGTTCCATAAAAACACAAGAGGTCAGATCCCAGTATCCCAGAAAGGCCACAATCTTTTCTTCCTCTTCTATCACCCGGACTTTATAACAGGGATTACCGAAAACCCTTTTCTGATCGTCTTTTGTCCGGCGCTCAATATTTGGAAATGATTCCTTATAAATCTGGTATATTTCCTCAAAACGGGTCTGCGGGTCTTTTAACAACATAATATCAATCTCCTAATCTTTATCTGTAATTGCTTCTATCTTTAAGTGTATCATTTCCTGAGAAAAGAAGCAATGGAAAAGCCTGCCCCATCTTACCGGGGCAGGCTGCTTTTCATTTTATTTAATGGTAATTCTGCCCTGACCTACAGGATTTGCATAATCAGCACCTACATTGCCGCCTAAATTGCTGCGGATGTAAGTGGAAAGCAAATCTACATCAGTCATGACTTCATCCCGGATCACCTTGCTTCCCTTAAACATGGTCATGCCATCACCGGCAGATTTTAACATGTAGTTATGGGAGGCTACGGTATAAGTCTTATTCACGTCAAGAGGAGCGCCGCCTACCATGATATCGGATACCCGGTATGCTCCGTTTACCTTCACAAAATTGTCTTTTTCATCCAACTGTACATTGGAAGCCTTAGTGGTATCGATGGTGTAAGTAAGACCTGATACTTGCAGGAAACCACCATTCTCCTTCGGGCAGTTCCGGGAAGCCATTTCCAGGGCATCCTTGATCTGCTGGCCGCTTGCTTCCACAACACAACCCATATTACCGAATGGGAACACGGTGAGGGTATCATTATAGGTAATGTTGCCGGCTTTTATGTTGGCTCTGATACCGCCGCCATTGGATAAGCCGATCTCTGCTCCAAGCACATAGCGGTATGCGTCCGCAGACAGATCACCAAGGTTTGTCTCCGCACTTCTGACCGCACGGTTTCCGGTTGCCGGATCATTCACTGTAAGTTCAACATCCGTATGCCCGATCACAGCCTTCAATGTCTCATTGTACTGCGCCTGGATCGCCTTTACAAATTTGTCTGTATCATAGTCAATGGCCTTTCCGTCAGCTGTAACAGCGCTTTTTCCAGGAATTACCAACTGAATTCCTACAGTCAGGACATTAGGATCCTTGATTTTATCCCTGTTTGCTTCATAGATTTCATTCCAACGGTTATAGGAGCCTAATTCTCTCTTAGCGATCCGGCTTAAAGAATCCCCATTCTTTACGGTATAAGCGCTGGTGCCCGCTCCTGCCGGAACCTGGGAAACCAGTTCGCTGGAAAATGTTCCATCTGTATGAAGTGTCAGCTTTCCGATGTTCTTTAACTTTGTACCTGACTGGGTAAGAAGTACATCCTGGCCCTCCTTATTCTTTACGTACTTTCCATATTCCTCATGGGAATGGCCGTCGATTAATACATTAATGCCCGTAGTATTCTTGATCACGTTATCAGAGGTCCAACGGTCTGTTGTCCCGTTTTCGCCCAGATGGCCTACCAAAATTACGTAATTAGCTCCCTCTGCTTTTGCACTGTTTACAGATGACTGGATCTGGTCATAGAGTCTTTGTCCATTTTCATCTTCACAAAAACCGTAAATATAATTACCATTTCCATCCTGGAAATAAGCTGGTGTGGATTTGGTAAAGCTTTCCGGGGTAGTTGCACCCACAAACGCGACCTTAGTATCCCCATATGTAAAGATCTTATAAGGAGCAAATACCGTGGAGCCAGTCCTTAAATCCATAAAATTGCTGGAATAGTAACCACAGCTTAACTTTCCTGCCAATTCCAGAAAACGGGGCATCCCATAATCGAACTCATGGTTGCCCGGCACTGCGAAGTCATAACCGACCTTATTCATAATGTCGATCAAATAACCTCCGTCTGACAGTGTCCCAATAGGCGCGCCCTGAATGGCATCTCCGGCGTCAATCAGCGTCACATATGGAGTCTGAGCCTGCATCTCTTTCTTATAGAGAGCAAGTCCCGCATATCCTATGTTTTCATCAACCCCGCAGTGGACATCATTGGTATAGAGAACCACGATATCCCTGTCTGCAGCCAGAGAAGAAAAGGATATGCCTGTCGTCAGGGACAGGACCATGAGCAGAGCCAGCCATAGTGACAAAAACCTTCTTGTCTTACTTCCTTTCATTGTTGAAACCCTCCTTTTGAAAAGTACATTTTCCTCTATTATATCAGATAAATGTAAAAATAGTATATTATTTTTCCATATTTTAAAATTATTTCTTCCATTTCTCAGGTTTCTTTTAGACCTTTTAATTATAAACATAGAAAAGGGAGGCCCATCCGCCAAAAGCTGACACTTTTAGCAGAAGGGCCTCCCTCATCAATCAATTATTCATTTTCTTCACTGATTTCTATTCCCAGCTCCACAAGCTGCTTCGGATCTACCGTTGAAGGTGCCTCAGTCATCAGGCAGGACGCATCTTTTACTTTAGGGAATGCAATTACATCACGGATGCTGTCTGCGCCTACCATCAGCATAACAACCCGGTCCAGACCGTAAGCAAGTCCTGCATGAGGCGGAACACCATATTTAAACGCCTCCAAAAGGAAGCCGAACTGATCCTCTGCCTGTTCCTTTGTAAAGCCCAGCACTTCAAACATCTTGGACTGAATATCACTCTGGTGGATACGGACAGAACCTCCGCCAAGCTCCGTACCATTTAACACGATGTCATATGCTTTTGCACGGACAGCGCCAGGATTGCTATCAATAAGCGCCCAGTCTTCATCCATAGGCATGGTAAATGGGTGATGCATTGCAGTAAAACGGCCCTGTTCTTCGGAATACTCAAGCAGCGGAAATTCCGTTACCCATAAGAATTTAAAGTCATCCTTTTTCAGAAGATCAAGCTGTCTTGCCAGCTCCAGTCTCAAGTTGCCTAATACGTCAAATACCACTTTATTCCGGTCTGCCGCAAATAAAAGCAGATCTCCAGGCTTTGCTCCCATTGCATCTGCCAGAGTGTGAAGCTCTTCCTCTGTCATGAATTTTGCAAAGGAACATTTATAGGTTCCGTCTTCATTCACAGCAAGATAGGCCAGGCCCTTGGCGCCAAAGCCTTTTGCATATTCAACCAAAGCGTCGATCTTCTTACGAGGCATAGCTCCCTGCCCTTTAGCATTGATGCCGCGGACAGAACCGCCGTTTTCAAGAGCTCCTTTGAACACTGCAAATTCCGTATCCTTTACTACATCGGAAACATTTTTAAGTTCCATTCCAAAACGCATATCCGGCTTGTCGGAACCAAAGCGGTCCATAGCTTCCTTCCAGGTCATTCTGGTAATCGGAAGCTGGATATCAAATCCAGTGATTTCCTTAAATAATTTCTTTAACAGCCTTTCATTGACTTCCAGCACATCCTCCACATCCACAAAGGATAGTTCCATATCGATCTGGGTAAATTCCGGCTGTCTGTCTGCACGCAGATCCTCGTCACGGTAGCATCTTGCCAGCTGGAAATAACGGTCATAACCGGAACACATCAGCAGCTGCTTAAAAAGCTGGGGAGACTGGGGAAGTGCATAGAAAGAGCCTGGGTGGACACGGCTTGGAACCAAATAGTCCCGGGCGCCTTCCGGAGTGCTCTTAATAAGTGTCGGCGTTTCAATCTCTAAAAAGCCCTCTTCCGCCAAAAATGCCCTTGTTAAGGTGGCAACCTGGCTTCTCACCCTGATGTTCTTCTGGATATCAGGTCTTCTAAGATCAAGGAAACGGTATTTTAATCTCAGTTCTTCCTTTGTCTTGCTGTTCTCTTCGATGGGGAAGGGAGGTGTTTCAGATTCGGATAAAATCCTTAGGCTCTTTGCCCGTACTTCAATGGCACCTGTTGCCAGGTTCTCATTCACTCCTCCTGCCCTTGTTTCCACTTCGCCGGTCACTGCGATAACAAATTCACTTCTCAATTTTTCAGCCTTTGCAAAGCTTTCAGCTCCGCAATCGCTTTCTTCAAAAATGATCTGCAGAATTCCGGAACGGTCTCTTAAATCAACAAAAATGATTCCTCCCTTATTTCTGCTTTTCTGGACCCAGCCCATAACCGTTATTTCACTGCCCACATTGGCTATTGTAACCTCTGTGCATCTATGTGTTCTTTTTAAGCCTAACATTGATTCTGCCATAATATCCTCTTTCCTGCCCATGTTTTTTAGCATATCAGTATGCCCCTTAGGCGTTCCTCCTGATAAATTTACTTAAGTGCATCCTTATAGAATTCCTTAAACAGTGTATAGCCTTCCTTCTCAAGGCCTTCTTTCTGGAACTTTTTGTTTTTATTCATCTGGGAAACCAGAACGGTCACACCCTTAGCCCGTTCTTCCATCGCCTCTTTGACGGCCCCATTCATCACATCATCACTTACACCCTTTTCAATCAGAAAGGCCACCTTGTCTTCCTTTCCAGGAACCGTGAAGCCCTCATCCATCAAGATGGTGATGATCCGTTCAAATCCAATGGAAAAACCACAGGCAGGCGTATCCATGCCGGTGAATTTTCCGATCATCTTATCATATCGGCCGCCGCCACCTACGGAACCAGGAAAACCGTCTACCTGGATCTCAAAAATGGTTCCTGTATAATAAGACATTCCCCTCACGAGGGTAGGGTCAAACACGATGTGAAACTGGCTGGTGGTGATCTGGCTCACACTGTCAATGATAGCCGCCAGGTTTTCTGCCTGTTCCTGATCCATCGCATCCTTTAAGACGCTGCCCAGGCTGCGCACTCCGGCAGCATCCTCTGTCACCGACTCAAAAAGGGATAGATATTTTTTAATTTTTTCCTCATCATAACCTGCTTCTGCCAGTTCCCTTGCCACACCATCCATACCGATCTTATCCATCTTATCCAGAATGATGAATACCTGGTCATAAGCTTCTTCCGGAAAGCCGCAGAAAGCAGCCATTCCCTTTAAGATATTCCGGTCATTGATCCTTACGGTATACCCCTTAAATCCAATCTTTCCAAGCAAGGTGGTCGTAGCCAGGATCAGTTCGATCTCTGCAAGCCTGGTGGAATCCCCCAATATGTCGATGTCGCACTGGACAAACTGTCTGAATCGCCCTTTTTGGGGACGGTCCGCCCTCCATACACTTCCCATCTGAAGGGATTTAAAGGGAGCGGTCAGGGATGCCGCATTATTAGAATAATATCTGGATAAGGGAACGGTCAGGTCATACCGGAGGCCGCTGTCAACCAGATCATTTTCCGCCTGTGCTGTCTCCAGATTTAACTTTTCTCCCCGCTTCATGATCTTGAAAATCAGCTTTTCATTATCTCCGCCCTGTTTGCTGGTCAGGTTTTCAATGTGCTCCACACAGGGAGTTTCGATGGAATGAAAGCCGAAGCCGCCATAAGTTTCACGTATCTGGTTCATCACATATTCCCGTACCTGCATTTCGGCGGGAAGAATATCCTTCATTCCGGTAACCGGTTTCTTTTTCAATGCCATTTCGTTCACTCCGTTATTTTCTTATTTTATAGGGTAATTCCCTACGATAGATAGGAAACACCCTTCGGGTATACCTCTATGCCCAAAAAGCATGGGCAGGATTTATGAAATCATGCCTCTATTGTAAATTACATTTCCAATTTTGCAAGCATTTTTTCTTTTCTTTCCAGCATTTCATCAATTCTTGCAATATACTGTTCCACATCCTTGACATTTTCCACCCGTTCCAGACGGTTTTCTGATGGGAATATCACCTTTGTGGTAGTTCCTGCCCCGCAGGCTATAATGGTTTGCTTTTCTTCCATAATTAAAATATTATAGATGCAGGCTTTGCCTGGAAGAGAATAGCCGACGTTTTCAAAGTTTCCGGCCATGTTTTTCTGACGGTAAAGGTAGTAGGGCTCCTGCCCCATGCTTCTGGCATAGGAGGCAGTCAAATCGATCATTTCCTGAGTATTGGTGATCTTTAAATCCTCGTACTTTTCCTTAAACATATTAAGGCGGGCCGCACGCTTGATTGCAAGGGAATGAACGGTAATGCCATCTGGCCCAAGAGCCTTTATCTCCTCCATGGTACGGGTCACATCTTCCATATCCTCTTCCGGCAGGCCGATGATTAAATCCATGTTGATATTGTCAAAGCCCAAAGATCTTGCCATGGAATAACGGTCCTTTACCATGTCTACGGTATGGCGCCGGCCGATGATATCCAGGGTTTCCTGCTTCATGGTCTGTGGATTAATGGATATACGGGTCACGCCATGGCTTTTTAGAACCTGAAGCTTTTCTACGGTAATGCTGTCCGGGCGTCCGGCCTCCACGGTAAATTCTTTTACTTCGGTAAAATCAAAGGTTGCTTTCAGCCTGCTTATCAGCTTATCCAGATGAAGGGCGGAAAGGGAGGTAGGCGTACCTCCGCCGATATAAACCGTATCAAGGATCCTTCCTGCCATTTTCTTTGCCGTATAATCCATTTCCTTAAACAAAGCTTCCAGATACTCTTCCATGCGTTTTTCCCATTGTCCGATGGGAAAAGAAGTAAAGGAACAGTAAAGGCAGGTGGTGGGGCAGAAAGGAATACCTATATACAAGCTGTAGCCGTGGCTGTAATCAATGGCGGAAATGAGTTCCATCTCCCGCTTTGCAATCTCCAGGCTTAAATCCACCTTTCCGTCACTGGTTAAATACGTATCCTTCATGTATCTGCGGACTTCCTCATCCGTATTCCCTTCCATAAGCTTTGTCATGGCTATTTTGGTGGGCCGGATTCCTGTTAAGGTACCCCAGGGAAGTTCGATCCCCGTAAGCTCCTGAACCATGCCATAAAGCATCCGCTTAATCCGGTTCTTGGTTTCAAAGCGGTCTGTAAAATCCACTTCTGTGGATGAAGAACTTACAATGCCCTTCTCAAAATCCTGGATCGACAGTTCGAAATCAGCTTCTCCTGTCCTTCCCCGTACCAGAAGACGGTACGCCTCTTCTGGGCTTTCCTTGTGGACAAAGCCCTCTCCTGGATAAAATGCCATTAAAAGCTCTCTGATATCCTGCTCAAAGGACTGGTCGTCTAATATTAATCCTATCATGTGTTTTCCTCATCTGCTCCCATGCTTTATGGGCATATCGGGATACCCGCGGGGTGCTTTCCTCTTGATGCTTCCTATCCTCTGTATAATGCCACCGGGTTGTATACTTTCTCATGACCAATCGTGGTCGCCTCCCCATGGCCCGGATAAACAAGAGTATCGTCAGGCAGGACAAAAAGCCGTTCCTTTATGGAGCTCAAGATCTGGGACTGACTTCCCGTAGGAAAGTCCGTTCTTCCTAAAGACTCCAAAAAGAGAGTATCCCCGCTTATGAGGACGTTTTCAGATTCAATTAAATAACAGACCGAACCTGAAGTATGGCCTGGGGTAAACAAAACCTTAAAGGTCATTCCTGCAAGGGAAAGGATGGCTCCATCCTCCTCATATCCGTCTGCATGAACCGAATAAGCCTTACCAAAGGAGGAAGACAAATTGACAGACGGTTCTGCCAGCATCTCTTTTTCCTGCTTTCCTGCATAAATTTTCACATCGGGAAATGCTTCTTTGATATCTTTTACCGCCAGAATGTGATCAAAATGCCCATGAGTCAGTAAAATCGCCTCCGGAATCAGGGAAAGCTCCCGGCACAGATCCAGGATATATTCCCCGTCTGCGCCCGGGTCCACAATTACCGCTTTTTTAAGGGATTCCCGGTATAATACATAGCAATTGGTTCCAAGCTGGCCCACTGGACAGGTCTTAATTCTGAAATCACTCATATTTTTATCTCCTAACTGAAACTATCTTTATGTAAACCTGATACAAATCCGGTTCAGACAACTAAGAAAAACACGCTTTCCAAATTTTATCATTCGGCTCATTGCCCGCGCAAAAAGAGAAAACTGCGTTATCCCGCAGTCCTCTCAATGTCTATGACTCCTTCGATTTGTCTCAGTTTGTCAACCAGCTTGCCAAGTTCTTCCACGCCATGAATATCAAAGGTCATGGTAATGGTCGCCTTGCCCTGCTTGTTAGTTCTGGAGTTCATGGAGGTGATATCGATCTGCCTCTCTGTAAACACCTTGGATATGTCAACAAACATGCCGATCCGGTTATTGGCAAATATCTTGATCTCCGAGGAATACCGTTCCTTGGTGTCATCCCCCTCCGATTCCTGCCATTCCGCATCAATCAGACGATTCCGCTCGTCCTCAGGCAGATTAAAGACGTTGACGCAGTCTGTCCTGTGGATAGAAATCCCCCGTCCGCGGGTTACAAAGCCTACGATCTCATCTCCCGGCACCGGGCTGCAGCACTTGGAAAAACGGACTGCAAGGTCGTGGATTCCCTTAACCACGATTCCGCTGCCCGAACGTCTCTTAACTGGCAGCCTGTTGCTCATATCCTCTATGTCATTTAAAATGCTGTTATCCGTAACATCCTTCTTAAGCTTCTTATTCCGTTCATCCACCATCTTATTGATGACCTGGCCCTCTTTAAGGCCCCCGTGTCCGATGGATGCAAGAACGGATTCCCAGTCACGGAACGCATAACGCTTCATGACCTTTTCCTGGTATTCCGGCTTGCTGATCTCAGAATAAATGATTCCCTTTGTCTTACAGTAGCGGTCCACCATTTCCTTGCCGCGAAGGATATTATCTTCTTTCAGTTCTGTCTTAAACCATTGGTTGATCTTGTTTTTGGCCTGGGTGCTTTTCACTATGTTCAGCCAGTCCCGGCTGGGCCCCCTGCTGTTCTGGGAAGTGATGATCTCCACCTGGTCGCCGTTCTCGATCACGTAATCAATATTCACCAGTTTTCCATTGACCCTGGATCCCACCATCTTATTGCCTACTGCACTGTGTATGGAGTATGCAAAATCAATTGGCGTAGAGCCGGCGGGAAGATTCTTCACATCTCCGGAAGGGGTAAAGCAGTAAACACTGTCGGAGAATAAATCCAGATCTCCCTTTACCATATTTAAGAATTCCTTGTTATCGGACATGTCCTTCTGCCATTCCAGGATCTGACGCAGCCAGCTTAACTTCTCTTCCTCTTTGCCTGCTGCCACCTGTCCGCTTCCGCTCTCTTTATACTTCCAGTGAGCGGCAATACCGTATTCTGCGGTACGGTGCATATCGTAAGTACGGATCTGGATCTCAAAGGGCTGCCCATTGTTTCCGATCAGAGTGGTATGAAGAGACTGGTACATGTTGGGTTTCGGCATTGCAATATAATCCTTGAAGCGGCCGGGAATGGGCTTATACATCTCATGGATCACCCCAAGGGCGGCGTAGCAGTCCTTTACGCTGTCAACGATAATACGAACGGCAAACAGATCATAAATCTGGTCCAGAGTCTTGTTCTGGTTCACCATCTTTTTATAGATGCTGAAAAAATGCTTCACACGGCCATCTACCCTGGCTTCGATCCCGCCGGTCCGTAAATGTTCCTGTACCTCATCTACAATGCTCTTTACAAAAGTTTCCCTGGCATCCTTTTTTAAAGATATTTTTTCTGCCAGCTCATAATATATTTCCGGCTGCAGATATCTTAAGGAGAGATCGTCAAGCTCGATCTTTATCTTGGAAATACCAAGACGGTGGGCAATGGGAGCATAGATTTCCATGGTCTCCTTTGCCTTTTCCTTCTGTTTTTCCGGTCTCATGTACTGCAGCGTCCGCATGTTGTGGAGGCGGTCCGCCAATTTGATGATAATGACGCGGATATCCTTTGCCATGGCTAAAAACATCTTCCTTAAGTTCTCAGCCTGGATCTCCATCTTATCCATGGACCAGGATATCTGGGTCAGTTTGGTGACGCCGTCCACTAAAAGGGCTACCTCTTCCCCGAATTCCGCCTTCAGCTCATCTAAGGACATGATCGTGTCCTCGACCACATCATGAAGGATCCCGGCGGCAATGGTCTCTTTATCCATCTCTAAATCAGCCAGAATAATGGCAACACAAAGAGGGTGAATGATATACGGTTCACCCGATTTGCGCCTTTGGTCCTTATGGGCATTATCCGCAATATGATATGCCTTTTCTATCATGGTGATATCATCGGAAGGGTGATATCTCCTTATACTGCGGACCAGTTCTTCATAAAGTACGTCCGGGCTGGTAAAATCAGCCGGAGCTTCCAGATCCACATCCACCTTCCGCTTTTCCGGACGTTCCTTTTCCAAAGCCGCCAAATTATTCTTTTCCATCATTGGATTATCTGCCATATGCCGTCACCCTTTTGTTGCATTCCTGGTTTTCACCTATTTTTAAACGTAGTTATCATTCATTATAATTATTATTGTCGAAAAATGCAAATATTTTTTCTTTCTGTCTATTTTCAAGAAAAGCTCCTTCCAGTGCATACCGGTTCATCTGTCTTAGATCCGCATCCGTAAATCCCATATATTTCTTAATGAGCTCCGCTTCCTTTTCCAGTGTGGAATCTGAAACAGTCATGTTATCCGTATTGTAGGTAACCCGGATTCCCCGGTCATAAAAGGCCTTTAACGGATGCTCCTCTATGGAGGGAACGGCCCTTGTCTGAAGGTTGCTGATCACACACATCTCTAAGGTAATCTTTTCCTTTTTTAAGAGGTCCATACATGCCTCTGACTTGATTGCGGCACATCCATGTCCGATTCTTTTTGCTCCGTAATGGACCGCTTTTGTGATATTTTCATAATCTCCGCACTCACCTGCGTGTATGGTAAAGGGTACACCGTTCCGGTCCGCCTCTTTAAATAAGGGTTCAAAATGTTCCATGGGGATCAGCCCTTCCGGCCCCGCAAGATCTGCCCCAACAACACCCTTTCCAAGGTAAGCCTTTGCAATTTCAAAGGTTTCCTTATTTTCCCGGTCAGGCCCGTTAACCATGGCGCAGAGCAAGATCCCCGCCTTCATAGGGGAGTTGGCTGTTCCCTTATTTATTCCTCTGACCACTGCTTCTACTGCCTTTTCCATGGTCAGTCCTTTTCTCATATGAAGCTGGGGTGCAAACCGGATCTCACTGAGAATAAGGCCCTGGGAGGCCAGCCGTTCCGTTAAATGAAATGCTGCCAGCTCCAGTGCTTCTTCCGTCTGAAGCAGCTGTCCCGGTAAGTCAAAGCACTTTAGATAATCCACAAGGCTCTCACAGTTTTCCCCTGCTACCAGGCTTTCTCTTCCGCCCTGCCCTTCAAAATCATATCCGATCTGCTCTGCAAGCTGCCTAACCGTTTCAATGGTCAAGGAGCCGTCCAAATGCAGATGGAGGTCTGTTTCCAGTAGTTTCATAACGATTCCTCCTTTATTCTATAAAAATATCTTATCATATTATAGGAAAAGTAACAAATATTTCGTGATTAGCTCCTGCTTAATGCTGTATTGGGGATCAGCCGGATGGTTATATCTGATGTGGAAGCTTTTTTTGAGCAGATCATTTTATTATCCTGCTCAAAATGAAGAGCTTTCATGAAATAAAAAACGTGCCCCATAGAAGAAGGGCACGTAAACCATACGTTAAAAGAGGGAGCACGAGGTCAGCATCATAGTATCATATGCGGTTCCATGGAATTTCCCCTTTTGGAGCCGCACTGCTTAAACAATGACACAACCGCCTCAAAGGATTGCCTGCTGTATTCATATGCCGCAATTTTATCTGCCCCATCACCGACCTCATCCAGATCGTAGGGATTTCGAAATGCCGCCATGACCATCGGTATCTTTAATTTTTCCAGTTCTTTTGCAAGGGAACTCTGACCACGGTTTAAATGTCCATTGTAGGTGCCAAGTACAAGATTGGTATATCCCTTATCTTTTACCTTTTCCAGTATTTCGTTTATTTCCCTTGCATCCGGATCTATGGAAAAAGAATACCCATCTCCTCCAAACCTTTCCTGCATATATGCAGCAAACAGCAGATCCTCCATCACACGGCTGGAGGCCAAAGTGGAACGATAGGCAAAACAGCTTAAAAACACAGGATTTTCTCCCAGCAGATGGACATATCCCCTTTCCCGGTTCGTAAACCGTATGCTGTCACGAAACAGTGATTTTACAAACTCCTCCGGTTCCTTATGGGATTTCTTTCCTGCAACTGCATTGGGCCCCGCATATCTTTTTTTGTATGCAAGGATCCGCTCCACTGCATCGTCTATCCGGGATATTGGAATCTCGCCGGATTCCACTGCCTGCTCTATCTCTTTAGCCGCTTCCGCTGCAAGGCCTGCCGTATGGGAAATGAATACAAGATCAACTCCTGCCGTAATGGCCTTTCTAGCTCCGGAAGCAGTACCAAAATATTCTTTAATGGCATTCATTTCCAGGCAATCGGAAATCACCAGCCCTTTAAATCCCAGCCTGTTTCTTAAGATTCCCTGGATCATGGTTTCTGACATGGTTACCGGTAAATTTTCCTTTTCAATTCTTGGAAACAGAATGTGGGCAAGGGTTACGGCTGTTGCTCCCTGCCGGAAGGCTTCGATAAACGGAATCAGCTCCTCCTGCTCCAGCTCTTCATAGGATTTCCTTATGCTGGGCAGGGAAAGATGAGAATCCACTGCCGTATCGCCATGGCCCGGAAAATGCTTTACCGAACACATGATTCCGGAATCTAAATATCCTTTCACCATTTCACAGCCAAATTCGGCCACCACGGCCTTATCCGGTCCAAAGCTTCGCACACCGATCACCGGATTATCCGGATTGTTATTAATATCGAGGACCGGAGCCAGATTGAAATTGATTCCCATTTCTCTTAATTCCTGCCCTGTAAGAAGTGCCGCTTCATATGCATTTTCCTTATCTCCGGTCTGTGCAAGAGCCATTGCTCCCGGTATGCTGACCGATCCTTCGGGAAGTCTTCTTACAACTCCCCCCTCCTGGTCGATGGTGATAAAAGCATATTCTCCGGTTTCTTCCTTTACCAGCCTTTGAATGGAATCACATAGTCTCTTCAGCTGGTTCCTGCTTTCTATGTTATGGGAAAATAAGATAACGTTCCCAACTTTATACTCCCTTATCAGACGTATCATGTCTTCACTTAATTCCCCGGCGGGAAAACCGGCCACCATCATTTGTCCGATCTTTTGTTTTAATGTCATTTCTCCCATACTCCAGTCACCTCTTTCATTCATAAAGATGATATGCTTTTTTGCGCTCTGAAAACGCTTTTGCATCCCTCTCAAACCCGGCCAGCAATTCCTCTTTTGAAGCTGTTTTCTTTGTCAGCGTGTCTGATCCGAACAAAAGATCTTCCATTCGCCTGGTGCTTCCCTCATAAGGATCCAGAAAAGCAAAGCGGTCTTCATAAATGGTCTTTATTGCATCAAGAAGCTCCAGGCCGCAGATCGTGGACCGGAAGGCCCGGCTGTCCGTAACATGAATATGGATTCCTTCGCAGGCTTCTCCCTTAAATTTTGAAGAACAGGGTGTAAAATAAGCCGGGGAAAACAACACGCCTGGAAGACTCTTTTCTGTCATATGCTTTACCAGCTTACCTGCATCTACAAATGGCGCACCGATTATTTCAAAAGGTGCCGTAGTTCCCCTTCCTTCTGATATATTTGTTCCTTCAAAAAGGCAGGTTCCCGCATATACCAGGGCAGTCTCATATCTAGGAATTCCCGAGCTTGGCATCACCCACACGAGACCGGTTTCCGGCTGCATGGTATGCCGGCTCCAGCCCTCACAGGGAATTACCGTCAGCCTGCAGCCAAGGTTTTTCTCCTCATTTACCATAAGGGCCAGTTCACCCACCGTAAGCCCATAGCGCATACACAAAGGATAGGCCCCTACAAAGCTTTCAAATCCGGTCTTTAAGCAGTTGCCCTCCGCCAGATCCCCCAGAGGATTATAGCGGTCCAGTATAATAAACTCTTTTTCATATCTGGCGCACTCTTCCATCCCATAGATCATCGTTGATATAAAGGTGTAATATCTGACTCCAATGTCCTGAATATCATATATTACGGCATCCACCTGATCTAACATATCCCTAGTCAGCCTTTTTGAATTTCTCCGGTACAGGCTATATACCGGCAATCCGGTATTCGTGTCTATGTAGTCCTCAACATCACCTCCTGCACCCACATTTCCCCTGACTCCGTGCTCCGGTCCAAACAGGGCTGTCAGCCGGTATTTTTTATGAAGTATGTCGATGGTAGAATTTAAATGCCTGTCAACGCCTGAAATAGAAGTGATCAGACCCAGACGTTTCCCGTCAAAGACCTTATGCCAGCGGTCCACACAATCGATCCCATTTTTCACCATAATGACCCTCTTTTTAATTCTGATAACAAGCAGCGTTTTTTGCTGCCGTCCATCCGATCACGAAAACATCTTTTTGTTTTCATAATATAACTTATCTTCGCTTGCAACGCAGATGGTGATAAAAGAGCTGTTTTTCAGCCTGACATCCGATGATCGGAAACGGCTTTACAACTCCGATAATACAACCTTCTTTTGTTCCTGATCCACATCATATGCCTCTGCGTACCCGGTTCTTGCCAGACAGCCATTTACCCTCATGAGATGCTCATAATACTCTTTATAGGGAAAGGATGGACTGTGCACGGCAAACCAATGGGTGTCAATGGCTTTTTTCCATAGTTCAAATCCTTCTTTTGATACTTCCAGATAAATATATTTTTTAAAGCCAGCCGAATCTTCCCAGTTTTCCGCATAGTAGGGTCCTTTTGCAAAATGAGCGCTGTATTCTCTTTCAAGTCCGGAAAGTCCTGCGAAAAACTGAGCATCCTTGACGATCCTGTGGGTGGTTTCATGATCTTTGTGCATGCTGTTCTTCCAATGGGTCAGCAATGCAGCAGGCCGGTATTGCCGGATCGCATCACAAAGCCGAAATCTTACCTCCTCATTGTCTGGTAATTCTCCATCTCTGTAAGGGAATACCACTGCATCCCCTCCCAGCATTCCGGCAAAAGAAACGGCTTCCTTTTCTTTTTGTATCCTGTATTCTTCCACAGATCTATCAGGCGGATTCCCTCTTTCCCCGCCGGTCAATGCTACGGTAACGATACGGTAACCCTTAAGTGACATAGTCGCCAGAAATCCACCGCTTGTCAACTCTGCATCTCCCACATGGCCTCCTACCGCCATGATGCACTTTTTTTCTCCATTCATCCGTCTTTCCATTCCTTCCTCATATCCGCCCAGGTCCTCACGATCCGGAAACCTGCAGCTTCATAAATATTTCTTGCCGGATTATTTTCTCCTGTAAAAAGGCTCATAAAATCTGCGCCCTTTTCCTTCAGGCTTATGCATAACCTGCAAAACAGGATCGTTGATATCCTTTTCCCCCGGTAATCGGGATCCACGCCGATTCCGCAAAAATATCCTCTCCCGCTCTTTTCTACATCCAGCGGTCCTGTAAAGCCGATCACTTTGCCATTGTGTGCTGCGATCAGAATGGGGCGGCTGTTTTCTCCCTTTGCCGTCTCCCCCAGAATGTCTCTTTCCCACAAAGGATTCTGGAACTTATGTATCATTTCTTCCATGCCGTAATGCCTGGCAGAATTATGAATTTCTATCGTAATAGCCTCTTTTTCCAACTTTTCTTTGATGTCTGCCGCAAAATCAGGCTCAGAATAATCATGAAGGTCTAAATAATAGCTGTTCTGCATGGCATAATCCCGGTACCTGCAATTTTTGAAGAAAAGGTAGGCATTGCTTCCTACATCCACTCCCGGAGCATTGGGATGATCTGCCGCCTTTTTCCCGGGAATCTGCCAAGGAAAGGCCATGGGATTAAAAAAAACAATTTCTATCCTTGAAGCTCCGCTTTCCTTCCGTAGTCTGTCTTCCAGACAGGCAAGCATTGCTTTTCCGATTCCCTGTCTCTGCATTTCCTTTTTTACAACAATCATGGAAAGATAGGCTCTGCTCTCGCCGCTTACAAAGCAGCCCGACGCAAATCCCCAGCCATGTTCCTCCAGAATGGTGATTTTGTGCACCTCTTCTGCCTGGTCCTCCATAAAAAACCTGCAAAAGTCACTCTGGTTTTCAAAGGACCGGAACAATACCTCTTTTGCCCGGACCGCAGCTTCAAACAATTCATAGGCGGTTCCTGCATTCTCTTTGTTCAGATCCAAAAATATCATCAAAGTCACTCCTTATGGTTGAAAAACTGAGGCAGATATTCTTTATGTGCCTCCAGCAGCTCGTAAAGCACAGCCTTTGCTTCTTTCTGGGATCCCACCAGGGGATTGATCATAAGTGCCAGCAGGGCCTTCTGAGGGCTTCCGGTTATGGCCGCCCGGCACCCGGCAATTTCAAATGATTTGATCTGCTGCAAAAGACCGTTGACCGTCCATGGCAGTTCCAAACCGTTGACCGGAACCGGTCCATCCTTTGTGATCCTGCAGCTTACTTCCACGATCTCATGATTCCTGAAATTTTTTATGGCACCTCTGTTTATGGTGTTTACCACCTGAATATCTCCCTTGTCATTATAAATGGAGTGGATCAGATTACATGCCGAATCACTGTAATAAGCACCGCCCCGCTGGGAAAGCAATTCCGGTTTTTCAGCCAATCCAGGGTCTTTGTAAAGCTCAAACAGCTTTTTTTCCACCTGTTCCACAAGCTCTGCTCTTGTCTCATGTTTTTCATATTTTTCCAGGGCTTCTTCCAGATATTCCTTTGCCATATAATAATATCTGTGATAGGAGCATGGCAGCACTCCAAGCTCTTTTACAAAATCTTTGTCCCAGCTGACTGCCTTTATATTCTTCACAATGCCGCCTTCCCCCCAATGGCTGACAACGTCTTCCGTTATGTCCTTTCCATCTGCTTCCACCCTGGTCACGTAAACCATATGATTCAGACCGCCCATGGTGACGTTCACCTCTTCCATAGGCCTGCCAAGCTGATCTGCCACCGCTTTATGCATGCCGTAAGGTACGTTGCACAGTCCGATGAACTTCCGGAAGCTGCTGTAACGGTTCACTCCCTCCATGACCATGCCCACCGGATTGGTAAAGTTGATCAGCCATGCTTCCGGGCACAGTTCCTCCATGTCTTTACAGATATCCAAAATAACCGGTAAGGTCCTCATTCCTTTGAACAGACCGCCTGCACCATTGGTTTCCTGGCCGAGGAGTCCGTGCTTTAAGGGGATCCTTTCGTCTTTCACTCTGGCCTGCAGCTGTCCCACCCGCAGCTGGGTTATGACAAAATCAGCTCTGGTAAGAGCCTCTCTCCGGTCCAGGGTAGTATGGATTTTCATTGGAACTCCTGCTTTTTTTACCATACGCTTTGCGAATTCAGCTACAATCTGTAATTTTCCCTCACCCTCAGGGATATCCACCAGCCATAGCTCCTTCACAGGCAGGGTTTTATATCTATTTAAAAATCCATCCACCAGCTCCGGTGTGTAACTGGACCCTCCTCCGATTGCCACGATTTTCACACCTTTTTTCATGACCAAACGCCTCCTTCTCCGCTTTGCAGCAATAAATACAGGGCCCCCATTCTCCCTGCCATATTTCCCTGTTCACAGGCCTCGATGGCCGTATATGGTTTTAGATGGGGATACAGGGTATATACCGCTTCTTTCATATCCCTTATAAATATCTTATTTTCACTGATCCCCCCGCCGATCAGCAGTATTTCAGGATCCACCGTGACAGCAAAGTTGCCGATCACCATTGCCCCCTTATAAAGCCAGTCCTGGTATATCCGGTCAATGTCCGGCTGGTCCAGATGGTTGAATATATACGCTCCATCCACCTCCCTGCCAAGGATCTCCGACACCTTTCTGACCAAAAGAGAGGTCGCTCCTGCTCCTTCCGCCGCTGGCCTGCCGTCCGCATCCCGCAGGCC
>NZ_DAMAUN010000088.1:0-24334 GCF_032078915.1 Lacrimispora sp. | reverse complement strand
CCCATCTTGAAAATTTAGGCAGATAGGTCCCGGCGTAAAAAGGCTTTTGTTCCGGCGTCATAATGATCGTAAGAGGCCACCCGCCGGAGCCGGTGAGAGCCTGGCAGACTGACATATATACGGAATCAATATCCGGCCGCTCTTCCCTGTCCACCTTTATCGCCACATAAAATTCGTTAAGAACATCCGCCGCCTCCTGGTCTTCAAAAGACTCATGAGCCATGACATGACACCAATGACAAGTGCACATATTCAACCGGAGTTAGCTATACCCAATAGATAAAAAGATGGGCTTATCTTCTGCTTTTGCCTTGGAAAAAGCCTCTTCTCCCCAAGGAAACCATTCCACCGGGTTATATGCATGCTGAAGTAAATAGGGAGATTTTTCATTGATTAATCTATTGGGTACTCTATCTTCGTTTGACATATGGCATCACCTCCTTCATTTTTCTATATTTTAAAAACTTGGTTAAAATTATAACAATCCTTATGAAGTCTGTAAACTTCTGGGGTTTCTATTATTTTACCATTGATACATAGGTTTCGCTTAAAGTAAATTTTTATACTTATACCACCTTTATTCTGCAAAAAGCCCGATATAATAGTCTCCCTATCATAATAGTAGAAATAATACCGGCATATGACAGAAAAACATCTGGCTGCCGCCATAAATTAGTAATAATGATTTGCTTTTTCCTTCATATTTTGATATTATATCATGATATTTCAGTATTTTTCTATATAATACTTTTGAATTCCGATATGCAAAATAAGGTTGAAACAATAGGCAATGGATGAGTTAATGATTATATAAAATTTAGCGGGGTGACGGAATGGACGATATAAAACACAAGCTGACGGTATTAGCGCGTATTGCAGACGAATTAAATCACAAAGATGTTACATGGGCCATTGGAGCCTCCTTGCTGCTATACTTCAAAGGAATTGCATCTGAATTTCATGATATAGATATTATGATTGCCGAAGAAGATGTGGAAGCAGTAAAAGATGTCTTATTATCTTTAGGAGATATTCAGCAGCCTGACCCAAACGCCAAATACAAAACAAAATGTTTTATGGAGTTTCATGTTGATGGTGTTGACATTGATGCAATGGCCGGTTTTGTTATCGTGAACCAGGATAAGGAATATTATTTTCCATTGAAAAAGGAAACTATTAAAGATTCCACAGAAGTTCATGGGATTAAGATTCCCTTGCAGTCGGTTGAAGAATGGCGTAAATACTATGAATTGATGGGACGAAAGGAAAAAGTAAAAATGATCGATGAATAGCTTCAGATTCCTGCTGAGAAAAACCCGCTTACGGCTGCCTTGTCAGACCTTCCGTAAGCGGGTTTTTGGGTCCATGTTCCGGTATCACCTGCGGCATAATAGAATTTCATCAATTAAGCCATACTCCTTTGCCTCCTCAGCCGTCATATAACGATCCCGTTCCATATCTTCCTCAATTTTTTTTATCGGCTGGCCGGTCAGTTCGCTGTATATCTCATTGAGCTTTTTCTTTGTTCTTTCAAGCCAATCACTATGGATCTTAATATCCGTAGCCTGCCCCTGCAGCCCGCCGGATATTGACGGCTGATGGATCAGTATCTCGCTGTTTTTAAGGGCAAAGCGCTTTCCCTTCTTCCCTGATGCCAGAAGTAAGGAAGCCGCGCTTCCCGATTGGCCTATACTAATGGTGGAAACATCGCATTTGATGTTATTCATGGTATCCATAATAGCGAACCCATCTGTTACAGAGCCTCCGGGGCTGTTGATATATAAGTGAATATCCTTATTAGGATCAGCGGATTCCAGAAAAAGCATCTGTGCTATGATCAGGCTTGCCGTGTCATTGGTGACTGTGCCGTTCAGCATGACAATACGGTCGTTCAGCAGCCTGGAAAATATATCATAGGACCGCTCTCCCCGGGCAGTCTGTTCAATAACCATTGGGATAAGATTGTTCATAGAAACCTCCTGGATTATTATGCGGCCATGTTCATGATCTTGCTGGAACGGCTGCTCAAATCAATCACATGATTGGAATTGACGCTATACCTTTTCCGGTATTTTCCCGGCGTCAGTCCATAAATCTTTAAAAAGGCCCTTGAAAAGGATTCCTGAGAAGCATATTGACATTCCAGGGCGATATCGATGATCGGCCTGTCTGTCCGGGCAAGCTCTCCCGCTGCCTTTTCCATCCGCCTTCTGGTAATGTATCTGGTAACGGATTCTCCTGATACTTTGTGAAAAATTCTATGATAGTGATATTTTGACAGATAGGCTCTTTTTGCAAGATCATCAAGATCAATCTTACCATTTAAGTTTTCCTCAATATATTTAAGCGAGTCCCCCACTTTTGAATGATAATCCATATACCTGCTCCTTTCCAAAAACTTATTATCATTATATACTCTTTCAGAAATAAATTCTTGATAATTTTTGCTTAAATCAGGTCTGGTCTTTTCGCATATATTTGTTTCTATTAAGGCCTGATATGGACTGTGGAATTGTGCTGCGGGATATGATATGATAAATACAACCGAAAACTCATATAAGCCAACAAGGAGAAACGATTAAAATGAACTTTGAAATAACTGACAACATTAAAGAACAAGATGAGGAAATCATTTACCAGGGCTTATTAAACTATAACTTACCCAGAATTGAGGACAAGAACCCAAGAGATTTAGGAATCTATTTGCAGGACCATACCGGAGAAAAAGTCGGAGGACTGATCGGAAATACACACGGCAATTGGTTGTTTGTCAAATATTTATGGGTCAGGGAAGATCTACGAGGACAAAATATTGGCAGTAAGCTTTTAGATCAGGCGGAAGAAACAGCGAAAGAACGGGGATGCAGATACGCATTTCTGGATACGTTCAGTTTTCAGGCGCCTGCCTTCTATGTAAAGCACGGATACAAGAGCGTGTTTGCACTGGAAGAATATCCAGTGACGGGAAAACGTTACTATTATACGAAAACTTTATAAATGCTTTTCTTACTGTCACTTGTTTCTATAACAGAGAAAGGGGGATACGATCATTGAGGAACATTTATAGAATAGAATTCCATACAGGAAGCAAAGAAGAATTGTTACCTGATTTTGCGAAAGACTTTCCATATATTGCCTCCTGCTCCCAATTGGACAAATTTATAGGGCGTTTTGTTCCATGGCATTGGCACAAAGCCGTGGAGTTATTTTATATGGAGAGCGGGAGAATGGAATATTGTACGCCCAAAGGAACCATGATATTTCCCGCAGGTACCGGAGGTATGGTAAATTCCAATGTGCTTCACATGGCAAGACCGCAGGCTGAATCAGAAAAAAACATTCAGTTCCTCCATCTTTTTGACCCCTCTTTCATAGCTGGCCAACACGGTAGCCGGATAGAGCAAAAATACGTTACGCCGATTACCACATCGCCGCAGGCAGAAATTATTGCCTTATATCCTGATGATCCAAAACAGGCAAAAGTTTTAGATATCATTCGGGAATCTTTTCACCTTTCCGAAAATAATTTCGGATATGAGATAAAACTGCGGGAAACGTTATCTGACATATGGATCCGGCTTTTCGACATAGCGCGTCCTCTATTGGAAGAAAAAGGGCATTCCAACAAAACAAATGATAAAATAAAATCGATGATGGTATATATCCATGAGCATTATGCAGAAAAAATTTCTATTCCAGAGATTGCTGCCGCCGCTTATTCCAGCGAACGCGAATGCTTCCGGGTATTCCACGACTGCCTGCACATGACACCGGTGGAATATATCAAAAACTACCGTTTACAAACGGCCTGTCATATGCTTACAGACAGCAGGGAAACGATTACCGATATAAGCCATGCCTGTGGATTGGGAAGCAGCAGTTACTTTGGAAAGGTCTTTCGGGAGTATACCGGCTGCACACCCCTGGAATACCGTCGCAAATGGCAGGAAAATGATATATAAAGGCAGAAATAATATATTTATTCAAAAAAGATTGCACTATAATGATACCTGTAAAGGTAATAGGGCAATCTTTTTTATTATATTGCTGTCACTTAATAATCACTGTCTTTATAATGGAGGGTTTGTAATGATAAAATTGAATATCTTGAATATGGATAACTTTTTACAAACAGTAAATGCGTGCAGTGATGCGGTCAATCTGCTGTACCCTGACGGTAGAAAAGAAAATATCAACAAACACTATGGACTCCAGAACGAGCTGCTTCATCAGTACAGGGAAAATAAAAACTTCCTGAGTCTTTCACTGGATATTCCGGCTCCAAAGGATTATATGAGCATTATCTCCTACTATGCAGGAGATTGCTGACCATTTGCTTGCAACTAATTCATCATAAAGGGGTCTGACCGCTATTTAGGTCAGGCCCCTTCCCCATTCACCGGCGGGTGAATTTCAGTGCCCATTCTTCTGCGTTTCCCGGAACCGTTACCTCCTTCATCAGGAAAATAATGGCAATGATGTTAGGAAGCGCCATCAGTCCATTCCAGATATCAGAAAATTCCCACACTGTCTCAAGCTTTGACAGACATCCAAGGAACACAGCCCCCAGATAAAGCAGGGTATAAACCTTTCCCCTTAAAATGCGCTGCAGTATGTAGAGGGATCTGCGTTCTTTTAAACGCTCCGCCAGATATATGGCGGCTTGACGTCCCAGATAATACCATGCAATGATAGTAGCAAAAGCAAATATCAGCATGGCTCCTGATACCACATATTCCCCAAGTAATCCTAAGCGTTTTGAAAAACAAAAGGCAGTGAGAGCCGCTCCGTCATAGCCTGAGCCGGCTGCATCTCCTTCCGTCATGCACAGGATCACAAATGCGGTCATGGTGCAGATCAAAATGGTATCAAAAAACACCTCAAACATGGCCCACATTCCCTGCTGCTCAGGTGTCGTATCCTCTGCTGCGCCGTGAAGGACCGCCATGCTCCCAAGTCCTGCCTCATTGGAAAATACTCCTCTGGATATGCCGTATTGCAGACTTTTGCTGATTTGATAGCCTGCAGCCCCTGAAAAGACGGAAACCGGACGAAAGGCATCCTGAAAAATGCATTGAAAAATATATGGGATCTGATCGTAGCAGGACATGATCACAACCATGGAAAACAGCATATAGGCACCGGCCGAGATAGGAATGAGCCGTTCGGACACAAAGGCGATTCTTGCAATCCCTCCCAGTACCACCAATAATACGGTACCAGTCAGCACGATCCCAATAGGAATTGGCGGTATGCCAAAGGAATATTCAAGAGTTTCCGCAATGGAATTGGACTGCACCATGCTTCCCATTCCAAGAGAAACCATGATACATAGAAAGCTGTATAGCATGCCAAGTCCGGGAAGCTTAAGCCCCCTCTCCAAATAAACCATAGGCCCGCAGATCCATGCCCCGTTCCGATCCCGGTAACGGTAACGGATCCCCAGCATGGTCTCTGCATAGCCTGTCATCATGCCGATTCCGGCAGAGACCCACATCCAGAATATAGCACCAGGTCCGCCGGCTGTAAGTGCGGTAGCCACACCAGCGATATTACCAGTCCCAATGGTAGCTGCCAAAGCCGTACAAGCCGTCTGGAATTTTGTCACTTCCCCTTTTTCTTCTCCCTCATCCTCCTGTATGCTACCAATGGTATGCTTCCACCAAAATGGGAATTTTCTAATCTGAAAAAAACCTGACTTTACCGTAAAAAAGATACCGGTCCCTAAAAACAAAACCAAAAGCCACGGCCCCCACACGATTTCATGTATACGATGTATCATAGGATCAGCTCCTGAACGCTCTCCTTAACACATATTCGACCCACCCGGCCAGTATGAAAATTTCCAATGATTTTCACACAAAATAAAATCTGATATGGTATAATCTCCATATAAGCAATGAGCAGTGCGAATTAGAACACAAAAAATTTTTCGTCGTGCTCGCACGTAAGAAAAATTTTTTGTGTTCTAATTCATAGGGCGAAAGCCCGTGAGCGAACGAATCCGCAGGATTCGCGAGCTGCACTGCGGACTCGCGGACCACACTACAGATTCGCGAACTGCAAATAAATGCGAGGTGAACAATATGCCTGGTTTTACCACTCACTATCTGCTAGGAGTCAAGGTTTTCAATGACATGCCTAACACTCCTTTAAAACGTATAATTTCCAAGTACCGATGGCTTTACCAGCTTGGCCTCCAGGGACCGGATATATTTTTTTATAATATCCCCATTCTCCGCCACCGGGATTACCGCAACGTAGGTTCCTACATGCACGAAAACCATGTACATGATTTTTTTGTTTCCTGTTTAAACCACTTATCCCAGATCGAGTCCAAACAGCAGAGAGAACAGGCCATTTCTTATATGAGCGGTTACTTCTGCCATTACATCGGGGACTCCATCTGCCACCCTTACGTGTACGGCCGAATTGAATATGATGTAAAAAACTCCAGCAACTATCATCATGGGCTTCATGCCATGCTGGAAAATGATATAGATGCACTGCTATTGATGAAATACAAAAAGAAAAAGCCATCTCAGTTCAACCAGGCGGCCACCATTTGTTTAAACGGCCAGGAATCGCAGTTCATCTCCGGCTTTTTGTCCATATGCATCAATGAAGCCTATTACCCCTTAAATTACCGGAATAATTTCCGTGTAACATCCCAGATGGTATCCCGTTCCATCCTGGCTATGCGCTTAGGATGCAGGACTCTAGCCGATCCGTCCAGCCGCAAGAAAAACAGCATTGAATTTATGGAATCTCTTTTCTTGCGTACGCACCTTGCTTCCCGGAAGCTGGTTACGGACACCCCGCCGGATCCCGTCGTCACCATGAATTTAAACCATGAAACCTGGTGTAACCCCTGGAACCGCCGCCTTGCATCCCAGGCCTCATTTCCCGAGCTTTTCCATCATTCCATGGTAAAATGCAATGATGTGTTTTATCTGCTGAACGAGGAACTGACCTCGCCGGTTCCACTAGACAGCCTGGACCACAATAAGCTTTTAAAGGAGCTTGGCAATTATTCCTACCACAGCGGTTTGGCGGTTGATCCATAACAAACATACAAAAAAGGAACAAAAAAACATGGCTGAGGAGCGATCTACAAACCAATTCCTCATCCATGTTTTTTAATACCTGTGTTAAAAATCTATTGATCTGATTCCGGGCTTTCAGTATCCGTCTCCTCATCCTCAACGGTGGCCTCCGTGATAACTGCCCCTTCCTTTGGAACAATCTTTTCATCAGATCCCTTAGGGATGTCCATATCTACCAGCCAATACTGTTGTTCATTCATCTTATAATCCGGCATGACAATAAGGTGCATATCATAATCCTTATAAAATCCTCCATAAGAGGTATCGCTTGATTTTTCATAGGAAAAATCCTGCATGGCAGCCTCGTCGCCTAAATGCCGAACTGCTGCATTCGCAAATACGACAGCTTCCTCGGGTGTGGTTCCATCCTTTACAATCAGTGTCAAATCAATGCTTTTCGTCTTCGGTTCTACCATGTAATTAATGCTTAACGCCATAGGATATTCTTCGTTGTTCACGAATTCTTCATCCATATCATTTCCAATCTGATCCCAATCCAGAACAATCCCCTGCTGAGTTTCAAAAACAGGCTCTGCCGGAGCTGTGGAATTAAGAATGTGTTTTTCCGTGCATCCGGTCAGCAGCATTACCGACATCGCACATATCAAAAGAGCTTTGTTCTTCATCATAATCTCCTCCTTATTGAACATCTAACATTATATCGGATGTAATACTTTTTTTGTAGTGGTTTTAGCAAAATGTCAGAAAATCTTCACAAATACGTTACTGTTTTTACTGGAATAAATACCATGCATATTCTAAATCCTCTTATTTAAATCTTGCATTTTCTGGTTATCCATGGTATCATGTTCAATATCAATATCAAATTTATTTTTTTGAACACTTTAGGAGGCTATGTACATGGACCACAATGAGAAAAAGGCTTTGTTTAAAAAGCTGGATTGGGTAACGACCCTGATTCCTTTTATAAGTATCATTCTTTTATGCCTTGTTTTTACCATATATCCCAGCAAGTCTGCGGATACACTGGCTGCTATCCGGTCATTTCTAGGAGATGAGCTGGGAAGTTACTATCTTATCATCGGGCTTTTTACCTTCCTTTGCTCCCTGTATATCGCATTTTCCAAATACGGTACCATAAAGCTTGGAAACTTGGAAAAACCCCAATATTCAAACTTTAAATGGGGTACTATGATGTTTACAGCCGGTCTGGCCGCTGATATCCTCTTCTATTCCCTTTGTGAATGGATTCTCTATGCAGGGGAACCACATATCGCGGATCTGGGAGCCATGCAGGACTGGGCCTCCACCTTTCCGTTGTTTCACTGGGGTCCTATCCCCTGGAGCTTTTATATGATATTGGCTGCGGCATTCGGCTTCATGCTCCATGTTAAAAAACGGACAAAACAAAAATACTCGGAAGCCTGCCGCCCTCTTTTAGGAAAGCATGTAGACGGCCTTTGCGGAAAAATCATTGATTTGATTGCCGTATTTGCCTTACTGGCCGGTACTGCAACCACATTTTCTCTGGCAACTCCCCTTCTTTCCATGGCGATCAGCAGGGTAACCGGTCTGCCGGATTCCAGATTATTGACCATTGCGATCCTGGTCATTATATGTATCGTTTACACCATTACGGTTTATTTCGGCATGAAGGGCATTGCAAAACTGGCTGCTTCCTGTACATATCTGTTTTTCGGCCTGCTTCTCTATGTGCTGATCGGCGGTAAGGAAGCCAGATATACCATTGAAACAGGGATCACGGCAGTAGGAAACCTGACGCAGAACTTTATCAGCCTGTCCACCTGGACCGATGCCCTGCGGACCTCATCCTTCCCTCAGAACTGGACCATCTTTTACTGGGCTTATTGGATGGTTTGGTGCGTAGCCACTCCTTTCTTTATCGGAGCCATCAGTAAAGGGCGCACCATAAAGCAGACCATCCTCGGTGGCTATGTCTTTGGAATCTCAGGAACATTTACTTCCTTTATTATATTAGGAAATTACAGCCTGGCCCTTCAGACAAAGGGCGTGCTGGATGTGATGGGCATTTATGCTTCCACAGGAGACTTGTACCAGACAATCATGGCAATCCTTGAAACCTTGCCGTTTGCAAAGTTTGGACTGATCCTTCTGGCAGTTACCATGGTGGCTTTTTACGCAACCAGCTTTGATGCCCTGGCACTGGTTGCTTCCACCTATTCTTATAAGGAGCTTCCCGAGGACGTGGAACCGGATAAACGGGTAAAGCTGTTCTGGTCCGTACTTTTAATGCTGTTTCCCATCGCTCTTATATTTTCCAAGAATTCCATGGCCAATCTGCAGACGGTTTCTATCATCGCAGCATTTCCTATAGGAATTATTATACTCCTTATTATTTTCAGTTTCTTTAAAGACGCGAAGGAATATTTAAACCAGCAATAGGAGTTTAGCTCCTTGGACATGAAAATCCGCATTGAGATGGCTGATAAAAAGCCTGATCAATGCGGATTTTAATTGTCCGGTTGCGGGATTCTTATAACTGAAAAACAAGGGCGGGATTCTTTTGAATCCCTGCGTTCTAATGATATATTTTAATTTCCGTACTGGAATGAGACGGTACCCGTTGTTCCTCCGGCGGGAACTTCTTATAATCACCGTAAATCCAGGTGAGAACCTCCTGCCAGCCTTTTGGCGCCATCAGTTTGGTGTCTTCAAATTCCAGGTCCACAGTTTCTTCACACCATTCCTTTTTAAGCGTCACATAGAGATAATCCGGCTGGTAGTTGCTGTAATACCTAAGGCGGCTCTTTCCCTTCTGATCTTTGACCGCAATCATATGCTGCAGCTTTCTCAAGGTTTTCATTGGAATCAATTTCCCAAAAGCAGCCAGCGTGCCTATAACGATTTTATTGACCAGGCTGTACTTTTTATAGTCCAACCGGTAACGGTGGCCCATAGCCATGCCGTAGATCACAGTATGAAGAAGGCGGGTACAGGCAGAAGCAGCCTTGCCTTCAGGGAGCTCATCAATGGTGAATAAGTCCACCCACAGATGGTTTAATTTTCCTTCATAAAACCGCATCTCTTCAGAGTCCTCATGAGTCCGGCTGTTTTTATAGATGATTCTCGTAGTAAAATCATAAAAAGCCGTCCCGCCTCTCAAATCCTTTGGTTCAAGAAGTTCCATCTCTTCCGGAAGCTCCCGGCGCACTACCTTTAAAAAAGCATCATAATTAGATCGGGTAAATGCCACATCCGCATCATCATCCCAGGGAATGAAGCCTTTGTGCCTTACCGCGCCTAAAAGCGTACCTGCGTCCAGAAGATATTTGATCCTGTATTTTCGGCAGATACGGTCAATTTCCTTTAAAATGGCCAGGTTCGCCTGATGTACCTCCGTTAAATCGTATTCCTTCATGTTTCCTCTTTCCTGCCCGTGTTTCTGGGCATAAAGGTATACTTGCAGGGTGTTTCCTCTTTCCCGCCCATGCTCTTGAGGGCGTAGAGGTATAAAACCCTTATTGGCTCAGCGCCTCCTTAATGGTCTTTGCCATATAATCGATCATCTCATCAGTCATTCCCGGATATACTCCTACCCAGAAGGTATCCTCCATGATCCGGTCGGTATTGTTCAGCTGCTGGGCGATCCGGTATCCTTCCCCGGACGCTCTCATCTGGTCAAAGCATGGATGTTTGGTTAAATTACCGGCAAAGAGCATCCTTGTCTGAACGCCTTTGGATTCCACATACTGTACCACCTGATTCCGGCTTACTCCTTCTTTGCAGGTTATTAAAAAGCCGAACCAGCTTGGCTTGGAACCCGGACATGCCTCCGGAAGGATCAGCTTGTGGGAAACCTCTTCCAGGCCCTTATGAAGACGATCGAAATTATGACGCCGCCTCTCTACAAAGGAGGGAAACTTATCAAGCTGGGCACAGCCGATGGCTGCCTGCATGTCAGTGGCTTTTAAATTATAGCCAAAATGGGAATAAACATATTTATGGTCATAGCCCACAGGAAGCTCCCCGTACTGGCGGTCAAACCGGTGTCCGCATAAGTTGTCGCGTCCGGAAGGACACACACAGTCCCGGCCCCAATCACGGAATGAGCGGATTATTTTATTTAACAGTGAATTATTCGTATAAACCGCACCGCCCTCTCCCATAGTCATGTGGTGAGGCGGATAAAAGCTTGAGGTTCCTATGTCTCCGATGGTTCCGGAGAAACGCTCTTCCCCATTTATAGTGTAAATTGTACCAAGTGCATCGCAATTATCCTCTACGAGCCATAGCTGGTGCCTGTCGCAAAATGCCTTAACCGCAGAAAGGTCAAAGGGATTTCCCAGGGTATGGGCGATCATGACTGCCTTTGTCTTTTCTGAAAGTGCAGCCTCAAGCATGTTCACATCAATGTTATACTGGGGGATGGTAACGTCCACAAATACGGGGACCGCACCATACTGGATCATAGGAGTTACTGTGGTCGGAAATCCGGCTGCTACTGTGATCACTTCATCACCGCGCTTTATCTGGCGCTCCTTTAAAAGTGGTGATGTAAGAGCCATAAATGCCAGCAAATTCGCTGATGATCCGGAATTCACAAGGGAACAGAATCTGACTTTTAAATATTTCGCCAGCTTTTTTTCGAATTCATCGGTATACCGCCCGGATGTAAGCCAAAACTCCAGAGAGCTGTCCACCAGGTTCACCATTTCCTGATGATCGTACACACGGGATGCATATGAAATGCGGTCTCCTTCTTTAAACGGATCTTTCTGATTATGGTAGGTGCTGCAGTATTCCTTTACCAGAGAAAGGATCTCCTCCCGCGCCACTTTTTCTGTCTTGTTTTCAAACATTTTATTTTTCCTCTCAAACTTATATTAATTGAAAAATTCTTTTATCTGCTGATCCATAAATGCAGGCATATCCGCCCCTTCCAAGTAGGCCTTGGTCCATTCCACAGTCTTTTCCACTGCTTCCTTCACCCCATACCTGGGATACCAGCCAAAGACTTTTTTAATCTTGGAACAGTCCAGTTTTAAGAAATTGGCCTCATGAGGGCCTCCTTCAAACTTATCAATCCACTTTATTCCCTGGCCCCAGGCCTCACAGAATAGATCCGCCAGCGCTCCGGTGGTCACACAGTCTTTGTCGTCAGGGCCTACGTTATAATATCCCTGGAAGGTTGAATCCTCATACTGCTTCATGGCAATGGTCATGTAAATAGCCAGAGGCTCCAGCACATGCTGATACGGCCTTGTGGAATGGGGATTTCTTACGATAATATCCTGCCCTGCGGCTGCCGCACGGATACAGTCCGGTATAATCCTGTCATTGGCAAAATCTCCTCCTCCGATCACATTTCCTGCACGGGATGTAGAAACTGCCACGCGCCCGTCAGAGAAAAAGGATTTTGCATAGCTGTGAGTCACCAGCTCGGAGCAGGATTTGCTGTTAGAATATGGATCATAGCCATCCAACGGGTCTGTTTCCCGGTATCCGTACTCCCATTCCCTGTTTTCATACACCTTATCCGTTGTGACATTTAAAAAGGATTTAACAGCCGGAGTCAGGCGCACGCATTCCAGTACGTTGACGGTACCCATGACATTGGTCTCATAGGTGTAGACCGGATCCTTATAAGAGTCCCGTACGATGGGCTGGGCCGCCAGGTGAAACACAATTTCCGGCTCCTCCTGGGAAAACACCTTTTTTAAATGTTCCAAATCTCTGACATCCCCGATTATAGAATTCACATTGCGGGAAAGTCCTGCCGCTTCAAACAGGTTTGGGTCTGTGGAAGGCGTAAGGGAATATCCCGTTACCGATGCTCCGGCCTTAATAAGGAGATGGCTGAGCCAGGTCCCTTTAAAGCCGGTATGCCCTGTGACCAGGATTTTTTTTCCTTTATAAAAATCACAAAATTCGTTCCATTTGATACTAGCCCAACTTGTCATATCATTTCTCCCAAATTTTCCATGGTGCCTGTCCGGACTGCCACAAATCTTCCAGCTTCTTCATTTCTCTCTGCGTATCCATGCACTGCCAGAAGCCGTTATGATGGAAGCTCATAAGCTGCCCCTCTGCCGCCAGGCTCTGCAATGGTTCTTTTTCAAATATGGTATTATCATCCTTTAAATAGGAAAAGATCTCAGGATTCAAGACCATAAAGCCCCCGTTGATCAGGCTGGTATCCGCCTCGTCCTTTTCTCTGAAAGAACGGACCACATCGCCTTCATCAATATCCAAAACTCCCTTTAACTGGGCGATATTCACAGTGGTCATGGTAGCGGTCTTTCCATGGTCCTGATGGAATTTTAACAAAGCCGTTAAATCCACATCGCAGACTCCGTCTCCATAGGTCATCATAAAGGGGTCATCGCCGATATAAGGCTCTATGCGCTTAATACGCCCGCCGGTCATGGTATTTAACCCTGTATCCACCAGGGTCACCTTCCATGGCTCCGAATAATTATTATGTACCTCCATCTGATTGTTGGCAAGATCAAAGGTTACATCGGATGTATGAAGAAAATAATCCGCAAAAAATTCCTTTACTACATACTGCTTATATCCAAGGCAAATGACAAAATCATGAAAGCCATACTGGGAATAGTACTTCATAATATGCCACAAAATAGGCTTCTCCCCGATTTCAATCATTGGCTTCGGCTTTAAATGGCTCTGCTCACTGATTCTGGTTCCAAAGCCTCCCGCTAATAATACTACCTTCATTGGTTCTTCCTCCAAATATTTATTTTATTCGTACTCTTTATAAGCCTTCCTGTAAAAATGCATCAATATCTTTACCATCGGTCCAGGCCACATCTTTGAAAACATATCCGCTTCCTCCCTGATACGGCTGTTATCCGCTATACAGGCTTTTGTGGTGGCCTCTCCGTGGACTCTGTAATACAATATCGTTTTTTCCACGCAAACAAAACGTCCCGGCCGTCCGGATAGCTGGTAAAGCGTATCCCAATCCAGGGCAAACTGGTAAGGAGAGGTGAAAAGAGACTCTCCTAATTCTTCCTTATTATATGCGCATGCAGGACAGCAGATAGAGTTTCCAAACATCAATACGCTTTTCTTGACCCAGGATAAATGACTGATAGAATGGAAACGAAGCGGGATCCTTAGAAAACGCTTGATAAATTCCACCATTTCAAAGACAGCCGGCCGGTTTCCCCGGATCACGGTATATCCTCCCGTAAACAATGTCATGTCCGGGTATTTCTTATAGCATTCCAGAAGCTTCTTTACATAATCCTTCTGGTACAGATCATCCTGATGGGCAATGGTAACAAAGCGGGCAAAAGCCTGGTCATAGGCAAAATTCCAGTCTTCCTTTATATTGCTTTTCCCTGGCCGGATAAACAATGGGATCTGATACTTGTCCGCCATTTTTTCAATGAAAGGGCTGGGTGTTGATGTGCATATGATGATCTCTGACCTGACGCTTTGTTTCAGGAGCGAACGGATGCAGGCTTCAAGATAGGGCGAGTCCTTATATGCACAGACCGCAAATGCATGTGGTTTCATAGTTCTCCTTAAATGGGCTTGTTATTATCTGGCTATGATTATACCATAAATACCTCAAAACATTCCACCATATTCATTATTTTGAAAGAATTCAAAAAATATATTCATGGCAGCATCAATAACCCCACTGTCACGGATAAACCTGAATAGAAGCCAGGCATTGCATTGATTAAGAATTATATGTGGAGATTGTAAAAAGAAAGGAAGATACCGGCTCTGGAGATATGAAATCTGATGAAATTAGGACTCTCCCTCCCCTCTTCATTGACGAACCGGTTAAATTAGGATAAGCTAAGTATAACGACGAGAATATATAACCAGACAAAGGAGATTACTTGCTATGAGCATCCGACTGATCGCCTCCGATATGGACGGCACCCTTTTAAACCCTCAGACCAATATCTCAAAAGCCAATATAGATGCAATCCGCAGGCTTGAGCGTGCGGGCATAGAATTTTTAATCTGCAGCGGACGGGATTATCAAGAAGCAAAAGCCGTTATGGATACCTATGATATCACATGCAGCTACATCTGCTTAAGCGGGGCTGCCGTATACAGTCAGGATGGTGAACTACTGAGCGAGATTCCTCTTACTTCTCAGAACCTTGCAGACATTGATCGGATCCTTACAGAGCAACAGGCAGATATGGATATCCTGACTGCATGCGGGCGGTATACAACTACCCCAAAAGAGCGGAAGCTGAACGAGATATACTCCTTCATAAAGAAGAAATTCAGCCCTCTTGCCAACATTTCCCAAGAGCTGGAAGATGCCGTGCAAAAGCGGATGGAATCCACGACCTTTATTTCTTCTCTTAAAGAGCTTCCTGGGAATAGCGATGTATTTAAAATATGCAGTAATGGAATTCCTGTCCAGAAGGCTGCAAAATTAAAAGAAATCTTTGCAGACTATCCGGATCTGGCTGCGGCCTCCTCGTTCCCCGACAATATTGAGCTGACCAATCAGGCTGCCCAGAAAGGGCTGGTTTTAAAAGCATACGCAGAACAAAAGGGAATCTCTCTTAAGGATGTGATGGTGCTTGGAGACAGCGACAATGATCTGTCCATGTTCACACCGGAATTCGGATGGACTGTCGCCATGGAAAATGCCATGTCCTGTATCCGGGAGGCAGCAAGATACCATACCAAATCAAATGAAGAGGATGGGGTTGCCTGGGCCATTCGCAGGCTTGTATTTCAGGAAGATAGGTGAAATGCCCACATTTAAGAAATATGGGCACTTCACACTGGTTTTCGATGATGGTTTTCTAAAAACGGCGCACATCTGAATCATATCAGATGTACGCCGTTTTTCTCATCAACAGGTTATCAGTTATCTGATGGAGAGTCTACTCCATTTGCAGCAATAATAAATGGCGCCCATATTGCAAAGGCAACAGCCATATTGACAGCAGTAAGCACGAGCGAACGCCAGTCGCCTGCTGTAGCCAGGAATCCGCTCAAGAATACAGGCATCACCCATGGGACACTGATAACCACAGGACTTACCAGCCCCCAGATCGTTGCAAAATATGAAATGGTTGCTGTTGCAAGCGGAGCCAAAATAAACGGCACAATCAACAGAGGATTAAGAACTACAGGTATACCAAACATGATTGGTTCGTTAATATTAAATAATCCCGGTCCCAGACCTAACTTGCCCACCATTTTATAATCTGCACGTTTTGACAAGATTAAAATAGAAACAATAAGAGCAATTGTAACCCCCGCGCCGCCAGGCCACACAAATGCCTCGAAGGAACCTGAAACCCATTTATAAGGAATCTCAGCGCCAGACTCGTAAGCAGCTAAATTTTGCAGCTGAGCAACACCATAAGTACTGTTCAAAACAGCTCCCATTATATTTGTGCCATGCAATCCGAAGAACCACAATAAGTGCACAAGCAATACAATGATAAATACAGAACCATAGCCCTGTGATATGCCCAGCAATGGCTGTTGTATATGCTCTGTAATCCAGTCGCTGACAGGTTGAGTCCCTAATGCCCAGCTTTGTTTCAGCACGAAATAGATGATAGCCGATCCATAAAGTGATATAACACCTGGTATGATGGCAGAAAATGCACGGGACACTGCAGGCGGAACAGATTCAGGAAGTTTTATTGTAATATTTTTTTTCATCAGCTTTGCAAAAATTATTACCGATAAAAAAGAGAACAATATAACAGTAAACATTCCCGTTGCTCCAAAGTAGCCTGAAAAGTTAAAAAATCCCCAGGCACTGCCTGTAACTGTTATGGTGGACACACCATCGGCTGTAGCGATTGTCGCACCTGAAGCCTGAATCATGTCTGCAATATTAGCAGGCAGCACCTCACTCAAAGTAAGGGTGGTGGAAGTGCTGGCGCTTTGAGGCAATCCCATAAGATATGCCGCAAGTGAAACAATAGCGCCGGCTACCTTATTTACATCATAAGATTTTGCTATCGTATAACCCAGGGTAATTGAAAGCATGATGCCCATAACTGCCAGAGTTCCCCCCCAGACAATCCCGTTTAAAGAAATAATCCATGAAACAAGGGGAAACGTAGTAACACCGTTACCGGTGCCCAGATATGTATTGGGTATATCGCGCAAAAGCGCATTTAAAAGAACGGCCATGGAACCAGCCATAGTCAGGGGCATCAAATTGATGAATGCATCTCTAAGAGCAAGTAAATGCTTTTGAGAACCTATTACGACAGCTACAGGTAAAAATTTTCTTTCTATAAAATTTACAATTGTATTCATGAAAGTCCTCCTGCTATCTATAATTTTTTTAATCACCAGGTTTCATAACCACTATACAGCCTGTGCTTGAAAATAAAGAACCTTGCCCCAGGTTGTATTTTTAATTAATTCCTTTGCTTTCATTGCAGCATCCGCCGGATTACCGGTAACTTCAAAAAAGAGTTTTATCCCCTCTTTTTTACTGAAAGTAAATGTTACATCACCTTCCCTGTAATTAGATAATAGTTCTTTAATATTATCCTGCTGCATGGGACTGGAAATAGTAATCATATAAACCTCCTTATAGTTCTGAAGTAGTTATATTTAATATCTCTCTGAAGAGACCTTGAAAAGGCTTTCGTCATATGCCTGCATGAAGCATTCAAATCATACTTCTGTAAAACCAAACAATTTCCAGGGTCTAATGTAATCAAGCAGTACCAGTTCATAATCAGGTATATGGCCGATCACATTCTTTCTTCCGTCATTAGGCATATCCTTTAAAACAACATGCAGCTCCCCCTTATAACGGGAATAACCGTCATTTAAAATCACAACATCCCCCCGTTTTAAATCCCGGGTATTGGCAGGTTGAATAGACTTGTCAGCGAAGACTACTCTCGGCCAGGTGGACCGTATCATATATTCGCTGATATCGCCTCTGATCCCATGCTGCCGGTCAAAGTAAAGAATCTCCCGCTCTGTTTCCGTCAATTCTTTTTCCAGGCAAAGACCAAACATCAGCTTTCCAGGTGTCACTGAAGCACAGGCCTTTAACTCCTCTTCAGAAGCATAGGCATTGGCGATGATCACATCATCTACCATACGGGTTGCAAGCAGATGCCGTACCTGTGCATCCACAGGCAGGCCCCGGTGCATCTCCAGAGTACACAATCCCTCATTCACCGGCCAGGGGCCAAAGGTATTCTCATTGTTGCTGGACACAAAGGCCGCAACCTTAAGGCCGTACTTTTTCATTTCCCGGTTGCAGTAATCAAAATGCTCCAGGCTGATTCCCGTATATTTCTGAGGATAAAAGTTGTGGCAGGTAATGATCCTTTCCGGCACCGGATGATGATTCATGATATTCGCCACATAGCTTGGATCGGTGCTGGCGTTCAGCTCGATCTTCAGTCCTTCGTTGTTATAGCTCATAGCAGCTTCCTTCATTCCGTCAAAGCCTACATCCAGCCGGATCCCGTCTGCATGCAGTTCTTTAAAGGGAGCCAGATTGTCATAGGAAGCCCCCAGTGCTTCAAAAACAGGTGGCGCCACGTCCAGTATTACTTCCATACCGCATTCATGGGCTGTATCAATCATATCCCGAAATTCATGGATCATCTCATCTTTGTTTTTATTTCCCACGCTCAACAAGCAGGTGAAAATCCGCAAAAACCCGTATTTACCGGCCAGCCGGATATATTCCTTATCCCGTTCCGGAGTGGAATGCTCCGGATAAAGGGAGATACCAAGTCTTCCCATAATAAAACACCTTTTCACTTTCCTGCCCAGCTTTTTGGGCATAATGGTATACCCGCAGGGTATTTCCTCTTTCCTGCCTATTTTGGGGGGGATTATGGTATACTGCGGGTATTTCAGCTATGTGGTTATCTCAATTATTTTTTCAATTGGGTTGTTAAATTCTCTGATATACACGACCGGGCTGCCGCTTTTGCTTACAATGGTGCTCTCAACCATAATAATCGGAGTATTCAGCTTTACGTGAAGCAGATTAATATATTTTACAGGCACTATAATAGGAAGAAACTTCTGCGTAACCGATCCCTCGTCAATGTATCCTTTCAGATCCAAAAGCTTATTTAAGTTGTTGTAATCTTTGTCATTGATCAGGCTTTGGATCAAATAGATTTCTTCAACACTTACAGGCTTTCCATTCTTCCGGTTTAAGCGCACGATCCGGATCATCCGGTCCTCAGACCCGATTTCCAGACAGGAAGCGACCTTCTCATCGGAAAAGCAGGAACTGAAATAGATCACATTGTAATCATAAGTATCATCCATAGGCTTATTTAAAGTCTCTGCAGATGTATTTTTTTTCATAAGCCTTTGGTCTGCAACAAAAGTTCCTTTATTTTTATCTCTATATAATACTCCCTCTTCCACCAGTTCATTTAAAGCATTGCGCACGGTCATACGGCTGGCATTATAACGACCGGCCAGTTCCCGTTCTGATGCAATAGGGGTATTGACAGACGCGTCCTTAATTTCTTCCATAAGGTCCTGTTTTATTTTCTGATATTTCGGAGCCCCCATTGTATCACCTCTTATCACCTTTAATTCTCTTTTGTCCTCTGTCCCTTAATGAAGCTTTCCATGGATGAAAGCATCCTGGAAACCCTCTTTTTGGAACCTTTTTGATAAAACCAGGAGACAATTTTATGGTTTAAGGAGTAGGAAGTACTCTCCCCCTCAAATCTCTCCTTGTAGTGTACCATAATGTTTCCGTCTTTACTATCTTCGATCCCGTAAAATATAACATTTGTCCCATGGGAGGTGCAAAAGCTTGCCTCATAGCAGTCTGGAGAGACAAACTGCTTGATCACCACATCCACATGGTTTTCCTGTCCCATTTTATTTTTCATCTTCTTTTTATAGCGAAAACCGGAATAAATCTGGCCTGGATCTACCTTTTTCCCTGTGGCCTGGGTGATATCATAGGCAACCGAGGTCGCCAGGGCATTGAAGAATTCCTTTGCCTCTACATTCAGTTTTTGACTTACTTCCATATGACTCTCCTATTTGCCCGTTTCAAAACCGTTGTTTTTAAGCAGCTCCTGATACCAATAGCCTGACTTTTTTATGGTCCGTTTCTGGGTTTTTAAATCCAGCTCCACAAGCCCGTAACGGTTCTTATATGCATTGAGCCATGACCAGCAGTCCACAAAGGTCCACACATGATATCCAATGCAATTGCTTCCTTCTTCTATCCCCTTATGAAGCCAGGTCAAATGCTCCTCATAGAACTCAATGCGGTAGTCATCCTGTATCATGCCGTCTGTCTTAAAACGTCCCTCATTTTCCACGCCCATGCCATTTTCTGTGACCATCCATTCAATGTTCCCGTAGTTGTCACGGATATTGACAGCAATGTCATATAAGCCTCTTGGATAGATTTCCCAGCCCCTGTATGGATTCATCCGTTTGCCTGGCATATCATAGATATCAAAATAATATTCCGGCGTAAACGGAGCTGCCGGATTGGGAATACTGGCCTTTGCACAGACACGGAAGGGATGATAGTAGTTTACTCCCAGAAAATCCACCGTATTTTGACGGATGATCTCTAAGTCCTCCTTAGAAGCCTCCGGCCGCAATCCATGCTTTTCTATAAGGGCAACCAGTTCCGGATCATAGGTTCCTTTAACGGCAGGATCCAGAAAACTCTTATTCTGGAACAGCTCGGCAGTCTTTGCCGCCTTCTCATCCTCCGGATGGGAGCTTCTGGGATAAGCCGGGGTCAGGTTTAAGACAATCCCGATCTTCCCTCCCTGCTTCATGCTGTGATATTCCTTCACCGCTAAAGCGCTGGCCAGGGCCGTATGATAAGCCACCGAGACCGCCGCTTTGGGATCCACCTTACAGGGATAGTGATAGCCTTGCAGATACCCGCATTCCACATGGACGATGGGCTCATTAAAGGTAAACCAGTGTTTCACCAGGTCTCCGAATAAGTTAAAGCAGGTCCAGGCATATTCTTTATAATAATCCACGACCTTTCTGTTTTCCCAGCCTCCCAGCTCCTGCAGCTTTACCGGCATGTCAAAATGGTACAGATTCACAAATGGTTCGATCCCGTTTTCCCTTAATTCCAGAAACAGGCTGCGGTAAAAATCAGCCGCTTTTTCGTTCACCACTCCAAATCCCTCCGGAAACAGGCGGGACCAGCTGATGGACGTCCGGAAAGAATTATGGCCCGTCTGCTTCATCAGCTGAATATCTTCTTTATAATTCTGGTAGAAGGAAGAGGTAATGCCCGGGCCAATGGCTCCATGAAATTTATAGCCTTCTTCCTCATACCACAAATCCCAGATATTTTTCCCTCTCCCGTCATTTTCTTCGCTTCCCTCACACTGGGTGGCGCTGGTTGCACTTCCAAAGTAAAAACCTTCCGGAAACTCAAGTTTCATATCTTATACCCCCTTATTTCCTTTTCTTTATCAGCATGGCTGCACCCAACAGTACAAATACCAAACCGACGGTCATATACATGGCAGGGGATGGAAGCTGGGGTGATACAGTAATGAACAGGCAGCCTATGGCGATTAAAAATATGGTCCAGCTTTTCATGGAGCTCTCTCCCCTTCTTTCTCTGCTAAACTTAAGAACTGCCAAATCAGTTCTGTCAGGACATCCCCTGTGAACTGGTCTGGCAGCTCCTTCTTAATCCATGTTGCTATTCGCTTTTCATCTTATTTGCCATCATTACAAATGGTGTCCAGATAGCAAAGGATATAAACAGATTAAACAATGATACAAGTGCTGCCATAAAGCTTCCGCCTGTTGCAAGGAAGGCATAGATGCCTGCAGGCATTACCCAGGGTACAGCTACGAAAACCGGAGGGATCAGGCCTATGGCAGTTGCGCCGTATGCGATGGTCGCACATACCGGAGGAACGATCAGCCATGGAATCAAATACACCGGGTTCAATACGATAGGCATACCGAAGATGATCGGCTCATTGATATTAAATACACCCATGGGCCAGGACAGCTTTGCAATGGCTTTCTGGTCATCCCTCTTAGAAAACAGGAAGATTGCGATAATAAGTCCTAAGGTAATTCCGGAACCGCCCATCTGGCAGTAGGCATCAAAGGAACCGCGGGTCCATAAGTATGGAAGATTCGCAGTGCTCTGGCTGGTGGTAAATGCCTCAATGTTCTGGTTTAATGCCGTTAAATAGATACCGTCCATGATAGGAGCCAGTACGTTGTGTCCATGGAGACCAAAGAACCATAACAGCTGGATTAAGAATACCATGAAGATTACGCTGAAGAAGCCCTGTGACAAGCTGAGGAGCGGTCTCTGGATATATCTGAGAACCATATCATTAATGGTAGAGCCTGTTGCGGTTATGCAGATCTGGGTTAAGATACCTGCAACATAAATGGCGATTACACCTGGAACAATTGCTGCAAATGCTTTGCTGACTGCCGGCGGTACAGAATCCGGAAGGTTGATGGTAACCTTCTTCTGCATCAGCTTTATGTAAATCATGGTACAGATAAAGCCCATAATCAGTGCGGTAAACAGGCCACCGGAACCGGTGTATCCGGCGCCTAAGTATCCCCAGCCGCTGACTCCGTTTAATGCAACACCGCCGCCTGGTGTAGCGGCTACATCAAGTCCGAGACCTTTCAGCTGGTCGGCAGCTGCCGCTGCAATACCTGGAAGCTCATAGTCGAAGGTAGCGCTTTGTCCCATACAGGTTACTAAGCTTGCGAATGCGATGACTCCGCCTGCAATAGCGTTTACATCGTAGGTTTTAGAAAGATTGTAGCCCAGAGCAAAAACAAATGCCAGAGCAAGAATTACGATAGAGCCAAAATATACATTGCCATTCACACTGATGATCGGAGACATGGCCTGGACAAAACCGGTCATACCTGCCTGATTTGGAAGGTCTCTCAAAAATACATTAAGTAAAACTGCTATGGAACCAACCATGGTAATTGGCATGATGGCTATAAAGGCATCACGAATGGCAACCAGATGTTTCTGGGAGCCAATTTTAGCTGCGATTGGCATAAATCTTGCTTCCATGAATGAATTAAATGCACCCATAACTTTTTCTCCCTCTTTTATCCTCCCCTAAACCATTGGAACGGGGAGCTTCTTTTTCATACTTACCCGTTTAACTTCCCCAGCGCCTGATCCAGTACCTTGGCGCCATTCATTGTGCCGTAAGCCATCATATCGATGACAAGCACAGGTTTCTCATTTTTCACTCTCTCGTTCATCTTCTTCTCAAGATAACGAACCTGAGGCCCCAATAAAATAATATCTGCCTTTTTCACTTCCTCAACGGATTCAGCATCTCCCACTGCCCAAATGGTGGCCTCCACGCCTTTTTCTGATGCTGCATCCTGCATTTTCTTTACAAGCATGCTTGTAGACATTCCTGCTGAGCAAACTAATAAAATATGATACATCCTCGCACCCCTTTCTGTGGTCTAGACCACTTCTTGTTACCCATATGATACTATAACATATGCAAAAACACAAGCAAATTCTAAAATAAAAATAAACTTTTTATTTAATAATTAATATTTCCATCTTTAAACATGCATTTTATCCGTTATAACGCCATAAAAAAAGCTGTGAAACAGACTTTTTCAGTCAATTTCACAGCTTTTTTCTATTCTGGACTTTCGTTTCTAAAGAATTGAGGGAGGTATTCTTTATGGGCCTCCAGCAATTCATAAATGACAGCATTGGCATCATGATCGCTTGCGCAAAGAGGATTCATGTTGAGAGCTGTCACTGCCAAATCCCGGTTTCCGGTGACAGCCGCTTCGCAGACCAGGCGCTCAAAGGTCTTGATGGTTTGAATGGTCCCGTTAATCTGGGGCTTTAACTCGCCTACGGCAATGGGCTTTGGACCGCCGCTTGTGATGATGCAGGCGGCTTCCACCGCACTTTCTGCCGGGAGGTTTGAGATCGTCCCATTGTTCCGTACGTCTACATACTGGATATCTCCGGTATTGTTGTGCAGGGAGCAGATTAAGTTGCAGGCAGCGTCGCTGTATCTGGCGCCGCCTCTCATCTCCAGCTGCTTGGGCTTTACATCCAGGTTCTCATCCTTGTACAGCTCAAACAGTTCCTCCTCTACCTTTTTCACCACTTCGCCCCGGACCCGGCCTTCCTTGTATTCCTTTAACTCCTCTTCCAGCTGCTCTTTAGTAAAGTAATAATAGTTGTGATAGGGGCAGGGGATGCAGTGAAGTCCCCGGATAAACTCCGGCGAAAACGGCAGGGTGGAAAAATTCTT